>NZ_JBTNDI010000001.1:0-701385 GCF_054511075.1 Arthrobacter sp. TMS2-4
TGCGTAAAGAGGTGGGGACCCCCCCGCCACAAGGTCAGAGAGGGGGGAGAACCTAGCTACCCCCCCCCGCCAACCCCGCCCCCTACCCGCCCCCGACGCGGGATCCGGGGTCCGCCCAGCAGGGCGGCTGTCGATTTCGCACCAGCGGTCGGTAACTGGTAAAGTTTCTTGCTGTTGCCCCCCTAGCTCAGTGGTAGAGCGCGTTCTTGGTAAGAACGAGGTCACCGGATCGATTCCGGTGGGGGGCTCGCAAATGAGGGGGCCCGTGACGATCATCCGATCGGTGCGGGCAGACTCATTTAGGGCGGTGTAGCTCAGCTGGTTAGAGCGCACGACTCATAATCGTGAGGTCGTGGGATCGAGTCCCACCACCGCTACAGGAAGAACACAGGGAAGGCCCCGGAGCTTCGGCTCCGGGGCCTTCCCTGTGTTCCCCGCCCCTCAGTCGCCCTTGACGTTGATGATCTGCCGCAGCGTGTGCCGCACGTCCACGAGGTCCCGGGCATCCTGCATGACCACGTCGATGTCCTTGTAGGCGGCGGGGATCTCGTCGAGGAACGCCGGCGTGTCCCTGAACTCGATGCCGCGCATCGCTGCCCGGAGCTGGTCCTGGGTGAACGTTTTGCGGGCCCTGGTGCGGGAGTACTCGCGGCCGGCTCCGTGCGGCGCCGAGTTCAGGGACTCCCGGTTACCCCGGCCCGTGACCACATAGGAGCGGGTGCCCATGGAACCGGGGATGAGTCCGGGCCGGCCCGGGTCGGCGGCGATGGCGCCCTTGCGGGAGAGCCAGACGTCCTTCCCGTAGTGCGTCTCGCGTTGCGTGTAGTTGTGGTGGCAGTTGATGCGTTCGCGTTCCTGCGCAGGCTCGCCCACCCAGTCCGCGAACTGCCGCACCACGCGGTCCATCATCTCCTCGCGGTTGAGCAGGGCGAACTTCTGTGCCCACAGGAGCTCACTGATGTAGCGGTCGAACTCGGCTGTTCCCTCCTCGAGGAAGGCGAGGTCCTGGTGGGGAAGGTCGATGGAGCGCCGGGCGCAGTAGTCCCGGGCTGCGCGGATGTGCCGTTGGGCGATCCGGTTCCCGATGCCTCGCGACCCGGAATGCAGGAACAGCCAGACCCTGTCGTCCTCGTCGAGGGACACCTCGATGAAGTGGTTGCCCGAGCCGAGCGTCCCGAGCTGCAGCCGCCACTGCTTCACGTAGTGCGCAGGGTCGAAACCGGCAGATTCGGCGTCCTGTTCGAGGGCGTCGATCCGGGGTTGCGCGGAGGCGCCCACCCGCTTGTTGTTGTTGCCGGCCGAGAGAGGCACTGCATGTTCGATGGCCTCCCGCAGCAGTCGGCGGTCCAGGCGTGCCACGTCGGCTGCGGTGTGCCCCGTGCGCACGGCGACCATGCCGCAGCCGATATCGACCCCGACCGCCGCAGGGATGATCGCGCCGAGGGTGGGCAGGACGGACCCGACGGCGCACCCCAGACCCAGGTGGGCGTCGGGCATCGAGGCGAAGTGCGGGTAGACGAACGGCATGGAGCTGCTCATCCGGTTCTGCGCGAGTGTCGCATCATCGATGACGGTGGCGAAATTGACGTACTGCTCCGTGATCCACTGCATCAGTCGAGGCTATCGACGCGTCGGGTGGGAGCGCACGCTGCGCCCGCTCCCACCCGCGACCTTGCGCGCGTCAGCGGATGCGCACCGCGTGCACCACGGCGTCGCTGATCGTCACGTCGCGACCGTCCGAGGTCCGCTCGACCCGCGGGCGGGATTCGCAGGCGCGGACGTCCCAGGCGTCGTCGAGCAGCGCCGCCATGTCCTCCGGGGTGGAGAAGAGATCCGCCTGGTGCGGCCGCCCCACGCCGGAGTGGAGGTCCGACGGGTCGTGGGCGACGATCAGGAGGCTTCCCCCGACACCGACCAGTGCAGCCAGCTCGCGGATCACGCGGGAGCGCTCCGGTTCGCGCAGGTGCAGGAACTGGACGGAGACGAGATCGAGGTCCCGTGGGAGTTCGGGTGACGCCAGCAGATCCACCTGACGCCAGTCGAGTCGTGCCGAGACCGCTGGGTCGAGCGTCTCTGCATGCGCCCGGGCCCGGCCCAGCGCCACCTCCGACACGTCGACGCCGAGAACGTCCCACCCGCGGGATGCGAGCCATGCGGCGTCGGCACCTTCACCGCAGCCGACGTCGAGCGCCCGGCCCGGTGGCAATGCTTCCGCCACCGCGACGAACTGCCGGTTCGGCTTGCCGCTCCAGATGCGGGTGCGCTGCCGGTAGCGGTCGTCCCAGAACTCCTGCGTGTACTCAACCAGCACGGCGAACCCCTTCCCGAAGCGGTGGGCCCGCGGGCGCGGGCATGGCCGGAACAATTTCATCATCCAACCCGTGACGGCGGGTGCCAAGGACCCGTTCGGTCACGGCGGCCTCCATCGAGGCGGCGAACGGTCCGCGGTACCCCTCGACCGCCCACGCCGTTTCCTCCTCGAGGAGGTGCGCGTTGATCGCGGCACCGGCCATGGTTCCCTCCGCCGCGGCGACGATGACCTGCGCCGCCAGATTCGAGACGTTTCCCGCGACGTAGAGCCCGGGCACCGCCGTCGCCCCCATGGGTCCGGCTGCGAGGGCGTGTCCCATGCCGGACGGGTGCTCCTGCGTCGCGAGGCCGAGTGGTTCGAGCAGTGCGCTGCGGGCCTCCATGCGGGTCCCGACGGCGAGTGCGTCCAGGGCGAAGAACGTGCCGTCGCCCACCGTCACCCCCGTCAGGGTGCCATCGGAAGCATCCACCGAGACGACGGCGCCGTCCACCACGCGGACGGAGCGGGCGGCCAGCCGGTCCCAATCCTCGTCGGTGGGAGTGACCTCGTCATTGAGGAACAGGGTGATGTGCTCCGACCACTGCCGGAACAGGAGCGTCTGGTGGATGGACATCGGGCCCGTCCCGAGAATGCCGATGTGCTGCCCGCGGATCTCGTACCCGTGGCAGTACGGGCAGTGCACCACGCCCGCACCCCATTGCTCGCGCAGGCCGGGAATTGGCGGCAGACCGTCGGTGAGGCCTGTGGCGACGAGCACGCGTCGCCCGATGACGCTGCGTCCGTCGGCCAGCACGACGGTGAAGCCTTCGGTTCCGCGTCGGACGCTCACGACGTCGGCCTCGACGAGTGTGGCCCCGTAGCTTTCGGCATCGGAGCGGCCGGCGGCGAGCAGCGCCGTGGGGCCGAGGCCCTCCCGGGTCAGGAACCCGTGGACGGCCCGGGCCGGGGCGTTGCGTGGCTGCCCGCCGTCGAGGACGACGACGGAGCGCAGGGCTCGACCCAGTGTGACAGCAGCGCTCAGGCCGGCAGGTCCGCCGCCGATGATGACCACGTCGTATCGCTGGTGAAGAGTTCGTGGGGTGGGGGGCATGGTGGGTCTCCTTCTGGTTCGCCGATGGTTCAAGCATCGGCTGCTCCAGTGCCGGTCGCAAATTTCTTTGCCGGTCTGGCAAACTGGTGTCATGACTACCGACCTCGACGCCGTGCTCGACGCCGTCGGCCCCCGCCTTCGCGGCTTGAGGATGCAGCGCAATCTCACGCTCGGCGACGTGTCCTCCGCCTCGGGCATCTCCGTCAGCACCCTTTCGCGGCTCGAGTCCGGCCTGCGGCGCCCGAATCTCGAGATCCTCCTGCCCATCGCCCGGGTATACGGGGTGCCGCTCGACGATCTCGTCGGTGCCCCGCCGACCGGGGATCCCCGCATCCACCTTCGGCCCGTCGAGTACCACGGGGTCACCGCCATCCCCCTCACGCGCCGGCCCGGCGGCATGCAGGCCTTCAAGATGGTGCTCGACGGTGACGCACGAGGCACCGAACCGGATCGCCAGGTCCACGAGGGCTACGAGTGGCTGTACGTCCTCAACGGCTCCCTCCGGCTCGTCCTCGCCGACAACGACTTCGTACTGGGACCGGGGGAGGCTGCCGAGTTCGACACCCGGACGCCCCACTGGTTCGCCAGCGCCGATGGCAGACCCGTGGAGTTCATTAGCCTCTTCGGCCAACAGGGCGAGCGGATGCACGTCCGCGCCCGGCCGAAACGGCCCTGACGCGCCCCGTCGGCGCTCGGACACAATGCTCAGCTTGCTTATGATCCTCGGCGTTCCTAGGCTGGATCCCGTACGACAGCCACGCTCTACGCAAGGGAGAACAGCATGTCCGAGCACGACATTTCCGGCAAGAAGGTCGCATTCCTGCTGACGGACGGGGTGGAGCAGATCGAGCTCACCAGCCCCTGGAACGCCGTCAAGGAGGCGGGCGGCATCCCCACGCTGGTCTCGCCCAAGACGGGGACGCTGCAGGGCTTCGACGGCATGGACAAGGGTGAGACCTTCGAGGTGGACCTCGCCGTGGCCGACGCGAAGGCCGACGACTACGACGCGCTTGTCCTGCCCGGCGGTGTGGTGAATGCTGACTTCCTGCGCGTCGACAAGGACGCCCAGGTGTTCACCCGTGCGTTCTTCGAGCAGCACAAGCCGGTCGCGTCCATCTGCCACGGACCCTGGCTCCTCATCGAGGCCGGCGTCGTCAGCGGCAGGGACCTGACGTCCTACCCCACGCTTGCCACGGACCTGAGGAATGCGGGCGCCAACTGGAGCGACGAGGAAGTGGTCGTCGACCAGGGGCTCGTGACCAGCCGCAACCCGGGAGACCTCGATGCCTTCAACGACAAGCTCCTCGAAGAGATCGAGGAAGGTCCCCACGAGGGCCAGACCGCGTAGCGCGCGGTTCACCGAACACCACACCGCAGGGTCCGCCGTCCGGCGGGCCCTGCAGTGTTCTCCGGAGTCCCAGGCCGGCCCGTCATGGTCAAGTGCGGGCCGATACGACAGGATCAGAGCATGACCGACCTCCCCTTCCCCGTCCGCCCCATGCTCGCCAAGGCCGTCGCCGCCGTCCCGGAACAGGACGGCGTGGCCGGCGGCCTCGTCTACGAGCCCAAGTGGGACGGCTTCCGGGCGATCGTGAGGATCGCGGACGGCACCTGCGAGATCGGCAGTCGTGGCTCGAAGATGCTCACCCGGTACTTCCCGGAACTCGTCGATGCATTGCTCGAGAACCTCCCGGAACGCTGCGTCGTCGACGGGGAGATCGTGGTGCGGAAGGGGAAGCCCGGGGCGGAGCGACTCGACTGGGACGCCCTGTCGCAGCGGATCCACCCGGCGGAGAGCCGGGTGCGGCTCCTGGCCGCGCAGACGCCGTCGTCGTTCATTGCCTTCGACCTCCTCGCCCTCGACGACGCCGACCTCACGGCTGCCCCCTTCCGTGAGCGCCGGACAGCACTGGAGGGCGTCGGTGGGTCCTTCGCGCCCCCGGTCCATCTCTCGCAGGTCACCCACGACGTCGAGCTCGCGCGTCGCTGGCTCGTGGAGTTCGAGGGGGCGGGACTCGACGGCGTCGTCGCGAAGCCGCTGGCTGCGGCCTATGAACCGAACAAGCGGCGCATGCTCAAGGTGAAGCACCACCGTAGCGCCGACACCGTCGTGCTGGGCTACCGGATCCACACCTCGGGGCAGGGGGTCGGCTCGCTGCTGCTCGGTCTGTACGACGACGACGGCGTCTTACGGAACGTCGGCGGGATCTCCGCGTTCTCGGACGCGCGTCGGTCGGAGCTGGTCGACGAACTGGAGCAGGACGTGATGCGGGACGACGACGGCGCTCCGGAACTGGGTGCCACCGAGCGGAGCCGGTTCGCCTCGGCGAAGGACGTCTCGTACATCCGGCTGCATCCGCGCCGCGTGGTGGAGGTGCGGTACGACCAGATGGAGGGCGACCGCTTCCGCCATACCGTGCAGTTCGAACGGTGGCGACCGGACCGGGAGGCCCGCTCCTGCACGTTTGAGCAACTCGACCTGCCGGCAGCCTACGACCTCAGTCGCGTGCTCACGGGCGGGGCCGCGGCGCCGGGGTGACCCCGGGTGTCAGTAGCGCTCCGGTTCCTCGCCGAGCTCGAAGTGGCGACCATGGATGTGGGTCGGCGTGATCTCCACATAGGTGTACTTCCGCGTCGGGATCCAGGGTTTGAGCGGTAGGGTGTCCGCCGCGTCCACCTCGGACTGCGAGACGATCACCCGGGCCCTGCCCTTGAGTACCACGCTCCAGGCCTCGTCGTCCTTCACCTCGTCCACCTCGAAGGCGACGCGCTCGTTCACGGTGAGTTCGGCCAGCTTCGTCCCCGGATTCGTCCGCATGAACAGCGCCCCGTCGTGCGCGACGAAGTTCAGCGGGTAGATGTCCGGCTCGCCCAACACGCTCAAGGCTAGGCGACCGTAGTCGGCACGCTTCAGCAGGTCCCATGCTTCGGTCTCGGACAGGACCGTTCCTGGTCGTTCGTCACTTTCCATGGCGTGATTCTCCTGGGGCGTCGGGGCCTCCGGTCGGACGCGGGGCTGGTGCCGCCAGTGTCCCCGACGCCCGCGGCGGGCACCAGAGCCGGGTGGCCCTGATGCCCGGGAGCCCGGCGTCGATGCCCGGGGGCCCTGTCTCGCTGCGCCGGGAGCCCTGCCTCGCTGCCCCGGGAGCCCTGTCTCGCAGTCCCGGGAGTCCTGTCTCGCGGTCCCGGGAGCCCTGCCTCGCTGCGCCGGGAGCCCTGCCTCGCTGCGCCGGGAGCCCTGCCTCGCTGCGCCGGGAGCCTGGTCGATCACCGCAGGGGAGGGCGCGGTGCGCACCGCTGTCGGCGCCGGCCCCTAGGCTGGAAGCGTGGAACCCACCTATCTCTGCAGCGGCGTGGCCTGGCACGAGTCAGGGCCGGCCCTCTCCCTGCACGAGACGTCGGTGGAGAACTCCGGCACGCAGGACGAAGGGCTGCACGATCTCCCGCTGGCGCCCGGCGCGAGACTGGCCTTCGAGGTCACCGCCGAGGGGAAGTACTGCCTCGGCTTCCACCGCGTCCATGGACGGGACGACCGCACGTGGGTGGGCTGCGCAGGCCATGCGCCCGCGGAGCGGGGCTACCAGTGCGGGCGGTGCTTCGCGCAGGACGACCTCCGGTTCATGCACGACATCCACCGCTCCGGCATCGCCCCGGCGGGTCTGAAGCGTTACCTCGATCAGCCCCACTGGTTGTATGTGGCCACCTTCGCGGACGGCGCGACGAAGGTCGGGACGGCGTCGGACCTGCGGAAGCGGGCGCGTCTCGTGGAGCAGGGCGCCGTCGTCGCGCAGTTCGTCGCCTATGCGCGGGACGGGCGGATCGTCCGGATCCTCGAGGACGAGGTAACCCGCACGGTGGGCCTGCCGCAGGCCGTGCGATCCGCCGCGAAGGCCGCGTCCCTGTGCGCGCCGCTTCCCCCTGTCGAGCTCGAGCGACTCAACGACGGGTTCGCCCTGGCAGCCCGGGGACTGCTGTCCGGTGGAGTCGGGGTCGAGGGGTTCGAGGTGGTGCGCGAGGAGTTCGAGTCGCCGTCGTCGTGGTCCGCTGTCTTCCGCCACCGGGGACTCCAGCCGTATCCGGAACCACTCGGCCGGGGCCGGCACGGCGTCACCGTGCGTGAGGTACTCGGTCCGTCGGCGCTGGTCTCGATCGACGGCTCGGACCTCGTGTTCGTCGCCGACCTGTCCCAGCTCAAGGGCAGGCGGCTCCGGGCGGGGAATTTCAGCACGCCGGTGCCCGCCGTCCAGGAAGCGCTCTTCTGAGGACCGTGCGGCGGGCGGCAGTAGAATCGGTGCATGCTGAATACGCCCTGGGAGACCGGCTCGGACCTGTACCGCAAACTGGTGGTCTCCGCCCTGGCGACCACGGCGCTCGGGATCCTCATTGCCGTGGTCGGGGCCGTCACGGACCAGAGTGCGCTCGTCTACACCGGCATCCCGATCATCGTGGTCGGCATGGTGTGCCACATCGCAGGGCTGGTCGTGCGCTCGCGCGATACGCGTCGTCGCCTCAGGGACCGGCGCTGAGCCGGCACAGCCCGACGGCGGATGCCGTCCCCTTCCCGCGCCTTCACCCAGAATCTCCCGCCCGCCCGACGACGTTTCCACCGGAGGAATCATGACCATCGACCCAGACCTGCAGGGGCGCAGCTACCCCGCAGGAGAGACCTACTCCGTGGGGCGCGAGGCGATCCGCGACTTCGCCCGGGCCGTCAAAGCCACGCATCCGGCGCACTACGACGTGGACGCCGCGGTGGCGCTCGGACACCGGGACCTCGTGGCACCGCCCACGTTCGCGATCATCGTCGCGCAGCGGGCCGACGCGCAGCTCATCGCGGACCCGGCGGCCGGTATCGACTTCACGCGCGTGGTCCACGCCGACCAGCGCTTCGTCCACCACCGTCCGATCCTCGCCGGTGACGAGCTCGTCGCCGAACTCCACGTCGACCAGGTCAGGGCCATGGGCGGTGGCGCGATGATCACCACGCGTGCGGAAATCTCGACCGTCGACGGTGAGCCCACGGCCACCACGACGTCATCCCTCCTCGTCCGTGGGGAGGACCAGTAGCCATGACCGTATCCATCAGCACACTCGAGGTGGGCCGGCAGATCGGTTCCGCCACCCTCGACATCACCCGCCAGGACCTCGTCCGGTATGCGGGTGCCTCGGGAGACCTCAACCCGATCCATTGGAACCAGGGGTTCGCCGAGGGCGTGGGCCTGCCCGGCGTGATCGCCCACGGCATGTTCACCATGGGCGCCGTCGTGCAGCTGGTCACCGACTGGGTCGGCGACCCCGCTGCCGTCATCGACTACCAGACGCGCTTCACCAAGCCCGTCGTCGTCGAGGACACCACGGCGCGGCCCGGGGAGCCCGGCGCCGTGGTGGAGGTCGTCGGCGTCGTCGGGGCGATCGACGCCGAGCGGTCGACGGCACGCATCGACTTCACCGTTACGTTCGGCGGGCAGAAGGTGCTCGTGAAGGCGCAGGCCGTGGTGAGACTGTCATGAGCGTGCCCCTGACCGGCACGCCCCTGGCCGATCTCACGACGACACGCGTCGGAGGACCGGCACGCACACTCGTGGAGGCTTCGACGGAACAGGAGATCGTCGATGCTGTCCGGGCCGCCGACGCCGCCGGTGACCCGTTGCTCGTCATCAGCGGCGGGTCGAACCTGCTGATCGGCGACGACGGCTTCGCGGGCACCGTCGTCCGCATCACGTCGAGCGGGTTCACCGTCGACGACGACGACGCCACATGCGGCGGTGTCATGGTGAAGGTGCAGGCCGGGCACGACTGGGACGATCTCGTGAAGTACACCGTGCTGCACGCGTTCACCGGCCTCGAGGCCCTCTCGGGCATCCCGGGGTCCACCGGTGCGACGCCCGTGCAGAACGTGGGGGCCTACGGTTCGGACGTGTCCCACACCATCGCCACGGTGCGCACCTTCGATCGCGAGACGGACAGCATCAAGAGCTTCACCAATTTCGAGCTGCAGTTCGGCTATCGGGACTCCCTGCTCAAGCGCAGCACCATCAACGGGTCACCGCGCTATGTGGTGCTCACGGTCGAGTTCCAGCTCGGTCTCGGACGCATGAGCACCCCGATCCGGTACGCCGAGCTCGCCCGGGTACTCGGCGTCGAGGTCGGGGCGCGTGCCTACGCCAACGACGTGCGCCGTGAGGTGCTCAGGCTGCGGGCGGGCAAGGGCATGGTGCTGGACGCACCCGATCCGGACACCTGGAGCACGGGATCGTTCTTCACCAACCCGATCGTTCCACAGGACGTCGCAGCGCGGTTGCCGGCAGATGCTCCCCGGTATCCGACCGGTGAGGACGGCTCGGTGAAGCTGAGCGCTGCCTGGCTCATCGAGCACGCCGGGTTCTCGAAAGGCTTCGGTCTCGCGGACGACGACGGCTTCGCTGCTGCCGGCGGCCGTGCCTCCCTGTCGACGAAGCACACACTGGCCCTGACCAACAGGGGCGGGGCTTCGACGACGGATCTGCTGTCCGTCGCCAGGCTCGTGCGTGACGGCGTGCATCAGGCTTTCGGTATCCGGTTGGAGCCCGAGCCGCTGCTCATCGACTGCTCCCTCTAGCTCGTCGGGCGCCGGGCAGCCCGTCCGTCAGGGCGCGGCTGCGGGCTCGGATGGGGTCCGTCTGCGGGCTCAGCGACGCGGTTGCTCGGCTACGCGCTGACTCCGCTACGGGGTTGCTCGGCTACGCGGTGGTGGGCCAGCGTCCTACCAGTCGGGGGCCGGTCTGCGGGCTCGGCCACGGGGTTGCTCGGCTACGCGGTGGCGGGCCGGCGTCCGGCTCGGCCACGAGGTGGCTCGGCTACGCGGTGGTGGGCCGGCGTCCTACCAGCCGGGGGCGCGCTGCCGTTCGCCCCACTCCTGTCCCCTCCTTCCTTGCCCGATATTGATTGCCGGTTGGCGTCCTGCCAGCGGAGCCCGTTGGTCCTCATGGTCGGGTTTCGTCAGCGGGCGGGGGAGCGTCGTGCCTGTTCGGCGGCGGCACGCGTGAGGACGACGTCCTGCCAGCTGTCCTCACGCTGCACGAGCTGCCGTGAGCAGAGCCACTGGGCAAGGCGTGAGGCGACACTGATCTGCGCCAGGCGATCGTGGAAGTCGGGGAGGAGCTGTGGTGCTGCGAGGAACTCGGGCAGGGCGTGCAGGAGCTGTCGCGCACCCATGATCGTGACGTAGGGGTCCTCGGTGCCGAATTGTCGCTCCAGGTCGAGTAGGTCCTGCTCGGTGTCCGTCAGCCTGGTCACGGCGACGTGTTCGAGGTAGGCGCGGAGGTGGTCCTGGACCCGCTCGTATCGCAGCAGGCTCTCGGGGTGCCGCGTGTGGCCGCTGGCCGCGAAGAAGCGCCGGAGGACGATGTCTGCGTTCACGGGATCCATGCGCCCATCCTTCCGGTGCCCTCCGACCTTTTGGCCCGACTGTTCGGCTGCGCCGAGGTTCGGAACACGGCTGATGCGTGTTCGACAGCGTTGCAGGAGATATGTGGATAAGCCATCCTCGACTCCTCCTCCACAATCGCTCCCTGCCCTCGGAAATAGTACATAGGTTCGATAAAATCAGGTATGGCTATCGCACCGGTGGAAGATTTCGGGGACCCGGACGTCTCCCTGGGATTGGCGCACGCCGTACTGATGCAGGTGGTGGTTTCGCTGGAGGGCAGGGGCCGGATGCTCACCTCGGGTGAAGCCGCACGGACGATCGTCGACATCGAGGACATGTCACGGGTCGTCGACTACCTGCAGGTACTTGCTGCGGGCCTGGCGGAGGAGCGGGACCTGGCCTCGGGTGACAAGCCCCTGGACAGTGGTTCTCTGCGGGTCCGGGCGGAACAGTGGATCGGAGAGCAAAAGAGACCCGGCGCGGTAGGGGAGGCGGCATCGGGTGAGCATGAAGATGGTGATGCGAGCGGGTCCCGCTTCCGGAGCTGTACGGATTACCTGCGCGCCAGGCTGGGAATCAGTCGCGCAGAGGCGAAACGCAGACTGGAGTTGGCACACAAGGTGCTGCCCGGTGTCTCGCCCACAGGGGCACCCGTGGAGCCGCAGTCGGCAGCTGTCAGTGCTGCATTCGCCTCAGGCACCCTGAGCGGGCGAGCAGCGACCGTCATCTGTTCAGCGGTGGACCGGGTCCGTTGCCTCGCCGACCCCGATCAACTGGTGTCGATGGAGCATCACCTCACCAGGCAGGCGCTGGAGGCCGATGAGGATGTCCTGCGTGTCCTTGCCCGTCGCTGGGAGACCGTTCTGGACCAGGATGGGCAGGAACCGACGGAGAAAATCCTGCGGAGCCGCCAGGGCGTATTTCTCCGCGGTCGCCGCAATGGATTGCGGATCCTCGAAATCGGAGCGACGGACGAACAGTACGAGCATCTGGTCACGGCGATGACCACTGCCACCAACCCCCGCATGTCCACGAACCGTGCTTCGGACCGCACCGCGCACGATTCTCCTAACTACTCGCCGAGCCTCGGTGTTGCTGGTGCCTCGCCGGACCGTGTGGCTGCTGGAGTCTCGCAGGAGGGTGTGGCTGCCGGAGCCTCGCTGGAAGAATGGGCTCGCGGATCCGCATCGTCGACCGGAGCGGAAAGCCCCACCCGGGCCCAGAGCCTGCTCGACGGACTGGTCGGAGCATGTCGGATAGCCCTGTCCACCTCCGAGCTGCCGGCCACCGGAGGCCATCGACCCCAGGTGATGGTCACCATCGATTACCGCGACCTCCTCGGCGAGCTCCGCGACACCGGCGGACGACGAACCTGCGGCCCAGCGACCACCGATCCACGGGCCCGGCGCAGAGAGGCCGGCGGTAGGGACATCTACGGTGCAGAGGTCAACGGGCGAGAAGCCCGCGGTGCAGAAGTCGGCGTTGGTGACACCCGCGGTGGAGACGTCAGCAGTGCAGAGGTCCCTGACTGGGACACCTCGGCTGATGGTCGCGGCACCGGCCGGACGGGCGGAAGCGGAACCGGGCGAGCCGTCTTCTCAGAGCAACTCAGCGCCCGTGCGATTCGGCGGATCGCGTGCGATGCCGACCTCATCCCGCTCGTGCTCGGTGGGAAGGGTCAGGTCCTCGACATCGGTCGTGCAGGGAGGCTCTTCCCACCGCATCTGCGTCGGGCACTGGTCGCACGCGACCGAGGCTGTGCCTTCCCGGACTGCACCGTTCCAGCCAGCTGGTGCGAGGCGCACCACCTGACGCCCTGGTCCCGCGGGGGCGGCACCAGTATCGACAACGGAGTCCTGCTGTGTGCACACCACCACCACACCATCCATGACGGTGGCTGGACGGTCGCATCGCACAACGGCATACCGTGGTTCACGGCACCGCCACACCTCGGCCGACATGGCACCACTGCCAGGCGCAACAGATACTGGCACGCCGAGCCTCGGTCGACTGTCGGCGCCGCGGACGCGGTCTCCTTGTGGGAGTGAGGGCGGAAGTGCACGGCCTGAGTGACCGGTGGAGGCACGTGACGGAGCCGCGCGGCCCGTGGGGCGGGTGGACGCACGTGATGGAGCCGCACGGCCCGAGTGACGGGTGGAGGAACAGGGGATCGAATCGACCCGAGAACTCCGACGCCGGCCGAATCGCCCCGAGGATGCGCGGCGCCCGCCAGGGACCCTCAGAGGTTGCCGGTGGCGATCATCAGCATCCGGCGGAGCGGCTCGGCCGCTCCCCACAGCAGTTGGTCACCCACCGTGAACGCACTGATGTACTCCGGGCCCATCTCGAGCTTCCGGATCCGTCCGACAGGGATTTCAAGCGACCCGGTGGCTGCGACCGGCGTCAGCCCGGCGACCGTGTCGGTCTTCGTGTTGGGGATGACGCGCACCCACTCGTTGTCCGCGGCCAGGATCGACTCGATCTCACTGACTGGCAGGTCCTGCGTCAGCTTCAGGGTCAACGCCTGCGAATGCGAGCGCATCGCACCCACCCGGACGCACAGGCCGTCGAACGGAATGCGCGTCTCGGTACCAAGGATCTTGTTGGTCTCCGCTCCAGCCTTCCACTCCTCGCGGGAGACCCCGTTGCCGAGATCGCTGTCGATCCAGGGGATGACGGACCCGGCCAGCGGTACGCCGAACTGGCTCGCTTCGAGGCTGGGGTGCCGCTGTTTGGCGAGAATGGCGCGGTCGATGTCGAGGATCGCAGAGGCCGGATCGTCGAGGTTCACGGCCACGGTGCCGTGGAGCGCACCGAACTGGTTGAGGAGCTCCCTCATGTGGCGGGCACCGCCACCCGAGGCGGCCTGGTAGGTCATCGACGTGCCCCACTCCACGAGACCATTACGGAAAAGCCCGCCCAGACCCATGAGCATGCAGGAGACCGTGCAGTTGCCGCCGATGAAGTCGCGCACCCCGCGCGCGAGCCCTGCGTCGATGGCCTCACGATTGACGGGATCGAGGACGATGATGCTGTCCTGCTCCATACGCAGCGTCGAGGCGGCATCCAGCCAGAGGCCCTGCCACCCGGCGTCGCGCAGCTTCGGGTAGACCTCGGCCGTGTAGTCGCCACCCTGGGCGGTGACGATGATCGGGAGCTTGGCGAGCGTCTCGACGTCGTACGCGTCCTGCAGGGTGCCGGATCCCTCTGCGAACCGCGGCGCAGCGCCGCCGACGGCCGAGGTCGAGAAGAACACGGGGTTGATCCTGGCGAAGTCGCCCTCCTCCTGGAGGCGCTGCATGAGGACGGAGCCCACCATGCCGCGCCAGCCCACGAAGCCGACGGAGGGCAGTGCGGAACTCTCGGGTGCTGAAGTCATGCCCTCCAGTTTAGGCGGAGGCGCCGAGAGGCGCCGGTTTGTGACCGGTGCCCCTGCGTCAGGACTGCTTGGTCCAGAGGCTGATGCGGTAGCGGGTACCCTTCGTCGATTCCAGCCAGCCTGTTTCCGGGGTCACGGCCGCCAGCGACCAGTCCGTTCCGAGCAGGGGCGCGAGGGTGTCGCCCTCCGCCGCGGATTCGACGACGGTGACCAGCGCCGCATTGGCACGCGGCATGGCATCGGCGTACACGCGGCCGCCACCGATGACCCACACCTCCTCGGCGCCGGGACTGGCATTCGCGGCCTCGAAGGCAGCGTCGAGCGAATCGACGACGACGGCACCGGGCAGGTCCAGGCGCGATCCGGAGACGACGATGTTCGTGCGGTCCGGCAGGGGACGAACCGACGACGGGAAGGATTCCCAGGTACGCCGGCCCATGATGACGGGATGCCCCGTCGTTGTGGCCTTGAAGTGCGCGAGGTCCTCCGGCACGTGCCAGGGGATGCCGCCGTCCTTGCCGATCACCCCGTCCTCGGTCTGCGCCCAGATCATGCCGATCACAGGGCGGGACCCGACGGCATCGGGCACGCTCAGGGCCCGGGGGGAGGGATCCGCGCTCAAACCGCCACCGGCGCCTTGATGGTGGGGTGGTGCCGGTAGTCGATCACGTCGAAGTCCTCCAGGTCGTAGTCGAAAATGCTGTCCGGCCTACGCTTCAGCTCGATGCGGGGGTACGGGTAGGGCTCCCGGGACAATTGCTCGGCGACCTGCTCCACGTGGTTGTCGTACACGTGGACGTCCCCGCCGGTCCAGATGAATTCGCCGGGCTCGAGACCGGTCTGCTGGGCGACCATGAGGGTCAGCAGGGCGTAGGAGGCGATGTTGAACGGGACCCCGAGGAACGTGTCGGCGGACCGCTGGTACAACTGGCAGGAGAGCCGGCCGGGGCCACCGTCCACGCCGGGGCTCACGTAGAACTGGAAGAACACGTGGCACGGCGGCAGCGCCATGTCGTGCAACTCGGAGACGTTCCAGGCCGAGACCAGGTGGCGGCGCGAGTCCGGGTTCGTCCTGAGAGCCTCGACCACCTGGGCGATCTGGTCGATGTGGCCGCCGTCAGGCGTGGGCCATGACCGCCATTGGACGCCGTAGACGGGGCCGAGCTCACCGTCCTCGTCCGCCCACTCGTTCCAGATGGACACGCCTCGCTCCTGCAGCCAGCGGACGTTGGAATCGCCGCGGAGGAACCAGAGCAGCTCCAGCGCCACGGACTTGAAGTGCACACGCTTGGTGGTGACGAGCGGGAAGGACTCGCTGAGATCGAAGCGCAGCTGCCGCCCGAATACGCTCCGGGTACCGGTACCCGTCCTGTCGCTCTTGGGCGCGCCGTTCGCCATGACGTCGCGCAGCAGGTCCTCGTAGGGGGTGGGGATGGGAGTGCTCACCCGGCCAGTCTAAAACGAATGGGTCGTCCCGGTCGGCGGTGGTGACGCGGGTAGACTACCCCCGGGCCGTGCAGGCGACGGCGTCGCCGCTCACCTGCTGTTCACTTCGTACCGGAAGAATCCAGCCGTGACCATCCCCTCGCCCCAGATCCACGCCACACCTGCCGCCGGGCGGTTCACGGCGTCCGGTCGGGCACCGGCCCCCCGGACGCTCCTCGACATCCTGCGGGCCACGGCCGCGGAGCATCCCAGCGCGTCGGCGCTCGACGACGGCACCGAGGACCTCAGCTACACGGAGCTCGTCACGGCCGCCGACCGGTTCGCCGCCACCCTGCGCGCCGCCGGTGTGGGCCGCGGCGACACCGTCGGGGTGCGCCTGCCCTCCGGCACCAATGAGCTGTACATCGCCATCCTCGGCGTACTCGCGGCGGGAGCGGCCTACGTACCCGTCGATGCCGACGACCCGGACGAACGTGCCCGCGTCGTGTTCGCTGAGGCACGCGTCGGTGTCGTCGTCGGGCACGGCCTGTCGGTGGTCGCCGGACCTGGTGCACGCCGGGGAATTCCCGGAGACCCCACACCGGACGACGACGCCTGGATCATCTTCACCTCCGGTTCCACGGGCACACCCAAGGGCGTCGCCGTCTCCCACCGCTCCGCCGCCGCCTTCGTCGACGCGGAGGCACGGCTGTTCCTGCAGCACGAACCCCTCGGACCCGTCGACCGCGTGCTGGCCGGCCTCTCCGTCGCGTTCGACGCCTCCTGCGAGGAGATGTGGCTGGCCTGGCGGTATGGTGCGTGCCTCGTGCCGGCGCCCCGCGCCCTGGTGCGGACCGGTGTCGATCTCGGTCCGTGGCTGATCACCCGCGGTATCACCGCCGTGTCCACCGTGCCCACGCTGGCGGCGCTGTGGCCCGCCGACTCGCTCGAGAACGTCCGCCTCCTCATCTTCGGTGGGGAGGCCTGCCCACCGGACCTCGCACAGCGCCTGGCCGTCGATGACCGTGAGGTCTGGAACACCTACGGACCCACCGAGGCGACCGTGGTCGCCTGCGCCGCGCGCCTGGGCGGGGAGGGCCCCATACGCATCGGCCTGCCCCTGGACGGGTGGGACCTCGCCGTCGTGGACGAGTCCGGAACGCCCGTCCCGGAGGGAGGCACGGGGGAGCTCATCATCGGGGGAGTGGGACTGGCCCGCTACCTGGACCCGGCCAAGGACGCCGAGAAGTACGCACCGATGCCGACGCTCGGGTGGCGGCGCGCCTACCGGTCGGGCGATCTCGTGCAGCTGCAGGCCGCCGGGCTGGTGTTCATGGGCCGGGCCGACGACCAGGTGAAGCTCGGTGGCCGGCGCATCGAACTCGGCGAGGTGGATGCGGCACTCCAGGCCCTGCCCGGGATCGCCGGCGCCGCCGCCGCCGTCCGGACGACACCGTCGGGCAACCAGCTCCTCGTCGGCTACCTCGTGCCGGCCGACCGCGACCCCGACCTCCCGGCCCTGCGCGCGCTGCTCGCCGGGGAGCTGCCCGCCGCGCTCGTGCCCCTGCTGACCGTCACCGACGCCCTGCCCACGAAGACCAGCGGCAAGGTGGACCGGAACGCCCTGCCCTGGCCGCTCGCCGGTGTCGGTGACCCGGACACACCTGGCAGCCTGGAGGACCTCGACCCGCGCCTCCGGTGGATCGCGGACCAGTGGGCCGCCGTCCTCGGCACCGTCCCGGCCGACGAGGACGCCGATTTCTTCCTGCACGGCGGCGGGTCGCTCGCGGCCGCCCGGCTCGTGTCGCTCATCCGCACCCGCTACCCGGTCGTCACCGTCGCCGACATCTACGCCCATC
Organism: Arthrobacter sp. TMS2-4; assembly: GCF_054511075.1. Taxonomy (NCBI): domain Bacteria; kingdom Bacillati; phylum Actinomycetota; class Actinomycetes; order Micrococcales; family Micrococcaceae; genus Arthrobacter; species Arthrobacter sp. TMS2-4. The sequence goes on from NZ_JBTNDI010000001.1 coordinate 17,473, forward strand.
CGCGGCTCGGTGCGCTCGCCGCCTTCGCCGCAGGAACCGGCGGCGGGGGTGAGCAGCCACCAACTCCCGAACGCGCCGTCCTGCGCACGGCGCGCAGGTCGCAGGTCTTCCAGACGATCATGGGCATCCCGCTGCAGTTCCTGGCGGGCATGCGCTGGCTCACGTACGCGATGATCGCAGGCAACGTCCTCGGCGGACTCGGGATCCTCACGGCGGCGGCCACCCTGTCGTGGTGGTGGGTGGCGCTGTCCTGGCTCGTGTTCGTCAGCCCGTTCGGCCGCATGGCACTGTCCGTCCTCGCGGCCCGCCTCCTGCTGTCCGGCGTGGAGCCCGGTGTCTATCCGCGGTCCGGCAGGGTGCACCTCAGGCTCTGGCTCGCCGAGCAGATCTCGGACAGCGCCGGGGCGGTGAGCCTCGCCAGCGCACCGTGGGTGCAGCTCTACGCGCGGGCGCTGGGCGCACGCATCGGACCCGACGTCGACCTCCACTCCGTCCCCCCGGTCACGGGCCTGCTCACCCTCGGACCGGGCGCGTCCGTCGAACCGGAGGTGGACCTCTCGGGCTGGTGGATCGACGGCGACCGCATTCATATCGGCGGGATCACCGTAGGCGCGGGAGCCGTGGTCGGCGCACGCAGCACACTGATGCCGGGTGCGACGATCGGCGCCGGCGCCGAGGTCGCCCCGGGGTCGGCGGTCCAGGGCATCGTCCGCCCCGGGGAGCTCTTCTCGGGCGCGCCCGCCACCAGGGCGGGGCGGGCCAAGCAGGACTGGCCCGACGCGCCGCCGGCCCGCTCCCGGCTGCGCGCGCGTGTGTCCTTCGTGGCGTTCGCCGCAGCTTCGGGCGCACTCGCACTCATCCCGTACGCCGCCGCCGTCGTCGCCGCACTGCCCGTCCTGGCAGCCCTGCGCGGCGCACGGTCCCTGTCCTCGGCATGGCCGACCCTCGTGGGACCGGTGGCGCTCGCCGCCGTCCTCTGGATCGTCGTCACCGCCCTCCTGGTCCTCGCGACCGTCCGCTTGCTCGGCATCGGCCTGCGCGAAGGCTACTATCCTGCCCGTAGCAGGATCGGCTGGCAGATCTGGGCCACGGAGCGCACCCTCGACATGGCGCGGGACCTCCTGTTCCCGCTCTACGCGAGCCTGTTCACGCCCGTGTGGCTGCGGCTCCTCGGGGCGAGGGTCGGCCGGAACGTCGAGGCATCCACCGTGCTGCTCATCCCGAAGATGACCACGATCGGCGAGGGTGCCTTCCTCGCAGACGACACCATGGTGGCCTCCTACGAGCTCGGCGGCGGGTACCTGCGCATCGCGCCCGCGAAGATCGGCCGGCGTGCCTTCCTCGGCAACTCGGGCATGACCTCGGCCGGGCGGCGCGTCCCGAAGAACTCGCTGGTCGCGGTGCTGTCGGCCACGCCGGCGAAGGCAAAGGCCGGCAGTTCCTGGCTGGGCAGTCCGCCCTCCCGGCTGCGCCGGCTCGCCGTGACCGGGGACCAGAGCCGCACGTTCCAGCCGTCAGGGCGCCTCAGGGCGGCGCGCGCGTTCTGGGAGCTCTGTCGCGTGGTGCCGGTCATCCTCACCGTGATGATCGCCGCCGCGGCCCTCGTGGCCTTCGACGCGCTGGCGTCCTGGGGCGGCTACCTCGTGGCGGCCCTGCTGAGCGGCGTCGTGTTCACGGTGCTGGGAGCGATCGCCGCCGCGAGCGCCGTCGTCGCGAAGTGGCTGCTGGTCGGCCGGATCACGGCCGGCGAGCACCCACTGTGGAGCTCCTTCATCTGGCGCAACGAGGTGGTGGACACGTTCATCGAGAGCGTCAGCGCCCCGTGGTTCGCGCGGGCCGCCAGCGGCACGCCGTCGCTGGTCTGGTGGCTGCGGGCACTGGGATCGAAGATCGGACATGGCGTCTGGTGCGAGAGCTACTGGCTGCCCGAAGCGGATCTGGTGAGCCTCGGCACCGGATCCACTGTCAACCGCGGATGCGTGGTGCAGACCCATCTCTTCCATGACAGGATCATGAGCATGGACACCGTGGAGCTCGCCGCAGGAGCAACCCTCGGCCCCCACAGCGTGATCCTGCCCGCAGCCCGGATCGACCAGGGTGGCACCGTAGGGCCTGCGTCGCTCGTGATGCGCGGGGAGACCGTCCCCGCAGGGACCTACTGGATGGGGAACCCGGTCAGCTCCTGGTCGGGTCCGGGAGACGGTGCGTGAGCACCAGTTCCGAGAGCATTGCGCCTGACCCGTACACCCCGACCAACGGCAGCACTTCCTTCCAGGTCGACCACTACGACCTCGCCCTCGACTACCGGCTCGCGACCAATCGCCTGTCCGGTCGTGCCGTCCTGGCCGTGACCACGCGCCGGGGACTGCACCACGTCGAACTCGACCTCCAGGGGCTCCGGACCACCCGGATCACCTCGGACACCGTCCGCATCCGGTCCTTCAAGGACCGTGCGGGAAAGCTCGTCGTCGGCTTCCGCGATCCCGTGCCCGCCGGTGCCACGTTCCGGCTCGACATCCGGTACGAGGGGAACCCGCGCCCCCTCACCGGGATCTGGGGCGAGATCGGGTGGGAGGAACTGACCGACGGCGCCCTTGTCGCCGGGCAGCCCACCGGCGCTCCGTCGTGGTTCCCCTGCAACGACCACCCCTCGCAGAAGGCTGCCTACCGGATCGCCGTGACCACCGATGCCGGCTACCGGGCCGTCTGCAACGGCGTCCTCGTCTCGCGGGTCGACCGGTCCAGCCGGACCACCTGGACGTACGAGCAGGCCGAGCCGATGGCCACCTACCTCGCGACGGTGCAGATCGGTCGATACGCCCTTGTGGCGCTGAACGACCCCGCGGGGCCCGTCGTCGGCCTGCCCGCCCCGGGTGCGCAGCGCGCACCGGGAACACCCGTGCCGCTGTACGCTGCCGTGCCGCCGTCCCTCGCCCCCGCAGCCAAGGTGTCGCTGGCACGCCAGCACCAGATGATGTCCGTGTTCGAGGAGTGCTTCGGGCCCTACCCCTATCCTCAGTATCTCGTGGTCGTCGCCGACGACGACCTCGAGATACCCCTCGAGGCGCAGACGCTCTCGATCATCGGGCGCAACCACCTCGACCAGGGCTGGGACGCGCAGCGACTGATCGCCCACGAGCTCGCGCACCAGTGGTTCGGCAACTCCGTCACCGCCGCACGCTGGCAGGACATCTGGCTGCACGAGGGCTTCGCCTGCTACGCCGAATGGATCTGGTCCGAGGCCAGCGGGTCGACGACGGCGGACGCCCACGCGCGGTCCGTTCACCAGCGCCTCAGCCGGGCGCCCCAGGACCTCGTCCTCGCCGATCCCGGCGCCGTCGACATGTTCGACGACCGCGTCTACAAGCGTGGCGCCCTCACGCTCCATGCGCTCCGGAAGGCGGCAGGCGACGACGCCTTCTTCGCGCTGCTGCGCTCGTGGTCCGCAGAACACCGCTTCGGGACCGCCACCACAGCGGACTTCATCGCGTTCGCGGTACGAGCGCTTCCCGGCGCCGGTGTCGGGGACCTCCTGGTGCCGTGGCTGCTCTCGAGGCCCCTGCCCGCATTGTGATACGGGCCGATACCGCTGCATGTCGGGTGCCTGCCTGCAGACACATGCCGGGTGTCCGGCGTCCGGCACGGGTGCGTGCCTGCCGACATGCCGGCCTACCTCTCGGGCCCGAATGGCTCCTCACGGGTCGACGGCGACGGCGGCCACGAAGCCCAGTGGCTCCAGCGGCTCCCCATCGATCGAGCTGAGATCGGTGACACGCGGCTCCTCCAATACCCCGACTGCGTCCGGGCCGCGATCGGTGAAGCCCATGCCCGAAGCCTTGACCAGCGCTTCCTTGCGGGCCCACAGGCGCGCACGAACCGCCCGTCGGTCACCGGACGGAAGTCCGTCGACCATGGTCCGCTCCTCGGGAGTCAGGGCGACGTCGTCGAAACCCCCGAAGTCGACGGCGGCGACGGCGGTGAGGTCCACGCCCAGTCCCGGTCGTGCTTTCGAACCGACGCCTCCCAGTAGCGGTGTCCCGTTCGCCCCGACCGTCGTGGCTGTTCCTTCCGGACCGTGGATCCCGTGGCTTGCAGCCGAGCCGGATGTACCGCCTCGTCCTGACAACTCGACTGTTTCGTGGATCTCGGCCGCCCCGAGTACTCCGAGCAGCACGAAGCCATTGGCCCGGGACAGGCTGAGTGCCAGCGGCACGCGTTCACCACGCAGCAGGTAGGCCGGCCGACCGTGATCCGACACCCGGTGCGGGTCACAGATCGGGCACTCGAAGCAGGACACGAGGCTGCCGGCCTGCGTTCCCAGCAGGTCGGCGACAAGGGTACGGAGGAGGTACCGGCCCGCGACGAAGAGGGCGGACGGCGTCGCATCGGCGATCCGTGCCGCCCGCGCCCGTTCGACGTCGTCGAGGAGCCGGAGCATGGTGGCTGCGGGCGGGAGATCGGCGCCGGGACCGATCCTCTGCAACCGGAGGACGGCACCCGACGGTCGGTCCGCAGGATCGGCGACCAACGACGACGGGCCGGGGGTGGGCGAGCCAGGGGCAGGAGTGCCTGGGAGATACTTCACGCCACCATCGTCCCCGAGGACCTGTCCGTGAGGCCATCCTCTCGGGACAGCCCGACGGAAACTCGGTCATGAGCCAGACGTGCGTCGCCAGCGGATCTGCAGAAGCTCGGTAGGCGGCCGGCGGGCTGGGACGAGGTGACCCCTGGGCTGCGCCAGGACAGCCGCGGGCTGGGACGAGGTGACCCCTGGGCTACGACGGGGCAGCCGGGGGCTGGGACCGGTCAGCTCGTAGGCCGCAGCCCTAGTGTGTGCCGAACAGTTCAGCGCACACGTCGTCGCTGAGGACGAACGGCCGCGGCCGGTCGGGGTCCGCGGGCTGTCCGTACACGTAGTAACCGCGACCTTCGCCGGGACCGCCTGCCGCACGGTCGATGGCGTGCATGAGCTTCGGCGTGAGCGGCCCGGAAGGTCCGATCCGGTGGATCAGTTCGATCTCGTGCGGCGCGAGTGCCCGTACCAGGCTCTTCACATCGGCCATGGGGGGATCCTCTCGTCGGTGCGGTCACTGCGTGAGGACCGACCCTAGGCGCTGCGAGTGAACGAGGCATGAACGGGGTCATTCCGGCCGCTGACGAACGGGTTGGACACCACGAACGCAGGAACCGAGAAAGGGAAGAACAGCCGGGCAAGCGCACGGATGATCAGGACGGATGGACGATCTGCGGAACCGACACCCGGCGGATGCAGCGATCAGTCGTCGTAGGCGCGGAACTGTTCCACGGACACGATGCGGCCCTGGTTGGTGCTGCTCACCTGGCAGATCACCGCTTCGCCGGGTGCGAGGTGCGGGTCCTCGACGGGCAGGAGCGCGTGCAGATGGTGCGGCATGTGGCCGCGCAGCACCGAGAGGACGAGCGGGAGCACCGGGCGGTGGGTGCAGACCGCCACCGGTCTGCGTTTGTCCAGGAGCCGCTCGATGGCAGCTCGCGCGCGTGCGGGCTTCCTCGCGGCGTCGTGCTCCGTCAGGGCGTCGACGAGCTTCAGCTTCGCACTGCGTTGGTTCACGTACGGCGAGATCGTCTGGACACACCGCACCCAGGGGCTGCTCACCACCCGCTCAGGCGTCCAGGCCTGGAGCAGGCGACTCACTGCGGTAGCCTGCCGTCGGCCGGTGGCGGCGAGGGGCCTCTCGCCCTCGGCCCTGCTCCATGACGAGCGGGGCTTGGCCTTGGCATGGCGGACCACGATCAGCGGCCAGGTCTGGAGGTTCCTGGCGCGGTGCGCCTCGACGAGAGCGTCGAGGGGCACGACGTCGGTCGGGTTGCTCAGGAGGGTGCGCGCCTCTTCGGGAGACACCCAGCGTGTGTCGTCGACCTCGCTGCCGTCCGGCACCGGGGTAGCCCGGTCGATCCTGGCCGCCCAGTAGTGCACCGTCTTCTCGCCCGCGTTCACCGGGTAGGTGATCGTTGCCAGGGGGATACCGAGTCGCACGCGCAGCCCGACTTCCTCGTCCGTCTCGCGGACGGCGCACTCGGGCGTCGTCTCTCCCGGATCGAGCTTGCCCTTCGGCCAGGACCAGTCATCGTACCGGGGGCGGTGGATGATGAGGATCTCGAGAGAGCCCTTCTCGATCCGCCAGCACAGCGTGCCTGCGGCCACGACAGCAGGACTGCCGCTCACCGTGGCGACGGCGGCGTCCTTCGTTGATGGAGCCATCAGCGGCGGGACACTGCTCGCTGGCGGGCGCGCGAGGCGAGCAGCGACGACTGGATGTCCTCGAGCAGCACGCCGTCGGCGTCCTTGTGTTGCCGGGTCCAGCAGCCGGTCTCATCGAGGTGCCAACTGGAGACCGTCGGGTCCATGTACCGGTCCATGAGGTTCATCAGGTAGGAGATGTCCTCCGCCGAACTCAACTGCACGAGAGCCTCGACGCGGCGGTCGAGGTTGCGGTGCATCATGTCCGCCGACCCGATGAACACCGCGGGCGCGCCGCCGTTCGCGAAGGCGAAGACTCGGGAATGTTCGAGGAACCGGCCGAGGACGGAGCGGACCGTGACGTTCTCGCTCAGCCCCGGAACTCCGGGTCGTACCGAGCAGATGCCACGCACGATCACGTCCACCTGCACACCCGCCTGTGACGCGCGGTAGAGCGAATCGATGATTGCTTCGTCGACCATGGAGTTCACCTTGATGACCACGCGTGCGGCGAGCCCGGCCTGCTTGTTCGCGATCTCCCGCTCGATGCGGTCGATCAGACCCGAGCGGACCGACCGCGGCGCCACGAGGAGGCGCTTGAAGGTGGATTTCGGTGCATACCCGGACAGCTGGTTGAACAGGCGCGACAGGTCCTCGCCCACCTGCTCGTTGGAGGTGAGCAGGCCGAGGTCCTCGTAGTACCGGGCCGTTCGCGGGTGGTAGTTGCCGGTGCCGATGTGGCAGTACCGTCGGAGGCCGTCGATCTCCTGCCGCACCACGAGCGAGAGCTTGCAGTGGGTCTTGAGCCCCACGATGCCGTACACCACGTGCACGCCGGCCTGCTCCAGCTTGCGCGCCCAGGAGATGTTGGCCTGCTCGTCGAACCGTGCCTTGATCTCCACGAGGGCCAGCACCTGCTTGCCGGCTTCGGCGGCGTCGATCAGGGCATCGACGATGGGGGAGTCGCCCGACGTCCGGTACAGCGTCTGCTTGATGGCCTGGACCTTCGGGTCCGAAGCCGCCTGTTCCAGGAACGCCTGCACGGAGGTGGAGAAGGAGTCGTACGGGTGGTGCAGCAGGATGTCGCGCCGCCGCATCGCCGCGAAGACGTTCGCTGCCTTCGACGTCTCGCTCTCGTTGAGGTAGCGGCTCGTGTGCGGGACGTGCTTGGGGAAGTGCAGATCCCCACGGTCGATGCCCGCGATCACGCTGAGGCCGCGCAGGTCCAGGGGCGCCGGGAGGTTGAAGACCTCGTCCTCCTCCACGCCGAGTTCCCGCGAGAGCAATGCCCTGATGCTCGGGTTGATGTCCGTGGTGACCTCGAGCCGGACGGGCGGCCCGAACCGGCGACGCAGCAGTTCCTTCTCGAGCGCCTGCAGCAGGTTCTCGGCGTCGTCCTCCTCCACCTCCAGGTCCTCGTTGCGCGTGACGCGGAAGAGGTGGTGCTCGAGCACCTCCATGCCGGGGAAGAGCTGGTCGAGGTGGACGGCGATGACTTCTTCGAGCGGGATGAAGCGGGCGATGCGCCCGGCGACGTTGCCCGCGCGCGGTCCGTCCACCGACATGAGGCGCGGCAACTGGTCGGGCACCTTCACACGTGCGAAGAGTTCCTTCTGGCTGACGGGGTTGCGGACCACGACGGCGAGGTTGAGGGACAGGCCCGAGATGTAGGGGAACGGGTGGGCCGGGTCGACGGCGAGCGGCGTGAGGATAGGGAAGACCTTCTCGGCGAAGACCTTGTGCAGCTCGGCGCGTGCGGTGTCGTCCAGTTCCTCCCACGTGGTGAGGTGGATCTGCTCCTGGGCGAGGGCCGGCCGGATGTGCTCGGCGAACACGGCTGCGTGGCGCTGCTGCAGCTGGTAGCCGTCCTGCATGATCTTCTCGAGCTGCTCGATGGGGCTGAGGCCCGCCGCCGAGGGTACCGCAAGGCCCGTGGCGATCCGGCGCTTGAGGCCGGCCACCCGCACCATGAAGAACTCGTCGAGGTTGGACGCGAAGATCGACAGGAAGCCGACCCGCTCCAGGAGGAAGAGCTCCGGGTCCTCCGCGAGTTCGAGGACGCGCGCATTGAAATCGAGCCAGCTGATCTCGCGATCGAGGAAACGGTCCGCTCCGATGTCGCCGGACGGCAGGAGGCTGGGAGCGAACTCCGGGATGTCGATGCGGTCCTGGGTTGCCCGGGCCGGAGCCGTTTCGGATGACCCGTACAGTGACGCACCCCGGCGTTTGGTTCGTGAATCCATTACGTCTCCTGCAGCGTGGGCGGTCATGGTGGCGGGAACCCCGCTCCGACAGGCCCGGGGACGCCTCGAACCAACCTTACAAGGAAGGTTGCGCCGCCTCGGCCGCGTACATGACGTCGACGTCCCAGCGGGTGAAGCCGAGCGTGCGGTAAAGCGCGACGGCGGCCGTGTTGTCAGCATCGACATAGAGCATGATGGCCTGCAGTCCGCGGTCGTGGAGGTACTCGATGCCGGCGATCGTCAGGGCCTTGCCGAGGCCCATGCCCTGCGACTCCGGCGTCACGCCGACCACGTACACCTCGCCGATCGCCGGGTGTTCCCCCACCGCAGGATGGACCTTCGTCCAGTGGAAGCCGAGCAGGGCGTCGTCGATCTCGCGCACGGCGAGCAGGAAGCCCTCGGCATCGAACCAGTCCTCGGCCATCCGCGCCTCGAGATCGGCGCGCGTGGTGGCCCCCTGTTCGGGGTGGTGCGCGAAAGCAGCCGCGTTGGCCGCGAGCCATGCCGCCTCGTCCTGCCCGCGGACGAACGGACGCAGCACGACGCCGTCGGGCAGCTCGAGCGCGGGGACCGTCTCGGTGACGGCCGCGCGGGTCAGGCGCATCCGCCACAGTTCACGGACGGGGGCGTAGCCGAAGCGTTCCGCAAGGTCCGCGGCCGCGGAGTGGTTGCCGTGGGACCAGCCGCGGAGGCCGGTGATCCCCTCGGCGAGGACCGCATCGATCAGGGCCGTCCCGGCGCCCTCCCCGCGGCAGTCGGGCCGGACGACGAGCTCGAGGACGGCGCCGTCCTCGGAGCCGAGCGTGACGACGGCGACCCCCGCGAGCTCGCTGTCCGGGGCATCGGAGGTGCGGGCCGTGAGGACGAGCAGGCGGTCGTCGGCGTCGTCGGAGCGAAGGGTGAGCAGGGTCTGCTCGGACAGCGGCGGGTTGCCGTCGGCTTCCGCGGCGGAGGCGGCGAGGCTCCGTATCTCGTCGACGACGTCAAGGGGCGGTGTGCCGGTGATCCTGCCGACGGTCCAGGTGGGGGCGTGCTGAGCGGCGGTCATACGCCCAGCCTAGTCCTGCGCCCGCTCCACGGTTTGGTGCGCACCCGCCGGGTACGGTAGTGTCGGGAACTGCTCGAGGGGGATGCGCCAGTGGGGCGCCCGCGATACGTTCGACCCGTATGTCCTCCACTTCTGCCCGGCCCGGCCGGGAACATCGAAAGCCCCTTCCGCCCGCAGGTGGGAGGGGCTTTCGCGTGGGGTCAGGCGTCCTGGTCGACCGACGAGCGCTCGTCGGGCAGGCGGGTCAGCGTGAAGCGGTACCCGACGTTCCGGACCGTGCCGATCAGCTGCTCGTGGTCGGAGCCGAGCTTCGCCCGCAGCCGCCGCACATGGACGTCGACGGTACGCGTGCCTCCGTAGTAGTCGTATCCCCACACCTCGTGCAGGAGCTGGTCGCGGGTGAACACCCGGCCCGGATGCTGCGCGAGGTACTTCAGGAGCTCGAACTCCTTGTAGGTCAGGTTCAGGGGTTCGCCGCCCACCCGCGCCGTGTAACTGGCCTCGTCGATCACCACGCCCGACGCGTGGATCTCGGTGCTCGTCTCCTCGCCGGCCGCCGTCGACCGCGCGATCACCAGCCGCAGCCGTGCCTCCACCTCCGCCGGGCCCGCCGAGTCGAGGACGACGTCGTCCGCCAGCCAGTTCGCGGCGACCGCCGCCATGCCGCCCTCCGTGAGCACGAGGACGAGCGGCGCGCTGAGGCCGGTGGCCTTCAACAACTGGGTGAGGGACCGTGCGCCGATGAGGTCCCTGCGCGCGTCGACGAGGACGACGTCGCAGGGTTCCGTCTCGAGGAGCGCCGTGGGTTCTGCCGCGAGGATGTGCACCTTGTGGTTGAGCAGTTCCAGCGCAGGCAGGATGTCGACGGACGAACCACTGGTGTTCGTGAGCATCAGGATGTGCGGCATGTGTCCTCCACGGGTAGGGGATGCGCATCATCGGGCAAGAGCGCCGCCCTCCCCGACGGGGAGGAGGGTGCGCTCGAAATTTGGTCAAGTATAGCCGTCGCCTGTGATGCGCCACACGCACGACGGCGGCGGACCGGGTGCTTTTCGGCGCACCTGCACGGGTAGGGCAGTATTGCTGGGGTGAAGAGGACGAGTGTGGCCGCAGCGGCCGGAGCCGCGGCCATCGCGACCGGAGCGATCGTCGCGTCCTCCTACATCTCCGTGACGGCCGTCGCCGTGGCCGTCGGCGCCCTGTGCGTCCTGGCCGCCGTAGGCTGGCCCCATATCCTGCGTGTACCGGCGAAGAAGACCCTGTCGGCGGCGATCGGTCTCGCCGCACTGCTCGCCGTCGTCCTCACCGCCACGGTGCCCGGGCCGTTCTACCTGACCTGGTTCCCGGTCTCCGTGGCACTGGGCGTCGGCGCGGTCTTCATGATCCAGCTCCTGCGCGGAACCGGCCAGAGCCTCCGGCTGGAATCGACCCTCGGGGCGGGTTCGGGCGTGGTGGCCGTGGCCATGGGCTCGGGCTGGGTGGCCACGGACCGGCTCGCCGTCAACGCCGCCGATTCCGGCATGACGCTCGTGACCGGCGTGAGCATCCTCATCGCGATCGCCGTGTGCCTGCTGCCCCTCCCTGACCGGCTCGTCGCCCCCGCCGCCGTCGTGCTCGCTGCGCTCGCCGGACCGCTCGGTGCGTTGCTCTTCACCGATGTTCCGGCACTCGCAGCGGCTGTCGTGGGGCTCGCCTGCGGTGCCGTGATCGCAGGGACCCGGCGGTTGCTGGTCGCCCGGGAGGCGCCGATCGACCGGATCGCGGCCGTCGCCGCCGGTATCGCCCCCGTCCTCGCGATCGGCGCCGTCGTGTACTTCCTCGACACGCTGTTCCTGGCCTGAGCAGGGCCTCCGGGCGCCGATCCGGGGCCGGGCGGGGCCGGTTTCGCGGCCCGGGCGACGGCCGTCGCGGGCGTTCCTCCGCTGTCCGCGCCGGGCGTTAGGATGGGAGCATGTCCATCCTCGCCCTTGAAATCTTCTTCATCTCGCTGCTGGTCATCGCCGGTATCGGCATGGCCGGATTCGCTGCCCTCGTCATCACGCGCCTGTACAAGGGCCAGAAGTAGCCGACTGACCCCGGAGGCCCTATGTCGATCGACCTGCCCACCGACCTGACACCCGAGCTCGTCCCGCTGTCGTGGCTCCTCGGAACCTGGGAGGGGACGGGGATGCTCGGCGAGGGGACCGCCGAGTCGGAGCGCTTCTCGCAGCGCGTCGTCTTCTCGCAGAACGGTCTCCCGTACCTGCAGTACAGTGCCGAATCCTGGCTCATCGACGAGCAGGGCGCGCAGCTGCGACCACTGTCCGCCGAGACCGGATTCTGGGCACTCGACCGCAAGCTGAACGACTCCGACGTCGGACCCGGCCTGAGTCCTGCTGACATCGTCCCGGCCCTCAAGAGCGCCGACGAGGTGGAGCAGTTCCGCAACGACTCCGGCGGCTTCGACATCACGGCCACCGTGGTGCACCCCGGCGGCATCGCCGAGCTCTACTACGGGAGCATCAAGGGCCCGCAGATCCAGCTCAGCACGGACCTCGTGATGCGCGGCCAGCACTCCAAGGAGTACGTGGCGGCCACCCGGCTGTTCGGCCTCGTGGACGGCAACCTCTACTGGCGCTGGGACGTCGCGGCTCAGGGCAATTCCCTCGAGGCGCACGCGTCCGCGATCCTCAGCAAGACCTCCTGACGCGCAGTATCCCTGCTGGACACCACGCAACAGACCCGCCTGGAAGGCGTTGTATCACATGACCCCACGAAGCCCCCTCCTGGACCGACCCGGCGCCGTCGAGGGCGGCGGAGCCGATGCCGGTGTGGCCTCCCACTACGGCGATCCGTTCCGTGAGCAACGGCTCCTCGCCGCCGGCGGGTCCGTCGTCGACCTGTCGCAGCGCGGCGTCGTCACCGTCTCCGGACCCGACCGGCTGAGCTGGCTGAACACGCTCTCTTCCCAGTTGCTTCTCGGCCTCCGGCCCGGCCAGAGTTCCGAGACGCTGCTCCTGACCGTCCAGGGCCGCATCGAGTACGCGGCCCACGTCGTCGACGACGGCGCCACCACGTGGCTCATCACCGAGGGAGGCGAGGCAGCCCCGCTGGCCGCCTGGCTGGACCGCATGAAGTTCATGCTCCGCGTCGAGGTCAGCGACGCCACCGACGACTGGGCCGTGCTCGGAACGACGAGGGCCCTGCCCGATCAGGCCCCTGACGCCGTCGTGTGGGAGGACCCCTGGCCCGTCGTCGTCCCCGGCGGATACTCCTACGCGGTCGTCGACGAGCGCGCCCATCCGGGTCGCGAGCGGCCATGGTTCGAGTACCTCGTGCCGCGGGCGGACCTCGAGGCGGCTGTGGTCGCCACGGGACTGGCACTGTCGGGCTCGCTCGCAGCCGAAGCGCTGCGCATCGCGGCCTGGCGTCCGCGGCCCGGGTTCGAGACGGACGAGAAGACCATCCCGCACGAGCTCGACCTCATGCGCACCGCCGTCCACCTCGCGAAGGGCTGCTACAAGGGTCAGGAGACCATCGCCCGTGTGCACAACCTCGGGCACCCGCCGCGGCGGCTCACCTTCCTGCACCTCGACGGCAGTCAGCACACCCTCCCCGCGCCCGGAAGTCCGGTCCTCAGCGAGGGCCGCACGGTGGGCAGGGTGACGTCCGTGGGCCACCACTACGAGATGGGCCCGATCGCCCTCGCCGTCGTGAAGCGGTCCGTCGACGCGTCCGCGGACCTGCTGGTGCAGGACGGCGACGAGGCCTACGCCGCAGGCCAGGAGGTCATCGTGGCGCCGGAGGCCGGGCAGGTCGTCGGCCGCGCCTCGGGCTTCCTGAAGGCCCCGCGATGAGCGCCGGGAACGACGGATCCCAGGGGTCCGCGGACGCGACCGACGCAGCGGCCGCCATCGCTCTCGCGCACTCCCTGTTCGACGCCGCGCGGTCGGGTGACAGCGCCACACTGGTGCGGTATCTCGACGCCGGGGTGCCCTTCACCCTGACGAACACCGCCGGCGACAGCCTGCTCATGCTGGCGGCGTACAACGGTCATCCGGCAATCGTGCGTGACCTGCTGGCCCGCGGAGCGGAAGCGGACCAGGTCAACGACCGCGGGCAGACACCCCTCGCAGGTGCCGTCTTCAAGGGGCACACCGACGTCGTCCGGCTGCTCGTCGGCGCGGGGGCCGACGCCGATGCGGGCACGCCCTCTGCCCGCGCCGCAGCCGAGATGTTCGGGCGGACCGAACTGCTGGACCTGTTCGGCTGACGAGGAGAACATGGTCGCAATGGGTCCTGATCTTCCTTGCAGGACTGCCCGCTTCAGGGTCGATCACTTGTCAGAGAGCCCACGCGGTGGAGCGTCCCCAGGCGACGAACAAGGCGAGTAGCAGAGCCACGATGTTGATGGTGAACCCCTTCTCACCGCGCGAGAGGTGGAACGCGATCGATAGCGCCATGATCAATGCCAGCCCTAGTGCTGCTGCCGGGATCAGGAAAGTGGCTATCCGGAAAATGCCGGGGAGGATCAACCCCAGGGCACCAAGGATCTCGAATACTCCAGCGGTGCGCGCGTGGCCCGGCTTGTCCGCCGCCCACGTAAGCCCCTGGGACACGATCTTGTCCATGGGTTGGAATGTCTTCGTGACACCGGCAGCGAGAAAAAATACTGCAAGGACTCCGGCCACGATCCAAAGAGCGATATTCATGACGTCCCCTCCTGGAACCCGGACAGGTCAAGCATGCTCCCTCCGGGGTGCTCTGGCCATGGACTCGTTCTGAGGAGAGATCCGGGTACGGTCCAGCACGAGGCGGACCGGGTGCGTGGACTTCGGCGGTGATCGGGCCTCCACCAGCGGCGTGGCGCAGGATGACACGCCAGAAGCGGCGTCGAAGCCCCTGCAGTACGGACGGGGCAGCTCAGGCGCCGAGCAGGACCGAGGTCTGCGTCCCCGCATAGGCGAAGCCGGCCCGCCGGGCGGTGCGCTGCGAGGCCGTGTTGTCCGTCCGTGCGCGCCACTGCGGAACGAGCCCGGCTCCCATGGCGTCCTCGACCGCGATGGCTGCCACCTGCCCGGCATAGCCCTTGCGTCGTTCCCCGGGCGGGGTGATGACCGCGATGTGCGCGAGGATGCCCTGCCAGATGTCGTACCCGGCTCCGGCCAGGGGGGTGTCGGGGGCGCCACCGTCGACCAGCACGAACGGATGCTCCACCGCAGCGAGTCCCGCTTCGGCGACGTCGTCGGGCGGGCAACGACGCTCGAGCTCACGGACGAGCGAGGCTTCACCGGAGACCGTCGCCGGCGGCCCGTCGAACCGCGGCAGGTCGTCGCAGAAGTACAGCTGCGCCTCGCCGAGCCCCCGTCCGCCGTACTCGCGGCTGAGCGCGAGCAACCTCGAGTGGCTGCGTAGCTCCGGCGAGGACATCGAGCGTCCCGCGTCGACGGCCCAGCCGGGACCCTTCAGCACCTCACGGCCGAACAGGGTCACGAACATCAGGACCGAGGCGTCGTCGTCGACCGCGTAGATGCGGTCGGAGCCGGAGGCGAGGGCGTCGTCGTCGAGCCCGAGCAGTCGCGACCAGGCGAGCTGGATGATCGAGACCGTGCCGGGATCGAGTTGCACAGGTCAGCCGAAGAGGATGGAGGCTTCGTCGTAGCGGTGCTGGGGGACCCGCTTGAGGTTGCCGAGTGCTGCGTCGAAGCCCACGTGGGCGATCTCCGTGCCGTTGAGGGCCACCATGGTGCCCCACAGCTCGTCGCGCACGGAATCGACGGCGGCCATGCCCAGCCGGGTGGCGAGCACGCGGTCGAACGAGCTCGGGACGCCGCCGCGCTGGATGTGGCCGAGGATCGTGGCGCGGGTCTCGATACCCGTGCGGGCCTCCAGCTCGGGCGCGAGCTGGTCGGCGATCCCGCCGAGCCGTGGGCGGCCGAAGGTATCGAGGCCGCGCTCGGAGTGTGCCTGCTCCAGGTGCGAGGGGACGAAGCCCTCGGCGACGACGACAAGGGGCGCGCGCCCGCGGGCGTTGGCCGTGGACACCCACTCGGCGATCTGCTCCACGCTGGTCTGCTGCTCGGGGATGAGGATGGCGTGCGCGCCGGAGGCCATGCCGGCGTGCAGGGCGATCCACCCGACGTGGCGGCCCATGACCTCGGCGATCATGCAGCGGCTGTGGGACTCGCCCGTGGTGCGCAGGCGGTCGATGGCCTCGGTGGCGATCTGCACGGCGGTGTCGAACCCGAACGTGTAGTCGGTGGCGTCGAGGTCGTTGTCGACCGTCTTGGGGACACCGACGATCTTCAGGCCGACGTCCGTGAGTCGCTTCGCCGCAGCGAGCGTGCCCTCGCCGCCGATCGCGATGATCGCGTCGATGCCGAGGCGCTCCATGTTCGCCTTGACGACGTCGGGGCCGCCGTTGCCCTCGAACGGGTTGGTGCGGGAGGTCCCGAGGATCGTGCCGCCCTGCTTGGAGATGCCGCGCACCGCGTGCCGGGGGAGATCGATGACGTCGCCCTCGACGACGCCGCGCCAGCCGTCCCGGAAGCCGACGAACTCCTGGTCGTGGACCTTGATGCCCTTGAGGACGGCACCGCGGATGACCGCGTTGAGTCCCGGGCAGTCGCCGCCGCTGGTGAGGATTCCGATCTTCATATGGCGTGGTGTCCTTCGGAGAGGGTGTGGGTGTCCATCGGGAGCACGCCGTCGGGCCCGCCTATGATTCTAGACACACCCGGGCCGGCCCCTTCACCGGCGGGACCGGCCTTGCGCCCTGCGCCGGGCCGGTCGGTGACCACGTAGGCTGGAACCATCCAGCGCACGAGGGCTCTGCGTCCCCGGGTGCTCGCCCGTCCGTCCGAGGAGGACACCAGCAGTGCCCCAGGCAGGTTTTGCGCCAGCGGCGCTGCGCATGGTCCATATCTCCCGGCCGGTCCTCTGGATCAACACCCTCGGCACCGGCGTCGTCGGCATGTGGCTCGCCGGGACGTTCTGGGAGGGGGAGGCCCTCGCCCTCCTTCTCTGGCTGACCCTGCCGTTCAACCTGCTGATCTATGGCGTGAACGACATCTTCGACCAGGACACCGACGCCCTGAACCCGAGGAAGGGATCGCTCGAGGGTGCCAGGATCAGGGCCTCCGAGGTCCGCGCCATCTGGATCGCCGTCCTCGCGACGAACCTGCCGTTCCTCGTATGGTTCGCGGCCACGATTCCGCCGCCGGCCCTCGCCTGGATCGCGCTGTACGCCCTCGTGTTCGTCTTCTACTCGGCGCCGCCAGTGCGCTTCAAGGCCCGGCCGTACCTCGACTCCCTCAGCAACGCGGCCTACGCGTTCCCGCTCGTCTTCGTCCCCTACGCCCTCGGCGATACGCCGGTCTGGGCCGCCGCGCTCGGCCTGATGGCCTGGAGCGCGGCGAAACACACCTACGACGCCGTCCAGGACATCGACGAGGACCGCGGTGTGGGCATCACGACGACGGCCGTGCGGCTCGGCCCCCGCGGCGTCGTCGCCTGGAGCGGCGCCTGGTGGGCGGTGTCCACGGTGTGCTTCGCGCTGGTCAACATCCCGGTCGCCGTCGTGAACGCCCTGATCGCCGGCTGGCTGCTGCTGGGTCTGTACCGGGATCCCCGGCCCGAGACCGGCCACAGCCTGTACCGGTACTCGATCGCCTTCCCCTACGTGGCCGGGACCGTCGCGGGCGTCCAGCTCGTCGTCGCCCTGACGCTGGGACTCCACCGATGAGCCGGGTCGTCGTCGTCGGTGGTGGGATCGGTGGCCTGACGGCCGCCGCCCTCCTCGGACGCGCAGGTCACGGCGTGACGCTGGTGGAGGCCGCGGACCACATCGGTGGCAAGAGCCGCCGCGTCGAGGTCTCGGGACAGCGCATGGACACGGGCCCCTCGCTCGTCACGTTCCCGGGCGTGTGGCAGGAACTCCTGCGCCTTCTCGACGCCGTCGCCCCCGCCGGCGCCACGCCCGCCTCGGACATCGCAGGCCTCCGCCTCGAACGGCTGCCGGAGGTCGGGACCTATTACTACCGCGGCGAGGCGTGCACCCTGCCGGTACCGGAGGGCCATCCCTGGCACGCGGCCTGGACGCGCTTCGCGGCCGAACACGGCGTCCTGGGGGAGGACGTGTCGCGCCTGCTGACCACGGGCCCGCTCGAGAAGTCCTCCTACCCCGCCCTGGCCAGGCTCGGCGCGCTGTACGGGCGCAGGCTCACCACGCGCAGCTATCTCGACAGCCTCCCGTGGCTGCCCGAGGGGCTCCGCGAGGTCATCGCGATCCACACCCTCAACGCAGGGGTCAGCCCAACCCGGACTCCCGCCCTCTACGCGAGCATGCCCGCCATCATGGCCGAGGACGGCGTCTGGATCCCGGAGGGCGGCGTCTACGAACTCGTGCTGGCCCTCCAGCGCGTCGCCGAGGACGCCGGCGTGGAGATCCACACCGGCGATCCCGCGCAGGGCATCGGACGACGGCGGGTCACCACGACCGCCGGCAGCTACCCGGCCGACGCCGTCGTCAGCGGTCTCGACGCGCATCGCCTCGGCGGGCTCCTGGGCGGGCGCGCCCCCCGCACCCCGCGGAAGCTCACCTGCTCCGCGATCGGGATCTACGCCGTCCTGGCGCGACCGCTGCCCCAGGGGACGGCCCGCCACGGCGTCGTCATGCCGGACGACCCCGCAGCGCTCTACCGGAGCCTCGAGGCGGGGCAGGAACCCGACCAGACCATGGCGTTCGCGAACTACTACCCGGCGCACGGTGTCTACCCCAACGGCTCCGCGACGCTCGCGCTACTGCTCACGGCGCCGGCCAACGGCAGGACGTACTCGCTCGAGGACCCGTTCGTGCGGCGTGAACTGGACCGGACGACGCGCGTCCTCGGGCTGCCCGAACCGCTCGAGGACTACTTCGGCAGCCATGAGATCCTCGACCCTGGCTACTTCGGCGAGCGCGGCTCGGCCGGCGGGGGGCTCTACGGGGCGGTGCGCCCGGCGTGGATGAGCGGACCGTTCCACCTTCCGCCGTACTCGGATCCGCTGCGCCCGTGGCTGTGGCGTGTGGGGGCGTCCGTCCATCCCGGCGGCGGTCTGCCTGCGGTCCTCGGCGGCGCGATGATGTCCACCCAGAAGCTGCTGGCACGCCTGGGGCCCGCGGCCTGAGCCCCCGTCGCCCCGGCCGGTCGGTTCAGGCCTGCTGTGCGGCCTCCACCGGTGCGCTGCCCGCGGCCGGCGCGGACGACGCCACGGCCTGTGTGACCTGGAGTCGCCGACGCACCACGAGGACGATGAGGGCGACGGCGAGCATCGCCGGGAACACGAGTCCCGAGAAGATGCACACGCCGAGCCACAGGAACATGGAGACCAGCAGGCTGTCGAGCAGGCCCGGGCGGAGCGGGACGTCGGTCAGGCGCCGCCCGCCGATCCAGGTCACCAGGGCGGAGGCGACGAGCCCGGAGATGAGCCAGCCGCCGTAGTTCGAGAGCGGGACCCCGTAGTAGGGGCCACCGCCGGGCCAGATCCAGAAGCCGAGGGACACCGCACCCGGATCGAGGACGCCGTCGATGACCACGAGCAGCAACCCGCCGAGCAGGATCCTCCGCAGCGCGGTCCCGCCACCCGAGACGACGGCGACCGCGCCGATGACCAGCGGTACGTAGGAGAGGGGCAGCAGGTACGGGACCAGGCCGAGGATCGTGGGGCCGAGCGGTTCACCGTAGTAGAACTCGCCGTAGGGCATCCCGGTGGCCACGCCGAAACCCTCGATGAGGTAACCGAAGACCGACACGGCCAGGAGGGCCGCGGCGCCCCGCGCGGCCCCGAACTGGCGCACGAGCGCGATGAACGCGGGCAGGGCGATCAGGAGGTTGAAGCCGTAGGACGCATAGCTCGCTCCCTCGACGTCGGGGAACCGCACCACGAAGTAGCCGGAGACGAACAGGAAGGCGCAGGAGGCGATGAGCAGGCGGGGGAAGCGGCGGGTAGCGGGAGTCTTCGACACCCATCCATCCTTGCAGGTCATGCAGCGGCAAGGGGCACCCGCGATCCGGCGGGTGCCCCTTGCTGCGGGCCCGGTTGTTGCCTTTCCTGCCCGTCCCTAGCCGCCGGCGAGGAGCTTCTCGAGGGCGATCGTGCCTTCCGTCGTGGGCAGCAGCAGCCACAGGACGAAGTAGAGCGGGACCCCGATGAAGGGGAGCAGGAAGCTCAGCAGGATCCCGATCCGGACGTAGGTCACGCGCCAGCCGTACTTGAGCGCGATGCCGGCGGCGATGCCGCCGAGGAGGCCCCCGGGGGCACGCTTGATCGGTGAGGAGCGGAGGAAACGGTACAAGGACTGCATGATGTGCCTTTCGGTTCTCGGGCTGGTGTGGTGTGGTCGGAACAAGTATCCGGCGCCATTCAGTATCCGGACAGGGGGTCCTCGCGGGAGTCGTCCCGCTCGTCGGTGGCCGGCCTGGACCGGAGGGACAGGACACCGCCCGCCACCAGTGCCAGTCCGACGCCCACGAGGAGGCCCAGGGCCACGATCACGGGGTCGATGGACAGTTCCACGACCTGGCTGACGAGGAGGAGGGTGGCGATCACGAGGATCACCGACCCCCAGACGACGGTCACGAGGCGAGCTCGGCGTTTCGTTCCATTCAGTGCGGTGCTCATGGTGTGTCTCCGGTCGGGGTGGTACTGCTGGTGGAGGGGAGGCTCGCTCCTCCCGAGGCGTCTCCGGGGGCGTCTCCGGGGGCGGTGACGACGCTGACGTCGCTCATCGCACCGCGCAGGTCGAGGATGATCGCCGAGCCGGTGGCGTCCGGGTTCAGTGTCCCGTCACGCAGCAGCAGGACGCCACCCTCGCTCCGGGGTTCCACGGTGGAACCGGTGGGGCCCTCCAGGGTTCCGCGCGTCCCGGCGTTGCCGAGCGCCATGCGCGTACGGAACTCGACCGGTACGTCGTCGGGCACCACCACGGTGACGTCGCTGGCGAGCGAGTTGACCGGCACCACCACGTCGCCGGACAGCGGGGGCAGGCCGGTGAGGTCGATGGTGGCCTGTGCGCCCAGGGCGCTGTAGCCGCCGGCTGCGGCCTGCAACGACACCGGGGTGAGCCTCTTGTCCTGAGCGACGATCCATGCCGCCCCGCCGATCGAGAAGGACGCGATGAGGGCGCCGATGACCGCGAGGGCCGCTGCGAAACCGACGAATCCGGAGGTGCGTCCCCCCACACCCAGCCCGATGATGCCGAGCGCGAGGACGATCGAGGCCGCTGCGAGGGCGACGACGACCGGCTCGACGAGATCAGGCGTGCCGAGGTAGTCGAGGGCGAGAATGGTCGCCGCGACGACGACGGCACCACCGACCAGGAGGGCCGTGACCGGCCCGGAAGGCCGCGGCGGCCGGTACGTGGTGGCCGGTGGTGGGCCGGCGGGACCCTGGTACGACACCGGATAGGTGGATCCGGACCAGGCCGACGAGCCGGGTTCATAGGGCAGCGGCGGGGCCGGGTGCGTGTGTGGCGTCCACGGCTCCGTGGCCGAGTAGGGGCGGGGCTGGTACGGCAGGGGGACCGCGCGGTGCACGGTGTCAGCCGCGGCGTCGTGGGTGTCCCCGTCGGCGTCGGACGCGCCGGACGGTCCTCCATCGATGCCGTGTGCGGCGTCGCCGGTGTCCCCGTCGCCGTCGGACGTGCCGGACGGCCCTCCATCGATGCCGTCAGTGGCACTGCCGGGTGTGCGGTCCGTCCCTCCGTCGGTGGCACCGACGGGTGCGCCGGCACCGTCCCGGTCCGTGACGGAGGTATGTGCGGTGTCCGGGCTGCCGGAGGTCGCCGGGGAAGCGGACGCACCGGGGGAGCCGGGGGCGACGTCGTGGGGCGGGTGCCCGCCGGAACCCGCTGCGGATCCTGCCGCGGGCGCGGTGCCGTCCGGGCCCGGCGCGATCGGTCCGTCGGCGCCCGGGTGCCCCGGGGCACCCAAATCCCTCGCCGGGCCTGACGGCGGCACGGGTCCGCCGCCCGGCCCGCCCGGGACGTCCGGCCCGCCCGGGACGTCCCGGGGTCCGCTCCCCGGGCCCCCGTGGAGGTCCCTGCGGTTCCGTCCACCGGCGGAGGAGTTGATGATCCAGTACACGAAGAGGACGACGGCGCCGATCCAGAACAGGGTCCACAGCAGGCCGCCCGTACCGTCGCCACCGAGGAAGGGAAGGTTCGGGCGCCAGAGACCGATCACCACGAGTGCCGCGGCTCCGGTCAGGCCCGAGGTCCAGGAGCCCCGGCCGGCCTGTTCCAGATGGATGCGCCCGTCCTGTTCGGGGAGCAGTGCCCAGGCGAGTCCGTAGAGGAGGACGCCGATGCCGCCGAAGACCGCGAGGATCACGATCAGTCCGCGGACGAGGGCGATGTCCAGGCCGGTGCGGCGTGCCACGCCGCCGGCGACTCCGCCGACCCAGCGGTCGGGAGCCCGGGTGATGTCGAGTCCCCGCAACCAGCGGAAGAATGGGGACGAAGCGGGTGATCCCGCAGGATGCGATGCGGCCGGTTCTTGCTGCCAGGACGGCCCGCCTGGTGGTGGTTCTGAGGTCATGCCCCCATCCTTCCGCCCACGCCGCAACGGGCACATCGGGGCCTACCCTGATTGAACCCTGAGTGGGCCCTGAATCTGCTCCGGGACCGTCCCGGAGCGGCCCGCAGCATGCTTTGATGAGGGCATGAGACCCCCGCTGCTCCGCACGTCCGACGGCGTCATCGCCGGCGTCTGTGCGGGCCTCGCGGCTCATCTCGGGATTCCCCGGTCATGGGTCCGCGTCGGCATGGCGGTCCTGACCCTCGCCTCCGGTGCGGGCGCCTTCCTGTACGCGTGGCTCTGGATCTTCGTGCCGACGGCGTCGGACCAGGCCGCGGCGGCGGGTCGCCGGAGCGGTCCTGCAGCCTTCATGCACGACGTCGGCGCGTCGGCTTCCCCAAACGGCAGCGGCTCCGGACCGGCGGGCCGGACCATCGGGGCGCTCGCCGGGCGCGCCGGTGCCGGACCGGTCCCGTCCGGAGCGCCATCCGCGGGCCCCGCCCCCGCAGAGCCACGGCGCGCCGACACGCTCGGCACGGACCCGTTCGGTACCGGCGTCGGGCGCAACCGGATCGAAGGTGCCGGGCAGCGGGAGATCCTGTTCGGGACGGTCCTGCTGGTCGCTGCGGCCGTCCTCGTGGTACAGCTGCTCGGCGTCCCGGTGAATTGGGGCTTCCTCGTCCCGATCGCTGTCGTCGCCACGGGCGCAGCCCTCGCCTGGTCCCAGCTCGACGACGTGCGCCGGGCGCGGGTGATGAACCGGGCCGGCGCGGAACGGGCGGGCGGCGCCCTTCGCCTGTTCGCGGGCATCGTGCTCGTCATCGCCGGGGTGCTCGTCGCACTCTCCAGCAGCGGCTCGTGGACCCTGACGATGGCCACCCTCGTCGCCGTCCTCGCCGTCCTCGCGGGTGTGGGACTGGTCCTCGCCCCCTGGGGGCTCAAGTTCTGGCGGGATCTCGAGAGCGAGCAGGCAGCCCGCGTGCGGGAGACGGAACGCGCCGAGATCGCCGCCCACCTCCACGACTCGGTGCTGCAGACGCTGGCGCTCATCCAGAACCGGGCGGATTCGGAGACGGATGTCCTGCGGCTGGCCCGGGCCCAGGAGCGGGAGTTGCGCCAGTGGCTGTTCGCCGATCCGGGACGGGATCCCGTCAGCCTCGCCGAGCGGCTCCGGAGCGTGGCGGGGGAGATCGAGGATCTGTACGGGCACGCGGTGACCGTCGTCGCCGTGGGCGACGCGAGTCTGGGGCCCGCCGAGGACGCGCTCGCCCAAGCGGCGCGGGAGGCGATGCTGAACGCGGCGAAGCACGCCGGGGTCGCCGTGTCGGTGTACCTCGAGGCCGGACCGGAGACCGTGGAGGTGTTCGTGCGGGACCGCGGGCCGGGCTTCGACCCGACGGCGGTTCCGGCGGACCGCCTGGGCATCCGGGAGTCGATCCACAGCAGGATGCAGCGCCACGGCGGGACGGCAGAACTCCGCAGCGATGCCGACGGCACCGAGGTGAGGCTCCGCCTGCCGCGCGCCACGGGTGTTCCCGCATGAGGCCGCGGCCTTCGGACGGGTCCTGTCGGCCTGCCCGCACCCGGGCCATCGGTGCGGTGGACTGCGGTATGTGTACGGTGGACGGCCGTGCAGGACGAGAGGGCGGACGGCAGGCAGCCGGAGGAGAGGGACATGGACAGCATGGATGACGCGGCGGAGGGCCCTGCGCCGGGAATCGTCTCGGTGGTGATCGTCGATGATCACGGGATCTTCCGCGCGGGGCTCCGCGGTGCGCTCGGCCCGGTGATCCGTGTCCTCGGCGAGGCGGCGACGGTCGAGGAGGCGGAAACCGTGATCGATTCCGCGCGGCCAGACGTCGTCCTCCTCGACGTGCACCTGCCCGGTGGTCGCGGTGGAGGAGGCGCGGAGGTCATCCACCGGTGCTCCCGGCTCGGCGTCCCGTCCCGCTTCCTGGCCCTCAGCGTGTCCGACTCGGCGGAGGACGTCGTCGCCGTCATCCGCGCGGGGGCCCGCGGATACGTCACCAAGACCATCTCCGGCCCGGAGATCACCGACGCAGTGCAGCGCATCGCCTCGGGCGACGCCGTCTTCTCGCCACGGCTCGCCGGCTTTGTCCTCGATGCGTTCGGGACGGCTTCGGTGGCCGTCGACGACGAGCTCGACCGCCTCTCGGCACGCGAACTGGAGGTCATGCGGCTGATCGCCCGGGGCTACAGCTACAAGGAGACGGCGAAGGAGCTGTTCATCTCCGTCAAGACCGTCGAGACCCATGTGTCCGCGGTCCTGCGGAAGCTGCAGCTCTCCTCCCGGCACGAACTCACGCGGTGGGCCACGGAGCGCAGGCTGCTCTGACCTGCCGGCGCTCCGCGTACCCGGGAGAGGACGCCGTCACTGCCCGGGCGAGGACGCCGTCAGCGGGCGGAGCCGAGGAATTCCTGCAGCCGGCGCACGCCGGTCGCGAGGTCCTCGTCGCCGAGGGCGTAGGACAACCGCAGGAATCCGCTGGGCCCGAAGGCCTCCCCGGGAACGACGGCGACCTCCACCTTCTCGAGGATCAGCGCGGCGAGTTCGGCCGACGTCGTGGGCGTGGTGCCGTCGAAGCTCCTGCCGAGCAGGGCGCGGACATCCGCGTAGGCGTAGAAGGCACCGTGCGGCGTGGGACACTCGATGCCGTCGATCGCGTCGAGCCCCGAGACCATGGCGCGGCGCCGCCGGTCGAACGCCACCTTCATCTCCTCTACCGCCGTCAACGGGCCCGAGACGGCGGCGAGGGCGGCCATCTGCGGCACGTTGGAGACGTTCGACGTCGCGTGGGACTGCAGGTTAGTGGCCGCCTTCACGAGATCGTTCGGTCCGATCATCCAGCCCACGCGCCACCCGGTCATGGCGTACGTCTTGGCGACGCCGTTGAGGATCACCACCTTGTCACCGAGGGCAGGGGCCGCCGTCGCGATCGAGGTGAACGGGACGTCGTCGTACGTCAGGTGCTCGTAGATCTCATCGGTGACCACCCACAGCCCGCGCTCCGCAGCCCACTCGCCGATCTCCCGGACGGCGTCCGGGCCGTACACCGCCCCGGTGGGATTGGACGGCGAGACGAAGAGGAGCACCTTGGTGCGCGGTGTCAGGGCGGCGGCGAGCTGGTCGACCGTCACCAGGTAACCCTGCTCGGGGCCGGCGAAGACCTCGACCGGCACACCCCCTGCGAGGCGGATGGCCTCGGGGTAGGTGGTCCAGAACGGACTGGGGACCAGTACCTCGTCCCCGGGGTCGAGGAGCGCCGCGAAGGATTCGTACACGGCCTGCTTGCCGCCGTTCGTCACCAGCACCTGGGAGGGGTCGACGCCGTAACCGGAGTCACGCTGTGTCTTGACGGCGATGGCCTGCTTCAGTTCCGGCAGCCCACCGGCAGGGGAGTAGCGGTGGAACCGCGGCTGGCGCGCCGCCTCGATCGCCGCCTCGACGATGTAGTCCGGCGTCGGGAAGTCCGGCTCGCCCGCACCGAAGCCGATCACGGGGCGTCCGGCCGCCTTGAGGGCCTTGGCCTTGGCGTCCACGGCGAGTGTCGCGGACTCCGCGATCGAGCCGATCCGCCGGGAGACCCGGGGGAGTGCTGCGCGGGTGGAGTCATCGGTCGTCGCGTTCATCGGGTCCCGTTCCCTGGGGGGCATGTGTCCCTTCCAAGCTTAGGGGCTGGCCCGTGCCCGGGCCGGGACACGGGCCGGCGCTGCGCCGACGCGGCCGCCCGCACCCCGTCGCCGTGCGTCCGGACGGTGACGGGACGGGGGTTCTCCGGCGGCCGGTTCGACGTTCCGGCGGTGAATGCGTAGACTTGTTCCTCGGTGTTGAAACACCATGATGGTTCGTGCCCTCCGGGGCCGTCCGGAGTGGAGCTGTACCGGTTCAAGACCAAAGGGTAGTGGCGCAATTGGTAGCGCAGCGGTCTCCAAAACCGCAGGTTGCAGGTTCGAGTCCTGTCTGCCCTGCGCGTGGCCTTCGCGGAACGACGGCGAAGGCACGGCAGAAACAGATCACGAAGTCCCGCCGCAGGCATCGGTTCCGCGCGACGGTAAACATGATCAGCTGGACGCGCCATTGGTGGTCCGGTTGGAACACCACACAGATTGATGAGGTTGACGGTGACCGATACGGCTGCGAGCAGCTCCAAGGGAAGCCCATCCGAGAAAGAGGCTCCCAAGCGCGGGCTCTTCGGACGCATCATGCTGTTCATCCGCCAGGTCTTCGCTGAGCTCGGGAAGGTCGTCACACCGACCCGACGCGAGCTGGTCCGGTTCACCATCACCGTCCTCGTGTTCGTGATCATCATGATGCTCATCGTGACGGGACTGGATCTCCTGTTCGGCCGCGGCGCGCTGTGGGTGTTCGGCGGCAGCTGACGCTGTCCCGGGGAACACCCCGTCGGCGCCCCGCAGGCGGAGCGTCAGGGCGAGTGCAGGCAAGCAGACCAACCTTCGAAGAATGTCAGAAAGCAGGCGGCTAGGTGTCCGAGCAAGAACTCGAACGGCAGATCACTCCCGAAGATGGTCTGGAGAACGAGGAGTACGGGACGGAGGCGGAGGTGGACTCCACCGACGTGCCTGCTGACGGCTCTGACGTGGTCGACGACTCCACCGACTCCGACATCGAGGCCACAGCGGTCGACGCCGTCGACGAGGCAGCGGCCTCCGACGCCGACGCCCCCACCGACGCGGACGATGCCGGTGTCGCTACCGACGCGGACGACGAGGCCGTCGAGGAAGCCCCCGAAGACCCCGTGGTCGCGTTCAAGGCGAAACTCCGCCGGCAGGAGGGCGACTGGTTCGTCATCCACTCCTACGCCGGCTACGAGAACCGCGTGAAGGCGAACCTTGAGACCCGCATCCAGACGCTGGACATGGAAGATTTCATCTTCGAGATCCAGGTCCCGATGGAAGAGGTCGTCGAGATCAAGAACACCACGCGGAAGATCGTCAACCGCGTGCGCATCCCCGGGTACGTCCTGGTCCGCATGGAACTGACCGACGAGTCCTGGGGCGCCGTGCGCCACACCCCGGGCGTCACGGGCTTCGTGGGCAACGCCCACAACCCGGTCCCGCTGAGCCTCTCCGAGGTCTTCTCGATGCTCGAGCACACGATCGTCCACACGGATGCGGTGTCCGGCAAGCCGGTCCAGCCGCAGTTCACCCCCGCCACGGTCAACTTCGAGGTCGGGGAATCGGTCACCGTCAACGAGGGCCCCTTCGAGACCCTCCCGGCGACGATCTCCGAGATCAAGCACGAGTCGCAGCAGCTGGTCGTGCTCGTCTCGATCTTCGAGCGCGAGACCCCGGTCACGCTCTCCTACAACCAGGTCACCAAGATCCAGTAAAGCTTCGGTGCCCCCGGCGTGCTTGGCCGGAGGTACCGTCAGGCCCGTCACGCCATGACGGCCACCACCCCGCAGGACGCTCCTGTCCCGCGGGAACGCAATGCAAGAGAAGGACCCTTTCATGGCCCCCAAGAAAAAGGTCACCGGCCTCATCAAGCTGCAGATCAATGCAGGTGCCGCAAACCCGGCTCCTCCCA
Source organism: Arthrobacter sp. TMS2-4 (assembly GCF_054511075.1). NCBI lineage: Bacteria > Bacillati > Actinomycetota > Actinomycetes > Micrococcales > Micrococcaceae > Arthrobacter > Arthrobacter sp. TMS2-4. Next base: position 45,089 of record NZ_JBTNDI010000001.1, read on the forward strand.
TCGGTCCCGCGCTTGGCCAGCACGGTGTCAACATCATGGAATTCTGCAAGGCGTACAACGCCGCCACGGAATCCCAGCGCGGCAACGTCATCCCCGTGGAGATCACGGTGTACGAGGACCGCTCGTTCACCTTCATCACGAAGACCCCGCCGGCAGCCGAACTGATCAAGAAGGCGGCCGGAGTCGCCAAGGGCTCGGGCACGCCGCACACGGTCAAGGTCGCCAAGCTGACCAACGCCCAGGTCGAAGAGATCGCCACCATGAAGATGGAGGACCTCAACGCCAACGACGTCCAGGCAGCAGCGAAGATCATCGCCGGCACCGCCCGCTCCATGGGCATCACGGTCGAGGGCTGACCAGCCCACCCCCGCCCGGTCCGGCTCCGTCGGACAGGGCACACCATCATTTTCACGGCACGACGGCGACGCTCCCGCGGACGACGTCGTGAGTGGCAGGGCCGAGCGCGGTCCGCAGACCACGACTGCATAAGGAGAACAAGCAGATGGCACAGCGCAGCAAAGCATACAAGGGAGCTGCCGCGAAGATCGAGGCGGACAAGCAGTACGCCCCCCTCGAAGCGGTAGTCCTCGCGAAGGAGACCAACCCGTCGACGTTCGACGCCACGGTGGAGGTGTCCTTCCGTCTCGGAGTGGACCCCCGCAAGGCGGACCAGATGGTCCGTGGCACCGTGAACCTCCCCCACGGCACCGGCAAGACCGCCCGTGTCCTGGTCTTCGCGACCGGCGAGAAGGCAGAGGCGGCCATCGCGGCCGGCGCCGACTTCGTCGGCTCCGACGACATGATCGAGAAGGTCTCCGGCGGCTGGACCGACTTCGACGCGGCGGTTGCGACCCCCGACCTCATGGGCAAGGTGGGACGCCTCGGAAAGATCCTGGGCCCCCGTAACCTGATGCCCAACCCGAAGACCGGTACGGTCACCGCCGACGTCGCGAAGGCCGTCACCGACATCAAGGGTGGCAAGATCGACTTCCGCGTCGACAAGCACTCGAACCTGCACTTCATCATCGGCAAGGTGTCGTTCGACGAGCAGAAGCTGGGCGAGAACTACGCCGCAGCGCTCGAGGAGATCCTCCGCCTGAAGCCCTCCGCGTCGAAGGGCCGCTACATCCAGAAGGCGACCGTCTCGACCACCTTCGGTCCCGGCATCTCCGTCGACCCGAACGTCACGAAGGTCTTCGCCGTCTAGGTGTTGCTCCCGAAGAAGCCCCGCGGCATCCGCCGTGGGGCTTCTTCGTGTCCGGGGGCAACAGTGATTGAGAAAGATCAATCACATGGTTAGGCTGGGTCGGTGACCGTGACCATCGAGCAACTGCCGATCCCGGCATCCCTCGCCGTCGAAGGAGGCCACGCGTTCCGGCACAGCGCCGGTGTGAGTGACGCGGTGGAGCGCGCCGTGTGGGGCCACGACGATTTCCGCCTGACGGCGGACGAGCGGCTCGTCGTGATGCAGCCGAGCCCTGATCGCGAGTACGTCCTCGGCGTCGCGCGGGACGGCGGCACCATCGTTGCCACCGCCCGGGTCGCCTTCCCGCTCAGGGACAACCTGAGGGCCGGGTACCTGCAGATCGACGTGCTTCCGGAGTACCGCCGGCAGGGACTGGGGGACGCCCTGCTGGCGTTCGCCGAGCAGCAGGTGAGGCTCAGGGGGCGCACGACGATCATGTCCTGGAGCGACACAGCTGTCCGGCAAAACCGGGAGAAAGGGAAGGGCCGACACGCCGGCGACGACGGGCCCGTCCTCGTTCCGCCGACGGGGTCCGGGTTCTTCCCGGCCGAGGAGCCTTCGGCGATGTTCGCCGTGCATGCGGGATTCGAGCTGGTCCAGGTGGACCGCATGAGCGTGCTGTACCTGGACCGGCTGGACGGAGTGTCGCGGATCGAGCAGGACGCGGGCAGGGTGGGCGCGCCGGACTACGAACTGGTGGCCTGGGGGGAGCGCTGCCCGGACGGGTTGCTGGCCGACTACTCGCTGCTGCGGCAGCGCATGAGCACGGACCCGCCTCTCGGTGGCTTCGCCCAGGAGGAGGAGCGCTGGGACGCCGACCGTGTCCGACGCGAGGAGGAGAGATCCGCGGCGAGCGGGACCTCGACCCTGGTCTGCGCGGCACGGCATCGGGCCACCGGGCAACTGGTCGGGCACACCGTCCTCGAGCGCTTCGGGTCCCGGCCGGCCGTCGTCTACCAGGAGGACACACTGGTCCTCGAGCAGCATCGGGGCCACCGGCTCGGCACCTGGCTCAAGGCGACCAACCTCCGGCGGGTGCTCGCTGAGTGGCCCGATGCCGAGCGCATCTACACGTGGAACGCCGAGGAGAACGCGTTCATGCTCGAGGTGAACGCGGCACTCGGCTTCCAGCCCGCGGGCCGCACGGCAGGCTGGCAGAAGGTGCTTCCTCTCCCTCGATTTGGAGGGGCCCCCGACGTCACGTAGTCTTTAGGCACCAAAGACCGTCGGTCGATCCACCTCCGCTTCCCCACTGCGTATCAGTATGCGGCGAGGAAGAAGGATCAGGATTCGAAAGTTCCCGCAAGGGACGGCCTACGCAGGTGAACGAAGCTCCTCTCCATGGACCTGATCCGTGTCGAGCAAAGCCCCGTGCATCTGCGCGGGGCGTTTTTTATGGGGCTGGAAAGCCGGCGCATATTCCCCCGGAAGGAGGGTTATGGCAACGCCAACAAAGGTTTCTGCAGTGGATGAGATCACCACCGATTTCAAGGATTCCACCGCCGCTGTCCTGACCGAATACCGCGGGCTCACCGTTGCTCAGCTGAAGGACCTGCGTCGTGCACTCGGCACCGACAACAAGTTCTCCGTCGTCAAGAACACCCTGACCGGCATCGCGGCGAAGGAGGCGGGCATCGACGCGTTCGACGGCCAGCTCTCCGGACCCACCGCGATCGCCTTCATCAAGGGCGACGCCGTTGCTGCAGCCAAGAGCCTCACGGATTTCGCGAAAGCCAACCCGAAGCTCGTCATCAAGACCGGAATCTTCGAGGGCAAGGCTCTGAACGCCTCCGAGGTCGTCGCCCTGGCGGCCCTCGAGTCCCGTGAACTCCAGCTCGCCCGGGTGGCAGGTGTCCTCAAGGCACCGATGTCGTCCCTGGCACGCACCGTCGATGCCTTGCGCATCAAGCTCGAGGAGGGAAGCGACGCTGCACCTGCAGCCGATGCCGACGCTCCCGCTGCAACCGAGGAAGCCGCTGCCCCGGCAGAAGCTCCCGCGGAGGCTCCCGTCGAGGAAGCCGCAGCACCCGAAGCGAACTAGTTTCGCTTCGCCCACACACTGAAGGTGCACTGCACCACTAAAGGAAGGACGCCTCCCATGGCGAAGCTCACCAACGAAGAGCTCATCGAAGCTTTCAAGGAACTGTCCATCATCGAACTCTCTGACTTCGTCAAGCTGTTCGAGGAGACCTTCGATGTCACCGCTGCTGCCGTTGCAGTCGCCGGCCCCGCCGGTGGCGGCGCGGATGCCGTCGAGGAGGAGCAGACCTCCTTCGACGTCGTGCTCGAGGCTGCAGGCGACAAGAAGATCGCAGTGATCAAGGAAGTCCGCGCGCTCACCTCGCTGGGCCTGAAGGAAGCCAAGGACGTCGTCGACAGCGCGCCCAAGGCCGTCCTCGAAGGTGCCACGAAGGAAGCCGCAGAGAAGGCCAAGGAGGCCCTCGAGGCCGCCGGCGCCACCGTTACCCTCAAGTAACACCATCGGTCGGCACGCCCGACCCGCAGCACCACGACAAGAGCCCCGCTTCTCGCGAAGCGGGGCTCTTGTCGTGTCGGCCAGGGGTCCTGGACCGTTCAGCGCCAGAGGAGCAGGGCCTCGCCCTGACCGCCTCCACCGCAGAGGCTGACCGCGGACCTGCCGCTCCCACGACGGGCGAGCTCCATGGCCGCGTGCAGCGCCAGCCGCGCACCCGATGCCCCGATGGGGTGGCCCAGGGCGATGGCCCCGCCGTGGATGTTGCACTTCTCGAGCGGGTAGTCGAGGTCCTTGAGGGACTGCACGGCGACCGATCCGAACGCCTCGTTGATCTCGATGAAATCCAGCTCCGCGGCGGACCACCCGGCGCGCTCGAGGGCCTGCGTGATGGCGGCCGAGGGCTGCGAATGGAGCGTGTTGTCCGGTCCCGCGACCTGGCCCGGCCGGCCGACGACCGCGAGCACCGTCAGCCCGAGCTCCTCGGCGTACGCGCGCGTCGTCACGACGAGCGCGGCGGCGCCGTCGGACAGCGGGGAGGAGTTGCCCGCCGTGATCGCGCCGTCCGGGTTGAACGCCGGCCGGAGCTTCGCGAGCGACTCCACGCTCGTCGTCGGACGGATGCCCTCGTCGGTCGTGAGGACGACGTCGTCGCCCTTGCGCTGCCGGACCGTCACCGGGACGATCTCCTCCGCGAGGACCCCGCTGTCCGTCGCGGCAGCGGCCCGCTGGTGGGACGCCGCGGCGACAGTGTCCTGGGCCGTGCGGTCGATCACGAGCCGCACGTTGCCGCGCTCGGTCGAGGCTCCCATGGATTCGTCGTCGAACGCGTCGGTCAGCCCGTCGTGGGCCACGGAGTCGAGGGCCTGGAGGGATCCGTAGGTCCACCCCTGGCGGGACCCGGGGAGCAGGTGCGGCCCGCGCGTCATGGACTCCTGGCCGCCGGCGACGACGACGCGGGCCTCACCACTGCGGATGAGCCGGGCCGCGTCGATCACGGCCGTGAGGCCCGAGAGGCACACCTTGTTCAGGGTGACCGCCGGGACGTTCCAGGGGATGCCTGCCTTGACGGCGGACTGGCGTGCCGGGTTCTGCCCGCACCCGGCCTGCACCACGTGGCCCATGATGACGGCGTCCACGGCGGAGGGATCGACCCCCGCCCGCTCAAGGGCACCGGCGATGGCCAGGGCGCCGAGGTCCACGGCCGTGAAGGAGGCGAGCTGTCCGTTGAGGCGCCCGAGGGGTGTCCGGGCTCCGCCGACGAGGACGACGTCGTCGGGGGTTGGCGTGGGTGTCGCCATGGCGAAACTCTCTTTCGTCGTTGAAATGGTGCCGCTACCAGATTAGGGCCTGGCCCCTTCGCCCCCGACCGCTTCAGCCGCGCGGACCCGTGCCGTCCGTGCCCTGCGGATAGAGCAGCGGGAGCTGGAGGGTCAGCCAGGGGCTGAACGCCCAGGGGGTCGCCGTGACGGCGCGCACCAGGCCTGCGGGTTCGACCCACTGGAAGTCCATGACCTCCTCCGGCAGGGGAGCGACGGCGCTGTCGGCGACGGCGGTGTAGACGGGGCAGATCTCGTTCTCGACGATCCCTCCGGCGTCCACGGCCCGGTAGCGGAAGTCGGGCAGCGCAGCCCGGACGTCCGTGACGGTGAAGCCCAGTTCCTGCGCTGCCCGCCGGTGGACCGCGTCCTCGAAGTCCTCGCCCGGGGCGGGGTGCCCGCAGAAGGAGTTGGTCCACACGCCGGGCCAGGCCTTCTTGCCGAGAGCGCGCCGCGTCACGAGGATGCGCCCCTCGCGGTCGAACACGTGGGTCGAGAAGGCCAGGTGCAGCGGCGTGTCGAGGGTGTGCACGGTCGCCTTCTCCTGCGTCCCGAGCGGTGTGCCGTCCTCCGCCAGCAGCACGACGAGTTCGGTGTCCCGGCGCGCACCGCCGCCCGCGGCCGCGCCGTCGTGGATCGTTCCTGTTTCGCTCGCCATGGTGGCTCTCATTTCGCTGGTTGTCGGCGCGCCTCGCGGGGCTCGGCGTCGCCGCGGGCCCGGGGCGCCGTCCTCCGCCTCCGTGTCGTCAACGGCGCACTTTCCGTTGTTTACTTTACCTATGGACATGGACACTCTGCTGGTCGAGCCCGTCGGGCTGGAACAGGTGGAGGGTGCCCTCCGGCGGTTCTTCGAGGAGTCCAAGAACCGCGCCGCGAAGATCGGCCCCGGGTACCACACCCTGTGGGAGACCCTGGAGCGCTGCACCACGGGCGGCAAGCGCTTCCGGCCCCGCCTGGTGATGTCCGCCTACCAGATGCTCGGTGGCAGGGACCTCGACAACGCAGCGGAGCTCGCGGCCGCGTTCGAGCTCCTTCACACGGCACTGATCGTGCACGACGACGTGATCGACCGCGACTTCATCCGCCGGGGCATCCCGAATGTCTCCGGACGCTACCGCAGCGTGGCCGAGGCCGCGGGACTGTCCCCGGACGGTGCACGCCACGTCGGGCTCTCCGCGGGGGTCATCGCCGGCGACCTGGCCCTGTCCAACGCCTACCGCCTGCTCGAGAGGGTCGACGCAGCACCCGCCACACGACGCCGGCTGGGGGACATCCTCGACGAAGCGGTGTTCGCCTCCGCGGCCGGGGAGTTCCTCGACGTCGAGACCTCCCTCAGCGCCGAGATGCCCCCGCTCGACGACATCGTCCAGATGGCCCGCCTCAAGACGTCGGTGTACTCCTTCGAGGGGCCGCTCCAGGCCGGCGCCGTCCTCGCGGGAGCCGAGGAGGAAGTGGTGGAACGGCTCGGGGACTTCGGGCGCGACGCCGGGATCGCGTACCAGATCGCCGACGACCTGCTCGGTGTCTTCGGCAGCGAGACACGCACGGGGAAGACGAACTGGGGGGACCTGCGAGAGGGCAAGCGCACGGCGCTCCTGTCCTACGTGTCCGCCCGCCCCGAGTGGGAGAGCATCTCGTCCCTCGTCGGGAGCCCTGGCATGTCGGCGTCCGACGCCGACTTCGTCCGGCGGATCCTCGTCGACAGCGGGGCGAAGGACTACTCCGCGGATCTCGCCGCACAGTACGCCTCGCGTGCCCGTGCGCACCTCGAGTCGGCCGCGGTGCCGTCCGCCCTGCGGTCCGCGCTCGAACCCGTCGTGACGGCCGTCGTGGACAGGGTGCACTGAGTGGGCGTCGACGATTCGCTCGCGCGCTACACCGACGCCGCGCTGAGGACCTCCGCCGAGGTCATCCGGTGCTACTCGACGTCCTTCGGCCTCGCGTCGCGGATCCTCGACCGCACCACGCGCAGCTCCATCGAAGCCGTGTACGCCCTCGTGCGCGTGGCGGACGAGATCGTGGACGGCGCCGCGGCCGGCGCCGGCCTCTCCGACGCGGACGTGGAGCGCCTGCTCGACGACCTCGAGCGGGACACCGAGACGGCGATGGCCACCGGCTACAGCGCCAACCTCGTCGTGCACGCCTTCGCGGTCACCGCGAGGAGCACCGGGATCGGCGTCGATCTCACCCGGCCCTTCTTCGCGTCGATGCGCGCCGACATCACCCAGCACGAACACACCCAGGAGTCCTTCGACCGGTACGTGTACGGGTCGGCCGAGGTCGTCGGGCTCATGTGCCTGAAGGCGTTCCTGGTGGGCCGGACAGTCACGCCGGGGGAGGACGCCGTGCTGGTCGACGGCGCCCGGCACCTGGGTGCGGCCTTCCAGAAGATCAACTTCCTGCGTGATCTCGCCGAGGACTTCACGACCCTGGGGCGCAGCTACTTCCCCGGCGTCCGGCCCGGCAACTTCACGGAGGCGGACAAGATCCGCCTCCTGGACGACATCGACGAGGACCTGCGGATCTCGGCCGCCGCCCTCCCGGGGCTGCCCCCGACGCCGCGCCGCGCCGTCGCCCTCGCACAGGGCCTGTTCACCGACCTCGCGGCGCGCCTCCGGCGCACACCCGCCGACGAGCTCCTCCGGGCACGGATCCGGGTTCCCAACCCGGTGAAGTTCCGCATCATGGCGCAAGCCTTCACCGGTCGCGCGGTACCGGAACCTGCCGCGCAGGAGAGGACGGCATGACCGTAGAGCAGGGCAGGAATACACGCGTGGGCGCGAAGGACGTCGTCGTGATCGGCGGCGGAATCGGTGGACTGGCGACTTCGGCCCTCCTGGCGCGGGAGGGGCACCGCGTCACGCTGCTGGAGAAGCGGGACGCTGTCGGCGGCCGTGCGGGGTCCTGGGAGCAGGACGGCTTCCGCTTCGACACGGGCCCGTCCTGGTACCTGATGCCCGAGGTGATCGACCATTTCTTCACGCTGATGGGTACGAGCGCCGCCGAGCAGCTCGACCTGGTGAAGCTCGATCCCGGCTACCGCGTCATCTTCGAAGACGGCCTGGACACCGTCGACGTCCCCGCCGACCGCGAAGCCGTCACCAAGCTCTTCGAGTCCCTGGAGGCCGGGGCCGGCGAGCAGCTCTCGAAGTACCTGAATTCCGCGGAGGACGCCTACGAGATGGCGAAGAAGCGCTTCCTCTACTCGACGTTCCAGTCCTTCCTCCCGTTCCTCCGGCCCGACGTCCTGAAGCGCCTGCCCCGCATCAGCGCGCTCCTGGCGCAGCCGCTGCAGTCGTTCGTCGAGAAGCGGTTCAAGGATCCCCGCATCCAGCAGATCCTCGGGTATCCGGCCGTCTTCCTCGGCAGCTCGCCCTTCGAGGCCCCGAGCATGTACCACCTGATGAGCCACCTGGACCTCGACGACGGTGTGCTGTACCCCATGGGCGGCTTCACGACCCTCATCGAGGCGATGCGCCGTGTCGCTGAGGAGGCCGGCGTCGAGATCCGCACCGGTGCCGACGTCGCCTCCATCGACACGGACCCGCGCACGCCCGGCCGATCGCCCCTGGACCGCCAGGCCGCGACGGTGCGGTCGGTCACCTACCGCGCCGGGACGACGACGACGTCGGTCGCCGCCGACATCGTCGTCTCCGCGGCGGACCTGCACCACACCGAGACGACCCTCCTGCCCGTGGACCTCCAGACCTACCCCGAGAAGTACTGGCAGAAGCGCGTCCCCGGGCCGAGCGCGCTGCTGCTGTACCTGGGTGTGCGCGGCACCCTCCCGCAGCTCGAACACCACACGCTGCTGTTCACCACCGACTGGCGGGACAACTTCGGGCGGATCTTCGGCAAGGAGACCTCGGTACCCTCGCCGGCGTCGCTCTACGTCTGCCGACCCAGTGCGACGGATGACTCCGTCGCCCCCGAGGGCCACGAGAACGTCTTCGTGCTCGTGCCCATCCCGGCGGACGTCGGGATCGGCAAGGGCGGGTTGGAGCGCGGGGGAGACCCGCGGGTGGAGGACCTCGCCGACGCCGTCATCGGCCAGATCTCCGAATGGGCGGGCATCCCCGACCTCGCGGAGCGCATCGTCGTGCGTCGCAGCTACGGTCCCCAGGACTTCGCCGAGGACCTCAACGCCTGGCGGGGGACGTCCCTCGGACCGGCGCACATCCTGAAGCAGAGTGCGTTCTTCCGCGGCTCGAACCGCAGCGCCAAGGTCGAGAACCTGTTCTACGCGGGCAGCTCCACCGTCCCTGGCATCGGCATCCCGATGTGCCTCATCAGTGCCGAGCTGATCGTGAAGCGCCTCCGCGGCGACGTGAGCACGGGACCCCTGCCGGAGCCCGCCGCCGGGTAGCCGGACGGCGCCGGCCGGACGCCGCCCGTCCGCCGTCCCCCCGGGACGGGCGCGGCGGGCTTGACGGAGAAGGGGGAGAGGGGCTATTGGACTTTCTCCTGCCCTTGCCGTAGTGTAGGTCTTTGCGTCTTCCCTCTAACCTCAGCCTTCATATAGCGGTGGGCTTTGCTCTGCTCTCGTCGTTTAACCTGGCCGCACGGTTGGGACGGATGGAAGCAGACTCGGGTGAGCACTGAGATCCCCGCAGCATCCTGCGGTGGCGGTGCAGAGGCGAAAGCGCTGACAAGCCTTACGGTCTGTGGAAGGATCCCTCTTGGTCGCCCCGAGCACCTCTAATAATGCAACCGCTACCAGCCAGGTCGACGCCGACGGCGCCGCACCCCGGCTCTCATTCGCAAAGATTCACGAACCGCTTGACGTTCCCAATCTCCTCGCGCTCCAGACGGACAGTTTCGACTGGCTCGTCGGCAACGAGCGCTGGAGGGCCCGCGTAGAGGAAGCGCTGGAGAAGGGCCTGCAGGGCTTCGCCACCACCTCCGGCCTCGCGGACATCTTCGAGGAGATCTCCCCGATCGAGGATTTCCAGGGCACCATGTCCCTGAGCTTCTCCGAGCCCGAGTTCGCCGACCCCAAGTACACGATGGCCGAGTGCAAGGATCGCGACGCGACCTACTCCGCCCCGCTGTACGTCAAGGCCGAGTTCATGAACAACAACACGGGCGAGATCAAGCAGCAGACCGTGTTCATGGGCGACTTCCCCCTCATGACCGACAAGGGCACCTTCGTCATCAACGGCACCGAGCGTGTCGTCGTGTCGCAGCTCGTCCGTTCGCCGGGTGCCTACTTCGAGCGCACCGCCGACAAGACCAGCGACAAGGACATCTTCAGCGCGAAGATCATCCCGTCGCGCGGTGCCTGGTTCGAGCTCGAGATCGACAAGCGCGACCAGGTCGGCGTGCGCCTCGACCGCAAGCGCAAGCAGTCCGTCACCGTGCTCCTCAAGGCGCTCGGCTGGACCGAGGGCCAGATCCTCGAGGAGTTCGGCCAGTACGACTCCATCCGCGCCACCATGGAGAAGGACGCCACGGAGACCCGCGAGGACGCCCTCCTGGACATCTACCGCAAGCTGCGCCCGGGAGAGCCCCCCACGGTCGAGGCTGCCCAGACCCTCCTGGACAACCTGTACTTCAACCCCAAGCGCTACGACCTCGCGAAGGTCGGCCGGTACAAGATCAACCGGAAGCTCGGGATCGACAAGGACCTCACGGATTCCGACGCGTCGGTGCTGAACATCGACGACATCGTCGCGATGATCAAGTTCCTGGTCGCGCTGCACGCCGGCGAGAAGACGCTGGGCGGCAAGCGCGACGGCGGGGAGGTCGAACTCCGCGTCGAGGTCGACGACATCGACCACTTCGGCAACCGTCGCATCCGTGCGGTGGGCGAGCTCATCGAGAACCAGGTCCGCACCGGCCTTTCCCGTATGGAGCGCGTCGTCCGCGAGCGGATGACCACGCAGGACGTCGAGGCGATCACGCCGCAGACCCTGATCAACATCCGTCCCGTGGTCGCTGCGATCAAGGAGTTCTTCGGAACCTCCCAGCTGTCGCAGTTCATGGACCAGAACAACCCCCTCGCCGGCCTGACGCACAAGCGTCGCCTGTCCGCGCTGGGCCCCGGTGGTCTGTCCCGTGACCGTGCAGGTATGGAAGTCCGTGACGTCCACCCCTCGCACTACGGACGCATGTGCCCGATCGAAACCCCTGAAGGCCCGAACATCGGCCTCATCGGTTCGCTCGCCTCGTACGGCCGGATCAACGCGTTCGGCTTCATCGAGACCCCGTACCGCAAGGTCGTCGACGGCATCGTCACCGAGCAGATCGACTACCTGACCGCGGACGACGAGGTGGAGCGCCTCATCGCCCAGGCGAACGCCCCCCTCGCCGCGGACAACACGTTCGTCGAGGACATGGTCCTCGTCCGGACCCGCGGTGGTTCCGGCGAGCCCGTGCTCGTCGAGCCCGGCGAGGTCGAGTACATGGACGTCTCCCCGCGCCAGATGGTGTCCGTCGCGACCGCGATGATCCCGTTCCTGGAGCACGACGACGCGAACCGCGCCCTCATGGGTGCGAACATGCAGCGCCAGGCCGTGCCCCTGCTCCGTTCCGAGCGTCCCCTCGTGGGCACCGGCATGGAGAAGAACGCCGCCGTCGACGCCGGTGACGCCGTCACCGCGACGAAGGCGGGCGTCGTCAAGGAGGTGTCGGCCGACCTGGTCAGCATCCTCAACGACGACGGCACGGAGACGAACTACCCGATCATGAAGTTCGCCCGCTCCAACCAGGGCAACGCGTACAACCAGCGCGTCCTGGTCGCCGAGGGTGACCGCGTCGAGTACAACACGATCATCGCCGACGGTCCCTCCACGGACCAGGGCGAGCTCGCGCTCGGCAAGAACATGCTCGTCGCGTTCATGTCCTGGGAGGGTCACAACTTCGAGGACGCGATCATCCTCTCGCAGCGCATCGTCTCCGACGACGTCCTGACGTCCATCCACATCGAAGAGCACGAAGTCGATGCCCGCGACACCAAGCTCGGTGCCGAGGAGATCACGCGTGACATCCCGAACGTCTCCGAGGAGGTCCTCGGAGCCCTCGACGAGCGCGGCATCATCCACATCGGTGCCGAGGTCGAGGCCGGAGACATCCTCGTGGGCCGTGTCACCCCCAAGGGTGAGACGGAACTGACCCCCGAAGAGCGCCTGCTGCGCGCAATCTTCGGTGAGAAGAGCCGCGAGGTGCGCGACACCTCGCTGAAGGTTCCCCACGGCGAGTCCGGCACGGTCATCGGTGTACGCATCTTCGACCGCGACAACGACGACGAGCTGCCCCCGGGCGTCAACCAGTTGGTCCGCGTGTACGTGGCGCAGAAGCGCAAGATCACCGACGGCGACAAGCTCGCAGGCCGCCACGGCAACAAGGGCGTCATCTCCAAGATCCTGCCGATCGAGGACATGCCGTTCCTGGAGGACGGCACGCCCGTCGACATCGTCCTGAACCCGCTGGGTGTCCCGGGCCGCATGAACGTGGGACAGGTCCTCGAGATCCACCTCGGGTGGGCAGCCAAGCAGGGCTGGAAGATCGAGGGCGAGCCCGAGTGGCTGAAGAACCTCCCGAACCTTCCCCGGGAGATCTCCTCGACCACCGTCGCCACCCCCGTGTTCGACGGCGCCACCGAGGACGAGATCGTGGGCCTGCTCGGCTCCACGAACGTCACCCGCGACGGAGAGCGCCTCATCGGGGAGTCCGGCAAGGCGCGACTGTTCGACGGCCGCTCCGGCGAGCCGTTCCCGGACCCCATCTCGGTCGGCTACATGTACATCCTGAAGCTCCACCACCTGGTGGACGACAAGATCCATGCGCGTTCCACGGGCCCGTACTCGATGATCACGCAGCAGCCGCTGGGTGGTAAGGCGCAGTTCGGCGGCCAGCGCTTCGGTGAGATGGAAGTCTGGGCCCTCGAGGCCTACGGCGCGGCGTACACGCTGCAGGAACTCCTGACCATCAAGTCGGACGACATCCACGGACGCGTCAAGGTCTACGAGGCCATCGTAAAGGGCGAGAACATCCCCGAGCCGGGTGTCCCCGAGTCCTTCAAGGTCCTGATCAAGGAAATGCAGTCGCTCTGCCTGAACGTGGAAGTCCTCTCCACCGACGGCACGACGATCGAGATGCGTGACTCGGATGAAGAAGTCTTCCGGGCCGCGGAGGAACTGGGCATCGACCTCTCACGGGCCGAGCCGAGCTCTGTCGAGGAAGTCTAGGTTGCACGACGCCGTACCGGCGTTCGAACGGGGCCAACGAAATTTCTGCGGCCGCGGGCGGCCTTGAAATATTAAAGGCCCCTTCCTCGAACACCGGTACGGCGTCCACCTGGCTTTTCGCCGCACCCCATAAGACTTCAAGAATTTAGAGAACAAAGAGAGAACAGGGACCCTATGTCCAGCGAATCCTCCTTCGGCCTCATGCGAATCGGACTTGCCACCGCGGACGAAATCCGCGGCTGGTCCTACGGCGAGGTCAAGAAGCCGGAAACCATCAACTACCGCACGCTCAAGCCCGAGAAGGACGGTCTCTTCTGCGAGAAGATCTTCGGCCCTTCCCGTGACTGGGAGTGCTACTGCGGCAAGTACAAGCGCGTGCGCTTCAAGGGCATCATCTGTGAGCGCTGCGGCGTCGAGGTGACGCGTGCCAAGGTGCGCCGTGAGCGCATGGGGCACATCGAGCTCGCCGCTCCCGTCACGCACATCTGGTACTTCAAGGGCGTGCCCTCGCGTCTCGGCTACCTCCTCGACCTGGCCCCGAAGGACCTCGAGAAGGTCATCTACTTCGCCGCCTACATGATCACCTCGGTCGACGAGGAGAACCGCCACGCCGAACTGCCGAACCTCCAGGCCGAGCACGACCTCGAGAAGAAGCAGATGACGGACCAGCGTGACGCGGACATCGCCGCGATCGCCAAGGACCTCGAGGACGAGCTCGCCCGCCTCGAAGGCGAGGGCGCCAAGGCTGCCGACAAGAAGAAGGCCCGCGACTCGGCCGACCGCCAGATGGCCAACGTCCGCAAGCGCGCCGACGCCGACATCGAGCGCCTGGTCCAGGTGTGGGAGCGCTTCAAGACCCTGAAGGTCGCCGACCTCGAGGGTGATGAAGGCCTTTACCGCGAGCTGCGCGACCGCTACGGCCTGTACTTCGAGGGCTCGATGGGCGCCGAGGCGATCAAGAAGCGCCTCGAGAACTTCGACATGCCGGCCGAGGCCGAGATGCTCCGCGACATCATCCAGAATGGCAAGGGCCAGCGCAAGACGCGTGCCCTGAAGCGCCTCAAGGTGGTCAACGCGTTCCTGACGACGACGAACAGCCCGCTGGGCATGGTCCTCGACGCCGTCCCGGTGATCCCGCCGGAACTGCGCCCGATGGTCCAGCTCGACGGCGGCCGTTTCGCGACGTCCGACCTCAACGACCTGTACCGCCGCGTCATCAACCGCAACAACCGCCTGAAGCGCCTGCTCGACCTCGGGGCTCCCGAGATCATCGTGAACAACGAGAAGCGCATGCTCCAGGAAGCTGTCGACTCGCTGTTCGACAACGGCCGTCGCGGCCGTCCCGTCACCGGACCGGGCAACCGTCCCCTGAAGTCCCTCTCGGACATGCTCAAGGGCAAGCAGGGTCGTTTCCGCCAGAACCTCCTCGGCAAGCGCGTCGACTACTCGGGTCGTTCGGTCATCGTCGTCGGCCCGCAGCTGAAGCTGCACCAGTGTGGTCTGCCCAAGCAGATGGCCCTGGAACTCTTCAAGCCGTTCGTGATGAAGCGCCTGGTGGACCTCAACCACGCGCAGAACATCAAGAGCGCCAAGCGCATGGTCGAGCGGTACCGCCCCCAGGTGTGGGACGTCCTCGAAGAGATCATCACCGAGCACCCGGTGCTGCTGAACCGTGCACCCACCCTGCACCGTCTCGGCATCCAGGCGTTCGAGCCGCAGCTCGTCGAAGGCAAGGCGCTCCAGCTCCACCCGCTTGTCTGCGGTGCGTTCAACGCGGACTTCGACGGCGACCAGATGGCAGTCCACCTGCCGCTGAGCCCCGAGGCCCAGGCCGAGGCGCGCATCCTGATGCTCTCCTCGAACAACATCCTGAAGCCGTCCGACGGCCGCCCGGTCACCCTGCCCTCGCAGGACATGATCATCGGTCTGCACCACCTCACCACCAAGCGTGAGGGAAGCGCCGGCGAAGGCCGCGTCTTCACGAGCATGGCCGAGGCCGTCATGGCGTTCGACATGGGCTCGCTCCACCTCAACTCGGTGGTCCGGATCCGCGTCGACAACTTCGTGCCCAGCGCCGACATCGCCGCTCCCGAGGGCTGGGAGCCGGGGACGCCTGCGCTGATCGAGACGTCCCTCGGACAGGTCCTGTTCAACGAGACGCTTCCCCTGGACTACCCCTGGGTGGAGAAGGTCGCCGACAAGGGCCAGCTCTCGACGATCGTCAACGACCTCGCCGAGCGCTACCCGAAGGTGGTCACCGCGGCGACGCTGGACAACCTGAAGGACGCCGGTTTCTACTGGGCCACCCGCTCGGGCGTCACCGTCGCGATCTCGGACATCTCCGCGCCGATCAACAAGGCCGGCATCATGGAGGGCTACGAGACGCAGGCCGCCAAGGTCCAGTCCCAGTTCGACAAGGGCCTCATCGCCGACGAGGAGCGCCGCCAGGAGCTCATCGACATCTGGAACAAGGCCACCAATGAGGTCGCCGCATCCATGCGCGCCGCGATGCCGAAGGACAACACCATCAACCGCATGGTGTCCTCCGGTGCACGAGGCAACTGGCTGCAGGTCCGCCAGATCGCCGGGATCCGTGGCCTGGTGGCCAACCCCAAGGGCGAGATCATCCCGCGTCCGATCAAGTCCTCGTACCGCGAGGGCCTGTCGGTCCTGGAGTACTTCATCGCCACGCACGGTGCCCGTAAGGGCCTCGCCGATACCGCGCTGCGTACCGCCAACTCGGGGTACCTGACGCGTCGACTCGTCGACGTGTCGCAGGACGTCATCGTCCGCGAGGACGATTGCGGCACCGAGCGCGGGCTCAAGGTCACCATCGCCGTCCCGAACGCCGACGGCGAACTGGTGCTGCACGAGGAGGTCGAGAACTCGGCGTACGCACGTACGCTGGCCACCGACGTCCTCGACACCAAGGGCAAGGTGCTCGCTGCCGCGGGCTCCGACGTCGGCGACGTGCTCATCGGCGAACTGTTCGAGGCCGGCATCTCCGACATCAAGGTCCGCTCCGTCCTCACGTGTGAGTCCAGCGTCGGCACCTGTGCCCTCTGCTACGGCCGTTCGCTCGCGACCGGCAAGACCGTGGACATCGGAGAGGCCGTCGGTATCATCGCCGCGCAGTCGATCGGTGAGCCCGGCACCCAGCTGACGATGCGTACCTTCCACACCGGCGGTGTCGCGTCGGCGGAGGACATCACCCAGGGTCTGCCCCGTATCCAGGAGCTCTTCGAGGCGCGTACCCCCAAGGGTGTCGCCCCGATCTCCGAGGTCGCAGGGCGCGTCACCATCGAGGATGCCGAGAAGCAGCTTCGCCTGGTGGTCACTCCCGACGACGGCTCCGAGGAGATCGCGTACCCGGTCCTGCGCCGTGCACGCCTCCTGGTGTCCGACGGCGAGCACGTCGAGGTCGGGCAGCAGCTCGTCTTCGGCGCGGTCGACCCGAAGCAGATCCTCAGGATCCTCGGCCCCCGCAAGGCCCAGGAATTCCTGGTGGACGAGGTCCAGCGCGTGTACCGCAGCCAGGGTGTCGGCATCCACGACAAGCACGTGGAAGTCATCGTCCGCCAGATGCTGCGCCGCGTCACCGTGATCGAGTCCGGCGAGTCGGACCTGCTCCCCGGTGAGCTGGCCGAGCGTCGCCGCTTCGAGGACGAGAACCGCCGCGTGGTGTCCGAGGGCAAGAAGCCGGCGTCCGGCCGACCCGAGCTCATGGGTATCACCAAGGCGTCGCTCGCCACCGAGTCGTGGCTGTCGGCCGCGTCGTTCCAGGAGACCACGCGTGTCCTCACGCAGGCCGCCATGGAGGGCAAGAGCGACCCGCTGCTCGGCCTCAAGGAGAACGTCATCATCGGTAAGCTCATCCCGGCCGGCACCGGCCTGGACCGCTACACGAAGGTCACGGTCGAGCCCACCGAGGAGGCGAAGGCAAACCTGTTCACCGGTCCGAGCGCATTCAGCGACTTCGACTACGCCGGTGTCGAGGGCGGCCTGAGCCCCGAGTTCCACGCGATCCCGCTGGACGACTACGACATGGGCAACAGCGACTTCCGGTAGGGAGACCGCACAACCCATGAGGAAGGCCCCGGACCCTGCGGTCCGGGGCCTTCCCGCATTCCCCTACCATGCGGGCGAGCGTCGCCCGTCTGGGGCAAGGTGCCATCTCTGGTAGAGTAGGGACCAATTGTTTGTGTGGCAGTGGATCGGCGTTGAGAAACGTATCTCCGTGTTGTACGTAAGTTGTACAGCGAATGCCACATTTTCGCACGCCTACAGTCGTTCTGCGGCAGCAAATCCGTCGGTGGTGCGCCAAACGACCGATCAACCCGACCTCTGGACGGTACGGCCCTGACGGGCCGCCGTGACCGCTGGGTAGGGCGACACAGATCTCATCTTAGACATTACGGAGAACACGAAAGTGCCTACGATCAACCAGCTGGTCCGCAAGGGCCGGACACCTAAGGTCTCCAAGACCAAGGCGCCCGCACTGAAGGGCAGCCCCATGAAGCGCGGCGTCTGCACCCGCGTCTACACCACCACCCCGAAGAAGCCGAACTCGGCTCTCCGCAAGGTGGCCCGCGTGCGCCTCAACGGCGGCATCGAAGTCACCGCCTACATCCCCGGAGTCGGTCACAACCTTCAGGAACACTCCATCGTGCTCGTGCGCGGCGGTCGTGTGAAGGACCTTCCGGGTGTCCGCTACAAGATCGTCCGCGGCGCACTGGACACCCAGGGCGTGAAGAACCGCAAGCAGGCTCGCAGCCGCTACGGCGCGAAGATGGAGAAGAAGTAATATGCCTCGTAAGGGCCCGGCCCCGAAGCGGCCGCTCGTTGTAGATCCCGTCTACGGTTCACCCCTGGTCACGCAGCTGATCAACAAGGTGCTCGTCGACGGCAAGAAGTCCACCGCAGAGCGCATCGTGTACGGCGCACTCGAGGGTGCGCGTGCCAAGTCCGGCGGCGACCCCGTCGCGGCGCTGAAGAAGGCCATGGACAACGTCAAGCCGACCCTCGAGGTCCGCTCACGCCGTGTCGGTGGCGCCACCTACCAGGTCCCCGTCGAGGTCAAGCCCGGTCGTTCGACCGCCCTGGCCCTCCGCTGGCTCGTGGGCTACTCCAAGGCCCGCCGCGAGAAGACCATGACCGAGCGCCTGCAGAACGAGATCCTGGACGCGTCCAACGGTCTCGGAGCAGCAGTCAAGCGCCGCGAGGACACGCACAAGATGGCCGAGTCGAACAAGGCCTTCGCACACTACCGCTGGTAACAGTTCCACGGGCCGGACCAACGCCCCCTCGGGGGCGGTCCGGCCCGCGGCCCAGCAGAACTCCATTTTCGTATTAAGGGAGACACCGTGGCACAGGACGTGCTTACCGACCTCAACAAGGTCCGCAACATCGGCATCATGGCCCACATCGACGCCGGCAAGACCACTACTACCGAGCGCATCCTGTTCTACACGGGTGTCAACCACAAGATCGGTGAGACGCACGACGGCGCCTCCACCACCGACTGGATGGAACAGGAGAAGGAGCGCGGCATCACCATCACGTCCGCCGCGGTCACCTGCTTCTGGGAGAACAACCAGATCAACATCATCGACACCCCCGGGCACGTCGACTTCACCGTCGAGGTGGAGCGCTCCCTGCGCGTCCTCGACGGCGCCGTCGCCGTGTTCGACGGCAAGGAGGGCGTCGAGCCCCAGTCGGAGACCGTCTGGCGCCAGGCCGACAAGTACGAAGTGCCCCGGATCTGCTTCGTCAACAAGATGGACAAGCTCGGTGCCGACTTCTACTTCACGGTCGACACCATCATCAGCCGCCTGGGCGCCAAGCCCCTCGTGCTGCAGCTCCCGATCGGTGCCGAGAACGACTTCATCGGCGTCGTCGACCTCCTCTACATGCGTGCCCTCGTGTGGCCCGGCGACTCCAAGGGTGACGTCACCATGGGAGCGAAGTACGAGATCCAGGAGATCCCGGCCGACCTCAAGGAGAAGGCCGAGGAATACCGCGCGACCCTCGTCGAGACCGTCGCCGAATCCTCCGACGAGCTCATGAACAAGTACCTCGAAGGCGAAGAAATCTCCATCGAGGAACTCAAGGCCGGCATCCGCAAGATGACGATCAACTCCGAGCTCTACCCCATCCTCTGCGGCTCCGCGTTCAAGAACCGCGGTGTGCAGCCGATGCTCGACGCCGTCATCGACTACCTCCCCTCGCCCCTCGACGTGCCCCCGATGATCGGTCACGATCCCCGGAACGAAGAGGTCGAGCTGACGCGCAAGCCGAGCACCGAGGAGCCGTTCTCGGCCCTCGCGTTCAAGGTGGCCACGCACCCGTTCTTCGGCCAGCTGACGTTCATCCGCGTGTACTCCGGGCATGTGACGGCCGGTACGCAGCTGGTGAACTCGACGAAGAGCAAGAAAGAGCGCGTCGGGAAGCTGTTCCAGATGCACGCCAACAAGGAGATCCCCGTCGAAGAGGCTTCGGCAGGGCACATCTACGCGGCGATCGGCCTGAAGGACACCACCACCGGTGACACCCTCTCCGACTCGGCCAACCAGATCGTCCTCGAGTCCATGAGCTTCCCGGCCCCCGTGATCTCGGTGGCCATCGAGCCCAAGACGAAGGGCGACCAGGAGAAGCTGTCCACGGCCATCCAGAAGCTCTCGGCCGAGGACCCCACGTTCCAGGTCTCCCTGAACGAGGACACCGGACAGACCATCATCGCCGGCATGGGCGAGCTCCACCTGGACATCCTGGTGGACCGCATGCGCCGCGAGTTCCGCGTGGAAGCGAACGTGGGCAAGCCCCAGGTCGCGTACCGCGAGACCATCCGCAGCAAGGTCGCCAAGCACGACTACACCCACAAGAAGCAGACGGGTGGCTCCGGCCAGTTCGCGAAGATCCAGATCGCGATCGAGCCGATGGAGGTCGAGGAGGGCGTCCTGTACGCCTTCGACAACAAGGTCACCGGCGGCCGCGTGCCCCGCGAGTACATCCCGAGTGTCGACGCCGGCATCCAGGACGCGCTCAACGACGGCGTGCTCGCCGGCTACCCGGTGGTCGGCATCAAGGCGACCCTGCTCGACGGCGCCTACCACGACGTCGACTCCTCGGAGATGGCGTTCAAGATCGCCGGCCGGATGGCCTTCAAGGAAGCCGCCCGCATGGCGAAGCCCGTGCTGCTCGAACCGCTCATGGAGGTGGAGGTCCGCACCCCTGAGGAATACATGGGTGAAGTGATCGGCGACCTCAACTCCCGCCGCGGCCAGATGCAGTCCATGGAGGACGCCAGCGGCGTCAAGGTCATCACGGCGCACGTGCCCCTCTCGGGCATGTTCGGCTACATCGGTGACCTCCGGTCGAAGACCCAGGGCCGCGCGGTGTACTCCATGAAGTTCGACAGCTACTCCGAGGTCCCGAAGGCCGTCGCCGACGAGATCATCCAGAAGACGCGCGGCGAGTAGCCCCCTCCCGGCAACGGGATCCCGGGGGAGCGGAGGCGGCCTGCAGAAGGCAGGCCGCCCCGCCCCCTCTGCCGCCGGACCAGCTGGTCCGGCGGTGCACAGCAATTTCATCAAAACCAAAAGCCCCCAGTAGACTTGCATGAGTTTCAGCCGCGACAAGCGCGGCTGGGAAGCAATTCTTCTCAAACGTTCTAGGAGGAACCCGTGGCGAAGGCAAAGTTCGAGCGGACTAAGCCGCACGTTAACATCGGCACCATTGGTCACGTTGACCATGGAAAGACCACGTTGACGGCTGCCATTTCCAAGGTGCTGTACGACAAGTACCCCACTCTCAACGAGCAGCGTGACTTCGCGTCGATCGACTCGGCTCCCGAGGAGAAGCAGCGCGGCATCACGATCAACATCTCGCACGTCGAGTACCAGACCGAGAAGCGCCACTACGCACACGTAGACGCCCCCGGTCACGCCGACTACATCAAGAACATGATCACCGGTGCGGCCCAGATGGACGGGGCTATCCTCGTCGTCGCCGCCACCGATGGTCCGATGGCCCAGACCCGCGAGCACGTCCTGCTCGCCCGCCAGGTCGGCGTCCCCTACCTGCTGGTCGCGCTGAACAAGTCCGACATGGTCGACGACGAAGAGCTCCTCGACCTCGTCGAGATGGAAGTTCGCGAGCTGCTCAGCTCGCAGGGCTTCGACGGCGACGAGGCTCCTGTCGTCCGCGTCTCCGGCCTCAAGGCCCTCGAAGGCGACCCCGAGTGGGTCAAGTCCGTCGAGGACCTCATGGAAGCCGTCGACAACAACGTCCCGGACCCCGTCCGCGACAAGGACAAGCCGTTCCTCATGCCTGTCGAGGACGTCTTCACGATCACCGGTCGTGGAACCGTCGTCACGGGCCGCGCCGAGCGCGGAACCCTCGCCATCAACTCCGAGGTCGAGATCGTCGGCATCCGTCCGGTCCAGAAGACCACGGTCACCGGTATCGAGATGTTCCACAAGCAGCTCGACGAGGCCTGGGCCGGCGAGAACTGTGGTCTGCTGCTCCGCGGCATCAAGCGCGAAGACGTAGAGCGTGGACAGGTCATCGTGAAGCCGGGTTCGATCACCCCTCACACCGACTTCGAGGCCAACGTCTACATCCTGGCCAAGGACGAGGGCGGGCGTCACAACCCGTTCTACTCGAACTACCGCCCGCAGTTCTACTTCCGCACCACGGACGTCACCGGTGTCATCACCCTCCCCGAGGGCACCGAGATGGTCATGCCGGGCGACAACACCGAGATGACCGTCGAGCTCATCCAGCCCATCGCCATGGAGGACGGCCTCGGCTTCGCAATCCGCGAAGGCGGCCGCACTGTTGGTTCGGGACGTGTCACCAAGATCCTCAAGTAGTCCACCGACTGCCTGACCGATCGTCAGAAGGGCCCCGCTGCAGTAGCAGCGGGGCCCTTCTGCTGTCCTGCCACCTGGGTGTGGCCGGTGTCGGGCCGTCCTGTGCCCCATCATCGGGCGGGGATCTGAAGGAGGCGGAGGATAGTCCCCTCACTGCCGGTGAACCATGCCGCCCGCAGGCGGTCGTCCACGCCGGGCGACGGTCGAGTAGTGCACATCACGTGCCCGGCCGGCGGCCCGGTTCGCAATCGTGCAGGGGATCTGCCACACTGGACAAGTTGTTCAAGCGCTTGCGCGCGCGGTCAGAGACCTCATCCCGGTCAGGATAATGCCTGATGCGGGGATCGGATCCGCCGGCGCGTACGGCCCAAATAAGATCCACCCCGTCCGGCTCGTCCGGGATCAGCGGAGCGTGTGTGTCCGGAGTCCGCGACACGCCCGAGCGCGGGGGTCGGAGCCCGGCAGGGTGAGGAACCCGGAAATATCCGGATTCAGCCTGTTCGGGAGGCGTCGCACAACGGACGCAGGAAATGTACGTACGTACCGGAACTGCCCAGGCAGTTATGTAGAGAGAGAGTCGAGACGCCATGGCGGGACAAAAAATCCGCATCCGGCTGAAGTCATATGACCACGAGGTCATCGATGTTTCAGCCCGGAAGATCGTTGAGACGGTGACGCGCGCAGGCGCAACGGTAGTGGGCCCCGTGCCCCTGCCCACGGAGAAGAACGTATTCGTTGTCATCCGGTCCCCGCACAAGTACAAGGACAGCCGTGAGCACTTTGAAATGCGTACTCACAAGCGTCTGATCGACATCATTGATCCCACGCCCAAGGCCGTTGATTCGCTGATGCGTCTCGACCTGCCTGCGGACGTGAACATCGAAATCAAGCTGTAAGGGAGAGCGGATACACATGTCTACTTCACTTACGCGCCAGGTTAAGGGCCTGCTGGGCATCAAGCTCGGCATGACCCAGGTCTGGGACGAGAACAACATCCTCATCCCCGTCACCGTCGTCCAGGCGGACTCGAACGTCATCACGCAGCTCCTCAGCGAGGACAAGGACGGCTACACCGCCGTGCAGATCGGCTTCGGCCAGATCGATCCCCGCAAGGTCACGAAGCCTCTCGCCGGGCACTTCGAGAAGGCCGGCGTCACGCCGCGCCGTCACGTCGTCGAACTGCGCACCTCCGACGCCGACTCCTACTCGCTCGGCCAGGAACTCTCCGTCGAGATGTTCGAAGCCGGCCAGACGGTCGACGTCATCGGCACCACCAAGGGCAAGGGCTTTGCCGGCGTCATGAAGCGCCACGGGTTCCACGGTGTGGGCGCCTCGCACGGTGCACACAAGAACCACCGCAAGCCCGGTTCCATCGGTGGAGCATCCACCCCCAGCCGCGTCTTCCGTGGAATGAAAATGGCAGGCCGCATGGGTGCCGTTCGTCAGACCACGCTGAACCTCCGGGTTCACGCTGTCGACGCCGAGAAGTCGCTGCTGCTGATCAAGGGTGCCGTCCCCGGCGCCCGCGGCCAGGTCGTCCTCGTACGCACCGCCGTGAAGGGAGCATAGCCACATGGCTGCCAACACTGTAAAGGTCGATCTCCCCGCGGAGATCTTCGACGCGCAGACCAACGTGCCGTTGCTGCACCAGGTCGTCGTCGCCCAGCTTGCTGCCGCCCGCCAGGGCACGCACAAGACCAAGACCCGCGCCGAGGTCAGTGGCGCAGGCCGCAAGCCGTTCAAGCAGAAGGGAACCGGTCGTGCCCGCCAGGGTTCGATCCGCGCCCCCCACATGACCGGCGGCGGCGTCGTCCACGGGCCCACGCCCCGCGACTACAGCCAGCGCACCCCCAAGAAGATGAAGGCCGCCGCACTGCGCGGAGCCCTCTCGGACCGGGCACGCAACGGCCGTATCCACGTCCTCGAATCCCTGGTCGCCGGCGGCAAGCCGTCCACCAAGGGCGCGATCGACACCCTGCGCGCGATCTCCGAGCGGCCCCGCCTGCTCGTCGTCATCGAGCGTGCCAACGACGTCGCAGCACTCTCGGTGCGCAACGTGCCCGAGGTACACGTCCTCTACGTAGACCAGCTCAACACGTACGACGTGCTGGTCTCCGACGACGTGATCTTCACCAAGGCCGCCTACGACCAGTTCGTCGGCTCGGCTGATGTCATCACCGAGGAGGATGCCAAGTGAGCGGCACCATCGCAAAGGATCCGCGCGACGTCGTCATTGCACCCGTCGTCTCGGAGAAGAGCTACGGACTGATCGACGAAGGCAAGTACACCTTCCTGGTCGACCCACGCTCGAACAAGGAAGAAATCAAGCTGGCGGTCGAGAAGATCTTCTCCGTGAAGGTCGACTCGATCAACACCATCAACCGGGTTGGCAAGCGCAAGCGCACCAAGTTCGGCTGGGGCCAGCGCAAGGGCACCAAGCGTGCCATCGTGTCCCTCAAAGAGGGCTCGATCGACATCTTCGGCGGTCCGCTCTCCTAGAGCGGAGACCACTTTAACGAGGAATTGAGTTATGGGAATCCGTAAATACAAGCCGACAACCCCGGGCCGTCGTGGCTCGAGCGTTGCCGACTTCGCTGAAATCACACGGTCGACGCCGGAAAAGTCGTTGGTGCGCCCCCTTCCCAAGAAGGGTGGACGTAACAACACCGGTAAGATCACGACCCGCCACAAGGGCGGTGGACACAAGCGTCAGTACCGACTGATCGACTTCCGCCGCCACGACAAGGACGGCGTCGACGCCCGCGTTGCCGAGATCGAATACGATCCCAACCGCACCGCGCGTATCGCCCTCCTGCACTACGTCGACGGCACCAAGCGCTACATCATCGCGCCGAACAAGCTCAAGCAGGGCGACTTCGTCGAGGCCGGCGCCGGGGCTGACATCAAGCCCGGCAACAACCTGCCGCTGCGCAACGTCCCCGTGGGTACCGTCATCCACGCCGTCGAGCTCCGCCCAGGCGGCGGCGCGAAGATGGCACGCTCCGCGGGTGCATCGGTCCAGCTCGTCGCCAAGGAAGGCCGCTTCGCCCAGCTGCGACTGCCCTCCGGCGAGATCCGCAACGTCGACGTCCGCTGCCGCGCGACGATCGGCGAGGTCGGCAACGCCGAGCAGTCGAACATCAACTGGGGCAAGGCCGGCCGCAACCGCTGGAAGGGCATCCGCCCGACCGTCCGTGGTGTCGCCATGAACCCGGTCGACCACCCGCACGGTGGTGGCGAGGGCAAGACCTCCGGTGGACGCCACCCGGTCAACCCCAACGGCAAGGCCGAAGGCCGTACCCGTCGCCCCAACAAAGAGAGCGACTCACTCATCGTGCGTCGCCGTCGTTCCGGCAAGAACAAGCGATAGGAGCCTGGAGACATGCCACGCAGCCTGAAGAAAGGCCCCTTCGTCGACCAGCACCTTTTTGTGAAGGTCGCTCGCGAGAACGAAACGGGCACGAAGAACGTCATCAAGACATGGTCCCGCCGTTCCATGATCATCCCCGACATGCTCGGGCACACGATCGCGGTACACGACGGGCGCAAGCACATCCCGGTGTTCGTCACCGAGTCGATGGTCGGGCACAAGCTCGGCGAATTCGCTCCGACGCGGACCTTCCGCGGACACGTGAAGGACGACCGCAAGGGCAAGCGCCGCTAGGCGCTGCTCTTCGACGAGAGAAGGAAAGCAATGGAAGCCAAGGCTATTGCGCGTCATATCCGCGTAACGCCCATGAAGGCCCGGCGCGTCGTCAACCTTGTTCGTGGGAAGCAGGCGAGCGAGGCTCTGGCCATTCTGAAGTTTGCCCCACAGGTTGCTTCGGAGCCGGTATTCAAGGTGGTTCAGTCAGCAATGGCGAACGCGCGTGTCCTCGCGGACCGCGACGGTCTGTCATTCGACGAGGACAACCTCATCATCAGCGAAGCATTCGTCGATGAAGGCCCCACGATGAAGCGGTTCCGCCCGCGTGCCCAGGGCCGCGCGTTCCGCATCAACAAGCGGACCAGCCACATCACGGTTGTCGTCGCTACCCCTGAGAAAGTGGAGGTCCGCTAAGTGGGACAGAAAGTAAACCCGCACGGGTTCCGCCTCGGTATCACCACCGACCACCGGTCACACTGGTTCGCGGACAGCAACAAGCCGGGCCAGCGTTACCGTGACTTCGTCCGCGAGGACATCAAGATCCGTCAGCTGATGTCGACCGGCATGGACCGCGCCGGCATCGCCAAGGTCGAGATCGAGCGCACCCGCGATCGTGTCCGCGTGGACATCCACACGGCACGTCCGGGCATCGTCATCGGTCGCCGCGGCGCCGAGGCCGACCGCATCCGCGGCGAGCTCGAGAAGCTCACGGGCAAGCAGGTCCAGCTGAACATCCTCGAGGTCAAGAACCCCGAGATCGAGGCACAGCTTGTCGCCCAGGGCATCGCCGAACAGCTCTCCTCCCGCGTCGCGTTCCGCCGCGCGATGAAGAAGGCCATGCAGTCCGCACAGCGTGCCGGCGCCAAGGGCATCCGTGTCCAGTGCTCCGGTCGTCTGGGCGGCGCCGAGATGAGCCGCTCGGAGTTCTACCGCGAGGGACGCGTTCCCCTGCACACGCTCCGCGCCAACATCGATTACGGCTTCTTCGAAGCGAAGACCACCTTCGGCCGCATCGGCGTGAAGGTCTGGATCTACAAGGGTGACATCACGGCGAAGGAACTCGCGGCCCAGGCTGCGGCAGCTCCCTCCCGTGGCCGTGGTGGAGACCGTCCGGGCCGCGGCCCCGCCGGTGCCGACCGCGGAGGCGACCGTCGTCGTCGTGCGCCTGAGCGCTCCGAGGGCCAGGGTGCGTCAGCACCCGCCGAGACCGCCGCAGCTCCCGCTGCGTCTGAAGGAGGACAGGCCTAAATGCTTATCCCACGTCGAGTCAGGTTCCGTAAGCAGCACCACCCGGGTCGCTCGGGCGCTGCCACGGGCGGCACCGAGGTCAGCTTCGGCGAGTGGGGTATCCAGGCTCTGAGCCCGGCATACGTCACCAACCGGCAGATCGAGTCCGCTCGTATCGCCATGACCCGCCACATCAAGCGTGGCGGCAAGGTCTGGATCAACATCTATCCGGACCGCCCGTTGACCAAGAAGCCCGCCGAAACCCGCATGGGTTCCGGTAAGGGTTCGCCCGAGTGGTGGGTGGCCAACGTCAAGCCGGGACGGGTTCTCTTCGAACTGTCCGGCGTTTCCGAAGAGGTAGCCCGCGAAGCCCTGCGCCTCGCGATCCACAAGCTGCCGTTGAAGGCACGCATCGTGCGTCGTGAGGGTGGTGAATAGTTATGGCTCTGGGTTCAAAGGAACTGGCAACAGACCAGCTGGACGGCTTCGATAAGGACCGTCTGGTGGAAGAACTGCGCAAGGCCAAGGAGGAGCTGTTCAACCTCCGCTTCCAGTCGGCCACCGGCCAGCTCGAAAGCCACGGTCGCCTTCGTTCGGTCAAGCGCGACATCGCACGCATCTACACGGTGCTGCGTGAGCGTGAACTGGGCATTCGTCCCGAGGTCGTCGCTCCCGTCGAGGAAGCGAAGCCCGCGAAGGCGGACAAGCCCAAGAAAGCCAAGAAGGCCTCCGCGAAGGACGCACCTTCCGCGGACACCGAGGCTTCTGAGGAGGACGCCAAATGAGTGAGCAGCAGAGCGAAACGACCGTAGGAACCGAGAAGGCCGTCCACGACGCCAACTCGCGCGGCTACCGCAAGGTACGCCGTGGCTACGTCGTCTCGGACAAGATGGAGAAGACGATCGTCGTCGAGGTCGAGGACCGCGTGAAGCACGCCCTGTACGGCAAGGTGCTTCGCCGCAGCTCCAAGGTCAAGGCGCACGACGAGCAGAACAGCGCCGGCATCGGCGACATGGTCCTGATCAGCGAGACCCGCCCGCTGTCCGCCACCAAGCGGTGGCGCCTGGTGGAGATCATCGAGAAGGCCAAGTAACACCCGCAGCATCCAGGGGCCGGCACGGCCGGCCCCGCCTCGGAGGCCCCGGACACGATTTCGTGTCCGGGGCCTCTTCGCGATACGATGAGAATCTTGTCTGTCTGGTGGGCTGGCGCATGCCCTCACAAGGTCTCCTCACGGGATTCTCCCCGGGGGTTGCCTTCACACCGGGCAAATAGGCAAAAGCCCGATAATCTTGTTCGCCACGATCCACCATGCTGAAGCCGTGCATGGGGGCGCGCCCCCGGCGCGCAGGTGACGAGTACCAGTATTACGGGGCCCACCCATATCCGTTCCGCAAGGCTCGATGAGAGAACCAGCGCGACGACAGGAGTAATCAGTGATTCAGCAGGAATCGCGGCTAAAGATCGCCGACAACACGGGGGCCAAGGAAATCTTGACCATCCGCGTTCTCGGTGGATCCGGGCGCCGCTACGCAGGCATCGGCGACGTCATCGTCGCCACCGTGAAGGACGCCATCCCCGGCGGCAACGTCAAGAAGGGCGACGTCGTCAAGGCGGTCATCGTCCGCACCAAGAAGGAACGCCGCCGTGCGGACGGGTCCTACATCAAGTTCGATGAGAACGCAGCAGTGATCCTGAAGAACGACGGCGACCCTCGCGGCACCCGTATCTTCGGTCCTGTCGGTCGCGAGCTCCGCGACAAGCGTTTCATGAAGATCATCTCGCTGGCGCCGGAGGTGCTGTAGTCCATGGCACAGAAGACAAAGCTCAAGATCAAGAAGGGTGACCTCGTCCAGGTCATCACCGGGGGCAAGCAGGAGCGCGGCGGAGACCGCGGCAAGCAGGGCAAGGTCCTCAAGGTGTTCCCCGAGTCCAACCGCGTCCTCGTGGAAGGCATCAACCGGATCACCAAGCACACCAAGGTCGGGCAGTCGCAGCGCGGCACCACGACCGGTGGCATCGAAGTCGTCGAGGCACCCGTGCACATCAGCAACGTGGCCGTCGTCGATCCCGAGACCAAGAAGCCGACCCGCGTCGGATACCGCACCGAGACCGTCGAGCGCGACGGCCGCGAGCGCGTGGTCCGCATCCGCGTCGCCAAGTCATCAGGGAAGGATCTGTAATGACTGTCGAATCCACAGAAGCAAGGGTTCTTCCCCGCCTGAAGGCGCGCTACGCGTCCGAGATCAAGGGCACCCTGCAGGAACAGTTCAACTACGCCAACGTCAACCAGGTCCCGCGCCTGGTGAAGGTCGTCGTCAACATGGGTGTCGGTGACGCCGCCAAGGACTCCAAGCTGATCGACGGAGCCGTCAAGGATCTCACCGCGATCACCG
This sequence comes from Arthrobacter sp. TMS2-4, assembly GCF_054511075.1. Lineage (NCBI taxonomy): Bacteria > Bacillati > Actinomycetota > Actinomycetes > Micrococcales > Micrococcaceae > Arthrobacter > Arthrobacter sp. TMS2-4. The sequence continues at coordinate 74,458 of NZ_JBTNDI010000001.1, forward strand.
GCCAGAAGCCCCAGGTCACCAAGGCCCGCAAGTCCATCGCGCAGTTCAAGCTCCGCGAAGGCATGCCCATCGGCGCCCACGCCACCCTGCGTGGCGACCGCATGTGGGAATTCACGGACCGCCTGGTCTCCCTCGCCCTGCCCCGTATCCGCGACTTCCGCGGCCTCAACGGCAAGCAGTTCGACGGCAACGGCAACTACACGTTCGGTCTCACGGAGCAGTCCATGTTCCACGAGATCGACCAGGACCGGATCGACCGTGTCCGCGGTATGGACATCACCGTCGTCACCACCGCCAAGACCGACGCCGAGGGCCGCGCGCTCCTCAAGGCGCTTGGCTTCCCGTTCAAATCCGAAGATTAATCTAACTACGTTGCAGGTCCGCTCCAGCCGGCACCCCGTGTGCCGACCGGAGACCGGAAACCGTTTCGAGGAAGGGCAAGAGCCCACATGACAATGACAGATCCTGTCGCAGACATGCTCACGCGTCTGCGCAACGCCAACTCGGCCTACCACGACTCCGTGTCCATGCCGTACAGCAAGCTGAAGGCCCGCGTCGCGGACATCCTGAAGGCCGAGGGCTACATCGCCGGCTGGAAGGAAGAGGAAGCGGAGGTTGGCAAGAAGCTGACCATCGACCTCAAGTTCGGGCCGGACCGCCAGCGCTCCATCGCCGGCATCCGCCGTATCTCCAAGCCGGGCCTGCGCGTGTACGCGAAGTCCACGAACCTGCCCCACGTGCTTGGCGGCCTCGGTATCGCCATCCTGTCCACGTCCTCCGGTCTGCTCACGGACCGCCAGGCATCCAAGAAGGGTGTAGGTGGGGAAGTCCTCGCCTACGTCTGGTAACGGGAAAGGGAAAGAAACATGTCACGTATTGGACGTCTCCCCATCACCGTTCCCGCTGGTGTCGAGGTCAAGGTCACCGGTCAGGAAGTCGTCGTGAAGGGCCCGAAGGGCGAGCTGACCCACACGGTCCCCAGCCCCATCGAGGTCTCCCTCTCCGAGGGCACGCTCACGGTCGTACGCCCCAACGACGAGCGCGAGTCGCGTTCGCTGCACGGCCTGACCCGCACCCTCGTCTCCAACATGATCGTCGGAGTCACCGAGGGCTACAAGAAGAACCTCGAGATCGTGGGCACGGGTTACCGTGTCCAGGCCAAGGGCAGCGACCTGGAGTTCGCTCTGGGCTACAGCCACCCGGTCGCCGTCAAGGCTCCCGAGGGCATCACGCTCACCGTCGACAGCCCCACCAAGCTCTCGGTCGCAGGCATCAACAAGCAGCAGGTCGGCGAGGTCGCTGCAACCATCCGCAAGCTGCGCAAGCCCGACCCCTACAAGGGCAAGGGCATCCGCTACGCAGGCGAGATCATCCGCCGCAAGGTCGGAAAGGCTGGTAAGTAACCATGGGTCTGAGCATCAACAAGAAGCGCAGCTCGAAGAGCAAGGCCGCCTCGCGCGGACGCCGGCACCTCCGTGTCCGCAAGCGCGTCTCGGGTACGGCTGTCCGTCCCCGCCTGGTCGTCAACCGTTCGGCCCGCCACGTCTTCGTGCAGGTCGTCGACGACACCAAGGGTATGACCGTAGCCTCGGCCTCCACCCTCGAAGCGGACCTCCGTGCATTCGACGGTGACAAGACGGCCAAGGCGAAGCGCGTCGGCGAACTCGTCGCACAGCGTGCCATGGCCGTCGGCGTCGAGGCAGTCGTCTTCGACCGCGGTGGCAACAAGTACCACGGTCGCGTTGCAGCAATCGCAGACGGCGCACGCGAAGGTGGGCTGGCACTGTGACCGAGGAGAACAAGGCAAAGGAAGCCCCATTGAATACGGCTACAGAGCAGCCCGCGACCGAAGCTCCGGCCGCCGGCGCAACGGAGACCGCGTCGGCTGACGCGAACCGTGGAAATGCGCGCGGCAACGCCCGCGGCGGCGAGCGTGGCGGTAACGCCCGCGGCGGCGAGCGTGGCGGCCGCGGCGGCCGCGACGGCGGTCGCAACGACGACAAGGACAAGTTCATCGAACGCGTCGTCACCATCAACCGTGTCGCCAAGGTCGTCAAGGGCGGCCGACGCTTCAGCTTCACCGCCCTCGTGGTGGTCGGCGACGGCAACGGCATGGTCGGCGTCGGCTACGGAAAGGCGAAGGAAGTCCCTTCGGCGATCCAGAAGGCCGTCGAGGAAGCCAAGAAGACGATGTTCCGCGTGCCGCGGATCGGTGGCACTGTCCCGCACCTGGTGCAGGGCGAGGCAGCCGCAGGCGTCGTCCTGCTCCGTCCCGCGTCCCCGGGTACCGGCGTCATCGCCGGCGGTCCGGTGCGTGCGGTCCTGGAGTGCGTCGGCATCCACGACGTCCTCTCGAAGTCGCTCGGTTCCGCGAACGCCATCAACATCGTTCACGCGACCGTTGACGCGCTGAAGCGCCTCGAAGAGCCCCAGGCAGTCGCGGCACGCCGCGGCCTGCCCCTCGACGAGGTCGCATCCCACCAGATGCTGCGCGCAATCGCAGCCCAGAAGGCAGGTGCGTGATGACCGCGATCACTCCTAAGAAGGTGCGCGTGAGCTCCACCAAGCTCTCGATCACCCAGATCAAGTCCGCCATCGGCGGCAAGCAGAACCAGCGCGACACGCTGCGGTCGCTCGGTCTGAAGCGGATCGGCCACACCGTGGTCCGTGAAGCCGATGCCGTCACCGTCGGCATGGTCAACACGGTTCCGCACCTCTTGAAGGTTGAGGAGGCCAACTAATGGCAGACAAGAACATCGCGGCTCCGGCCGAGGCAAAAGCAGAGCGCGTGCACGCTCTGAAGGTGCACCACCTCCGTCCCGCACCCGGGGCCAAGACGGCGAAGACCCGTGTCGGCCGTGGTGAGGGTTCGAAGGGCAAGACCGCGGGCCGCGGTACCAAGGGCACCGCAGCGCGCTACCAGGTGAAGGCAGGATTCGCCGGCGGCCAGCTGCCGCTGCACATGCGCCTTCCCAAGCTGCGCGGCTTCAAGAACCCGTTCCGCGTCGAGTTCCAGGTCGTGAACCTGGACAAGCTCTCCGAGCTCTACCCCGACGGCGGCGACGTCACGGTGGAGAGCCTGGTGGCCAACGGTGCCGTCCGCAAGAACCAGCCCGTCAAGGTGCTGGGGACCGGCGAGATCACCGTTGCCGTGAACGTCTCGGCCGACGCCTTCTCCGCATCCGCTGCGGAGAAGATCGTCGCAGCAGGCGGAACCGTCACCGAACTGTAGGTCGTCCGTCGACCCTCCGCCGGTTCTGCCGGCGGAGGGTCGGCTGTGATCCACGGCATCAAGCAACTAGACTTCTGGTGGGCAGGGCTGACCCAGCCCACCAGGAGTCTTTTTTCGGCTTACGCCACCCACCATCGGCGGGAAGTCCCGCACCCATGACCAACCGTTAGACTCGGTTGTTGTGTACGGTCCGCGCCAGGACCAACAGACCTTCAGGAGGACGCTTGCTAAGCGCTATTGGCCGGGCATTCCGGACGCCAGACTTGCGGCGCAAGCTGTTGTTCACGCTGGGAATCATCACCATCTTCCGCCTCGGGGCGTTCATCCCCGCGCCGGGCGTCGACTACGGCAACGTGCAGGAGTGCCTCGCCCTCGGTAACACCGAGGGAGGTCTGTACCAGTTCGTCAACCTCTTCAGCGGTGGGGCGCTGCTCCAGGTCTCGATCTTCGCCCTGGGCATCATGCCGTACATCACCGCAAGCATCATCACGCAGCTCCTCCGGGTGGTCATTCCCCGCTTCCAGGAACTGCACCAGGAAGGCGCGCAGGGGCAGTCACAGCTGACCCAGTACACGCGTTACCTGACGATCGCGCTCGGTCTCCTCAACGCGACCACCCTCGTCTCGCTGGCCCGGTCCGGCGCGCTGCTCGGCAACTGCCCGGTCCCCATCATCCCGGACGACTCGCTCATCATCATCCTGCTGCTCATCATCACGCTGACCGCCGGAACCGGCCTCATCATGTGGATGGGTGAGCTCATCACCGAGCGCGGCGTCGGCAACGGCATGTCGCTGCTCATCTTCACCGCGATCGCCGCCGGCTTCCCCAGCTCGCTGGGCGAGATCTTCCGCACCCAGGGCGCCATGGTCTTCGCCTTCGTCCTCGCGATGGGCGTCGTCGTCGTCGCTCTCGTGATCTTCGTGGAGCAGTCGCAGCGCCGCATCCCCGTCCAGTACGCCAAGCGCATGATCGGGCGCCGCACCCTCGGCGGCAGCAGCACCTACATCCCGATCAAGGTCAACATGGCCGGCGTCATCCCCGTGATCTTCGCGTCCTCGATGCTGTACCTGCCCAGCCTGATCGCGCAGTTCAACACCCCCCAAGACGGCACCGCGCCGGCCGGGTGGGTCAACTGGATCTCCACCTACCTGACCAGCGGCGACCACCCGCTGTACATGCTGATGTACTTCCTGCTGATCGTGTTCTTCACCTACTTCTACGTGGCGATCACGTTCAACCCGGACGAGGTGTCCGAGAACATGAAGAAGTACGGCGGCTTCATCCCCGGCATCCGGGCCGGACGTCCGACGGCGGAGTACCTGCAGTACGTGCTCTCGCGCATCACGCTCCCGGGCGCCATCTACCTCGGGCTCGTGGCACTGATCCCGCTGATCGCCCTCGTGGCCATCGGCGCCAACCAGAACTTCCCGTTCGGCGGCACCTCGATCCTGATCATGGTGGGCGTGGGCCTCGAAACGGTGAAGCAGATCGACGCTCAGCTCCAGCAGCGTCACTACGAAGGGTTGTTGCGTTGACGAGAATGCTGATCATCGGTCCCCCCGGTTCCGGCAAGGGAACCCAGGCCGCGCGGATCTCCGAGCGGCTCGGGGTCGTGGCCATCTCGACGGGCGACATCTTCCGCGACAACGTGCGGCGCGAGACGCCCCTCGGCGTCGAGGCGAAGAAGTTCATGGACGCCGGCGACTTCGTCCCGGACACCGTCACGAACAGCATGGTGCGTGACCGGCTGGCCGCCGACGACGTCCAGGAGGGCTTCCTCCTCGACGGCTACCCGCGCACTGCCTCCCAGGTCGCGGAGCTGGATGACATCCTGCGCGAGCACGACCTGGCGCTCGACGTCGTGCTCCAGCTCACCGCCGACGACGAGGAACTCGTGAAGCGCCTGCTCGGCCGGGCACAGCTGGACGGCCGGTCGGACGACAACGAGCAGGTCATCCGCCACCGGCTCGGCCTGTACCACACCCAGACCGCGGCGGTCGTGGCGCGATACGACGAGCGCGGCATCGTCACCCGGGTGGACGGCATCGGGACCATCGACGAGGTCACCGAGCGCGTCATGACAGCCCTCAAAGTCGCAAGCTAGGACGCCCCCGATGTTCCGCCAGCCCAAGGTCGAGTACAAGACCACCGAGCAGATGCTCGTCATGCGCGACGCCGGGCGGGTCCTCGCGAAGGCGCTCGACCGGACGGTCGCTGCCGCGGCCGTCGGAGTGACCACCGGCCAGCTGAACACGGTGTTCGAGGAGGTCCTCCGCGAGGAGGGCGCGACGTCGAACTTCCTCGGGTACCACGGATTCCCCGCGAGCATCTGCACGTCGGTCAACGCGGAGGTGGTTCACGGCATCCCCGGGGACTACGCCCTGCGGGACGGGGACATCCTGTCCATCGACGGCGGCGCCGTCATCCGTGGGTGGCATTCGGACTCCGCCCGCACCGTCATCGTGGGAACGCCCCGTCCTGAGGACGTGCGCCTCTCCGAGGTGACGGAGGAGGCGCTGTGGCGGGGGATCGCTGCCCTCGCGTCCGCACGCTTCGTCGGGGACATCGGCGCGGCGATCGACGACTATGTGACGTCCGTGCCCGGACCTGCACTCGGCATCCTCGAGGACTACGTGGGACACGGCATCGGCACGCAGATGCACCAGGCGCCGGACGTCCTGAACTACCGCAGCGCCAATCGGGGTCCGAAGGTCCGCCCGGGACTGTGCCTGGCCATCGAACCCATGCTCGTCCAGGGCGGTCTGGAGACCGCGGTGCTGGACGACGACTGGACCGTCGTCACGACCGACGGCAAGCGCGCCTGCCAGTGGGAGCACAGTGTGGCCGTCCACGACGGCGGCATCTGGGTCCTCACGGCAGCGGACGGGGGAGCGTCCCGGCTCGCGCCGCTCGGTGTGACGCCGGCGCCCCTCGGCGACTGACCGCAACGCATCGCCCTCAGCAGCACCGACGGCCGTCCTGACTGACGAAGGCCCCGCGCACTCGTGCGGGGCCTTCGGGCGTCCCGTGCCCGGAGTGGTCCCGTAGCGATTTAACTATCGCGGAGCGGTAGCGTATCGTTGTCTGTTGGTTGTCTCTGCTTTTCATGCCCAATGGGCTGTGAAGACCTGCCCTGCAGCGGAGCTCCGGCTCCCGCAGGGTCTGACAATCAAAACCCCAAACCAGCCCGCCGTGCAAGTGGTGGGCACAGACGTTAGCGGAGGATATGGCCAAGAAAGACGGTGTCATTGAGATTGAAGGCACTGTGAACGAGGCGCTGCCCAACGCGATGTTCCGCGTTGAGTTGGCCAACGGTCACATTGTTCTCGCCCACATCTCGGGAAAGATGCGCCAGCACTACATTCGAATCCTTCCTGAGGACCGGGTCGTAGTGGAACTCAGCCCGTACGACCTCACCCGGGGTCGTATTGTCTACCGCTACAAATAAGAATCAACTCGAAGGAAAACCATGAAGGTCAACCCGAGCGTGAAGCGGATCTGCGAGAAGTGCCAGGTGGTTCGCCGCAAGGGCAACGTTCTCGTCATCTGCGAGAACCCGCGCCACAAGCAGCGCCAGGGCTAAGAACCTCTCCCGAGGCTCTTCCCCACGCGTAGAAGTACATTTCACGGCAGAACGGCACCCCTCACGGGGTGCACACCCCCGGCTCGGAGGCCGGGGACCGGAACACTCGTTCCGCGGTCGTTCTGCTCCACACCTCCGGTAACACCAAAGGAGCACCGCCACTATGGCACGTCTCGCTGGCGTAGACATCCCCCGCGAAAAGCGGGTAGTCATTGCGCTTACCTATATCTACGGCGTGGGCAAGACCCGTGCAGAGAAGACGATCGTGGACACGGGGATCTCCCCGAACACGCGCGTCAAGGACCTCTCCGACATCGAGCTGGTCCAGCTCCGCGATTACATCGAAGGCAACTTCAAGGTCGAGGGCGACCTCCGCCGCGAGGTTGCAGCCGACATCCGCCGCAAGGTCGAGATCGGCAGCTACGAAGGCATCCGGCACCGCCGCGGCCTTCCCGTACGTGGACAGCGTACGAAGACGAACGCACGTACCCGCAAGGGTCCCAAGCGTACGGTCGCAGGCAAGAAGAAGGTCGGACGCTAACCCCTAGCCCTCATGGCTGGTCCGATCACATGCTTTACCCAATACCTTCGTAGGAGAAGTAATGCCCCCCAAGACTCGTGGAGCGGTGCGCAAGCCGCGTCGCAAGGATAAGAAGAACATCACCCTCGGCCAGGCGCACATCAAGAGCACCTTCAACAACACCATCGTGTCCATCACGGACCCCAGTGGAGCAGTCATCTCCTGGGCCTCCGCTGGTGAAGTCGGCTTCAAGGGCTCACGCAAGTCCACGCCGTTCGCGGCGCAGATGGCCGCCGAGGCCGCGGCCAAGCGTGCCCAGGAGCATGGCGTCAAGAAGGTCGACGTCTTCGTGAAGGGTCCGGGATCGGGACGCGAGACCGCGATCCGCTCGCTGCAGGCCACCGGCCTCGAGGTCGGGTCCATCTCGGACGTCACCCCGAGCGCGCACAACGGCTGCCGTCCGCCGAAGCGCCGCCGCGTCTAACCAGCTTCCCGGTCACCGTGCCGCCTTGCAGGAACCCAGGTTCCGGCAGGGCGGTTCGGTGCCGTTCCAGTAGCTATCGAGCCGGCTGGCCAGCAGTCCCGCCCATTTGGAAGCGTCATATAGCGGATGCTTCCCGAAAGGAAATGTAAGTGCTTATTGCACAGCGCCCCACCCTGACTGAAGAAGTAGTCGCCGACAACCGCTCGCGGTTCGTCATCGAGCCGCTCGAGCCCGGCTTCGGCTACACGCTCGGCAACTCGCTCCGCCGTACGCTCCTGTCCTCGATCCCCGGTGCCGCCGTCACCAGCATCCGCATCGACGGCGTCCTGCACGAATTCACCACGGTTCCCGGGGTGAAGGAGGACGTCACCGAGATCATCCTGAACATCAAGAACCTCGCCGTCTCCTCGGAGCACGACGAGCCTGTCGTCGCCTACCTGCGCAAGCAGGGACCCGGCGTCGTCACCGCGGCTGACATCGCGCCCCCGGCCGGTGTCGAGTTCCACAACCCGGACCTGCACATCGCGACCCTCAACTCGAAGGGCAAGTTCGAGCTGGAACTGACCATCGAGCGTGGCCGCGGCTACGTCTCGGCGTCGCAGAACAAGTCCGGCGACTCGGAGATCGGCCGCATCCCGGTCGACTCCATCTACTCGCCGGTCCTCAAGGTGACCTTCCGCGTGGAAGCCACCCGTGTGGAGCAGCGCACCGACTTTGACAAGCTGATCGTCGATGTCGAGACGAAGGACGCCATCGCCCCGCGCGACGCCGTCGCCTCCGCCGGCACCACCCTGGTGGAGCTGTTCGGTCTCGCCCGCGAGCTGAACACCGCCGCCGAGGGCATCGAGATCGGCCCGTCGCCGACGGACGCAGCACTCGCTGCGGACATGGCACTGCCGATCGAGGACCTCGAACTGACGGTCCGCTCGTACAACTGCCTCAAGCGCGAGGGCATCCACTCCGTGGGTGAACTCGTTGCACGCTCCGAGGCCGATCTCATGGACATCCGCAACTTCGGTGCGAAGTCCATCGACGAGGTCAAGGCGAAGCTCGTGGAGCTCGGTCTGTCCCTGAAGGATTCCCCTCCAGGGTTCGACCTTGCCGCCCGCGCCGCAGCCATCGAAGAGGACGACGCCCCCTTCGGCGACGAAGAGGTCTAACACGCTATCCGTCCGTCCCATCGCCCTCGGGCGGCGGGACGGACACCTAATGAGGAGAAAGAATCATGCCCACACCTACAAAGGGCCCACGCCTCGGTGGCGGTCCGGCGCACGAACGCCTGATGCTCGCCAACCTGGCCGCCTCACTGTTCGAGCACAAGCGGATCACCACCACGGTGACCAAGGCCAAGCGCCTTCGCCCCTACGCCGAGCGTCTCATCACGTTCGCGAAGAAGGGCGACCTCGCATCGCGTCGCCGCGTCCTCGGCGTCATCAGCAGCAAGAGCATCGTCCACGAGCTGTTCACGGACATCGCACCTGCCGTCGCCAACCGCGAGGGTGGCTACACCCGCATCACGAAGATCGGCAACCGCAAGGGCGACAACGCCCCCATGGCCGTCATCGAACTCGTGCTGGAGCCCCTGTCGGCCAAGCAGTCCGTGATCGCCGAGGCCGAGCAGGCCAAGGCTCCCGCCGCTGCAGCAGTACCCGTCGCAGGCTCGGTCGACTCACCCGAGTCCGCTGACTCCGTTGATTCGTTCGACTCCGTCGATTCGCCCGAGTCCGCCGACTCCGTCGATTCGGCCGAGTCCGCCGAGTCCGCCGAATCGGCAGCGTCCGCCGACGAGGTCGCCGCCGAGGACACCACGATCGATGCCGAAGCCGGCACCGACGAGGTCGTCGTCGTCGAAAGCGCCGTGGAGGACGAGAAGAAGTAATTCTTCCCGCCTGACGCACGCCATGACAACGCAGAAGCCCGTTGTCCCCTCGAGGGACGGCGGGCTTCTGCGTGTCCGGCTCGATCTCGCCTACGACGGCTCCCTGTTCTCCGGCTGGGCCCTCCAGCCGGGGCTCACGACCGTCCAGGGGGTGCTCGAGGACGCCCTCTTCACGCTCCTGCGCCGGCAGGCCCGCCTCACCGTGGGCGGGCGCACCGACGCCGGAGTCCACGCCCGGGGCCAAGTGGCCCACGTGGACCTCACGCAGGGCGAGTGGGAGTCGATGGCGCGCGGCCGGGAGATCGACCCGTCCGAGGCCTTCCTGCGGCGCCTCACCGGCACGATCAACCGCGTGCTCACCGATGGCATCACCGGGCGCGGCCGCTCCGTGCGGAACTCGGTGCCCGCCGTCGTCGTCCGGTCGGCCACCCTGGCGCCTGACGGTTTCGACGCACGGTTCTCGGCGCTCTGGCGCCGCTACAGCTACGCCATCGCGGACGCGGCCACCGGGCAGGATCCACTGCGCCGCCACACCACGCTCTGGTATCCCGGGTCCCTCGACGTCGCGCTGCTCAACGAGGGAGCCGCCCACCTCCTTGGGATGCAGGACTTCGCTGCGTTCTGCAAGCCCCGCGAGGGCGCCACCACGATCCGCGAGTTGCAGCGCTACGAGTTCGTGCGAGGGCACGACGGCGTCATCACGGCGACCGTGCAGGCGGACGCGTTCTGCCACAACATGGTGCGCGCGCTGATCGGCTCCACACTGCGCGTCGGATCCGGCGAGATGCCTCCCGTGTGGCTGGGGGAGAGGCTGGCCGCTCGGCTGAAGGACGCCCGGTCCATCCTGGCTGCGCCGCACCCACTCGTACTGGAGGAGATCGCCTACCCGGGAGGCGACGAGCTCGGGGAGCGGGCCGGGCTCACTCGTGCGCGGCGGAACGCCGGACACCTTGTCGCTCGGCCTGCCCCATCTGCCGACTCGTCGGTCGACCCGGGCACCTAGCCTGACCCCGCGGCCTCATCCGCCCACTCCGCCGGGCTCAGGTCGCTACGCTTCATGACCGCGTTCCTGGGCCGGGCGGCACACCCTGGTCGTTCCTCGACTCCGGCCACATCCCGGGACGGCCATCCGTGCGGGAGTTCCACGCGGCCTGCTGTCTCCACTGCCGCTCCCAGCGCGCCTTCCTGCGCGCCCGGCGGAAGATCGCCACCGTCTCGCGGGCCGAAACCAGCGTCCCGGCGGCGAAGAGCAGACCGAAGACGAGGCTGATCAGGAACATCGACAGGGCCACACCGACCGAATAATCCACCACGTGATCATTCCTACGAGCCGGAATAACCACCTCAGCCGGCGGGTCCACTATTCCGGTCAACCAGCCGAAGGATTCCACCGTGTAACCGAGGGTCATCCAGCTGAGCACCACGCCCCCCAGCACGAGTGCCGCATGGATGAAGCCTTTGCCCAACCGGTCCTCCGTGGACGTCGGTTCCTTGAAAATCCTCATTGTCCCCCTCATTTCGGATATTGCTGCGCCGCCCTGAACTCGGGGCCCGCCCGTCATTGTATTGGCACGTGGGGAGAGAATGTCCAAGCTTCGACACCCCCGATCGTAAGCTCCTTATAAAGAGAATTCACGAGAACCCCTAACAATGGGATCGTCGTATGTGAGATCGGGCTACGCCATCGAAGCGACCGGCCTCAACTGAGCAGGACGAAGCTCGCGAACGCAGCGAGCAGCATCCCGGGACCGAACGGGAAGGTGGAGTCGCGCGAGCCGCGGCGGAACAGCAGCACCACCAGCCCGGCCAGGCCCCCGAGCAGGAACCCGCCCAGCAGTGTTCCCATCCACGCCGTATAGCCGGCCCAGCCCCCGAACAGGCCGAGGACGGCGGCGAGCTTCACGTCACCCATGCCCATGCCCGCGGGGTTGATGAGGGCAAGGATGAGGTAGACCGCGAATAGCCCCGCCGCACCCGCCGCGGCAGCGAGCAGACCACTCCAGCGGCCGCCCGCTGCCGCCGCGAGGAGCAGCAGGGGGAGGGTCAGTGCAGTGAAACGAAGGAGGACGGCGTTCGGTAGGAGCTTCGAGCGGGCGTCGATGATGCCGAGGAGGACGCCGAAGGCCGCGAGGCACGCCACGAGTGGGAGCGTCCACCAGTCGGCGGTGACGGCGCTGCCTATGCCCGCGAGGACGGCTGCGAGCAGCACGAGCGGCAACCGCGCGCGATCCGGCAGGACAGTCCGCGGATCGCGCCCGGCAAGGCCGAACAGCGCGTAGGCCAGCGCCGCGGTGGCCAGGGCGGTGATCAGGACGGCGATCACCTAGATGGAGTCCTCGAGGGTGTCGTGCGGCGACCGGCTCACGTCCCCGTCCACGGGCAGCGTCACCGTGAACCGGCTTCCCTTGCCGGGGGAACTGGTGCAGCGGATCGTGCCTCCGTGGCTCTCGACGATGGACTTGGTGATGGCCAGACCGAGCCCGGCGCCTTCGATGTCCGCACGGCGCGCTGCGGGCGTCCGGTAGAAGCGGGAGAAGACCTGGCGGGCCTCCTGCTCGGTCATGCCCATGCCGCGGTCGTCGACGTGGAGGCTGATCTCCGCCTCGGTCTCCTCCGCGCGGACGATGACGAGTCCGCCCTCGGGTGAGTACTTGATGGCGTTGGACAGCAGGTTGTCGAGGACCTGGGAGATCCGCAGTGGATCGATGAGCGTCCAGAGCGGGCTCAGGGCGTCGGTCCGGAGCCGCACACCGTTCTTCTGCGCGCGGAGCCGGTTCGAGCGGACGCTCATCTCGATCACGGCCGAGAGATCCACGGGCCGCGGGTGCACCCTCACGCGGTCACCCGCGGTGGAGAGCAGATCCGCGACCAGATGGAGCACGCGTTCGGCGTTGCGGCTTGCGACGTCGACGTATCCGGCCAGATGCGCCGGCAGCGAGTGGTCGTCCTCGAGGACGAGTTCGAGGTAGCCCAGGACCGAGGTCAGCGGGGCGTGGAACTCGTGCGAGATGTTGGAGATGAAGGTGTCCTTGGCGGTCACCGCCTCGACGAGCTCGGTGACGTCACTGCAGGCGATCAGGGCACCGGTGATGCCGCCGTCAGTGTCCTTGATGGGGCGGGCCGCCGTCGACAGTGCGCGCTGCGCGTCGCCGTCGCCGACCCACACCAGTTCGTCCGCGAACGTCTCGCCCGTGAGGGCGCGATGCACGGGCCGCCGATCCGGAGGCAGCGGTGTGACGCGGTCCGGACCGAAGAAGTGGGTGTCCGGGCCTTCGCCGTTATGGCCGGCCGCGAGCCGGTTGAACAGCTCCTGCTGGCGGTTGGTCAGCGTGGTGTTGCCGTGGGCGTCGACGGCGGTGAGGCCGACGTCGACCGTGTTGAGAATCGCGGTCAGCACTTGCTCGCGGTCGATGGCGGCCTTCAGGAGGTCCTTCAGTTCGCGGTCCTTTCGCTCGATCTCTGCGTCACGGGCATCGGCACCGGCGCTCAGGTAGTGGATGGTGATGCCGATGCACAGCATCACGAGGGGCAGCAGCAGGGCGCCCACGTGCGAGTCGAGCTGCGTCGTATCGAAGGAACCGAAGAGTGGCCACGCGGTGATGAGCAGCGATCCCCCCACCGTGCAGGCAAGGGCCGCCCAAATGGGCAGCAGGGACCGCACGAGCCAGAGGACGGGAAAGAGGGCGAGGACCCCAAGTCCCGGCTGGATGTCCGTCGCACCCGTCCGGAGCAGGGCGATCGCGACGAAGTCGAGGAGCGGGATGGCAAGGACCATGCCGCGCGGCAGTTCGTTCCAGGGGACGACGACGGAGAAGGCCAGCAGGACCAGGGTCAGCCAGAAGCCGAGCTCGAACGTCGGGTTGGACATCAGGCCCGGTCGCAGGAGCGGCCCTGTGGCGCCGATGATAACGACGATCAGGGCGAGGGGTACCTGGCAAAGCACTACCGAACGGTCGAGTGCGAACCGAGCGACCGGAGAAGGTAACCGCGCCGCCCCGAGACTCTCAGGCACGGACTATCCAAGGACAGCTGAAACCCCGCATACGAACAACTTCCCAACGCTGAGACCAACGTACTCAGTTCCATTATGTGACTAAAGTGGCGTTTTGCACCCAATGGGAGAGAAATGCGGCAAAGCGACAGGCAGAATGGGGACCATGACGACTGAAGAACGCCTTGGCGCAGGCCGGGCAGGGACGATGTGAGCGATCCGGGAGTGGCCGTCGTCATCGAGGACGACGCCGATGTGCGGAACCTGGTCGGTGCCGTGCTCCGGCAGTCGGGCTTCGACGTCATGGTGGCGCCGAACGGGAAGGAAGGCGTCGAACTGGTGCGGGCGCACGATGCCGCAGTGGTGACGCTCGACGTCGGACTGCCCGATATCGACGGATACGAGGTGCTGCGGCGCATCCGCGGCTTCAGCAACTGCTACGTGGTGATGCTGACCTCGCGGGGCGACGAGCTGGACACGCTCACGGCGCTGCAGTCCGGGGCCGACGACTACCTGACGAAGCCGTTCCGGCCACGCGAACTGCGCGCGCGGATCGCGGCGATGCTGCGGCGGCCGCGAGCAGTACCGGAGGTGGTGGCTGCAGCTCCTGCGCCACCGGCCCGGTCCGCTGAATGGGGACCGTCCGCCGCGCCGGCTCCGGCCGAGCCTTCGCCGGTGATCGAACACAACGGACTGGCGCTGAACGCCTCGGCGCGCACCGTCATGGTTGACGGACGCGAATTGCTGCTGACGCGCAGCGAGTTCGATCTGCTCAACGAGATGCTCAGGAGCAACGGCGCGGTGAGGACGAAGGCCGACCTGGTGCGGGTTGTCCGTGGGGACTACTACGGCGAGGACACCTACATCAGCGATTCCGACGAGCGGGCGATCGAGGTGCACATCGGCAACCTCCGGCGGAAGCTCGACGAGGATCCGAAGAACCCGCGCTGGTTGCAGACCGTGCGCGGGGTCGGCTACCGGTTGACCCCAGGGCGAGCCTGACCCACCTTCCCTAGGAAGGGTTGAGATAGCGGATTTCGAGCTCCCCGATGGTGTCCAGCCCACACTGCTCGATGGCGGGGAGCGCGCGGCGGGCAGTGGCGAGATCCGCGGAGGAAACGGCCGTCCCGAAGCTCGCGGTGAGTGCCGACAGCCGCTCGGCTCCGACCATCACGGAGGAATTGCGGAGGCTCAGTGCGGCCTCGAAGGCCGCAGGCAGATCCTCGTCGTGGACCGATTGCGTGAGCCGGAGATAGCGGTTACCGAAGCCCGTGATGTAGTCGCGGGCGAAGGCTCTGGCAGGCTGGACGTCGTTCAACTGCCCTTCAAGCTCTGAGAGGACGGCGAGGTCCACGAGCGGGAGGACCGTTGTCGCAGCGTTGTGGATCATCACGTCAGGCTACGACCGTGCCCTGACGATTCGCCGGGAACCGGCTGATGCTGAGGTAGAACTGTGCAATTGCTTCCCTGCTTTCCGGGCTTGTCGCTATTCGCGCTTTTAGTCCGTAGCGGTCATTCATTGGCCGGCAAAGGTCTCCATGACGTTGAGCACAGCCGGGCCGAGGATCACGATGAACAGCACCGGGAAGATGAACAGCAGGAGCGGGAAGAGCACCGCGACGGGAAGTTTCATCGCCTTCTCCTCCGCCCGCTGGCGACGCTTGACGCGCATGACCTTGGCCTGGGTCCGCAGGACGCCCGATAGGGCGATGCCGTAGGCGTCCGCCTGCACGATGGCCTTCACGAAGCTGCGCAGTTCGGGGATGGTGCTCCGGTCCGCCATGGCGAGGTAGGCCTCACGCCGGCTGCGACCCACCTGCATATCCTGAAGCGTCCGCACGAGCTCGTCCGCCAAAGGCCCCTTTCCGGTTTCACCCGCGCGCTGCATGGCGCTTTCGAATCCTAGGCCAGCCTCCACGGAGATCAGCATTTGGTCCAGGGTGTTGGCCAGTTCCAGGGCCATGGCCTTCTGGCGCTCCTGCCCCTTGCTGTAGAGGAGGAGATCCGGCACGAAGTAGCCGAGGATCGTGATGAAGATTGCGAGCAGCACGAACAGCTTGCTGGGATTCGATTGCACGAGGAGCAGCCCGGCCAGCCCACCGGCGAGGCCGAGCAGGGGCTTGGCGGTGAGGACCTTGGCCAGCGGCATCGAGGCCGGTCGGCCGGCGAGGGCCAGGAGGTGGTCGAGTTTCGCGATGTAGGCATGGGGGGTGAGGCGATGACCGAGTTGGAGCAGCGGATTGGGGCCGTCCGCCGTGGCGCTCGCCGATCCGACTCCCCGGTTGAGGTTCTGCTGCACCGTACGCCGGATCTTCCCGTCGGAGGTCAGCAGAGACCACGTGAAGTACCCGATGGGCACCGAGGTGAGCAGGAGTGAAGCGAGCAGGGTGGGGTTCATGGCGGGGTCCTCAGAACTTCAGGTCGATGATCTTGCGCAGCCACAGCCCGCCGATGGCCATCATGACGGCGGCGGCTCCCAGCATTACCCAGCCCAGCGGTTCGGTGAACAGCGGGTCGACGTAGCCAGGGCTGACCACGGTGAGCATGAGCGCAATCGCGAAGGGCAGCGCCCCCAGGATGTAGGCCGAGAACTTGCCTTCCGCGGCGAGGGCGCGGATGTGACCCTTGATCTCGGTGCGCTCGCGGATGGTGTGTCCCACCTGGTCGAGCACGTCGGCGAGGTCCCCTCCTACTTCGCGGTTGATTTGGATGGCCTGGGCGATCCAGGCGAAGTCCTCGTTCTGCATGCGCTCGGAGGTGTCCAGGAGGGAGGCGAGGAGGTCCTTGCCGAGGCTCGTCTCGGCGACGATCCGGCGCATCTCCTCCGAGGTCGGGCTGTCGGCTTCGGTCGCCGCGGCGTCGATCGCGCGCAGGATGCTGTGGCCCGCCCGCAGGCCCCCGGTGAGCAGCTGCAGCGTGTCGCCGAGCTGCGAGTCGAAACGACGGCGCCGTCGACCCGTCCGGAAGGACACGACCAGGTGCGCGACGGCGGGGGAGAGCAGGAACAGGAGGACGCCGACGACGGGCGCGAGCAGCACCCAGCCCAGGAGGAGTCCGGTGATGCCGCCGAGGACCACGAGCAGGTAAACCTCGGCCTGGGTGATCCGAATGCCCGCCGTCTCGAGGACGTTCTGGTCGAGGAAGCGCATCGGATGCCGGCGCAGGTACGCGTCCATTGCACGGCCAGCGGCTCCCGCGAAGCGCGACAGCTGGGAGTCCTGCTGCTCGACGGGCGGCCGACGCCGGTCCAGCGGCACGGGTGACTGGGCCGGCCGGAGCGCGACGAGCGCCAGGACGATTGTGCCGATCACCAGGGCGACGCCGCCGACGAGGAGAAGAGTCATGCGTCTACCTCCCGCGCGCGGGTACTGATCCGAAGACGGCGGGGGACACCGTGATGCCCATGTCCTCGAAGCGCTCCATGAACCGCGGCCGGATGCCGGTCGGCACGGGTTTGCCGAGGAAGCGGCCCTTCTGGTCCACTCCGGCCGAGTAGTCGAAGACGAAGGCATCCTGCAGGGTGACGACGTCGCCCTCCATGCCCTGCACCTCGGTCACGTGCGTGATGCGCCGGCTCCCATCGCGGAGGCGCGAGATCTGCACAACGAGGTTGACGGCGGAGGCCAACTGTTCGCGGATGGCACGCAGCGGCAGGTCCATGCCCGCCATGAGCACGAGCGTCTCGAGGCGGGCGACGGCATCGCGGGGCGAGTTGGCGTGCACGGTGGACAGTGAACCATCGTGGCCCGTGTTCATAGCCTGCAGCATGTCGAGGGATTCACCGCCGCGTACCTCACCGATCACGATGCGGTCGGGGCGCATGCGGAGAGAGTTGCGGACGAGGTCGCGGATGCTCACGGCACCCTTCCCCTCGGTGTTCGGCGGGCGGCTCTCGAGGCGCACCACGTGCTGCTGCTGGATCTGGAGTTCGACGGCGTCCTCGATGGTGACGATACGGTCGTCCTCGGGCAGGAAGGAGGAGAGCACGTTGAGCAGCGTGGTCTTCCCGGTGCCGGTACCGCCCGAGACGATGATGTTCAGCTTCGCCTTCACGCAGGCGTCGAGCAGTTCCGCCATCTCCGGGGTGAGCGTTCCGAAGTCGATGAGGTTCTGGACGGTCAGGGGGACCTTGCTGAACTTGCGGATGGTCAACGACGAGCCATTGACCGCGAGCGGGGGGATGACGGCGTTGACGCGGGAGCCGTCCTCGAGGCGGGCATCGACGAAGGGGGAGGACTCGTCGATGCGGCGACCGACCTTGGACACGATGCGCTCGATGACGCGACGCAGGTGCTCCTCCGAGCTGAACCGCGAGTCGCTGAGTGTCAGCTTGCCCTTCTGCTCCACGTAGATCTGGTCCATCCGGTTCACCATGATTTCGGTGACCGATGCGTCATCGAGGAGGCGCTGGAGCGGGCCGAACCCGAGGACGTCGTCTGCCACGTCCTGGATGAGGCGGCGCCGTTCGTCCCGGCTGAGCGGTACCTGCTCGGCGTCGATGATCTGGCTGAGTTCCTCGCGGGCGATGGCTTTGAGGTCATCCTCGGTGATCGAGGTGTCACTCGCGCGCGTGCCCATGCGCTCGAAGAGGGCCGAGGCGGCACGCTGCTTGAGCCCTGCGAAGACGTCCACCTTCGCGGTCCCGGGCTTCTCGGACGCCACGCGCACGACGGCGGGCGTGAGGGCGTGAGTCGCCGGGCGTGGTGCGTCGGGCGGGGCGTCAGCAGATTTCGGTTCGACGGCGGCCGGCGCGGGGGAGGGATTCGCCGCCTGGATTCGGGCCGAAAGCTTCATCGGACCACCACGCGACGGTGGATCTTGCGCTGTGACTTGGCGCGCCACTCGTGGTCGAACCGCTGCACGAGCTCGGTGAGGCTCTTCGTCGCAGGGTCGCGCACCTTGTCCTGGAGCAGGGGGACACCGCGATTCGTCGCAAGGGTGATAGCACGCGAGCGGGGGATGGACACGTCGACCGGCGCGCCGAGGGTCGCCTCGATGTCCTGCACCGAGAGGCCGGTCTTGGTGTCCGCGAAGTTCAGGACGACGTGCCTGGTCTCCGGGAGGAGGCTGAGCTGGTTCAGCACGTCGAGTCCCGTCCGCAGGCCGCGGACGCTGGGCACGTCCATGCCGGTGACCCAGACGGCGTCCGTGCACTGCTCGAGGGCGGCGAGGCTCGGTTCGGTGAGCCCCGGGCCGGTGTCCACGACGACGTAGCGGAACTCGAGTGCGAGTTGCTGGATCAGGCGGGTCACCTGCTCGGAGGAGATTCGGTCGGCGTCGGCCGGGTTGCGGGGGCCGCACAGTGCGTAGATGCCGGACGGGTGCGCCGTCAGGAAGGCCTTGAGCACCATCGAGTCCTGGATGGCGGCGCCAGAGACGGCATCGAGCACCGAGTACTCGGGGTTCAGGTACAGCCCCGTGCCCACGTCGCCGAACTGGAGGTCCAGGTCCACGATGACCACGTTCATCGGGGCGAGCTTCCCCAGCCCGACGGCCAGATTGGTGGCGATGGTGGTCTTCCCGACGCCGCCCTTGGGGGAGAAGACGCCGATGACGAGTCCGTCCTCCTGCTCGTGGGGCATCTCGTGGCCGGAGCGGTGGCGCGAGGCGAACGCCTGGCAGGCGCGCTCGAGCTGTGCGCGGATGCTCGCGACGTCTGCCAGCGGCGTGAGGATGTCCCGGACGCCGGCGCGCATGGCCTGCAGCGCGATCTCGGGATGGTCCTCATGCACCAGCACCACGCTCACCTCGGGGAACTTCACGTCCACGATGATGGCGAGGCGGAGGGCGTCCTCGAGGGCGATGCCGGGCCCGAAGATCAGCACCTCCGGCCGTTCCGTCGCCAGCTGGTCGAGGACGGCGTCCGTGTCGCCGGACAGGACAGTCGCCGGCAGGCTTTTCACGTGACCTTGCAGACCGCCGGCGACCGCGAGGCGCACCTTCTGCTCGAAGTCCGAGCTGGGCGTGATCAGGACGAATCTGCTCATCGGTACAGTTCCTTGTTCTGGATGATCGGGGAGTCGCCCTCGACAGTGGCGGTCGTTTCCTTGCTCAGCCACAGGGTGGCGTTCTGGTTCGCGTGCACGATCCGCGTCGCCTGGTCGGTGTCGACGGCGACGGTCAGCATGAGGGAGCCGCTCGGCAATGCCTCGGCTTCGGCGCGAGCTTGCACCTCGGGGTCGGCGGCCGGGTCGACGGCGACGGCGGTGGGGGCGCGCTGCACGGAGGTGACGAGGATCTTGTGGAGGGCGAGTTTCGTCGTGGAGACGTCCGGTTCCTCCTCGAGTCCGCCCGTCTCCAGGGATATGAACATCCCGATGGTGTCACCGGGGGCGATCTTGCCCCCGACCGCCCGGTCAGGCTCGATGGTGAAGGACACTTCCTGCAGACCCTCGGGCACGTCGACGCTGCCGGTCACCGCGGCGTCGTCGGGGTCGACGAGGCGCTCGGCGATCAGTTGCTCGCCCGGCATGAGTTCCACCGCGGTAATTTTGCCGGCCGAGGATTCGAGGTCCCTGAGGGCGGACTCGCCCACGGCTGTGGCCGGCAAACTCTTGGTCGTCAGGAACGGCATGAGCTCCTCGGCGGGCGTGCCCGCGGGAACCACTGTTGCTACGACGAGCACGTCGACCGGCTCGAGGCCCTCGACAGCACGGGCTTCTGCGCCCTGCGCGTAGCCGTAGAGCATCATCGCCCCGATGAGAGCGAGAACGACGGCGGCGACGCCGGCCAGGAGACGGGATTTCATGGTGCTACTTTCTGGCTGTGTTTAGAGCACGGGGCGGACGATGGTGACCCCGCCGCTGGTGACAGGTCCTAGCGTGTAACCGTCGGCGAGTGACACGTACTTGACGAAGGTGCCGATGATGCCGCGGCAGCTTCCGCTGCAGGTCTTGGTGACCGATCCCTGCGTCACCGAAGGGTTGAACGTCATCGGGAGATTGTTGTTACCGGAAAAAGCCCACCCCTTTACGTCATAGGCCGCGAAGTAGAGGAGGTGGTACTGGCCCCCGCTTCCGGTGCCGGTCACCTGATCGAAAACCGGAAGCAGGAGCGTGACAGGCTTGCCGGCGTTGAGGTCCGCGGCCCACCCGTTGAGGATGGAGTCGCAATTGGTGGGCCCATTGTTGCCCGTGTCGCTGCCGCCCAGCTGCGTGGCGAGATCGATGAATGCGCCGCACTGACCTGCGGCCTGTGACAGCCAACCGAACCCGCCGGGAACGGTTGCCCCGGACGGACCGTAGTTGCAGTCGGGATTCGCGTTGTCACCGTGGGCCTGGAGCAGCTGCAGCGAGCCTCCCACTTGTCCCTGCACCTGGCAGATCGAGAAGGCGAGAGGAAAGGGCGCTGTGCCTTTTGTCGGACTACCCCAGATTGCGCTAGAGGTAGCAGTGACCTCGCTCGAGCTGATTCCCAGGACGTTGGCGAAGAGAAGCGACATCCGATTCGGTGTGCCACCTGCTTCCTGAGCGCCCGCGGTCACCGTCACCTTGCGTCCCCGAATGTCCAGGTCGATCTGCTTGACGTTGGTCCGAGTGTCGAGGGCGTTCTGATTCGCGAGGCTCGACGCAAGGGTCGAGGTGGTCGAGCACGTCGTGTCAGCCGGGTTCGCCGCACATTTCTGTGCGACGGCGTAGGCGGCCGCATCGGCACCGTTTTGGAGTTGGGCCTTCTCGGAGACGATCATGCCGATGTCGATGGCGAGCGCTGCGAAGCCGAGGAGAACCACCATGAGGAGGGCGACCAGGATGCTGACGGCACCCTGTTCACGGTCAGTCCGACCCGAAGCCCCCACTTGCCTCAGCCTCCGCATAGCATGACTCCCCTGCCGGTCATCGAAAAGGGCCCTGCAATGCCGGTAAGGGTGCTCAGCGAGTAGGTGATGGTCACGGTGGCGGTGCTTTCTGCAGGACACCGGTTCCCGGCGGTCGCTCCGGGAACCGAGATGGCGACGTTAGTAGCAGCGAGTGCTGGACGCAGCGTTCCTGCGGCCGCGACAGCGGAGTTCTTCGCTCGCGGTTCGTCCTTGGAGATCGCCATGACCCGAACACTTTCACGGGCTGCATTGGTAAGGATGACCTGCGCATTGAAAGCTCGTCCGAACTCCATGATGCCCAAAAGAAGCAGGATGAGGACAGGGAGGAGAAGCGCCATTTCGACAGCCGCCGCGCCGCGTTCGGACTTTGTCACCACGGCAAGATTCCTCCTGAAATGCGTTGGCCTAGCGAAATCGGCAAGCTGATCGCTAGGCCAACCGGGTGCCTCAGGCGCAGGAGGCAGGGGCTGTGGCGGTGGCCGGAGTGAATGCTCCGTTGGTGATTGCGCACTCTGCTTGTGTGAATGAATCTCGCAGCCCGCCACCGAGCAGCGTGACTGCAGCGATGATGACGACGGCGATGAGGGCGACCATGATGCCGTACTCGACGGCGGTGGCGCCGTCTTCCTTGCGGACCAGGCGGGGGAGGAGGTGCATGCGGGTGTCGGATACGAGGAACATGAGGGGACTCCTGAGGACGGTTCGAAGTGGCTGACCCAGCGTCAGCGCTTCCAGAAAGTTAGCAACGGGAATCCACAGGAAACCGGGTTTGACCTGATCCTGAGTGAACATTCACGAACCTGCGTCAGCTCTGCACGCGCCCTGCGCAGAACCTGCGTTCACGCTGCTCCCGGGCCCCGCCGACGCCGGCTCGGGTCCCTTTTGACCCGCCCCAGTACGGCAGGCTATCCTTGGGAGTCGTTGTGCGTGTCCCTTCTCGATACGTCTGCGCCTCACGGAGCGGTTCAGTTGCAGAACCACCTGGCCCGGGGGCGGAGCCGAGATTCACGGGATGACTGGTCGTATTTCAGCCCTCACCTGAAGTTCCGGTAACGCATGAATAAGCTGAGCCCGCGGATACGGACCCTTCCGTAGTCACGGGCGACACCGAAATAGAAACGAAGGCCATAACCGTGCGTACGTACACCCCGAAGCCAGGCGACATCAACCGCCAGTGGCACGTAATCGATGCAACCGACGTCGTCCTCGGCCGTCTTGCCAGCCAGACCGCAATCCTGCTCCGCGGAAAGCACAAGCCGACCTTCGCTCCCCACATGGACATGGGCGATTTCGTCATCATCATCAACGCTGAAAAGGTAGCCCTCACCGGCTCCAAGCTCGAGCAAAAGCGCGCCTACCGCCACTCGGGTTACCCGGGCGGCCTGAAGTCCACCACCTACGTGGAACTCCTGGACAAGAACCCGGAGCGCGCAGTCGAGAAGGCCATCCGTGGCATGCTGCCCAAGAACTCGCTCGCAGCACAGCAGATCGGCAAGCTGAAGGTCTACCGCGGCGCCGAGCACCCCCACGCCGCACAGCAGCCCAAGACATACGAAATCACTCAGGTCGCCCAGTAGTCCTGGCCACCAGTACTAAAAATCACTTCAAGGAGAACCGTGGCTGAGAACACTGAAGAGCTAAACGAACCGACCGAGGAGCTCACGAGCTATACCTCGGAGTCCACCGAAGGCGGCGGGACCGCCGTCAAGGAGCGTCCCGCGCTGACCGTCGGCGGCGGAGCCGTCGGACGCCGTAAGGAAGCTGTCGCCCGCGTGCGCCTCGTCCCCGGCACCGGCAAGTGGATCGTCAACGGGCGCGAGCTCGCCGACTACTTCCCGAACAAGCTGCACCAGCAGGAAGTCAATGACCCCTTCAAGCTCCTCGAGCTCGACGGCGCCTACGACGTCATCGCCCGCATCCACGGCGGCGGGCCCTCCGGCCAGGCCGGCGCACTCCGCCTCGGAGTCGCCCGCACGCTGAACGAGATCGACCGCGAGAACAACCGCCCCGCCCTCAAGAAGGCAGGCTTCCTGACTCGTGACGCCCGCGTCATCGAGCGCAAGAAGGCCGGTCTCAAGAAGGCACGCAAGGCGCCTCAGTACTCCAAGCGCTGATCCTTCACGGACACGCCAGATGCCCGTCCGGGCCTCCCGGACGGGCATCGTGCTTTAACCTGTTCGAGGACCCGCCCGAGCGGTTCCCTGTTCTGCACTTAGGATGATCACGATGAGCAAGTTATTCGGAACCGACGGCGTCCGCGGCCTGGCCAACGGCCTGATCACGGCGGAACTGTCCCTGCAGCTCGCCCAGGCCGCGGCCGTGGTCCTCGGCCACAACGCCGCGGACGGGCGCCGTCCCACCGCGGTCATCGCCCGCGATCCCCGCATCAGCGGTGAGTTCATCGCGGCCGCCGTCGAGGCCGGGCTCGCCAGTTCCGGCGTCGACGTCTACGACGCCGGCGTCCTGCCGACGCCGGCGGCGGCGTTCCTCGTGGCAGACCTCGGGGCCGACTTCGGCGTCATGATCTCCGCCTCCCACAACGCGGCTCCCGACAACGGCATCAAGTTCCTCGCCCGGGGCGGCAACAAGCTCAGCGATGCGCTCGAGGACGCCATCGAGGAGGAGATGGCGCGGCCGCGGCTCCGTCCCGTGGCCGGCGACGTCGGACGCATCCAGCGCTTCGCCGACGCCGAGGACCGCTACCTGGTCCACCTCCTCAGGACCCTCCCGCACCGCCTCGACGGGCTCAAGGTGGTCCTCGACTGCGCCCACGGCGCGGCGAGCGGCTGCTCGCCCGAGGTGTTCCGGGACGCCGGCGCGGACATCGTCGTCATCGGCGCGGATCCGGACGGCACCAACATCAACGACGGCTACGGCTCAACGCACCTCGAGAAGCTGCAGGCCGCCGTCCTCGAGCACGGCGCGAACCTCGGCATCGCCCACGACGGCGACGCCGACCGCTGCCTCGCCGTCGACCACGAGGGGACGATCGTGGACGGCGACCAGATCATGGCCGTCATGGCCCTCGCGATGAAGGACGCCGGGAAACTCAAGGACGACACCCTCGTGGCGACCGTGATGAGCAACCTCGGCCTCAAGATCGCCCTGCGCGACGCCGGCGTCACCATCAGGGAGACCGGCGTGGGAGACCGCTACGTGCTCGAGGAGATGCGCGACGGCGGGTACAGCCTCGGTGGCGAACAGTCCGGCCACGTCATCTTCGCCGAGTACGCCACCACGGGCGACGGCGTCCTCACGGGCCTCCAGCTGGCCTCCCGCATGGCCGGGACCGGCAAGAGCCTCAAGGAGCTCGCCGCCGTCATGACGAAACTGCCGCAGGTACTCATCAACGTCAAGGGCGTGGACCGCGCAGCCGTGAAGTCGGACGACGGCGTGCAGGCGGCCGTCCGCGAGGCCGAAGCCGTCCTCGGCGAGACCGGGCGCGTGCTGCTGCGGCCCTCGGGTACGGAGCCGGTGGTGCGGGTCATGGTCGAGGCCGCCGACCTCGCGACCGCCCAGCGCATCGCCGACGGACTCGCCGCGACGGTGCAGGAGCGGCTCTCCCTCGAACCCGTCGCGTGAGCCGGCGGACCGTCCAGCGGGGCGGCGGCGCCTCCAGCGGGTACGGGTAGGACCAGTCGGCCTGACCCCGGCGGCCCCGCCCGGCGTGGACCCGTAAGACTAGTCGCCGAGGCCGTGTCCCGTCCTCGGCACGACGACGAGCTGCGATTCGCCCGGCAGCTCGGCACCTTCAGGCGTCCGGAACGCGATCGGCAGTCCCCGCGCGGTCGGCCAATCGGTGCTGTCCGTGACCTGGACGTGCACGTGCGGCTGCGTGCTGTTCCCCGAATTGCCGCACTCACCGATCGGCTGGCCGTCCCGCACCCGGGTTCCCACGCGGACGCGCAACGATGATCGGCGCAGGTGGGCGACCAGCACGAACGGCCCGTCGGAGCCCAGGGCGATGACCACGTGGTTGCCGGCGATGGCACCCGGCCCGTGGCGGAGGCGCTGCGACTGCCCGGCCGCGTAGGGCAGCAGCGCCAGCTGGGACCGCCGCGCCACGTGGTCCTCCTCGCCGTCGTGGGCGGTGACGACGACGCCCTCCGCCGGGGCGAGCACCGGCGCGCCGAATCCGACGAAATCCTCCGCTCGCTCCGTGGCGACCAGGGCGCGCCACGTCCTCGGGGCGGGGCGGCCCCGTGCATCAACGGGGACGAGGTCGATCGCGTAGGTGGTGCCCATCAGGTGGGTCCCGTGGCTCGGGACGCGACGCGCAGGGCTGTTGCGGGCGCGGAAGTTCCCCTCGAGCGGGTAGCGCAGCAGCACCGGGCCGCCGTCTGGCGCAGGATCCGTCATGCGCTCCATTCTGATCCTCACGGCGGCAAGGCGCGAGGCCCGACGGCTGGAACACGCACGCAGGCGCAGAGGAAACCCTTCGAAGGGCGGTCACTCCACGCGGGCAGCACCGTCCCGGACGCATGAGGAGACCTGCGCCCTGCACGGCCGGTCGCAACCCGCCGCTTTCCGGGACGGCCCGGTGGCCAGGCGGCCGACGGCGTCGTCGTAGCGCGACAGGGCGATCTCCGCGATCACCGGACTCGGGAGCAGGGGCGCGTTCACCACATCGGCGCCCGCCTTCGCCAACTGATCGTGGAAGTAGCCGGGGGCCAGCAGGTAGGACGCGACCGCGACCGACCGACCGGACCCCGCCCGGTGGGCGGCGACGGCGTCGGGCACGGACGGGACGGCCTTCGACCCGAAGCCCGCACGCACCGGGCCCGTCCTGAGTTCGGCGAGCACGGCCTGCACCTCGGCGACGTCCTCCGCGGCACAGGCATCGGAGGATCCCGCGGCGGCGAGCACCACGGCGTCGGCGACGTCGACGCCTGCCTCGGTGAGGCGCTGCTGCAGCACCCGGGCGAGGCGCGGATCCGGGCCCAACGGGAGCGCCGATACTGTTCCGGGCCTGCTCGCCGCAGCCCGGGCGATATCCACCTTGACGTGGTAGCCCACGGAGAGCAGCAGCGGCACGATGACGGCCGGCCGGCCCGCCGGCAGTGACGCCACCACGTCCACGAGATCCGGCTCCTGCACGTCGACGTACGCCTCGCGGACGTCCAGCTCCGGGCGGAGCGCCGTGATCCCTGCACGGACGGCATCGATCTCACGCCGGCCCTGGACGTTGTCGGTGCCATGCGAACAGGCGATGAGGACGGGCAGGGAGCTCGGGGGCGCAGTCACCGTCATGGCAGCCATTGAAGCACTGTCCCCGGTTCAACCGGCAACGTCGACCTCGACGATGCCGTCGACGCACCGCACCGGGTAGGCGTGGAGGCCCTCCCCACCGGACAGGCAGGCGCCGCTCGCCAGGTCGTAGATCTCCTTGTGGAGGGGCGAGGCGATCGTGGATACCGTACCCCGTGATCCGACGATCCCGCGTGCCATGACGGCCGCCCGTGTCCGCGGATCGATATTTCCGACGGCGTGCACGCGGCCGCCCGGCAGGCGGAACAGCGCAATCTGTTTCCGGCCGACGAGCGCCGCCTCGCCCCAGCACTCCTCGAGGTCGTCGAGGTGGCAGACGGCGACCCAGCCGGCGCTCGGGCGGGCAGGACGCTGCAGGATGAGCTCGGTCATGGCGGTCTCCTCAGTGGCGAATGCGTTCCTGCAACGCTAGGCGGCGGACGTGTCGTCGAGGTCCCGGGGCTGTTGCGTCGCGGTAACGGGCGCCTCACGGCACGGACTCCCGGCGGTGAGCCCGAAGTTAACACGGCGACACATCGGCGACACATCGGAGAAACTGCCTGTTCGTACCGTGGAGGGACCAGCGGGAGCGCCCCGGTCCGGACGGAAGGCACCACATGAGCGAGACCCGATCATCCCCACCGGTGGAGGCGGACGCCCTTTCGCGGGACCGACGCGTGGTCGTCGTCGGCGGGGGTCCGGCTGCCCACCGCTTCGTCGAGGCGCTGTGGCGGCGCGGAACGGCTGGACTGCACATCACGGTCCTGGCGGAGGAGGAGCACGCACCCTACGATCGCGTGGCCCTCAGCAGTGCGCTGACCGGTGACGTGGACCTCGGGCTCGGCGAGCCGCTCATGTGGCGGGAACCCGCGATCCGGCTCGTGACGGGGGAGCGGGCGGTCCGCCTGGACCTCGCGGCGCGGTCCGTCGAAGGCGCCTCCGGCGAGGGGTACGCCTACGACGACCTCGTGCTGGCGACCGGCTCGGATGCCGTGCGCCTGCCGCTCCCCGGTGCCGAGCACGCCGCGGTCTACCGCACCCTCGACGACGTCCAGTGGCTGCGGGCGGAGACGGCCCGGCTCACCGCCGGCCTCGGCCGGACACCCCGCGCCGTCGTCATCGGGGGAGGGCTGCTCGGCCTCGAAGCCGCCGGTGGACTGCAGCAGCTCGGCGCCGCGGCCACCGTGGTCAACCGCGCCGGCTGGCTGATGAACGCGCAGCTCGACCAGGGCGGCGGCCAGGCACTGGGCAGGCTCATCAGCGCCAAGGGGCTGGGCATCCACTGCGGCGGAGCGCCCGTCGCCATCGAGACGGACGACGACGGTGTGGTCACGGGCGTGTCCCTGAGCGACGGCGCGGTCCTCCCGGCGGACCTCGTGGTGCTCGCCGTCGGCATCCGGCCCCGCGACGAGCTCGCCCGCGAGGCAGGACTCGACGTGGCACCCCGCGGCGGCGTGGTGATCAGCGCAGCCTGCGCGACCGCCGCTCCCGGCGTCTGGGCGATCGGGGAGGTGGCGAGCTACGAGGGCGTCAGCATGGGGCTGGTGGCCCCCGCGAACGCGATGGCGGAAGTGTGTGCCGACGGCATCCTCGGCGGCCGCTCGAGCTTTCCCGGCTTCGACACCGCCACCAAGCTCAAGCTCTCGGGCGTCGAGGTCGCGAGCTTCGGGGATGCGCTCGCGGAGACGGACGGCAGCCTCGAGATCGTCTACGCGGACCCCGCCCGGGGGCTCTACCAGAAGCTCGTGGTCACCGACGACGCGAGGACGCTCCTCGGCGGCATCTTCGTGGGCGACGCCGCACCCTACTCCGCGCTGAGGCCGCTGCTGGGACGGGAGCTACCCGCGGAGCCCGGCGCCTACCTCTCCTCGGCCGGGAAAGGCGACGCCCCGCCGTCGGAGCTGCCCGACGACGTCATCCTCTGCTCCTGCAACAACGTGACGGCCGGCGCCTGCCGGTCCGCCGTCCACGGACTGGGTACGGATGGGTCCGCTGCGGAGCCCGCCCTCGACCTGCCGGCCCTCAAGGCCTGCTCGCGCGCCGGGACGCAGTGCGGCTCCTGCGTCCCCATGCTGAAGAAGCTGCTCGACGGCGAATTCACGAAGGCGGGCCGTGCCGTCTCGAAGGGTATCTGCGAGCACTTCGCGATGTCACGTCCGGACCTCTTCGAAGCCATCCAGGCCCTCGATCTGGCGTCCTTCCAGGTCATCCTCCGCCGCTTCGGGGCATCCGAGGAGGCGAAGGCTGGGCACGGCTGTGACATCTGCAAGCCGGCCATCGGCTCCATCCTCGCCACGCAGCGCGGGGAATACGTGCTCGACGGCGGACGCGGGTCCCTGCAGGACACCAACGACCGCGCGCTCGCGAACATGCAGCGCAACGGCACCTACTCCGTGGTGCCCCGCATCCCCGGCGGGGAGATCACCCCACAGAAGCTCGCGGTCATCGCGCAGGTCGCCGAGCAGTTCGGCCTGTACGTGAAGCTCACCGGCGCGCTCCGGATCGACCTCTTCGGCGCCCGGCTGGAGCAGCTGCCGGAGATCTGGAAGATCCTCGTCGAGGCGGGGTTCGAATCCGGGCAGGCGTACGGCAAGGCGCTGCGGAACGTGAAGTCCTGCGTGGGGTCGACCTGGTGCCGCTTTGGCGTGCAGGACTCCGTCGCGATGGCCATCGAGCTGGAGTTGCGGTACCGCGGGCTGCGGGCGCCGCACAAGTTCAAGATGGGCGTGTCGGGGTGCGCCCGCGAATGCGCGGAGGCCCGGAGCAAGGACGTGGGGGTGATCGCCACGGACCAGGGCTGGAACCTCTACGTCGGGGGCAACGGCGGCTTCCAGCCCGCGCACGCGCAGCTCCTCGCCCAGGACCTCGACAGTGAGACCCTCGTCCGGTACATCGACCGCTACCTCATGTACTACATCCGCACGGCGGACCGGATGCAGCGGACCGCGCGGTGGATGGACGACCTCGACGGCGGCCTCGACCACGTGCGTGACGTCGTGGTCGGGGATTCCCTCGGGATCGCCGCGGACCTGGAGGCCGCGATGGGCCGGCACGTGGAGCACTACGAGGACGAGTGGGCTGCCACCCTCAAGGACCCGGACAGGCTCCGCCGTTTCCGGTCCTTCGTCAACGCGCCGGAGGCCGCCGACCAGTCGATCGTCCTCGTGGAGGAGCGCGGCCAGCGCCGCCCTGCCACGCAGGAGGAGATCGACGCCGGAGCCGCCCGGGTGGGTCTGGGCACCGTGATCCCCGTCCGCGTCCCGACAGGACCGGCAGCAGAGCCCCTGGAGGGCTGAGCCGTGCACCTGGACATCGACCTGGCCGGACACCGCGTGGTGGTGCTCGGATCCGCGCGCCAGGCGCGGCGGATCGTCGCCCGCTACCGCGCCGCAGGAGCCGACGTCGGTCGCTTCGACGCGCTTGACTCCGCCGTCGGGCAGCTCGACGGCGCCACCCTCGTGGTCCAGGTGGAGGGCTCCGGCGCGCCACCGGCCTCGGCCCACGACCACCTGCGCCGCCGGTGCCGGGACGCCGGCGCGCTTCTCACCCGGGAACCGGCCGCCTCCGGCACCGGGCACGTGAGCCTGGTCGGCGGCGGCCCCGGCGCCCGCGGACTCCTGACCCTCGACGCGGCCGCCGCGCTGAGGGACGCCGACGTCGTCCTCTACGACCGGCTCGGACCGACGGAGTGCCTCGCCGAGTTCGCGCCGTCGGCGGAGCTCGTCGACGTCGGGAAACTGCCCGGCCACCACCGGGTGCCGCAGGCCGGCATCAATGCCCTCCTGGTGCAGCACGCCCTCGCCGGACAGCACGTGGTGCGACTGAAGGGCGGTGACCCCTTCGTGTTCGGCCGCGGGAGCGAGGAGCTCGCCGCGTGCCTCGAGGCGCGCGTGCCCTGCGCCGTGCTGCCGGGCATCAGCTCGTCCGTCGGCGTCCCGGCGGCCGCGGGCATCCCCGTCACGCACCGCGGGGTCAGCCACCTGTTCACGGTGGTCTCCGGGCACGCGCCGCTGACCGACGCAGAGCACCTCCACCTCGCGGGTCTCGGCGGGACCATCGTGGTCCTCATGGGCGTCTCGACGCTGCCCCAGCTCGTCGCGGGTCTCGGCCGGGCGGGAATGCGCCCGGACATGCCGGTCGCCGTCGTCGAGCGCGGGTACAGCGCATCCCAGCGGACGACGTCGGGGACGCTCTCGACGATCGTCACGGACGCGGGTGCCGCGCGCTGCCAGTCCCCTGCGGTCCTCGTCATCGGTGAGGTGGTGCGTGTGGGGCTGGAGCTGCAGGGCAGTGCCGCCCACCTCGCCACGTTGACCGAATCGCTGGCGTCATGAGCGCAACCACCGGCTTCGACGGATCGGCCGGCCAGCTGGCCGGGTTCCGCATCGGGGTGACCTCGGACCGCCGGTCGAGCGACCTGATCGACGCGCTCGAGCGGCGGGGCGCCTCCGTGTTCCACGCGCCTGCGCTGAAGATCGCACCGATCGCGGAGGATGTGGCGCTCCTCGCGGATACGGCTGCGATGGTGGCGGCACGCCCGGACCTCTTCGTCATCACGACCGCGTACGGGATGCGCCGCTGGTTCGAGGCCGCCGATGCCGCGGGGCTGGGCGACGACCTGCTCGACGTGCTCGGGAACGGCCGGATCCACGTCCGGGGGCCGAAAGCCAGGGGGGCGGTGCGCGCGGCCGGGCTGGACGACGTCGGGATCAGTTCCGACGAGACGACGGCGACCCTCGTGGACCAGCTGCTCCAGGAGGATGTCGCGGGCCTCACGATCGGTGTCCAGCTGCACGCCTACGCCGACGAACACCAGCTCGAACGGCTCCGGGAGGCCGGTGCCACGCTGCTCACCGTCACGCCCTACCGGTGGATCAAGCCGGAGGGCTCAGAACGGCTGCCGCGACTTATCGAGGCCGTGTGCGCCGGCCAGCTCGACTGCGTCACCTTCACGAGCGCGCCGGCGGTCGACGCCCTGTTCAGCACCGCGGCCGAGCAGGGCATGCAGGAGGATCTCGTGCGCAGGTTCGGGCACGGCGTCCTCGCCGCCGCCGTCGGGCCGGTGACGGCGCAGCCCCTGCTCGACGCCGGGATCACGCCCGTCGTCCCCGAGCGGTTCCGCATGGGGGCGCTGATCCGCCTGGTCTGCGACCAGTTGGCCGAGCACCATGTGGAGCAGCTCTCCACGCACTCCGGCCACGTCGAGGTGCGCGGTCGGTCCGTACGGGTGGACGACGTCCGGGTGGAGCTCGCCCCCGCGCAGCTGGTGCTCTTCAAGGCCCTCGTGGCGGCGCGGGGGGCGGTCCTGAGCCGGGAGACCCTCACGGCCCTCCTGCCCCCCGCCGGTGCGGAGCATGCACTCGACATGAGCGTCAACCGCCTGCGGAAGGCCCTCCCCGACCCGACCCTGATCGAGACGGTCGTCAAGCGCGGGTACCGGCTCCACCTCTAGCCTGCCCCGTCGCCTCATGACGCGACGGCCGCGGCGAAGTGCCGTTCGATGACGGTCCGGATGTCATCACGGCACCCGCCGCACCCGGTCCCCGCCCGGGTGGCCGTGGAGACGTCCTGCACGGAGGCGCAGCCGGCGGCCACGGACTCCTGCACCGAGCCGTGGGTGACTCCCGCGCAGCGGCACAGCGTGGTGGCCGGGCCGGGAGGTGATGCGGCCGGCATCCCCTCCGCGCTGTCGAGCCGCAACAGGCTGGAGCGATCCGCCGGGAGTTCGCTGCCCCGCTCGAACAGCAGCACCAGCTCGGCGCCGGTGCGCGGCATCCCGACGCAGACGAGCCCGGTGAGGACGCCGTCACGTGTGACCATTTTCGCGTAGCGTCCGTGCCCCGGGTCGGCCCACTCCGCCACCGTGAGTCCCGGCTCCACCGTCCAGGGGTCCGCCTGCGTCTCGCCCGCGACCACGGCGTCGACGCCCCGGGCCTTCAGGACGACGACGGGCTCCCGCCGCCTGCCCGGCCTGGCCGCGGTCCCCGCGTCGAGCTCCCGCGGGCGCGGGCCGTCCCCGGACAGCTCCGTGATGAACGCGCGCGCGAGGTCGTCGGCCTGCTGCCAGCCCGGGCCGATGAGGCCCTGGGGTGCCGTGCTGCCCGAACACGCCTCGCAGGAGAGGCGCAGGCAGCACACCTCGGCGCAGTCGCCGATGGCCCAGATGTCGTCCGAGCCGACGGCCCGCAGCGTGTGGTCCACGAGGATGCCGTCGGCGACCGCCAGATCGCTGCCCTCCGCCAGCTCCGTCCGCGGACGCACGCCGCAGGCGAGGACGAGGGCATCGCCGTCCACCCGGGTGCCGCCCTCCAGGCGGACACCCGCGAAACGCCCGTCCTCGAGCTCCACGCCCGTGGATGTGCCGGCCACGACGTTGATGCCGGCGGAGCGCAGTGCCGTCGCCAGCACCCGCGACCCGTCCCCGAGGAGCCGTTCCATGGGGGAGCGGCCGTGATGGACGAGGGTGATGCGCCCGCCCTCCTCGGCCGCGGCGAGGGCAGCCTCGATCCCGAGGATGCCGCCGCCCAGGACGACGATGCGCTGGTGCCCGGCGAGCGCGGCGGCCACTGCCCGGGCGTCGGAGAGATCGCGGAGGAAACCGACCCCCGGCGGGAGGTCCTCGGCGTCGGGCCCCTCCAGCCCTTCCAGCCGCGGACGGACGGGACGGGATCCGGTCGCCAGGACCAGGCGGTCGTAGTCCACGGCCCCGCCGTCCGTCAGCAGCACGCGCCGGAAGGGCCGGTCGATGCGTGCCACCCGGGTGCCCAGACGCACGTCGATGCCGGCGGCCCGGAGCCCGTCGGCGTCCGCGAGCCGGATCGCGGCCTCCCGGGTCCGCCCGACCGCGACATCGGCGACCAGCACGCGGTTGTAGGCGGCGTCGTCCTCCTGGCCGATCACCGTCAGCGAGACCAGCCCTGCGGCGACGAGGGGCTCGAGGTGCTCGACGAGCCGCGCCGCGACGGGCCCGAAACCGACGACGACGACACGGGACGGGACAGGGAGCTCCGGGGGCTTCACGAGATGACCCGCAGTCCGTCGGCGGGAACGCGATGGTCCACGGACGCCAGGCGGGTCACGCTGACAGGTGTCGTCTTGAACTCCGGCATGCCCGACACCGGGTCGGTGCTGCTGCCCGTCACGCGGTTCGCCGACCCTGCGTCCGCGAAGTGGAACGCCAGGAAGACCGTGTCCTGGCGGATGTCGGGGGTAGGGTCGGCCAGCGCCCGGGCCTCGCCGTGGCGGCTCGTCACGACCACGGCGTCGCCCCGCGCGATCCCGAGGTCCTGCGCGGTGGAGGGATGGAGCTGGAGCCGTGGGACCGGCTGGGCCGCGAGCAGCTCCGGGACACGGCGGGTCTGGGTGCCCGACTGGTAGTGCTCGAGGAGCCGACCCGTCGCCAGGAGCAAGGGGGCGGGCCGGCGCGCCGCAGCGGCGTCGGCCCGCGGGACGACGGCGACCAGCACGGCGCGACCGT
The DNA here is from genome assembly GCF_054511075.1 of Arthrobacter sp. TMS2-4. Taxonomy (NCBI): domain Bacteria; kingdom Bacillati; phylum Actinomycetota; class Actinomycetes; order Micrococcales; family Micrococcaceae; genus Arthrobacter; species Arthrobacter sp. TMS2-4. The sequence goes on from NZ_JBTNDI010000001.1 coordinate 108,687, forward strand.
CCGCGTGCGCGAAGGCGTCGACGAACAGCCGCGGCGTCCCGGACGTGCCCGCCGGGTACGGCCAGTACGCGGGGGCGCCACGGTCGAGCACGCCGTAGTCGAGCCCCGAGTAGTCCGCGATGCCGCCGGCGCTGGCGCGCGCGAGCTCGTCGAACATGGTCGAGGGATCCTCACTGAACAGGGAGGGTGCGTCCAGTCGGCGCGCCAGCTCCTGCATGACCCACAGCTCGCTCCGGGCACCGGGGGGCGGGTCGACGGCCCGACGGCGCCGCAGGATCCTGCCCTCCAGATTCGTCACCGTGCCGTCCTCCTCGGCCCATTGCAGGACCGGCAGGACGACGTCCGCGAGCGCTGCCGTCTCCGACAGGAAGAAGTCGGACACGACGAGGAGGTCGAGCGAGCGCAGGCCCTCGATGACCGTGGCGGCGTCGGGCGCGGAGACGGCCACGTTCGCGCCGTGCACGAAGAGGCACTGAGTACCGCCCGGCACACCGAGCGAGGTGAGGAGCTCGACGGCGGGCAGGCCCGGCCCGGGGATGGCGTCCTCGGGGACACCCCAGATGGCGGCGACGTGGGCCCGCGCCGCCGGGTCGGTGATCCGCCGGTACCCCGGGAGCTGGTCCGCCTTCTGCCCGTGCTCCCGCCCGCCCTGGCCGTTGCCCTGGCCCGTGAGCGTCCCGTACCCGCTGTGCGCCGTGCCCGGGAGCCCGAGGAGCAGCGCCAGGTTGATCGCGGCCGTCGTGGTGTCGGTGCCATCGGCGTGCTGCTCGATGCCCCGGCCGGTCAGGATGTAGGCGCCGTGTCCGCCGTCCGCGCCCCGGCGCGCCGCCGCAGCAAGGAGCCGCGCCACAGCCCGCAGGGACGCCGCGGGCACCCCCGTGATGCCCTGCACCCGTTCGGGCCACCACTGCGCGAGGCCGCGGGTGACGTCCTCGTGTCCGCTGGTCCGCGCCTCCAGGAAGCGGTGGTCCGCCAGACCCTCCGCCACCACGACATGGGCCAACCCCAGGAGCAGGACGAGGTCGGTGCCGGGGGTGGGCTGCAGGTGGATCCCCCTGCCCTGGTCGGTGAGGCGGGCGGTGGCCGAACGACGGGGGTCGACGACGACCAGGCCACCCGCGGCCTGTGCGCCGCTCAGATGCCGGATGAAGGGCGGCATGGTGTCAGCCGCGTTGGAGCCGAGGAGCAGGACCGCGGACGCGGTGCCGAGGTCCTCGAGGGGGAAAGGGAGTCCCCGGTCGACCCCGAATGCCCGGTTGCCGGCGGCGGCCGCGGACGACATGCAGAACCGGCCGTTGTAGTCGATCCGCGAGGTGCGCAGCGCGAGGCGGGCGAATTTGCCGAGGGTGTACGCCTTCTCGTTGGTCAGGCCGCCGCCACCGAACACGGCGACGGCGTCCCGGCCGTGCCGGGCCTGGATGTCCCGGACACGGTCGCTGATGAGGTTCAGGACCGCGTCCCAGGAGACCTCCCGGAGGATCCCGTCGGCGTCGCGGACCAGCGGCACGGTGAGGCGGTCCGGGTGGTCGAGCAGCTCCGCCGCGGACCAGCCCTTGCGGCAGAGCCCGCCCCGGTTGGTGGGGAAGTCGCGGCCCTCGAGGTCGGCCGCGCGGTCGTGCGTGCCAGGCGCGGTCACCGTCATGGCGCACTGGAGGGCGCAGTAGGGGCAGTGAGTCGGCTGCCCGGCACGTGCCTGCTGCATCGGGTCAGACCTTGCCGAGGGTGGAGGAGGGCCGGAGGTAGAAGAACCAGGTCACGGCGAGCATCAGGACGTACCCTCCGACGAAGCCGTAGAACGCGGAGTCGTAGCTGCCCGAGGCGCCCTTCGAGGCGTTGAGTACCTGGGGGATGAGGAAGCCCCCGTAGGCGCCGACCGCGGAGATGAGGCCGAGGGCCGCGGCGGACTTGCGGGCGGTGCTCACGGATTCCCGGAGCTCGGACCCTGCAGCGGCTCCCCGCCGCGCGAAGATGACGGGGATCATGCGGTAGGTCGCCCCGTTGCCCGCGCCGGCGGCCGCGAAGAGGACGAGGAAGAGGCCGAGGAAGAGCCAGAAGTCGGACAGGGGGAGCGTCCAGACGACCGCCAGGGCGATCGCGGCCATGACCGCGAAGGCCCCCACCGTGATCACGGCGCCGCCGAAGCGGTCCGCGAGGCGTCCGCCGAAGGGCCGGGCGAGGGATCCGACCAGGGGGCCGAGGAACGCGAGGGACAGCGTGGCCGGGCCCATGGCGATCGAGGAGAAAGCGGGGAAGGTATCGACGATCAGCTTCGGGAAGACTCCGGCGAATCCGATGAACGACCCGAACGTGCCGATGTAGAGCAGCGCCATGATCCACAGGTGCGGTTCCCGGACAGCCGCCAGGGACCCGGCGAGATCGCTGCGGGCGCTGGAGAGGTTGTCCATGAACTTCCAGGCGCCCAGGGCCGCGGCGAGGATCAGGGGCACCCAGATCCAGCCCGCGAGGGGCAGGTCCAGCGTCGCGGCGGCGCTGAGGGCGATGACGATGGGCACCACCAGTTGAGCGACCGCGGCACCGAGGTTGCCGCCTGCCGCATTCAGCCCGAGGGCCCAGCCCTTCTCCCGGGCGGGGAAGAAGAACGTGATGTTCGCCATCGAGCTCGCGAAGTTGCCGCCACCGAATCCCGCGAGTGCCGCCACCGCGAGCATCACGCCGAACGGGGTGTCGGGGTTGGAGACGCACAGCCCCAGCCCGATGGTCGGGATCAGCAGGAGCAGGGCGGAGATGACGGTCCAGTTCCTGCCGCCCAGCCTCGGCACCATGAACGTGTAGGGGATGCGCAGCGTCGCCCCGACGAGGGACGGCATGGAGATCAGCCAGAAGATCTGCGACGTCGAGAAGGTGAAGCCCGCCGCCGGCAGGTACACGACGACGATCGACCACAGCTGCCAGACCACGAAACCGAGGAACTCGCACGCGATCGACCAGTGCAGGTTGCGCCGGGCGATCGACCTGCCGCCGCTGCTCCACTGGGCGGTGTCCTCGGCGTCCCAGTTGTCGATCCACCGGCCGGAACGGTAGGCCAGGGGGGGTGCGCTCTCGGCACGTGCTGGAGCCAGTGCGGGGGATGCTGCTTCGTCGATGCTCACTGAGTCCTCCGTGGGCTGGTGCGGCTGATCCCCCGAGGCTAGTGAGCGCGCGTTTCCGTTCCCCGCGTGCTGCGTAAACGCCCCGTGACGTTCACCTATCCGTGCCCGGTGGGTACCGTGAGGTCGTGGGAACCCGCTGCGCGCAGCGGAGGCCCGATCCGACGAAGGAGGGCGATCATGAAGGTGCTGGTCACGGGGTCGGTCGAAGGGCTGGGCCGGGCTGCGGCGGAAGCCCTCCTGCAGGAAGGGCACGACGTCGTCGTGCATGCCCGCACCGGGGAGCGCGCGGGCGCCCTCACACCACTCGCCGGTCAGGGCGCGGAGCTCGTGGTGGGGGACTTCGGGGACCGGAAGGCCGTCCGGCGGATCGCCGCCGAGCTGAACGCGGGAACACCGCTCGACGTCGTCATCCACAACGCGGGGGTCTGGAGCGGACCGGCGGTTCTGCCCGTCAACGTGATCGCCCCCTACCTCCTGACCGCCCTGCTCGAGGGCCCGCGGCGGCACGTGTACCTGAGCAGCGGATCGCACTACAGCGGGCGTCCGTCCCTCGACGGCGTGGACTGGCGGGGCCGCATGCCGGGCCGCTACGCGGACAGCAAGCTCTTCCTCACCACCTTCTCCGCCGCGGTGGCGCGACTGCGCCCGGACGTCCTCAGCAACGCGGTGGATCCCGGCTGGGTCCCCACGAGGATGGGCGGCCCCACAGCACCGGACGAGCTCGACCTCGGCCACCGGACCCAGGTGTGGCTCGCGACGGGCGAGGATCCCGAGGCACTCACGACCGGCGCGTACTGGTTCCACCGTGAGCGGAGGGAGCCCCACGCCGCCGTGCTGGACCCCGCGTTCCAGGACCGGCTGCTCCGGGTGCTCGCCGACGAGACGGGCGTCGCGCTACCGGGGAGCCGCTGAGCGGCTCAGTACGACGGCGCCGGCGGCAGGCCGAAGTGCTCCTCGAGGGTCTGCGACCCGGCCGCCTCCATGGCGAGCGAGACGTCCGTGCCCACATAGCGGTAGTGCCAGGATTCCGCCGAGAATCCAGTGATCTCGTGGAAGCCGAGCGGGTAGCGGAGGATGAACCCGAACTCGGCAGCGTTCGCCGCCGCCCACTGCCCGGCGGGGGTGTCCTGGAAACAGCGCACGAGGGTGCAGGCGCCGTCGGCCTGCGCGAGGTCGAAGGCGAGGCCCGTCTGGTGCTCCGAATAGCCCGGACGGGCGGACACGGTGTCCGCGCCGGCCGGGCCGCCGTACTGGCCCACCCAGTACGCGTAGGTGGCTTCCTGGTCCGCGAAGGACCGGTATCCGCTCACCATGGTCAGGTTCACGCCGTCGGCGGCCGCCGCCGCGAACATCGCCTCCACCGCCGCTGCGGCATCCGGGCGCAGGAGGTCGAAGCCGGTGGGTGTGGCGACGTCGGGCCGGCGCAGGTCGGCGGGCGCGTAGTCCAGCGGCGTCAGGGGCCTGCGCTTGTTCACGACGACGTCGATGGCAGCGGGGTCCAGGTGTGCGTCAGCGGCAGGGGCAGCCGATGCCGTCGCGGCGGGCGCGTTCCCCGGACCGCCCGCCGCGGGACCCGGTGGGCGCTGGGGCGGGGCGGGAAGACTGCCGACGGAGGGGGCATCGGGCGCGGGGTCCGGCCCGGAACAGGCGGAGAGCGCGACGGCGAGGACAAGCAGCCCCACCGTCGGCAGGACGCGCATGGTCAGGTCTTCCGCAGGAGCATGCGGCGCACCGAGTGGTCCGCGTCCTTCGTGAGCACGAGCTGCGCCCGCCCGCGCGTGGGCAGGACGTTCGCCACGAGGTTCGGCTCGTTGATGCTCTCCCAGATGCCGGTCGCCGTCCGCCGGGCTTCCTCGTCACTGAGGTCGGCGTACCGGTGGAAGTAGGACTCAGGGTTGGCGAACGCGCCGGAGCGCAGGGACTGGAAGCGGTGGATGTACCACTCCTTGATGTTCGCGGTCTTCGCGTCGACGTAGATGGAGAAGTCGAAGAAGTCGCTCAGCGCGAGTCCCGTGATGCCGTCGGGACGCGGGCGTGCCGGCGCGAGCACGTTGAGGCCCTCGACGATGAGGACGTCAGGACGGCGGACCACCACTTCGCGACCGGGCACGATGTCGTAGGTGAGGTGCGAATACGAGGGGGCGCGGACCTCGGCGGCTCCGCTCTTGACCTCGCTGACGAAGCGCAGGAGCCGGCGGCGGTCGTAGGACTCGGGGAAGCCCTTGCGCTGCATGAGGCCGCGGCGCTCGAGCTCCGCATTCGGGTAGAGGAACCCGTCCGTGGTGATCAGGGCCACATCGGGGGTGTCCGGCCAGCGCCGCAGGAGCTCGCGCAGCACCCTCGCCGTCGTCGACTTGCCCACCGCGACGGACCCGGCGACGCCGATCACGAACGGCGTGCGCGTGGTGCGCTCGCCGAGGAAGGTGTTGGTGGCTGCGTGGAGCTGGTCGGCCGCTGCCGTATACAGGTTCAGCAGGCGGGAGAGAGGGAGGTACACCTCGCGCACCTCGTCGAGGTTCAGGGCATCGCCCAGGCCGCGCAGCCGCTGGACGTCCTCGAAGTTCAGCGGGCTCCTGATCTCGTGGGACAGGCGGGACCAGGTCTGGCGGTCGAGCTCCACGAAGGGGGTGAAGGATTCGGCATTGATGGCCTGCTGCGTCCCCGTGCCTCTGTCATTCACCTGACGATTCTGCCCGGTGGCCTGCGCATTAACAAACACGGCCACGGGTACGCTGGATGTCATGTGTGGAATCGTTGGATATGTGGGCCGGGACAACGGCCAGGGATCATCGGCGCTCGACTCGGTCGCCCCGGCATTCGATCAGGAGGCGTCCGAGGCGCAGCACGGCGCACTCGACGTCGTGATGGAAGGCCTCCGGCGCCTCGAGTACCGCGGCTACGACTCCGCCGGGGTGGCGGTGATCACGGCCGAGGGCATCGAGTCCCGGAAGAAGGCCGGCAAGCTCACGAACCTCGTCGCGGAACTGGCAGCCGATCCGCTGCCGCGGTCGCTGACCGGGATCGGGCACACGCGGTGGGCGACCCACGGCGGACCGACCGACCAGAACGCGCACCCGCACCTCGCCGACGACGGCAGGCTCGCGGTGATCCACAACGGCATCATCGAGAACTACGCCGAGCTCAAGGCGGAGCTGACCGCCGAGGGACTGTCCTTCATCTCCGACACCGACACCGAGGTCGCGGCCGGGCTCGTGGGCCGGCTGTACCGCGGGCTCGTCGAGAACGGCACCGAGGGCGACATCCTGACCCTCGCCCTGCAGCAGGCCTGCCAGCGCCTGGAAGGCGCCTTCACGCTCCTCGCCATCCACCAGGACCAGCCCGGCGTCGTCGCCGCCGGCCGCCGCAACTCCCCGCTCGTGGTGGGCTTGGGCGACGGCGAGAACTTCCTCGGATCCGACGTCTCCGGGTTCATCGACTTCACCCGCCGCGCCGTCGAGCTCGGCCAGGACCAGATCGTCACCATCACGCCCGACGACGTCACCATCACCGACTTCTTCGGCGCCCCCGCCGAGGGCACCGAGTTCCACGTCAGCTGGGACGCCGCCGCCGCCGAGAAGGGCGGCTTCGACTCCTTCATGGAGAAGGAGATCCACGACCAGCCCGACGCCGTCGGCCAGACCCTCCTCGGCCGCTCCGGCGTCGACGGCAACCTGATGCTCGACGAACTGCGCATCGACGAGGCGATCCTGCGCTCGGTCGACAAGATCGTGGTGCTCGCGTGCGGCACGTCCGCCTACGCCGGCCAGGTGGCCAAGTACGCGATCGAGCACTGGTGCCGCATCCCCACCGAGGTGGAGCTGTCCCACGAGTTCCGGTACCGCGACCCCATCGTGAACGAGAAGACGCTCGTCGTCGCGATCTCGCAGTCCGGCGAGACCATGGACACCCTCATGGCCGTCCGCTACGCCCGTGAGCAGGGCGCCAAGGTCGTCGCCATCTGCAACACCAACGGCTCCACCATCCCGCGCGAATCGGACGCCGTGCTGTACACGCACGCCGGCCCGGAGATCGCCGTCGCCTCGACGAAGGCCTTCCTCGCGCAGATCACCGCCGCCTACCTGCTGGGCCTGTACCTGGCGCAGCTGCGCGGCAACAAGTACCGGGACGAGATCGCCGACGTCCTCGCGGACCTCTCCACCATCCCCGGCAAGATCCAGTCCATCCTCGACGACGCCGACAAGATCAAGCAGCTCGGCACGGACATGGCCAACGCCAAGTCGGTGCTGTTCCTCGGCCGCCACGTGGGCTTCCCCGTGGCGATGGAGGGGGCCCTGAAGCTCAAGGAGCTCGCCTACATCCACGCGGAGGGCTTCGCCGCGGGCGAGCTCAAGCACGGGCCGATCGCCCTGATCGAGGAGGGCCAGCCCGTCGTCGTCGTCATGCCGTCCCCGAGCAGCCGCAACTCCCTGCACGCCAAGGTGGTCTCCAACGTCCAGGAGATCCGCGCGCGCGGCGCCGTGACGATCGTCATCGCGGAGGAAGGCGACACCACGGTCGAGGCCTACTCGGAGCACGTGTTCTACGTGCCGGAGTCCCCGACGCTGCTCGCCCCGCTGCTGACCACGGTGCCGCTGCAGATCTTCGCCCTGGCCCTCGCCAGCGCCAAGGGCTACGACGTCGACCAGCCCCGCAACCTGGCGAAGTCGGTCACGGTTGAGTAGTCCCCTCCCGGTGCCGCTGCGCATCCGGGCAGCGGCACCCGGCCGGGTGCGGGCATGATCGTCGGCATCGGCGTCGACGTCGTGGACGTCGAACGCTTCCGACTGCAGCTCGAACGCACCCCGGCGCTCCTCGAGCGGCTGTTCGTGCCTGCCGAGCGCGGGCTGAACACGCGGTCCCTCGCCGCGCGGTTCGCGGCCAAGGAGGCCGTCGCGAAGGCGGTCGGCGCCCCGGTGGGCATGAACTGGCAGCACTGCACCATCGCGGTCGACGAGACCGGGGCGCCCACGGTCGTCGTCGACGGGACCGTGGCGGAGGCCGCCCGCGCCCGCGGCGTCCGGACGTGGCATCTGTCCATCAGCCACGACGGCGGCCTCGCCACGGCCATGGTGGTCGCCGAAGGCAGCCCACCGGAGGGCCAGCAATAGTAACCGTGCTGATTATCGCCCGGCTTACCGCTAAGCTCGACCATATGCTCCAAGCATTTTCCGGTGGTGACGTCCGCGCTGCGGAGGCACCACTCCTCGACGCCGGCCAGGGTGATGCCCTGATGCAGCGGGCCGCCCACGCCCTGTTCGGTGTCGCCCTCACCCTCCTGCGCGACGCCGGTCGCGGCACCTACGGGGCCACCGCCGTCGTGCTCGCTGGGAGCGGGAACAACGGCGCGGATGCGCTGTACGCGGGGGAGCGGCTCCTGCGGCGGGGCGTCGGCGCGACGGCGATCCTCACCGCGGACCGGGCCCACGAGGCCGCCCTGGACGCCTTCACGCGCGCCGGCGGAACGAGCGTCCGATTGGCCGACGCCCCGGACCTCGCAGCGCTGGCGGCCCACGCGGCCTCCGCCGACGTGCTCCTCGACGGGATCCTCGGCACCGGTGCCAGCGGCGGCCTGCGCGGTCCCGCCGCGCACTTCGTCCGGGCCTTCGACGCCGCAGCCGGCCCCCGCGCCGCCCGGTCCACGCTCGTCGTCGCCTGCGACCTGCCGAGCGGCATCGGCGTGGACACCGGCCGCGTCGACGGGCCCGTCCTCGCCGCCGACGCGACCGTCACCTTCGGGGCCGCGAAGCCCGGTCTCCTGATCGGCGACGGCGCGGTGGCCGCCGGCCAGGTGAACGTCGTGGACATCGGCCTGGACTTCTCCGGCGTCACCCCGGCCGCACGCAGCCTGCAGGGCGCCGACGCCGCGGCCCTCCTCCGCCTCCCCGAGGCACACGACCAGAAGTACTCGCGCGGAGTGCTCGGCATCGCCGCAGGCTCCGCCCGCTACCCGGGTGCCGCCGCCCTCGCCGTCGGCGCCGCACTGGCCACCGGCGTCGGGATGGTGCGCTACCTCGGGCCCGAGGCCGTCGCGGCCCTGGTGCACCAGCGGAACCCCGAGGTCGTGGCCTCGACAGGTTCCATCGCCGAGGCGCAGTCGCAGGCCTGGCTCGTCGGTCCGGGCGCCGTGGACGACGACGACCAGCGGCAGCGGGCCGTCGACGCCATGGACTCGGGACTGCCCGTCGTCGTCGATGCCGGCGCGCTCGCCGCGGTGCCCGCCCGCGTGAGCCCGCAGGTCATCCTGACGCCCCACGCGGGGGAACTCCGCGAGCTGCTGGCGGCCCGCGGGGTCGACGTCGAGCGGTCCGAGATCGAGGCCGAGCCCGCGCGATTCGCGCGGCAGGCCGCCGAGATCACGGGAGCGACGGTGCTGCTCAAGGGCTATACGAGCGTCGTCGCCGCGCCCACCGGCGCCCTGTTCGTCCAGGCCGACGCGACACCCTGGCTCTCCACCGCAGGGTCGGGGGACACGCTCTCCGGCATCATCGGGGCCCTCGCGGCCACGCTGGCCGAGGACGACGGCGCGGCCGACCGTGTGGGCGTCGCCCCTGCGGATCTCTGGGCGGCGATCGCGGCCGCGGGAGCACTGATCCACGGGCGGGCCGGTCGGCACGCGGCCCTGTCCGGCCCGGTGGTGGTCTCCCGACTGCCCGGTCCCATCCGCTCGGTGGTCGCGGATCTCGTGGAGGAGCGTCGCCTGGCTGCAACCCCCTGAGGTGACCGACGCAATTAACCGCGCGAACATACGAATGCGCTATGCATGGAACAGGCACCCGGGGCACCAGGACCCCGACGCGTGCAATCAACACCGTGATCACCCGACGAGGCGGTCACGGCAGAAGATACAAGGAGAACTCATGGAATTATGGCCCGGCGACGCTTACCCCCTGGGAGCCACCTACGATGGCACCGGTACGAACTTCGCGCTCTACAGTGAGATCGCGGATCTCGTGGTCCTCTGCCTCTTCGACGACGACGGCACGGAGACGCGCATCGAACTCAAGGAGGTCGACGGCTACGTCTGGCACGGCTACCTCCCGCAGGTCACCCCCGGGCAGAAGTACGGCTACCGGGTCCACGGCCCGAACAACCCGGCCGAGGGACACCGCTGCAACCCGAACAAGCTCCTCCTCGACCCGTACGCGAAGGCCATCTCCGGTGACCTCGACTGGGACCAGGCGCTGTTCGGCTACAACTTCGGCGACGAGCACTCCGTCAACGACGAGGACTCCGCCGCGCACATGATGCTCGGCGTCGTCGTGAACCCGTTCTTCAACTGGGACGGCGACCGCATGCCGCGGACCCCGTACCACCAGTCCGTCATCTACGAGGCGCACGTCAAGGGCCTCACGCAGCTGCACCCGGACATCCCCGAGGAGCAGCGCGGCACCTACGCCGGCATCGCCCACCCGTCGGTGATCGCCCACCTGCAGAAGCTCGGCGTGACGGCGATCGAACTCATGCCCGTGCACCAGTTCGTGAACGACAGCACGCTCCAGGAGAAGGGCCTCTCGAACTACTGGGGCTACAACACCATCGGCTTCTTCGCACCGCACAACAAGTACAACTCCTCCGGCGACCAGGGCGAGCAGGTCCAGGAGTTCAAGGCCATGGTGCGCGAGCTGCACCTGGCTGGCATCGAAGTCATCCTCGACGTGGTGTACAACCACACCGCCGAGGGCAACCACATGGGCCCCACCATCTCGATGCGCGGCATCGACAACGCGTCCTACTACCGCCTGGTTGAGGACGACAAGCAGTACTACATGGACACCACGGGCACCGGTAACTCCCTCAACGTCGGGAACCCGCACTCCCTGCAGTTGCTCATGGACTCCCTGCGCTACTGGGTCACCGAGATGCACGTCGACGGCTTCCGCTTCGACCTCGCCTCCGCCCTGGCCCGCGAGTTCTACGAGGTGGACCGCCTGTCGGCGTTCTTCGAACTCGTGCAGCAGGACCCGATCGTCTCGCAGGTCAAGCTCATCGCCGAGCCCTGGGACGTAGGACCCGGCGGCTACCAGGTGGGCAACTTCCCGCCCCAGTGGACCGAATGGAACGGCAAGTACCGTGACACCGTCCGCGACTTCTGGCGCGGCGAGCACTCCAGCATCGGCGAGTTCGCCTCCCGCCTCACCGGCTCCGCGGACCTCTACGAGCACTCCATGCGGCGCCCCGTCGCATCGATCAACTTCGTCACCGCCCACGACGGCTTCACGCTGCGCGACCTCGTCTCCTACAACGAGAAGCACAACGAGGCCAACGGCGAGGACAACAACGACGGCGAATCGCACAACCGGTCATGGAACGGCGGGGCCGAGGGCCCCACGGACGACCCCGAGGTCCTCGCGCTCCGTGCCCGCCAGCAGCGGAACTTCATCGCCACGCTCCTGCTCTCGCAGGGCGTGCCGATGCTGCTGCACGGCGACGAGGTCGGTCGGACGCAGGACGGCAACAACAACACCTACTGCCAGGACTCCGAGCTCAGCTGGGTGCACTGGGACAAGATGGACCAGCCGCTGCTCGAGTTCACCGCGGCCGTCAACCGCCTGCGCTCGGAGCACCCCACGTTCCGCCGTCGCCGGTTCTTCGACGGGCGGCCCGTGCGCCGCGGCGAGGGCGAGGCACTGCCGGACATCGTGTGGCTGGACACCGCGGGTGAGCTCATGGCGCCCGAGGACTGGGACAGCGGCTTCGGCCGTTCCATCGGGGTGTTCCTCAACGGTCAGGGCATCCAGGGGCGCGACGCCCGCGGACAGCGGATCGTCGACGCCAACTTCCTGCTGTTCTTCAACGCGCACGACGAGGCAGTCGACTTCACGATTCCCTCCGACGAGTACGGCACGTCCTGGGACGAAGTGATCGACACCGCCGGCAAGTACGCCGACACCGCCGCCATCCCGTCGGGAGCGACGGTCTCGGTCGAAGGGAAGTCCATGGTGGTCCTGCGGGCCCACACGGAGGTCGAGGATCTCGACCACTCGGTCGCGGCGTCGCTGGCGATCCTCGCCAACGAGGTCACCGCCAAGACCGGCACCCCCTAGCGTCACCCCGGCCAGATACACCCACCCACCGTCCCAGGAGGACCCCACGTGTTGACACCGAAATCGACCTACCGGCTTCAGATCCGGAGCGAGTTCGACCTGCATCAGGCCGCAGCCCTGGTGCCGTACCTGCACGACCTCGGGGTGGATTGGGTGTATTTGTCGCCGATCCTCACGGCGGAGAAGGGGTCCGGGCACGGCTACGACGTCACGGACCCCACCACGGTGGATCCCGACCGCGGCGGTCCGGACGGCCTCGCTGCCCTCAGCGAGGCCGCCCGGGCCGCGGGGATGGGAGTCCTCGTCGACATCGTGCCCAACCACATGGGCATCGAGACACCCGCCGACAACGCATGGTGGTGGCAGCTCCTGAAGGAGGGCCGCGGCTCGCGCATGGCGGAGGCGTTCGACGTCGACTGGGACGCCAACGACGGGCGCCTCCGCGTCCCCGTCCTCGGCGACGGCGACGGCGAGCTGGATCAGCTGGCGGTCGTCGACGGCGAACTGCGCTACTACGACAACCGGTTCCCCATCGCGGACGGCACGGCCCACCCCGGTGACACGGGGGCGGAGGTCCACGCCCGCCAGCACTACGAACTCGTGAACTGGCGCCGCGCCGATGCCGAACTCAACTACCGCCGGTTCTTCGGCGTGAACACCCTCGCGGGCCTGCGCGTCGAGGTCCCCTGGGTGTTCCAGGAGAGCCACAGCGAGGTGAAGCGGTGGTTCGACGAGGGGCTCATCGACGGCCTGCGCATCGACCACCCCGACGGTCTCGCCGACCCGAAGGGCTACCTCGAGGACCTCCGCACCCTGACGGGCGGTGCCTACGTGCTCGTCGAGAAGATCCTCGAGCCGGGCGAGAAGCTCCCGACCGACTGGGCGACCGAGGGCACGACCGGGTACGACGCCCTCGCCGACATCGACCGGCTGTTCACCGACCAGGCGGGGGAGCACGAGCTCACACAGTCCGTGCCGGTGGCGCCGTTCCACGAGATGATCCACGGGACCAAGCGCGGCATCACCGACGGCATCCTCCGCTCCGAGGTGCTGCGGCTCGCGCGGCTCGTCCCGTCCGAGGCAGGGCTCGACGCCGACGCAGCGGCCGACGCGATCGCCGAACTCCTGACCTGCTTCCCCGTCTACCGCAGCTACCTGCCGGGAGGTGCCGATCACCTCGCCGAGGCGGTCCGCGACGCCCAGGTGCGCCGCCCCGACCTCGCGGACACCATCGCCACGCTCCACGCGCTGCTCAACCCGTTCCTCGAGGGTGAGGGCGAGCTCACCGAGCTCGCCCGCCGCTTCCAGCAGACCTCCGGCATGGTCATGGCGAAGGGCGTGGAGGACACGGCGTTCTACCGGTACTCGCGCCTCGTGTCACTCAACGAGGTGGGGGCGGACCCCTCCATCTTCGCGGTCGACCCGCTGGAACTGCACCGGCGCCTGCTCGAACGGCAGACCGGGAGCCCGTTGGCCATGACGACGCTGAGCACGCACGACACCAAGCGCAGCGAGGACACCCGGTCCCGGATCTCCGTCCTGTCGGAGCTCGCCGGCGAATGGACGGGCCTCCTCGACCAGCTCGAGGAACTGGCACCCATCAGGGACCGGACGTTCGCGCCACTGCTGTGGCAGTCGATCATCGGGGCCTGGCCGCTCAGCAGGGAACGCGCCCACGCCTACGCCGAGAAGGCGTCGCGTGAAGCCGATTCCAGCACGCACTGGACCGCGCCGGACGAGGCCTTCGAGCGCGGCATGCACGACGCCGTCGATGCCGCCTTCGACGACGACGCCGTGGCGTCGCTGATCTCCGGCCTCGTCGGGCGGATCCAACAGGCCGGCTGGTCCAACTCGATCGGCCTGAAGCTGCTCCAGCTCACCATGCCGGGAGTGCCGGACGTCTACCAGGGCACCGAGTTCTGGGACACCTCCCTCGTGGACCCCGACAACCGCCGCGAGGTGGACTACGACGCGCGGCGGCAGGTGCTGACGGATCTCAACTTCGGCGCACTGCCCGCGGTGGATGCCGACGCCCACGCGAAGATGCTCGTCGTGTCCCGGGCCCTCAAGCTGCGCCGTGACCGCCCCGAACTGTTCACGGGCTACACCGCGATCCCACCCTCCGGTGCGGCGGCGGACCACGTCTTCGCATTCGACCGCGGAGGAGCCATCACCCTCATCACGCGCCTGCCCTACCGGCTCGCGCAGGGGGAGGGCTGGGGCGACACCACGCTCGAACTCCCCGGGGGCCGCTACACCTGCGCCCTCACCGGCGCTTCGGTGAACGGCGGGACCGTGAGGGCCGCCGACCTCTTCTCCACCTTCCCCGCAGCACTACTCGTCCAGGAGGACGCAGCATGAGTTCGCCATTCGAGGTCTGGGCGCCCCGCGCCACCTCCCTCACCCTCGTCGCCGACGGCTCCCGATACCCGATGACGCAGGGCGGAGGCGGATGGTGGCATGCCACGGATGCCCCGACGGCCACCGGGGACGTGTCCTACGGCTACCTCGTCGACGACTCCGAGACCCCCGTGCCCGACCCCCGGTCGCGGCGCCAGCCCGACGGCGTCCACGAGCTCTCGCGGACCTTCGACCCGGCTGCGCACCAGTGGCAGGACGCCTCCTGGCGGTCCCCGGGCATGAACGGCGGCGTCATCTACGAGATGCACCTCGGCACGTTCACCCCCGAGGGAACGCTCGACGCCGCCATCGGCAAGCTCGGCCACCTGGTGGACCTGGGTGTGCAGTACGTGGAGCTGCTGCCCGTCAATGCGTTCAACGGCACGCATAACTGGGGCTACGACGGCGTCCTCTGGTACGCGGTCCAGGAGACCTACGGTGGTCCCGCCGCCTACCAGCGTTTCGTCGACGCGGCGCACCAGGCGGGCCTCGGCGTCATCCAGGACGTCGTCCACAACCACCTCGGCCCCAGCGGCAACTACCTCGGGCTCTTCGGCCCCTACCTCACCGAGGGCCTGTCCAACACCTGGGGCGACTCCCTGAACCTCGATGGCCCGCAGTCGGACGAGGTCCGGAACTACGTCCTCGAGAACATCCTCATGTGGTTCAGGGACTACCACGTGGATGGCCTCCGCCTCGATGCCGTGCATGCGCTGCACGACGAGCGCGCGGTGCACATCCTCGAGGAGTTCGCCACCCGTACGGACGAGTGCGCGGCGGAGCTCGGCAAGCCGCTGTTCCTCATCGCCGAATCGGACCTCAACGATCCGCGCCTCATCCGGGGCCGCGACGTCGGCGGCTACGGCCTCGCCGGGCAGTGGAGCGACGACTTCCACCACGCGGTGCACGTCAACCTGACGCGCGAGACCGAGGGGTACTACCTCGACTTCGACTCGGTCGGAGCGCTCGCCAAGGTGCTCGAGAAGGGCTTCTTCCACAACGGGACCTACTCGTCCTTCAGGGAACGCCACCACGGTCGCGAGATCGACCCGGCCGAGATCAGCCCCCTGCAGCTGGTCGTCGCGGCCCAGAACCACGACCAGATCGGCAACCGGGCCGCCGGTGACCGCATCAGCGCCACGCTGAACCCGGCGCAGCTCGCGCAGTCCGCCGTCCTGAACATCCTCGGCCCCTTCACGCCCATGCTGTTCATGGGCGAGGAGTACGGGGCGTCGACGCCGTGGCCGTTCTTCACCTCCCACCCCGAGCCGGAGCTCGGCCGGGCCACCGCGGAGGGGCGGCTGCGGGAGTTCGAGCGCATGGGCTGGCGATCGGAGGACGTCCCGAATCCGCAGGACCCGGCGACCTTCGCCTCCGCCAAGCTGGACTGGGCGGAAGCGGAGCAGGGACACCACGCCGAGCTGCTGTCCACGTACCGCGAGCTCATCAGCCTGCGCCGGTCACGACCGGAACTGCGCGACGCCGACTTCCGCAGCATCTCCGTGGACTACGACGAGGACAGCCGCTGGATCGTCCTGCACCGGGGCAGCACGGCCGTCATCCTCAACCTGAGCGACACCATGGTGACCATCCCGGTCGACGGCAGCACCGCGGAGGTGCTGCTGTCCACGGTGGACGGCGTCGGACTGCTCGCCGACGCGGTGCAGCTGCCGGCGCACGCCTCCCTGGTCCTCAGCAGGGGCTGAGCCCGGGGCAGGACTCCGCAAGGGTTTCGACAGGAGTAGGAGTCCACCGACCGAAGGGTCGGTGGACTCCGGCATACTGGCCGAAGAGTCTTCCGCACGGGAGAGCGATCCCCTGAGCATCCGGGCCGGGACCGGGAAGAACGAGGCGGCAGGAACACCATGACCCTGGACATCACGACACTGCGGGTCGCCTTCGGCGCCGTCGCGATCACCCTCCTGGTGCTGTTCTACACCGTGGCATTCCGCCAGACCCGCTCCGCCTACAGCGCCTGGTGGTGTGCGGCCATCCTGTTCTTCTGCGGCGGGTCCTCCATCCACCTGCTCGACGGCACGCAGCACCAGGTCTGGGCGCACCCCCTGGCCCACATGCTCTCGGTTCTGGGCACGGTCAGCGTCTGGGCGGGTGCCCGGACCCTCCGAGCAGGCAGGCCCGGCTGGCTGCAACTCGCGGCCGCGCCGGTGCTGACGCTCCTTGCCTCGGTTCTCGACGACCCGGCGACGAACGAATGGTCCGGCGGTGCGGTGTTCCTCGGCATGATGTCCCTGACCATCGGACTCGCCTCATGGGAGTTGTGGCGCCTGCCCAGCAGCTACAGCAGGGTGCAGGGGCCACTCGCGGTCGGCTCCGCCGTCGTCGCGCTGCTGTACCTGGCACGGTGCGTCGCGTTCGTCGTGGAAGGTCCGGACGGCTACGTGTTCTCCACCTTCTTCGATTCGAGCACCACGGTGCTGGTCACCCTGGTCCTTCTAGTCATCGTGTCGTTCAGCGCCGCGGCACTCAGCGCGGAGCAGATCGCCGCGGACCTGCGGACACGCGCCGACCGGGATGCCCTCACCGGTCTGCTCAACCGGGCCGGCTTCCTCGACCTCGCCCACCTCCACGTGGACCGCCTGGCGCGGACCGGACAGCCCGGCGCGCTCATCCTCGCCGACCTCGACTTCTTCAAGACGATCAACGACACCCACGGCCACGCTGCCGGTGACAGTGTGCTGAAGGCTTTCGCGCAGACCTGTTCGGAGACCGTCCGGGCCACTGACCTCGTGGGGCGCTACGGAGGCGAGGAGTTCATCTTCCTGCTGCCCGGGGCTTCGGCCTCCCGGACCGAGGACATCACCCGTGATCTGAGCCTGGCGCTGCGGGTGCAGACCACACCGGGCGGCTTCGTGATGCCGACGGTGAGCTACGGCATCTCCTCCGTCGAGGCGTCCGGGTACGACCTCGAAGCGGCGATCGCCGCGGCCGACCGGGCGTTGTACACGGCGAAGGCCGGGGGACGCGACAGATCCGTCCGTGCCGTCGGTCCGACGGACCGACGGCACGGGATGTCGCCGTCGCCGTCGCCTCCCGACGACATCGTCAGGATCTGAACCGGGCAGCCGGATGACGTCCGCCGTGGCGTTCGCCGAGGCCGCCAGCCAGCGCAACCACATGAAGCTCCGGACCGTCGCGGATCACCTCATCAGCAGCGGCGCACTCCCCAGCAGACGGAAGGCACGGTAGCGGAGCTGTCGCCGTCGCACCCTGCGGCGCGTGCGGACCCGCGCGTGGCAGATCCGCGCTGCGCCGCGGGTGTCCTAGGGTGTCCTAGGGTGGACGAAATCAGTGAGGGGACACTCTGCATGGCATGCAACGGTTGCACGACATCGTCGGGACCCGACGTCGAGTTCTCCATGGCCTTCCAGCCGATCTACGACGCGGTGGACGATCGCGTGTGGGGTTACGAGGCGCTGGTCCGCGGCCTGTCGGGAGAAGGTGCCTACGACGTCCTGTCGAGGGTCTCACCGGAGCAGAAGTACCGCTTCGACCAGAACTGCCGGATCAAGGCGATCGAAATCGCGTCGCGACTGTTTCCCGCGGACGAGGAGTTGAAACTGTCGATCAACTTCATGCCCAACGCGGTCTATGAACCGGCGGCATGCCTCCGCGCGACGCTGGTCACCGCCGCGCGGTGCAGTTTCCCGACGTCGTCGATCATGTTCGAGTTCACGGAGAACGAGGAGGTCACGGACACCGATCACCTGAGGAACATCATCACCGAGTACCGCAGGCACGGCTTCACCACCGCCATCGACGATTTCGGGGCAGGCCACGCAGGACTGGGGCTCCTGGTCCAGTTCCAGCCCGACCTGATCAAGATCGACATGCTGCTCGTCCGGGGAGTGGACAGCAGCCCGGCCCGTCAGGCCGTCGTCACCGGCATCGTGGGCATCGCCGGGGCCCTCGGGATCACGGTGCTCGCCGAGGGCATCGAGACGGAGGCGGAGTTCGTGTTCCTGAAGGAGAGAGGCATCCGTCTGTTCCAGGGATACTGGTTCGCGAAGCCGGCGTTCGAGGAACTCCCGCAGGTGCGGGTCAGGCCTGCCCCGGACGTCGGAGTCCCCGCGTAACAGGGCGTTCCCGGCCGCTGGTCCCCTACGATGAAGGAATGACCTATCACCCCGCCGAGAGCCGCTACGAGTCGATGCCATACCGCCGGGTGGGGGCGAGCGGGCTGCACCTGCCGGCCGTGTCCCTGGGCCTGTGGCACAACTTCGGCGACGACAAGGCGTTCGGGGTGCAGCGGGAGATCCTGCGGCGCGCGTTCGACCTGGGTGTGACCCACTTCGACCTGGCGAACAATTACGGTCCGCCGTACGGCAGTGCCGAGACGAACTTCGGCCGGCATCTGAAGGACGATTTCCGGCCGTTCCGTGACGAGCTGATCATCTCCACCAAGGCCGGGTACGACATGTGGCCGGGTCCGTACGGGAATCTCGGGTCGCGGAAGTACCTGCTGGCGAGCCTCGACCAGTCGTTGGAGCGGATGGGCCTGGAGTACGTGGACATCTTCTACAGCCACCGCCCCGATCCGGAGACCCCGCTGGAGGAGACGATGGGGGCCCTGGACACCGCGGTGCGGTCGGGGCGGGCCCTGTATGCCGGGATCTCCTCGTACTCGGCCGAGCGGACCGTGGAGGCAGCGGCGATCCTGAAGGATCTGGGGACGCCGCTGGTGATCCATCAGCCGTCGTACTCGATGCTGAACCGGTGGACGGAGAACGGGTCCCCGAACCTCTTCGAGGCCCTGGAGCAGGTCGGTGCCGGGTCGATCGCGTTCTCCCCGCTGGCCCAGGGTCTGCTGACGAGCCGGTACCTGCACGGGGTGCCCGAGGATTCGCGGGCCGCGGCGGGGAAGTCGCTGGACCAGGGGCAGCTCAGCGCTGAGAACCTGGACCGGATCCGCGGACTGCACGCCATTGCCGAGAGCCGCGATCAGAGCCTGGCGCAGATGGCGATCGCCTGGGTGCTGCGGGACCGGTCCCAGGGCACCGCCGTGACGTCGGCGCTCATCGGGGCTTCCAGTGTCCGCCAGCTCGAGGAGAGCCTCGCCGCGGTCGGCCGCATGGACTTCACCGCCGAGGAACTGACGAGAATCGACGAGTACGCCGTGGAGTCCGACATCAATCTCTGGGCCAACGCCCTCAAGGCCTGATGCTGCGGTTCCGGCCGGCCGGCCCGGAGGACTGGCCGGCCATCTGGGACATCCTGGAACCTGTGGCCCGTGCCGGTGAGACCTACTGCTGGGACACCACGATGGACGAGGCGGGCGGACGGGCGGAGTGGCTCCCCGGTCCGGCCGGGACCGACCCGACCCTGACCGTCGTCGTAGCCGTCGACGCCGACACCGGTCTCGTCGTGGGCACCGCCCAGCTGCACGCGAACAGGGGCGGGAACGGCGCCCACGTGGCGAACGCCTCGTTCCTGGTCGCGGCCGACGCCGGCGGCCGCGGCGTCGGCCGGGCCCTCGCCGTCCACGTGCTCGAGGAAGCGCGAGCGGCGGGCTACACGGCGATGCAGTTCAACGCCGTCGTCCAGACGAATGAACGGGCCCTCGCCCTCTGGGCCTCGCTCGGCTTCACGATCGTCGGCACGGTCCCGGACGCGTTCCTCCACCCCTCCGTGGGACCGACCGGCCTCCACATCATGCACCGCTTCCTGTAGAGGCCCGGGGGACGCCGGGCCACAATGGGGCATGACCTTCGAACCGACCGACCACGATCCACTCCTCGGCGCCTGGGCGACACTCGGGGAACCCCGGCTGACCACGGAACTGGCGCGATCAGGTGTGGGCTGGGTGGGCCTCGACGCACAGCACGGGCACTTCGACGACCGGTCGCTCAGGGACACCCTCGGGCGCCGGACGGCCGGGTCCGCCCCCCTGCTCGTGCGGGTCGCTGCCAATGACGCAACCCTGATCGGTCGGGCGCTCGACGCCGGAGCGGACGGCGTCATCGTCCCGCTCGTCAGCAGCGTCACCGACGCCGTGGCAGCAGTGGCGGCCAGCCACTACCCGCCGCAGGGCGCCCGCAGCTGGGGGCCCCTGCCGGGCAGCCGTCCCGTGGACGGCGCGGGGCCCGACGACGCGCCCCGCGCCGTCCCGCTCTGCGCCGTCATGATCGAGACCGCGGCCGCGCTCGAGGCGGTCGAGGCGATCGCCGCCGTCCCGGGCGTGGGCATGATCTTCGTCGGGCCGTTCGACCTCTCCCTCGCCCTCGGGATGGACGTCGACGACCTCCTGTCCTCCGCGGAGGACGACGCACCGCTCGCCCGGATCGTCCGCGCCTGCCGGCAGGCCGGCATCCTGACCGGCGCCTATGCGGGCTCGACCGAACGGGCGTTCCTGCTGGCGGCGTCGGGCTTCGGCTGGATCGCCGCAGCGACGGACACGGGCCTGGTGTCCCTCGGTGTCTGTGCCCTGCGCGAGGCGCGGGCCGAGCGGTCGGGTCAGTCCGACCAGGACGCCTTCAGGGCAGGGAACGCCTCCTCGTAACCCGCGAGCACGCGGACGGCGGCATGGAAGGAGTCCATCAGGGGATGCCCTGCGAACGCGCGCAGGGCGGCATCGCGGTCCCGCTGGACGGCGGCGCGAATCGTGTCCTGCTCGACGGCCTTCACCGCAGCCATCAGCCCCAGCTGGTGGGGTGCCAGCGGGGCGGCAGGCAGCGGGCGTGCGCCGTCGCCGTCAACCACCGACGGCACCTCGACGACGGCGTCCGCCGGCAACTCGTGGAAGGTGCCTCCGTTGCGGACGTTGAGGATCAGCTCCGCGCGGCGGCCGGTGAGCAGCGCGCGCATGACCTGGAGGGCCACACGCTCATACCCGCCTCCGGCGAGGTCCGCCTCGTCGCGCTCCTCCTCCGCCGGCCGGGCCTCGGCCAGATAGCCGGACTCCCGTTCGCGCCGGGCGGCTTCCCACACCGTGAGTGGGTCCCCGGACGCGAGAAGCCGGGGGAAGAGGTCCGCCTGCTGGTCGCGGAGCGTCTCGCCGCGGGTCCGGTCCGCGGCGCGGATGGAACGCAGGGCCTCCCGGTGGAAGTAGTAGTAGAACAGGTACTCGTTGGGCACCGCCCCGAGGACCCGGAGGAGGTCCGGGCCGAAGAGGCGCCCCTCCTCGAAGCTCGCCAGGCGCGGGGCGTCGGCGAGCAGTCCCGGGAGGCGGTCGTGCCCGCTGCCGTGCCCGCTGCCGTGCCCGTCGAGACGGCGCAGCCAGCCCAGGTGGTTGAGGCCCACGTAGTCGACCCCGGCGAGGGACCCGCCCAGTTCCACGCCCGCAGCCCGGGCCGTCCGGGTGACGAGTCCCGACGCCGAATCGCAGATGCCGATCACCCGGCGGTCCAGGACCGCGGCGAGCGCCTCGGTGACCATGCCGGCCGGGTTGGTGAAGTTGACGAGCCAGGCATCGGGCGCGAGGTCCCGCATCAGTGTCGCCACACGCATCATGTCCGGGATGGACCGGAGGGCGTAGGAGATGCCGCCGGCCCCCACCGTCTCCTGGCCGAGGAGCCCGCACGCCAGTGCCACGCGCTCGTCGAGGACGCGTCCCTCCGCCCCGCCGCTGCGCACGGCGGCGAACACGAGATCGGCGCCGGGCAGTGCGTCCTCGAGGCGGGCCGCCACACGGACGGACGGTGCCGGCCGTGCCCCCGGCGGCAGTGCGCCGAGCACGCGGGCGATCGCGTGGGCGCGGTCCGGCAGGGTATCCACCAGCACGACGTCGGACACGAGTCCCGCGAACGGTGCGGAGGACAGCGCGCGGTACACCAGGGGCACGCGGAAGCCCCCGCCGCCCACGATGACGAGGGTGGCGCCGCTGCTCATCGGCCACCGCGGAACAGGGCGCGGCGCAGCGCGTACACCTGCGCGCCGGCGAGCACCAGCCCGATGAGCACGCACGCCACGACCGGCACCGATGTCGTGTACGCGAGGACGAAGGCGAGCGAGACGGCGAAGACCACGGCCGCCACACCCACCAGGACGCGGGCGCCCAGGGGCAGCAGCGGCGTGGGACCCCGCAAGCGCCGCGCCGGGGCCTCGCCGTCCGCGATGCCTGCGCTGTCCCAGCTGTCGTCCTCGTTGCCGTCCGGGGTCATGGTGTCCCTGCCATGGCCCCAGCCTACGGAAGACGCGCCGGAACCTCGCCCCTCGGGGTGATTCGACGAAACAGGCAGTCCGATGGGCTGCCGACCTCCCGTTGGAGCAGTAAGGTGCCGTACATGGTCCAACAGCACCGATTCGATCCCCTGGCGGCCATGCGGGGCCCGGACGGGCCGGAGTTCGACCTGCTGCTCACCGGGCAGGTGTTCTTCGACATCGTCTTCACGGGGCTGGAGCAGCTGCCGGCGCCGGGGACCGAGGTCTGGACCGACGGCATGGGCTCCGGTCCGGGAGGTATCGCGAACCAGGCGATCGCCGCGAGCCGCCTGGGTCTGCGCACCACGCTCGCCGCGGCGTTCGGCGACGACGGCTACGGCCAGTTCAACTGGGACGTATTGCAGGACCAGGAACACGTGGATCTCTCCCGCTCGCGCGTCTTCGGGCAGTGGCACTCCCCGGTCACGGTTTCCCTCTCGGTGCACCAGGACCGCTCGATGGTGACGCACGGCCATGCGGCGCCGCTGCGCGCCACCGAGCTCATCGGCGCGCCGCCGTCCTGCCGAGCCGCCGTCGTCGGCGTGGAGCAGCACATGGAGCCGTGGGCGGAGGCCGCGGCGGGCCGCGGCACGAAACTTTTCGGCAACGTGGGGTGGGACCCGGACGGGGAATGGGCGCCCGGCGCGCTCGCCTCCCTCGACATCTTCCACGCGTTCATGCCCAACGCCGTCGAAGCCATGGCGTACACGCGCACCGACGACCCGTGGGCCGCGCTGTACTCGCTGGCGGACCAGGTGCCGGTCGCCGTCGTCACGGTCGGCCGGCACGGTGCCATCGCCATCGACTCGCTCACGGGGGAGGAGGAGTGGATGCCGGCCCTGCCTGTGTCCGCGCACGATCCCACGGGAGCCGGCGACTGCTTCAGCGCCGCCTTCGTCATGGCCGACCTCGCCGGATTCCGGCTCGCCGACCGCCTGGCGTTCGCGAATCTCTGCGCCTCGCTGTCCGTGCAGCACGTCGGCGGTTCGCTCGCCGCGCCCGGATGGGGCGACATCGCGGACTGGTGGCATCGGATCAGCGCAGGACGCGACGCCGTGCAGAAGCAGTTGCGGCGCCGTTACGCGTTCCTGGCGGACCTCGTGTCCGATGTCCCGGGCCAGGCCTCCAGGAGGGCGACGGCGACGATCGCGCGGCACTCCGATGCCTCGCCGTCCATCCTCCCCTGCGAGGGCGGCCCGGACGCGAGCGACGGCCGGTGACCTGACCTCACACGCTGCCTGCCGTCGCGAGGGCCGGTGCCGTCGGGGGTGGCGCCGCCGCCACGGATCGCGTCGCGAGTGCCGCGAGCCAGATCGCCAGGCCGCCGAGGACCGCCCCGGCGGCGACGTCGACGACGTAGTGCCAGCCGAAGTAGACGGTGGCGAGGGCGGTGAGGAACGCGTACACCCAGAGCGCCGATCGGATCACGCGGGGCAGGCGGAGCAGGTGCGCCATGACGGCCGCCGTGAAGACGACCGAGACGTGCAGGGAGGCGAAGGCTGCGATGCCGTGGACCGACTGCGTGGCGTGGGGATCGGTCAGGACCCGCATGCGGTTGCGGTAGAGGGATTCCTGCAGTGCGGTGACGGCGGTGTCCGGCAGGTCCGTGAAGTGCCGGGGCTCCACGTAGATGGGGCCCAGGGAGGGGAGGGCGTAGTAGCTGAGCGCCCCGAGGATCCAGTTGAAGGACAGCGCGGTGACGTACCAGGCGCCGTGCGAGAGCCGGCGCGACCAGACCAGCGCAGCCGCCACGGACACGGGGACGAACACCAGGTAGGACACGTAGACGGCGGAGAGGACGTGCGCGCTCGCCCCGGTGCCGAGGATCTGCTGGAGCACGTCACCGGGGTGGTCGCCGCCGAGGAGCCAGCGGTCGCTCGCCTGCAGGAGCGGGTCCGTCACGCGGTCGCGGACGAACGGCAGGAAGCTCTTCATGTTGCGGTACGAGACGTACGCCAGGTAGAAGGTCAGCAGGCCCACCGAGGTCGCCACCAGCCGGGGGGCGGGCCAGCGCCGGCGGAACTCCAACACCGCAGCCTGCAGGATGCTGCCCTGCGTGGCCCGACGGCGCAGCATCGAGGGGATCATGTCAACGAGGATCAGCGCCGCCAGGAGCAGGGGCAGGCGGACGTAGCTCGGACCGAGAAATCCGTCGGGATCGCGCAGGGGGAGGTCGAAGACCATGGCCACGAAGGCGGTGAGCACGGCGAAGGACACGGCCACCACGAAGGGAAGGCGGAAGAATATGGAAGGGGTATTCCCCGTCATCGGCGGCGCGGATTTCATCAGATGTTCAGAATACATTAGGGTGTCCTTCACCTCGGGAGGCGCCGCTCAGCCCCGCAGTGCCGCCGCCTCGCCCAGCCACCGGGCGTACCGGGCCCACGGGTCCTCGACACCCGCGGCGAGGGCGGCGATGTGCTCCTCGAGGTCCGGCGACGAGGCGAACCACTCCGATCGGTCGAGACGCGCCGCCGCGAACTCCCGATGGCGACGATGCTCGAGGAGCCGGTCGCCCTTCTCGAACGCCAGCACCTCGTCGTGCCACAGGCGGGCGAGCCGCTGCCGCGGGTTCGCCGTCGTGCCGATCTTGATGCGGTCCCCGAAGCGGAGGTAGTACACGATGTCCACGCGCGGCGGCGGCAGGCCGTCGTCGAGGACGTCGCCGACCCGCCACTCGCACGCCGCGCACACCCAGCCGTAGGGATAGCGGACACCGAGGCGGGAGCCGCAGGCCCGGCACGCGCCGGGCAGGACGTCGGTCACGCCGTACTCGGCGGCGACCCACTCGCCGATCACCGCGGCGTGGGCGCGGCACACGGGGACGGGGGCACCGACCGCGGCTTCGTCACCGCAGGGCCGGCCGTCCTCCCGGCGGACACCGCAGGGGTAGCCGGCCTGGTCCGAATCGAACATGTCTTCGATCCTTCCGGTCGACGTCACCGGGCGCAAGCCCTCCACCGGCGCGCCCCTCCGACGGCGGGCGTGCAGGCGGAACTGGCAGAATGGGCCGGGTGACTTTCCCCGAACGCGCCGCAGAGATCGACCTCGATGCGCTGCGGCACAACATCCGCCACCTCCGCGACGTGGCGCACCCTGCGCGTGTCATGGCCGTCGTGAAAGCCGACGCCTACGGTCACGGAGCGCTCCCGGTGGCCCGCGCCGCACTCGAGGCGGGGGCCGCGTGGCTCGGCGTGGCACACGTCAGCGAGGGCGTCGCCCTGAGGGAGGCCGGCATCGAGGCGCCCATCCTCGCCTGGCTGCACACCTCCCGCACGGACTTCGCCGCCGGCGTGGAGCATGGTCTGGACCTCGGGATCTCGGGGTGGGAGCTCGAGCACGTGGTCGCTGCCGCGCGCGAGCTCGAGCGCCCGGCCATCGTGCACCTGAAGATCGACACCGGGCTGGGCCGCAACGGCTGCCCGCCGGAGCAGTGGGAGGCCCTGCTCGGACGGGCCGTCGCCCACCAGGAGGAGGGCGTCCTCCGCGTCGTCGGGATCTTCTCCCATTTGGGCGTGGCCGACGAGCCGAGCCGCCCGGAGACCGACCTGCAGGTCCGGGCGTTCCGCGACGCCGTCGCCGCCGCGGAGAACGCCGGACTCGACGTCGAGGTGCGGCATCTCGCGAACACCCCCGCGACCTTCTCGCGCCCCGACTGCCACTTCGACCTGGTGCGCGTGGGCCTGGGCATCTACGGGCTCTCGCCCTTCGCCGACCAGGGGTCCGAGGACCTGGGGCTGCGGCCCGTCATGACGTTCAGCACCACGGTGGCGAACTGCAAGGAAGTACCCGCCGGGCAGGGCGTCTCCTACGGGTTCGCGTACCGCACCCGCAAGCCCACCACGCTGGGCCTCATCCCCGTCGGTTACGCGGACGGCGTTCCCCGCATCGCCACCGGGGCGCCGGTCCTGGTGGGCGGACGCGTCTACCCCGTGGTCGGGCGGATCGCCATGGACCAGCTCGTCATCGACTTCGGCACCACCGGGCTCGTGGACACCCCGGCGAGCCCGCTGGGTGCGCGCGCCGTCCTGTTCGGCGGCCGGGACGCGCCGCCCGTCGAGGACTGGGCCGCTGCCGCCCAGACCATCAACTACGAGGTGGTCACCCGCATCAGCGACCGCGTGGAACGGGTGTACCTCGAAGCGCCCCGGGAGGGCGGCGATGACACCGGTGCCTGAGTGGGCGGCGTCGCACGACGTCGGATCGGCCGCCGAGCTGCAGGCGCTCGCCGTGGACCTCGCCGGGCACCTGCGGGCCGGGGACCTGCTGGTCCTCGCGGGTGAGCTGGGGGCGGGCAAGACCACGTTCACGCAGGGGCTCGGACGCGGCCTGGCCGTCGAGGACCGCATCATCTCGCCCACCTTCGTGCTCGTCCGCCAGCACCGCTCCCGTGGTGGCGGGCCGGGCCTCGTCCACGTGGACGCCTACCGGCTCGAGAGTGCTGCCGCCGTGGACGACCTCGACCTCGAGGCCACCCTGGACGCCAACATCACGGTCGTCGAGTGGGGCGCCGGGCGCGTGGAGCACCTGGCGCCCAGCTGGCTCCGCGTGCAGATCACCCGGCCACTCGGCGGCGCCGCCCCGGAGGCGTCAGGGGCCGGACCCGTCACGGACTTCGACGACGACGGCGAGGACGAGGTGCGCACGGTCACGCTCTCGGGCGCCGGTCCACGCTGGGCCGGAGGGCCGCCGGCGCTCCTGCTCGACTAGGATTGCCGGGTGCTTCTCCTCGCCCTCGACACCTCCGCCGCGGCCACCGTGGCGCTCCTGCGCGACGACGTCGTCGTCGGCCGGTTCGCCAGCGCCGACACCCGCTCGCACGCGGAAGTCCTCGCCCCGGCGGTGCACCGGATCCTGGCCGAGGCCGGGGTGGCAGGGACGGAGCTCGACGCCGTCGTCGCCGGCGTGGGCCCGGGGCCGTTCACCGGGCTGCGCGCCGGTCTCGTGACCGCCCGGACCCTCGGCTTCGTGTGGGGCGTGCCCCTGCACGGGGTCATGAGCCTGGACGCCCTGGCCTTCGACGCCGTCGCCGTCGGTGCCGTGCCGGCCGGCAGCGGGTTCCTTGCGGCCACGGACGCCCGGCGGGGCGAGGTGTACTGGGCGGCGTACCGTGCGCCGTCGCAGCCCGGCGACCTCCCCGACCTCCTCGACGGTCCGCACGTGGGCGAAGCCGCCACACTCCCCGCGGGCCGGCCGCTGGTCGGCCGGGCCGCGAGCCTGTACCCCGACGACGTCGACGGCGTGCCGGCCCTCGCGGCGTCGGACCCCGACGCCGCCTCCCTGGGTCGCGTGGCCCGCCTGCGGCTGCTCGCCGGCGTGCCCCTGCGGGACACCGCGCCGCTGTACCTGCGGGAGTCCGACGCGCAGGTTCCCGGGCCGAGGAAGCGGGCGACGGCGTGAGCTTCCTGCTGCGGGACCTGGCTTTCGAGGACATCGAGACGATCGGCCGGCTCGAGAACGAGCTGTTCCCCACTGATGCCTGGCCGCTGGAGATGTTCTACACGGAGTTCTTCCAGCCGGACACGCGGCGCTACCTCGTGGCCGAGGTGGACGGCGACGCCGTCGGGTACGCGGGTCTCATGGTGATCGACACGACGGCGGACATCCAGACCATCGGCGTCCTCCCGAGCTTCGAGGGGCGGGGGATCGGGCGGGCCCTGCTCACCGAACTGCTCCACGAGGCCCGCCGGCGCGGCGCCGACAACGTGATGCTCGAGGTCCGGGCCGACAACCCCCGCGCGCAGGCGCTCTACGAACGGTTCGGGTTCCGGAGGATCCACACCCGGAAGAAGTACTACCGCGACGGGGTGGACGCCTGGGTGATGCGGCTCGTCCTGGCCACGGACGGAGAAGGGACACCATGACCACCGATCGCCCCCTGGTCCTCGGCATCGAGTCCTCGTGCGACGAGACCGGCATCGGGATCGTCCGCGGCACCGAACTGCTGACGAACACCGTGTCCTCCTCGATGGACGAGCACGTCCGCTTCGGCGGCGTCATCCCGGAGATCGCGTCACGCGCGCACCTCGAGGCCTTCGTCCCGACCCTCCGGGCAGCGCTCGACGACGCCGGCGCGACGCTCGACGAGCTCGACGCGATCGCCGTCACCGCGGGCCCGGGCCTCTCCGGCGCCCTCATGGTCGGCGTTTCCGCGGCGAAGGCGCTCGCCGTCGCCACGGGCAAGCCGCTCTACGCGATCAACCACCTCGTGGCGCACGTCGGCGTCGGCGTGGTGGGCGGCACCTTCGGCGACGGACTGCCGGCGAACCTGGGCGCCCTGCTCGTCTCGGGCGGACACACCGAGATCCTGCGCGTGGCCGACATCGCCCACGACGTCGAACTGCTCGGGTCCACGATCGACGACGCCGCCGGCGAGGCCTACGACAAGACGGCGCGGATCCTGGGCCTCGGGTACCCCGGTGGTCCGGCCATCGACCGGCTGGCGCAGCAGGGCGATCCGACGGCCATCCGCTTCCCCCGCGGTCTCTCGCAGCCCAAGTACATGGGCAGCGCCGAGGAGCCCGGACCCCACCGGTACGACTGGTCCTTCAGCGGCCTCAAGACCGCCGTCGCCCGCTCGGTGGAGCAGTACGAGGCGGCAGGGCTCGAGGTGCCGGTGGCGGACATCGCGGCGTCCTTCCAGGAGGCCGTGGTGGACATCATCACATCGAAGGCCGTTCTCGCCTGCCGTGAGCACGGGATCACCCACCTGCTGCTGGGCGGGGGAGTGGCCGCCAACCGCCGCCTCCGCGCGCTGGCCGCCGCGAGGTGCGCGGCCGCCGGCATCACCCTGACCGTTCCGGTGCCCTCGCTGTGCACGGACAACGGTGCCATGGTCGCGGCGCTCGGAGCGCAGATCGTCATGGCCGGAGGCAGGCCGAGCGGGATCACCTTCGGGACCGATCCGTCCCTCCCCGTCACGAGCATCGCGCTCCCCGGCGCCTAAGTAAGCTGATTGCTAGGCAAACTAGCTTTACATGGTCCTAATCGACGGCTACATTGGGGGCAGGTCAAGAAAACGGCCTGCTCCTTTCTGACCTGAAGGTCAAGCCATGACACCCACACGCCAGATCTCGTCCACCCCTGCTCGCACCGATGACGATGCAGCCCCCGCACAGCCAGCCGGCCACGACAGCGAGTTCGACGCCTGGTCCGGAATCGCGACCGGCCCGGTCGCCGCGGCCAGGCAGCCGGTCGAACCGCTGGTCCTGCCGCATGATTTCACCGGAACCACAACGCGCCAGCTCCGCCGCCTGATCAACCAGATGTACAAGGTGCTCGATGCCGACTTCCCGCCCTACGGCGCCCAGGAGGACTACGACCGCCTGGCCGATGAGCTGGAGCGGCGCGCCGCCGAGGCACGCGAGGGATCGCCTGTGGCGGAGCGCCCCGGCGCGTTCCGTGACAACCCGATGAACCACCGCTTCGAGCTCTTCCAGGACGGGATGCTCGCAGGCTACATCACCTACTCGCTGCGGGCCGGCACGCTACAGCTCCACCGTACCGTCGTCGCCGCGGCCTTCGAAGGGTCCGGACTGGAGGGCGTCCTCATCCGGAAGGTCCTCCTCGACGCCCACAAGCGGCGCCTCGCCGCCCTGCCGTACTGCGACCAGGTCCAGGCGTTCCTGGCGGACAACCCCCAGTACCGCAGCCTCGTCGCGACCTAGGTCGGAGGAGCCGCCCGGCGAAGGAGCGGTAGGCCGCCACGCGGCTGCCGTTCGCCGGACCGGAGCTGCGGCATTCAGGCGGGGAGGTCGCCGATGCTGGCGTATTTCCGGCGCCAGTCGGCACCCTGCTCGCCGCCGTACAGGGTCCAGTACTCCCGGCCCGAGGTGATCAGACCGTCCGAGACGGTCCAGATCGACACGACGCGGAAAATGCCCACATCCTCCTGCGGGACCTGGACTTCCGACACCACCACGTCGCCGGCGTCGTAGACCTCGAGCACGTCGATGCTCCATCCGTTCGGGTGCTCGGAGTTCACCGCGACGACGTTGTCCCTGCCCCGGATGATCTCGCGTGTGACAGGCCAGAACACCGTCACGTCCTCGGCGAGCGTCTGCCCGACCGCCGTCCAGTTCCTGCTCCACACCGACGACCAGTACCGCCGGACAACCTCGGTAGATTCCATGGGTCGATGCTACCGGCGGACGCCAGTCCGGAGGTGGGCGGCGACATGCTCGTCGAAGCCCGCGACGGTCCGCGCCACGACCTCGGCCGGCGCGGTGTCCCAGATCTCCTGGTTGAAGATCTCCACCTCGACATCGCCCGCATAGCCCGCGGCCTGGACGTCCGCGGTGATGGTGGTGAAGTCGATGATCCCGGCCCCGGGATAGTGGCGTGAGAGCAGGACGTCCGTGGCCAGCGGCGTCTTCCAGTCGCACACCTGGAAGCTTGCGATCCGGCCTTCCGCGCCCGCCCGGAGGATCTGCGCCTGGAGGTCGGGATCCCACCACACATGGAACGTGTCGATGACGACGCCCACGGCGGCTGGGGAGAAAGCGGATGCCAGGTCCAGCGCCTGATTCAGGGTGGAGAGAACGGCGCGGTCCGAGGCGTACATCGGATGGAGCGGTTCGAGGGCAAGGGTCACCCCGGCGGCGACGGCCTCCGGCACCAGTTCGGCCAGCGCATCCTCCACCCTGGCGCGGGCGCCCATGAGGTCCCGCGAACCCTGTGGAAGGCCCCCTGCCACCATCACCAGCACCGCGGCGGATCCCGCTGCGCCGGCAGCCGCGAGGGTTGCCGTCTCCTCGATGGCTCTCCTGTTGTCATCCATGGCCGCGCGACGGGTGGCGCCTTCAGGCACGGTGAAGAAGCCGCCGCGGCAGAGGCTCGAGAACCGCAGCCCCGACCGGGCGAGGAGTCGTGCCGCCTCGGGCAGGGTCTGGGCCTGCACCGCGTCGCGCCACAGGCCGATGCTCGTGACGCCGGTGTCGGCCGTCGTCTCCAGTGCTTCGGTGAGGGTCGCGTACTTGAGGGTGGCCTGGTTGATGGACAGGCGGGGGTGTGGCGTGGTCACGCGTCCACCCCGCTCACCCGCAGCAGCGAGTGCCAGCGCTTCCGGGCGAGTTCCGGCTGCTCCAGGGCGCCGCATGCGTTGGCCAGGCGCACGATCTCCGACAGGTGCGGCAGGCTGCGGGTGGCGTGCAGGCCCCCGACCATGCCGACGCCGGGCTGATGCCCGTTGAGCCAGCTGAGGAAGGCCACACCCGCCTTGTAGTAGTAGGTGGGCGACCCGAAGATCTGCCGGGACAGGGCCTCCGTCGGACCGAGGATCTGCGCGTACGCGTCCCGGTCGTCGGCGTCGAGGGCCTGGATTGCCGCCGAGGCGTGCGGTCCGAGGGCCGCGAACGCTCCGAGCAATGCCTCGGAGTGACCGGAGGAGTCCCCTCCGATGAGGGACACATAATTGAAGTCATCGCCGGTGAACATCCGGGTGGGCGTGGGCAGCTGGGCTCGCACGGCACGCTCGGCGTCCGCGTCGAGCAGGCTCATCTTGACTCCCGCCACCTTCTCCGGCGCGTTGGCAATGATTTTGAGCAGGGTCGACGACGCGGTGTCCGTCTCCGCGGAGCCGAAGTAGCTCCCGAGCTCCGGATCGAAGGCGCTGCCGAGCCAGTGCAGGATGACCGGGGCGCCGGCGGCGGCGAGGATCTCCGCGTAGACGCGCTCGTAGTCCTCGGCGGAACCCGCGGTCCGCGCGAGATGCCGGCTCGCCATGAGGACCACCGAGGCGCCTGCATCCTCGGCGAAGTGCAGCTGCTCCTTGTAGGCGTCGACAACCGCGCTGAGGGGGATGGCGGTGTCGTCGACGTGGTCGGTGGTGACGCCGACCACCAGTCCACCGCCCACGAGGGCTGCCTCTGCCGCACTGCGTGAGATCAGCTCACGTGTCGCCGCGGAATCCAGCCCCATGTTCCGCTGGGCCGTGTCCATGGCGTCCGCTACCCCGAGCCCCCAGGACCACAGGTGGTGGCGGAAGGCAAGCGTCGCCTCCCAGTCGAGGTCCGCCGGCGCGCCGGGAACGTTCTCGGCTGTGGTCCGCGGGACCACGTGCGCGGCGGCGTAGATGGTTCGGCTTGTGAGGGGGGTGATCGGCCTGGTGAATGCCGGCCCCGGATCGAGTTCCACGGCGGAGGTGCGTCCTGCCGAATCGACGAGGGTGATCATGCCAGCGGAACCGCTTCGTGGCGGGGGAGGGTGGTGCTGCGGACGTCCTGGAGATCGAGGCGGCGCCCCGACCGCGAACTCTCAAGGCCCTGTTCTGCGAGGTACATGCCGCGGGCGCCCGCGAGGAAATCGTAGGGGTGCGGGGCGTCCTCCAGGACGTGCCGGAGGAAGTCCTCCCACTGGGTCTTGAACCCGTTTTCGAACACCTCGTTGGTGGGGACGTCGATCCAGTCGGCGTCGTAGTCGTGGGTGTCCTCGAGATCGGGGTTCCAGACGGGTTTCGGCGTGGCGTTGCGTGGCTGGATCTTGCAGCCGAACAGCCCGACGACGGCGGAGCCGTGCGTGCCGTCCACCTGGAACTGCACGAGTTCGTCGCGGTTCACGCGGACCGTCCAGCTCGAGTTGAGCTGCGCGACGATGCCGCCCTCCAGCTCGAACACGGCGTACGCGGCGTCGTCGGCGCTCGCGCGGTAACGGCGGCCGTCCTCGTCGACGCGTTCGTCGATGTGGGTGACAGCCCGCGCGTACACGGACTCGACCCGGCCGAACAGGTTCTCCAGCACGTAGCTCCAGTGCGGGAACATGTCGACGACGATCCCGCCGCCGTCCTCCGCCCGGTAGTTCCAGCTGGGACGCTGCGCGTCCTGCCAGCCGCCTTCGAACACCCAGTACCCGAACTCCCCGCGGACGGAGAGGATCCGGCCGAAGAACCCGGAATCAACGAGGCGCTTCAGCTTCTGCATGCCCGGCAGGTACAGCTTGTCGTGGACGACGCCGTTCTTGATCCCGGCGGCCTCCGCCAGCTCGGCGAGTTCGAGGGCGTCGGCCGCCGTCTCGGCGGTGGGCTTCTCGGTGTAGATGGCCTTTCCGGCGGCGATGGCCTTGCGGATGGCCGTCGAGCGGGCCTTGGTCACGAGGAAGTCGGCGTAGATCTCCCAGGTAGGGTCCGCCAGGACGCTGTCGAGGTCGGTCGAGTAGTGTGTGATGCCGTGCCGGGCGGCGAGCTCGGCGAGCTTCGCCTCGTTGCGGCCCACGAGCATCGGTTCGACCTGGACACGCGTCCCGTCGGACAGGAGTACGCCGCCCTGGTCGCGGATCGCGAGGATCGAGCGGACCAGGTGCTGCCGATAGCCCATGCGCCCGGAGGCGCCGTTCATGATGATCCCGATTGTCCTCGTTGACATTCCTACTCCTTCGTCCGGCTGTATCGCCGCGTGGGAAAACGCTTACCGCGAGTGTAGGGGAAGAAGGGGGACGGGGCAATGAGGAAGGCTGCGGTTCGGGTCGGAGCACCTCAGCGGCCGGGGATCGACCGCCGCGTGCATTGCTCGGGGCGCACCCAGGCACTTCGGGCGATGGAGAATTCGACCCATTGCGCGAGTACTGCCGACCTCGTCCAGGCCATGGCGAACCCGCGGACGGTCTGCCGTGAGCCGTTCGGGTACTCGAGGTCCACCCAGAGCGCGGGGGCGGGGGAGGCGGACTCCGTGATGCCCTCGGTCGGCGGCTCCAGCTGGAGGGGAGGGACGAACCGGTGCGTCGTCGGCGGGAGCCCGTGCCATCCGGCTACCTTAGCCACGCATGCCTGCCCGAGGCGTGGCGCACGGTGTGGACTGGTCCATGCCACCACTGTACGAGGGTGCCGCCGACGGGGAGCAGAGGGTGTTCGCCGTCGTGCCTCACCCGGGTAGCCGGCGTCAGGTCACGTGCGCCGAGTGCTGCTTCACGGCCCGGCGTCGGCACCGCGCAGCGTCCACCCAGGCCTCACGTGCCCGGGAGTACTCGATCCACTGCGCCCGGACGGCGGTGCCCGTCCATGCCATCGCGAATCCCTTCATGGTGCGCCTGGTCCCGTCGGGATAGTCCAGTTCCACCCACAACGCGGGGGAGCGGGGCGGCTCGGTGATATCGCCGGTTGGCGCCTCGAGCTGAAGCGGAGCGACGTACCGGTCCGCACTGGGTGGGATGCCGTGCCACCCCGGTCTTCCTGCCATGCGACGAGGGTACGCCGCAGGTCCGACACCGTGGCCGGAGGTCGCCGCAGATCCCGGTATTGCTCACTGCGCAACCATTCCGCGCCGCGCCGTGTGTGGTTAGGATGGTCGCGACGACGGCACGATCACCGCACCTGCGCGCCGGCCCTCCGCGGACCGGAACACCGACGTCACGCCGCTCGACCAGGATGTGAGGTTTCAATACGCCATGACGAATGACCGTCTGCAGAAGATTCTCGTCGCTGCCGCCGACAGGGAGGACATCCAGTTCGAGCTCGACCGTGCCGAACTGATTCTGCAGGAAGCCGTGGCCGAAGCGATGAGCCACGGGGAGGACATCACGGCCGTGGCCGAGGTGGCGGAACTCCCCGTGCACGACATCGCGAAGCTTGCCGCGCACGACGCCGCCGGTCCCGAGGCCGTCCAGACCTCCTGAGGACGGGTCCGCGCGGTGCCAGTCGCGCGGTGCTGGCCGGCGCCGACCGCGCGGTGCTGCCAACCGGTGCCAGGTGCTCGCGATCTGCAGCGCAGGATCACCGGCGGGGCGTGCTGCCCCGGATGATCGTCTCCGTCCGGATGGCTGGGGGCCCTCCGGTCGTGGCCGCCGCGTCGTCGGGTGCGATTCCCGTGGCGAGTCGGAGGGCACGCCGGCCCACGTCCTCGAGGGGGATCCGGACCGTCGTCAGTGCGGGGGTGATGTCCCGCACGGTCGGGATGTCGTCGTAACCGGCTACGCCGATCCCTCCGCCGGGCGTGATCCCGGCCTCCCTGAGTGCCGAGACGACGCCCACCGCCATGACGTCGTTGACGGCGAACACGAGATCCACGGAAGCTCCCGTTGCCAGGAGCTCCTGGGTGCCGCGGTAGCCGCCGTCGCGGGTGAAATCGGCGTGGATGATGCGGTCCGGGGGCAGGGAGATGCTGCACTCCGCCAACCCCGCAGTGAAACCTTCGAGGCGCTCCTCGGCCGTCCTGATCTCGGGCGGACCGGTGATGACGGCGAAGTCCCGGTAGCCGAGCGAGGCGAGTGCCACGGCGAGGTTGCGGGCCCCGCCCCGGTTGTCGAGCAGCACGGTGGCGAACGGGGCCGCGTCCTGACTGATGAAAGCCACCTTCCCGCCGGTGTCCTCGAAGGATGTCAGCTCACTGCGCAACTGCTCCTCGAACACCGAACCGGTGGTCCTGGAGCCCGCGAGGATCATCACGCGGGGGCGTTGCCCGCGCAGCGCCCTCACGGTGTCCAGCTCACGCTGGGCATCGCGTCCGGTCACGGCGATGGTCACCACGAGCCCCTCCTCGCTCGCGGCGTCGATGACTCCGGCCGCGATGCTGGAGAAGTAGGGGTCCGCGATGTCCGCCACGAGCAGCGCCACCGTGGTGGTGCTTCCCTTGGCCACCGCCTGGGCGAAGAGGTTCGTGGTGTAGCCGAGTCGTTGGGCGGCCTCGATGACCCGCTGCCGGTAGGCCTCGTTGACCTTGCGGGTGCTTCCGTTCAACGACCTCGACGCCGTGGCGAGCGAGACGCCCGCTTCCCGGGCCACATCATGCAGTGTCGCGGGACTCTTGCTCGCCGGTGCCGACATCGCTTCCACTCCTGGGGTCCGGGTGTCGACCGTGGCGGCCACCGCCCGGGCGTTCCATCGAAAGGGCCATTGTTGCACGGTCAGGCGGGACGATGCGGACCCTCACCCATCAGCGGTAAGCGCTTTCTCTGCGAGGGTTTCCCGAACTGTGATCCCTGTCCGCGTTGGAGGAACCGTGCCCCTGTCGAGTCCCGTGGAGAACCCCTCCGCCGAGCGACGCGCCGCCGCTGCCGACGGGGCCGCGCCGTTGCTCCGAGCGGCGATCCTCGGGACCGGGGGAGTGGCGCAGCTCCACGCCGCGGCCCTGCGCAGGCTGCCCGGGGTGGAGCTCGTCGCGGTCGCGGATCCCTCCGCCGCGCGCCTGACTGCGTTCGCGGAGGCCCAGGCGGTCCCGTTCCGCTACTCCACCCTCGAGGAGTTGCTCGCCGCCCAACCCATCGACGTCCTGCACATCTGCACCCCGCCCGGCGGGCACGCGGAACAGTCGATCGCGGCCTTCGCCGTGGGAGCGCACGTTGTCGTCGAGAAGCCCGCAGCGCTCAGCCTCGCCGGGCTGGACGCGATGACCCGGGCGGCCGACGCCGCCGGGCGCGGCCTCGCCGTCGTCTTCCAGCAGCGTTCCGGGACCGCCGCGGACCACGTGAAGGCGCTGCTCGATTCCGGAGCTCTCGGCCGCCCGCTCTCCGCCCTGTGCCAGACGCACTGGTACCGGACGGCGGAGTACTTCGCCGTGCCGTGGCGTGGCACTTGGGCCACCGAGGGCGGGGGCACCACACTCAGCCATGGGAGCCACCAGATCGATCTCCTGGCCTACCTGCTCGGCGAATGGTCGGCGGTGCACGCCACGATGTGGCGACAGCAGCGCGACGTCGAGACCGAGGACCTTTCCCACGCGTCCCTGGTCTTCGCCTCGGGCGCGGTGGCCTCGGTGGTCTCGACGGTCCTCGCCCCACGCCAGTCGAGCCTGCTCCGCATCGACACGGAGCGGGCGACGATCGAGCTGGAGCACCTCTACGGCCATGGGCACGCCCACTGGCGGATCACCCCTGCGCCGGGCGTCGACGAGGAGACCTCCGCGTCCTGGGCCCTGCCCGAGCAGGAGATCCCGAGCGGTCACGACGCCCTGTTCGCGGAGATCCATCCCTCGCTCATCGCCGGCCGGGGCATGCCCGGGCTCGTCGCCCATCCCGCCCGCGCACTCGAGATCGTCACCGGCATGTACGTCTCGGCGCGGGAGGGCCGCTGGGTCTCCCGCACGGATCTCGCCGATCCGGCCCTGCGGGGTGCCCTGGCCGCACCGGTCATCGACGGGCGTCCAGGGGCCCCCGCCGGAGTCCCCGCGGCATGAGCACGATGGAGTCCCTGTCGATCCGCGACGGCCGGGTGGCCGGAGTGCTGCGCGAGGGCCCGCACGAACCGGCCCGGCACGCGCCGCGACCCTTCCTCCACCCGGTCCTGACCCCGGGGGGAAGGCCAGTCAGCGACTTCGCGCCGGTCGATCACCCGTGGCATTGGGGGCTAGGCATCGCGGTGGCCACCATCGACGTCCCCGGCCAGGAGGAGCCGGTCAACCTCTGGGGCGGCCCGACCTACAGGGGAGCGCAGGGGTACGTCCAGCTCTCGAACAACGGCTCGCAGCGGGTGGTCGCCCGTCGGCGTGCAGGCCGTGTCGTGGTGCAGCGGATCGGCTGGCGCGCCGCGGACGGCAGCGCATTCCTCGAGGAGGAGCGGGTCTGGAACGCGGACGTCGTCCGGACCGCCGACGTCGAGTGGTTCCGGACCACCGTGCAGAGCCGGTGGGTGAATGTCAGCGACGGTCCACTGGCCTTCGGCAGCCCGACGACGGCGGGCCGCCCGAACGCCGGGTACGGCGGGTTCTTCCTGCGCCTCGGCCCGTCCTTCGACGGCGGCAGGATCATCGGGCCCACGGACGGCGGCGCCGGTGGGATCGACGAGGACGGCGCCATGGGTGGAACGCACGGCTGGCTCGGGCTGCAGTCCGGCGGCGCATCCGTCCTCATGATCCCCGCGCCGGACAATCCGGGAGGGCCGTCGCCCTGGTTCGTCCGCAGCACCGGCACGCCCATGCTGTGCGCGGCACCCTTCTTCCATGAGGAGATGCACCTCGACCGGGACGCCGTGCTCGACTGGAAGTGGTCGCTGCTCGTCGCGGACGGTGCTGTGGAGGATGCCGCGTTCCAGGCCGCGGTCGGTGCAGCCGTCCTTCCCCCTCCGCCCACGGCAGCCGGGACCGGGCGCACGTCCCCGCCGGCCACCTGATGGCCGCCGCTCCGGGACACGGCGGACGACGCCGGGCCCGGAGCGCACGGCCGTGCTCGAGGCCCGGCATCAGCGGTCCGGGAGCCTACAGGCCGAGGGACTCGAGCACGGGCAGTTCGGCGCGCACCCGGGATTTCGCCTCGGCTGCGGTCGGCGCGGCCACGGCGATCCCGGCGATCCGCTGCGCATCGGCGAGCGTGACGCTGTTCAGGACGGCGCCGACCCCGGCGAGGGCCCGCGGAGTCATCGACAGCGTCGAGATGCCCAGTCCCACCAGCACGACGGCGAGCGCAGGATCCGCCGCGGCCTCACCGCACACCCCGACCGGCTTCGCGTTCCCTTCGGCGGCCGAGCCCTCCACGGTCAGTTTCACCATCCGGAGGACGGCGGGCTGCCAGGAGTTGTTGAGGGCGGCGAGGGAGCCCAGCTGCCGGTCGGCGGCCATCGTGTACTGCGTGAGGTCGTTGGTTCCCAGGCTGGCGAAGGAGACCTCGCCGAGGATCGCCTCGGCCATGACAGCCGCCGAGGGGACCTCGACCATCACGCCGGGGGTCTGCAGGCCCGCGTTGCTGCAGAGCTTCGCGAAGTCCGCGGCCTCCTCCGCCGTCGAGATCATCGGTGCCATGACCCAGACGTCCGCGCTCGCCTGGGCGGCGGCATCGGCGATGGCCCTGAGCTGCCGTTCCAGGACGCCCGGCGACGTGAGGTCGGTCCGGTAGCCGCGGACACCGAGGGCGGGGTTGGGTTCGGACGTGTCGGTCAGGAAGGGCAGCGGCTTGTCCGCGCCGGCGTCCAGGGTGCGGACCACCACTTTCTTGCCGGGGAAGGCGTCGAAGACACCCTTGTAGGCTTCGAGCTGCTCCTGGGCCGTCGGCTCCGTGTCGCGGCCGAGGAAGCAGAACTCCGTCCGGAGCAGGCCCACACCCTGGGCCTTCGCCTCGGCGGCCTTGACGGCATCGGCTGCACCGCCGACATTGGCCAGGAGCGCGACCTCGTGCCCGTCCGCCGTCACGCCCACCCCGTCGAACACGGCCAGTGCCGCCGCTGCGTCCGCGTACGCCTCGGCGGCCGCTTCCTCCTCGGCGCCCGGCTCGAGGGTGAGGGTCCCGGCGGCGCCGTCGACGAAGACGGGGGTGCCCTCCTCGATGGCGTCCACGCCGGAGGCCGCCACGACGGCGGGCAGTCCTAGGGCGCGCGCGATGATGGCAGTGTGTGACTGGGGGCCGCCGCCGGAGGTGACGAGGGCGAGGACCACCGCGGGGTCCAGGGTGGCGGTGTCCGCCGGAGCCAGGTCCTCCGCGACCAGGATGAAGGGTGTGTCCGACGACGGGATGCCCGGCGCCGGGAGTCCGCGCAGTTCCGCGACGATCCGCGAGCGGACATCGAGCACATCGGCGGTGCGCTCGGCCATGTAGCCGCCGAGATTGTGCAGCATCTCCGCCACGGAGGAGCCCGCCTCCCAGACGGCCCGGGCCGGCGAGGCGCCGTTGTTGATGAGTTTCGTCGCGGACTTCAGCAGCAGCGGATCCGTCGCCATCAGCGACGTGGCCTGCAGAACGGCCTTGGCGTCACCCGTGGCGATACCGGCCCGGCGCTTGAGCTCCTCCTGCACGGCCCTCGCCGCGGCTTTGAGGGCTGCGACGGCCTCCTCCGGAGCGTCGCCACCGTGGCGCTCACCGGCGGGGGGCTCTCCCACCGACGGCGGCATGTGCCGGACCGGGCCGATCACGCGTCCGGGACTGACCCCGACACCTGCGAAATTCTCCATTGAACGTCCTCGTTTCCTTGCCGGTAGAACCTGGTCCAACACCATTGTGCCGCGCAAGGCAATTGTAGGGTGTGACCCGCTTCATATAACGCCGCTATAACTGCTACGCTAGCAGGCATGAAAAAGGGAGGCGAACAAGCGCCCAAGGTGAGGCTCCTCCGAGCTGCCGCGGCACTGCTCGCGGAGTCCGACGGGGAACCTGTGTCCACCCGGCAGATCACCGAGGTCGCCCGGGTGACGGCTCCCACCCTGTACCACCACTTCGGTGACAAGGAGGGACTCTTCGACGCCGTCGTCGCCGAGGGTTTCGCCGAGTACCTGGAGGCCGAAAGGAGCATCCCGACATCGGGCCAGCCGATCGAGGACCTCCGCAGGCACTGGGACAACCACGTGCGGTTCGGTCTCGACCACCCGCACCTGTATCTGGTGATGTTCGGGAACATCCGGCCCGAGCGCCGACCCACCATGGTGGCCACCGCGGAGGCGTTCCTCGAGGAGGTCCTGGCGCGGGCGGCCGCGGCGGCACGCCTCGTCGTCTCGCCCCACGAAGCCGCGCGCAGCATGCTGGCCGCCAATATCGGCGTCACCCTCATGCTGATCGCGGAGCCCGCGGCGAAGCGCAACCTCGAACTCTCGGCGATGACGCGCGAGGCCGTGATCTCGGCGGTGGCCACGGACTCCGAGTCGGATCCCGTGACCGACACCGAGGGGACGCCGTCCGTGGTGGTGGCGGCGATCGCCCTCAACGCGGCACTGCAGTCCTCGCATCCCGATCAGCTCTCCAGTTCGGAGCTGAAGCTCTTCCTCGAATGGCTCCAGAGAATATCCAGCCGCTCGGGAAGCTGACGCATCCCGACGACGCCATCCCTCCGCAGTGTTGCGGGGCCAACGGTTAGGAATGAATGTGGCTACACAAGTAGAAGCGAGAACCGGCACGAGTGCCCGGGTTCGCGTGCAGAAGTTCGGGACGTTCCTGTCCGGGATGATCATGCCCAACATCGGTGCCTTCATCGCCTGGGGCCTCGTCACGGCACTCTTCATCGAGGCGGGCTGGCTGCCCGTACCGCAGCTCGGTGGTTTCGGTGAGACCGACGGCGTCGCCAATGTGGGGCTCGTCGGGCCGATGATCACCTACCTGCTGCCGCTCCTGATCGCCTACACCGGCGGCCGGATGGTGTACGACGTCCGCGGTGGCGTGGTCGGCTCCATCGCGACGATGGGCGTGATCGTCGGTGCCGGCATCCCGATGTTCATCGGTGCCATGATCATGGGCCCCCTCGGCGGCTGGACCATGAAGAAGATCGACGCGATCTGGGACGGCAAGATCCGGCCGGGCTTCGAGATGCTCGTCAACAACTTCTCCGCCGGTATCTGGGGAGCCGTGCTGGCGTTGGTCGGCTTCTTCGGTGTATCGCCCCTGGTCGAGGCATTCAGCACGGGCGCGGGCAACGTGGTCCAGTTCCTGGTCAACAACGGCCTGCTGCCGCTCACCAGCATCTTCATCGAGCCGGCGAAGGTCCTCTTCCTCAACAACGCCATCAACCACGGCGTGCTGACCCCGCTGGGTGTCCAGCAGTCGCTGGAGCAGGGGAAGTCCATCCTCTTCCTGCTGGAGGCCAACCCCGGTCCGGGCCTCGGGATCCTGCTCGCCTACATGATCTTCGGGCGCGGTGCCGCCAAGGCATCCGCTTCCGGTGCCGCCATCATCCACTTCGTCGGCGGCATCCACGAGATCTATTTCCCGTACGTCCTGATGCGCCCGCTGCTCATTCTCGCCGCCATTGCCGGCGGTATGACGGGTATCGCAACCCTGAGCATCACGAACGCCGGTCTCGTGGCACCCGCTGCTCCAGGATCCATCATCGCGGTGCTCGCCCAGACGGCCCGTGACAGCTACTTCGGTGTCGGCCTGTCCGTCGTGCTCGCAACCGCCGTGTCCTTCCTCGTCGCCTCGGTCATCCTCAAGACGGGCAAGCAGGACGACGGCGACCTGGCGGCTGCCGCCACGAAGATGGAAGGCCTCAAGGGGAAGAAGAGCTCCGTGGCCGGCAACTTCAGCTCCACGACGGGCACCGACGGACCCATCCGCAACATCGTGTTCGCCTGCGATGCCGGGATGGGCTCTTCCGCGATGGGCGCCTCGGTGCTCCGCAACAAGATCAAGGCGGCCGGGTTCCCCGACGTCAAGGTCACCAACCTCGCCATAGCCAACCTGAAGGACGACTACGACGTCGTCGTCACGCACCAGGATCTCGCCGCGCGCGCCGAGCCCCTGACGCAGGGCGCTACGCACGTTGCTGTCGACAACTTCATGAACAGCCCGCGCTATGACGAGATCGTGGAATTGGTCCGCGCCAGCGCGGCAGCCGAGGGAGGCGTCGATCCTAAGGACCCGATGCCTGCCGCTGCGGCGTCCGAGGCCGACTCCGGTAGTGCCGCCAACGACGTCCTCGCAGAGGAAAGCGTCGTCCTGGACGGTAGGGCGACCACGCAGGAGGATGCCATCAACGAGGCCGGCCGGCTGCTGGTGGACCGCGGCGCGGTGGACTCCGGCTACGTTGCGGCCATGCACGAGCGTGAGAAGTCCGTCCCGACCTACATGGGCAACTTCCTGGCGATCCCGCACGGCACCAATGACGCCAAGGACCTCATCAAGCGATCGGCAGTGTCGATCATCCGTTACCCCGAGGGCATCGATTGGAACGGCAAGCAGGTCAAGTTCGTGGTGGGGGTGGCCGGCCGGAACAACGAGCACCTGTCCATCCTGTCCGCGATCGCCCGCGTGTTCTCCGACAAGGAACAGGTGGCGCAACTCGAGAACGCGACAACGGTCGATGAAGTGCTCGCGCTCTTCGGAAAGGTCAACGCCTAGTGAAGGCCGTCCATTTCGGAGCCGGTAACATCGGCCGCGGCTTCGTGGGGCTCCTGCTCCACGAGGCCGGGTACGAGGTGGTCTTCGCCGACGTCGCGGATGCCCTGATCGATCAGCTGGCCTC
This sequence comes from Arthrobacter sp. TMS2-4, assembly GCF_054511075.1. Taxonomy (NCBI): domain Bacteria; kingdom Bacillati; phylum Actinomycetota; class Actinomycetes; order Micrococcales; family Micrococcaceae; genus Arthrobacter; species Arthrobacter sp. TMS2-4. The sequence continues at coordinate 152,192 of NZ_JBTNDI010000001.1, forward strand.
GACACCCAGCTACGACGTGCACGAGGTCGGCGAAGAGCCGGCGGTGAAGACGGTGGACAACTACCGTGCGGTGAACTCGCGCACGCAGGAGGAGGACGTCGTCGCCGAGATCAGCAGCGCGGATATCGTCACCACCGCCGTGGGCCCGAACGTGCTGCGCTTCCTCGCGCCCGTCATCGCCCGGGCGGTCGCCCGCCGCAGTGAGGACCTGGCGCCACTGCAGGTCATGGCGTGCGAGAACGCCATCAACGCGACGGACATCCTGCGCAGGGAGGTCGAGCAGGCCTACGACGGCGTCCCGGCCGAGCTTGCGAGGCGGGCGATCTTCGCCAACACGGCAGTGGACCGGATCGTCCCGGACCAGGCCGCCGGACAGGGCCTCGACGTCACGGTGGAGACGTTCTTCGAATGGGTCATCGACCGTACCCCCTTCGAGGGCCGTGCGCCGGAGATCCCCGGAGCCACGTACGTCGACGACCTCGAGCCGTACATCGAGCGGAAACTATTCACCGTCAACACGGGCCACGCGGCGGCGGCCTACTTCGGGTCGGCGGCCGGCGTGGAGACTATCGCCGATGCCATGGCCGACGACGCCGTCGCGGCCCGGGTGGGGGCTGTGCTGGAGGAGACGAAGCAGTTGCTCGTGGCGAAGCACGGGTTCGACCCTGCGGAGCAGGAGGCCTATGTGCAGAAGATCCTGCGACGCTTCACGAACAGGCACCTCCCGGACACGGTGGTGCGCGTCGGCAGGGCGCCGCAGCGGAAGCTCAGCCGCAGGGAACGCTTCGTGGGGCCGGCCGCCGAGCTCGCCGAGCGGGGCACGCACCCCGCAGCGCTGCTCGAGGCGATGCGGGCCGCGCTGTCCTTCTCCGCGCCCGACGACCCCGAGGTCGCCGCGCTGGCCGAGATCCTCGCCACCCAGGAACCGTCCGAGGCGACGACGTCGATCACCGGCCTCGAGGCGGACCATCCGCTGTACCCGTCGGTACTGGACCTGATCGAGCAGCACGCGCCGGTGCACCCCGCCGGATAGGCAGAACAGCAGGGCCCGAAAGCGGAGAAAGGGAGCAGCGTCGGCTGCTCCCTTTCTCCGTTCGCGAACCATCAGCCCTTGACGAACAGTGCACTGAATTCTAGGTTCTTAAGGAAAGCGTTTTCCAAACAAGGGATTCAATGATGAGTTCGGTACAGAAAACAGCAGCCTCCGCCTGCGTGGCACTCGCCACCGGCGCACTCCTGACACTCTCGGGACTGTCCGTCCCGGCGATGGCCCAGGGCATGGCCAACGCGGCGCCGATCGGGGGAGTCCAGCTCGAGTACCTCGACCGTGGCGTCGTCGTCGTCGCCACCCCGGAGGGGGTCTTCCTCAGCTGGCGATTCCTGACGACCGACGCCACCGGAGCGACGGCCGCAGGGCTCACCGGTGCGGACTTCACGGTGTATCGCGACGGGGAACCCATCGCCACCGTCACGGACAGCACGAACTACCTCGACACCTCCACGGCCGGCGGCACCGGAGCACCCGCCGCCGAGTACAGCATCGGCACCGTCGTCGATGGCGTGGAGGTGGAACGCAGCGCGGAGACCTCGCCATGGGCGCAGGCCTCCATCGATCTGCCCCTGGTCAAACCGGCCGACGGAGTCACTCCGGCGGGGGAGCCCTACACCTACGCGGCCAACGACATGAGCGTCGGTGACGTCACCGGCGACGGCGCTTACGAATTCATCGTCCAGTGGGATCCGTCGAACTCGAAGGACGTCTCGCAGGCCGGCTACACGGGAAACACCTTCATCGACACCTACACGCTCGACGGTCGCCTCCTCAATCGCGTGGATCTGGGTGTCAACATCCGATCGGGCGCGCACTACACGCAGTTCATGGTCTCGGACTTCGACGGTGACGGCCGCTCGGAGATGATGATGAAGACGGCGCCCGGCACGAAGACCACCACCTACGGCCCGGGCGGAGAGGTGGTCGCGGAGCAGTACGTGACCCTGCCGGAGTCCGACGTCGCCGCCGGAGTGCAGCACTCCGACGACTACCGCCTGAGTGCCGACGGCTACTTCGAACACGTCGTGGACATGTTCCAGGGGTGGCAGGATCATCCGGAGGTGGTCGCAGGGAACTGGCCTGCCACCCTCGAGGAGGCGTTCGGGATCGAGCAGCGGAACGACTATCCGCTGACCGAGGCCGACGCGCGCTCCATGGCCGACTACTTCGTGGACGTCTACGCGCCGTCGCGGAGCACCCGCAACAACCTCAGGGCCTTCGAGGGTTTCGTGGTGGACGGGCCCGAGTACCTCAGCGTGTTCGACGGCGAGACGGGGCGCGAACTCGAGACGGTCCCGTACCTCCCGGGACGCGGGGACGACGGCCTGCTGTGGGGCGACTACGCCATGGCGCGCATCGAGCCGGGCAACAGGGTGGACCGTTTCCTTGCCGGCGTGGCCTACCTCGACGGCGAGAACCCCTCGGCCGTCTTCGCCCGCGGCTACTACACGCGGGCCACGATCGTGGCCTACAGCTGGGACGGCAGCCGGCTGACGCAGGACTGGAACGTGGACTCGGGGCACGTCCCCATGTCCAACCCCTTCAACGACGGCCCGCACGGCGGGACAGGTTCCAGTGAGGAGTTCGGAACGCTCGCCGGGCAGGGATTCCACTCCCTGAGCGCGGCCGATGTAGACGGCGACGGCAGGCACGAGATCGTCTACGGAAGCGCGACGATCGACGACGACGGGTCGCTGCTCTACAGCTCCTTCGACACCCTTCCGGCCGGCAGCGCCGCGCCTGGTACCGAGGCGAAGCTCGGGCACGGCGATGCCATGCACGTGGCCGATATCGATCCCGACCGGCCCGGCCTCGAGATCTTCTCCGTCCACGAGGGCGGAGCGTATGCGCCGTACGGATGGGTGATGCGCGACGCCGCCGACGGGGAAGTGCTCTTCGGCGGGTACACGGGCAGGGACACGGGTCGCGGCATGATCGGCGACATCGACCCGGCGGTCCGAGGGCTCGAGAACTGGGCCGTGGGACTCCGCTCCGCAAGCGGCGATCCGCTGACCGGTAACGGCCCGGGCACGAACATGAGTATCCGGTGGGCGGCGGACGGCACCACGCAGATCGTCAACGGCTCGGGGAACCAGGACGTCAGGATCGACGACGCGCAGCGAGGACGCCTGCTGACTGCGACAGGTGCCCGGACGAACAACGGGACCAAGGGCAATCCCTCGCTCGTGGCCGACGTGTTCGGCGACTGGAGGGAGGAGCTGCTGGTCCGCACGACGGACAGCTCGGCGATCCGCATCCTCACGAGTACCGAGGTGACGGACCGGAAGCTGTACACGCTCATGCACGATCCCCAGTACCGGGCCGAGATCGCGCGGCAGAACACGTCCTACAACCAGCCCGCCTACACCGGCTTCTACTTGGCGTCGGACACCGACTTCACGCAGGTTCCCGTTCCTGCGGCCTTCCTGCCAGGGGCTCTGCCTGCAGTGCAGCGCCAGTTCGAGGAATTCGTTGCATCGGGTGACATCGCCGGTCCTGCCGTCCAGCAACTCCGGGCATCGCTCGACCAGGCCCAGCGGGCCGTCGAGAGGGACCAGGCCGGCAACGCGGCGAGGTCGGTCGAGAAGTTCCTCGAGCGGCTCGGAAAGGAGCGGCCGGGATCGATCACCGGAGCGGCGCGCACGGCGCTCGGCTACTCCGCGTCCCTGGTGCTGCCGACCCTGAGGTGACGGCGTCGGAATGAAGATGTCCGGCAGTGCCGCGTGCGGACGGGTACGCGGCCCTGCCGGATCCGCGCCTGCAGGACGGCGCGCCACCCGCTACGGATTGTTCGGTAGATTGGCGGGTGTGAGCACTGCTTCCCATGACCTGCTGTCGATCGTCTACTCGAGCAGCGCCGCCCATCCCTACGACGACGCGGACCTCGGAGCGCTCCTCGCGTTGAGCCGGGACAACAACGCGCGGAACGGGCTGACCGGCATGCTGCTCTACCGCAACGGACGCTTCCTCCAGGTCCTCGAGGGACCGGAGGACGTCCTCCGGCGGCGGATGTCCATCATCGCCGCCGACCCGGAGCACACCGATGTCCGGATCCTGCTGCAGGCGACCATCGACGAACGGCAGTTCCCTGACTGGACGATGGGCTACGAGAGCGTGTCGGACAGCATGGCGGACGAGGTGCCGGGCTACCGCACCACGTTCTCCGACCTCGACCGTGAGCAGGATCCCACCCAGTCCCTCCAGGCGCTCAGGGAACTGATCCGGTGGTTCCAGGACCGCGCCGTCCAGCTGCGCTGATCGGCCCGGTCGACGTATGCCCGATCCCGTGATGCGTCCCACCGGCGTCGACCCTGCGGCCTTCCTCGCCGCCGTCCCGCACCCTGTCCGCCGACGTGACGGAGAAGCGCTCCTCGCGCTGATGCTGGAAGCGACGGGTGAGCCCGCTGCGATGTGTGGGGCGACGATCGTGGGCTTCGGGTCATACCACTATTCCCATGCGTCAGGTCATCACGGTGATGCCGCGGCCGTCGGGTTCTCGCCGCGAAAGGCGCACCTGGTCCTCCACGGTGTGACCTACGGTCCCCGCGCGGAGGAGATCCTTCCGCGGCTGGGAAAGCATCGCCGCGGAGCGGGATGCCTCTACGTGACCACCCTTGCCGACGTGGACAGGGGCGTCCTGCGGCTTCTGGTCCGCGAGGGGTACGACTACGCCACGAGGGTCCTGGACGTTCCGCCGAGGCCCTGAACGTCCAGCCCCCGCTCGACCTGAAAGAACGCCCTGCCGGGCGACCTGGCCGGGCGCCCTGCCGGACGACGACGGAGCCGGTGCGCGGGTCAGCCGCCGACGAGTTCGCGGATGAAGGACAGGTGCTCGACGTCCTGGAAGGCGCCGCCCTGCTCGTGCCCGTTGTAGGGGTAGACCTTCATGCGTTTGGGGCCCGCGTAGTGGTTGTGGGCCGCGAAGACGCACGACGGCGGGCAGACGTCGTCGAGCAGGCCGACGGAGAACATCGCAGGGGCGGTGCTGCGCGCCGCGAAGTTGACGCCGTCGAAGTAGCCGAGGGTCCGGAAGACCCCCTCGACGTCGTTCCGGCGCGTGCCGAGGTACTTCACGATCTCGGAGTAAGGGGCGGTGTCGACGGTCTCCGTGGCGTGCCGCATGTGTGCGAGGAACGGGACATCGACGATGGCCCCGACGGGCGGGGTGTCGTTCACCCGCGGCGTGAGGGCAGCGGCTGCGAGCGTGATCCCGCCGCCCTGGCTCCCGCCGGAGACCACCACGCGGGCGGCGTCGACGGCTGGATGCGCCTGGGCGGCCTCCACCGCGTGGACGGCGTCGACGAAAACGCGCCGGTAGTAGTACGTGTCGGGGCTCCCGATGCCGAGCGTCATGAAGCCGCCGGCGTGGGGCCCCGTCAAGGTGCCGTCCGCCGTGTCGCCGGATCGGTGACCGGAGCCCTGGCCACGAAGGTCCATGACGAAGTGCGCGACGCCGGCGCTGGGCAGCGCGGTCCATTCGCCGAGCAGCCCGCGCCCGCCGCCGTAGCCGATGAAGGTGATGACGGTCGGGAGCGGTCCGGCGAGATGCCGTGGCCGCAGCAGCCACGCCTTGATGGGCTCTCCGCCGTAGCCGGCGAACGTGACGTCCTCGGTCACCAGCTGGGAGTAGCCCGCCCGGACTTCCTCGAACAGGGGAGGTGCCACATGCCTGCGCTGTTCGGACAGCGTTCGGTCCCAGAAGGCGTCGTAGTCGGCGGGCTCGTCGCGCTCGGGCAGATACCGGCGCAGCTCTGACAGAGGGCGGTCGAAATGGGGCATGGTGTGCATCCTTTCATGCGGGGATGAGCGAGGATAGACCGCGGACGGGCCCGACCGCGAAAGACTGTTGACCGTTGATACGATTCAATCTACGCTGTCGGATAACGCTTTCCCAAGGCGCCCCACGATGGCTGACGACGAAGTTTTCCAGGAGGACAACGATGTTCCGCACACTCTCACGACGCACGCTGACAGGGGTCGCGGCCCTGGCCGCCACCGGACTGGTCCTGACCGGATGCGGCGGCGGTGGGGCCGAGCCCGCAGCCCTCGACACCGACGAGCAGATCACGCTCAACTACACCTTCTGGGGCAACGACGATCGTGCGGCTCGGTATGACGAAGCCATCGCGGCGTTCGAGGAGGAGTACCCGAACATCACCATCAATGACACGTTCACCGACTACCCCTCCTACTGGGAGAAGCGACAGACCGAAGCCGCGGGTGGCGGACTTCCCGACGTCATGCAGTTCGACTACACCTATCTCCGCCAGTACGGCGACAACGGCCTCCTGCTGAACCTCGAGGACTATTTCGGCAACGGGATCACCACCGACGCCATCGACGAGGGCCTGCTGTCCACCGGCACGCTCGAGAACGGCACGTTCGCCATCCCCACCGGCTACAGTGCCTGGTCCGTGTTCCAGAATCCGGGCCTGCTGGCCGAGACCGGCGTCGAGCCCTACGAGGGCGGTACGAGCTGGGACGACTACGACGCCTACATGGCATCCGTCACCGAGGCGGGCGGGGGCGACGTGTACGGCGGTACCGACACCACCCAGCGTATCCAGGACCTCGAGCTCAAGCTGCGCCAGCAGGGCAGGGAGCTCTTCACCGAGGAGGGCGAACTGAACTTCACCCAGGAGGAGCTCGCCGAGCACTGGGCGGAGGGCCAGGAGAACCGCGAGAACGTCACGGTACCGCAGAGCAAGCTCGAGGAGATCAACCCCGTGTCCGGCTTCGGTGGCAACCTGACCACCAGTGAGATGAGCTGGAGCAACTTCCTCGGAGGGTACCTCGGTGACTCCGGTGCCGAGGAGATCACCATCGTCGCCCCGCCCACCAGCAATCCGGACGAGAAGGACCTCTACCGCAAGGTGGGCCTCATGCAGGCGGCGTCCGCCTCGACCGAGCACCCCGAGGCCGCGGCCGCGTTCGTCGACTTCCTCATCAACAGCCCCGAGGTGGGCGGGATCTTCGGAGCGACGCTCGGCATCCCTGCCTCCGACACGCAGCTCGAGGGAGCGAACCTCGAAGGGCCGGACAAGGCCGTCAAGGACTACCTCGACTCCATCGAGGACCGCATGGGCGAGGCCCCGGCAGCGCCCGTGGCCGGCTTCGGTGCCATCGAGCAGACCTTCTGGGATCTGGGCAAGTCGATCGGCCTCGGAACCGTCACCCCGGAGGAGGCGGCGAAGCAGTTCTTCGACGAAGCCGCCGTCACGCTCGACAGCTAGCAGGTTCGAGAGCTCAGCAGACAAAGGAGTTTGACCGTGACCACGGATTCGGCGCACGCGCCGTCAACAGACCGCAGCGCCGCATCCGGCGCCCGCCCGGTGGACAGCCACCGGGCGGGCGGGTCACGGCTCCGCCGAACCCGCCGCCGCGATTCACTGGCGGGCTACATCTTCCTCTCGCCCTGGCTGCTCGGCTTCGTCGGCCTGACGCTGGGGCCGATGCTGGCGTCGCTCTACCTCGCCTTCACCGACTACAACCTCTTCACCGCCCCCGAGTGGACCGGACTGGAGAACCTCAGCCGCATGGCGGACGACGAGAAGTTCTGGGGCTCGGTGCGGATCACCCTGATCTACGTGCTGGTGGGCACCCCCATCAAGCTCGCGGCTGCCCTCGCGGTGGCCATGCTCCTCAACTACAAGGCCAAGGGCACGGGGTTCTTCCGCTCGGCCTTCTACGCTCCGAGCCTCATCGGTGCCAGCGTCAGCATCGCCATCGTCTGGCGGGCGATGTTCTCCACCGATGGTCCGGTGGACGGCACGCTCAACCTCTTCGGGATCAACCTCGGCGGCTGGATCGGGAATCCGTCCCTCATCATGCCGATGATGATCCTGCTCGCGGTCTGGCAGTTCGGCGCTCCCATGGTGATCTTCCTCGCCGGACTCAAGGGAGTGCCGGCGGAGCTGTACGAGGCGGCGTCCGTCGATGGTGCGAAGGCCTGGCGCAAGTTCGTCAGCGTCACGGTGCCGATGCTTTCACCCGTCATCTTCTTCAACCTGCTCCTGGAGATGATCAACGCCTTCCAGGTCTTCGCGTCGGCGTACATCATCGGATCAGGTACCGGCGGACCCGGCGGCGCCACGAACTTCTACACCGTGTACCTCTACACGAGGGCCTTCACGAACAACCAGATGGGCTACGCGTCGGCGATGGCCTGGGTGTTGCTGCTCGCCGTCGGGGTGCTCGCCGTCATCCTCTTCCGCACCTCCAAGAGCTGGGTCCACTACGCAGGAGATTCCAAGTGACCACGATCGAATCCAACCCTGCCGTCCCGGTCCCCTCGGATCCGGAACACCGCACGCAGCCGGGTCCCCGCCGTCGTCCGATGCGCCACCACGCCCCCACAGCGCTCTGGGTGGTGGGGATCGTAGCCCTGACGGCCCTCGTGCTGTATCCGCTGCTGTGGATGTTCTCGGCCTCGCTCAAGCCGAGCTCCGAGTTCGGCAGCAACCAGGGCTTCTTCCCGGAGAACCCGACCTTGGACAACTTCGTGAAGGTGATGCAGGGCATCGCCGGGATCCCGACCTGGAAGTTCTTCCTCAACTCCCTGCTCCTCGGTGTCGGCGCGGTGATCGGTACCGTGATCTCCTCGTCCATGGCGGCCTACGCCTTCTCCCGCATCAATTTCCGCGGCAGCAAGATCCTCTTCGCAGCGATGATCGGGACCCTGCTGCTGCCCTTCCATGTGCTGATCATCCCGCAGTACATCATCTTCAGGAATCTCGGTCTGATCGACACGTTCTGGCCGCTGCTGGCCGGCAAGTTCCTCGCCACCGAAGCGTTCTTCGTGTTCCTGATGGTGCAGTTCATCCGCAACCTGCCCCGCGAGCTGGACGAGGCCGCGCGGATCGATGGCTGCGGACACGGACGCATCTTCTTCTCGATCACGCTCCCGCTGATCAAACCCGCCCTGATCACCTCTTCCATCTTCGCGTTCATCTGGAGTTGGAACGACTTCCTCGGTCCGCTGCTGTACTTGAACTCGCCGGACAAGTACCCGCTGCCGCTCGCGCTGCGGATCTTCAACGACCAGACGAGCACCTCCGATTACGGGGCGACGATCGCTATCTCCGTCCTCGCCCTGCTCCCGGTCATGCTGTTCTTCATCATCTTCCAGCGCTTCCTGGTCGACGGCGTCGCCACCCAGGGCCTCAAGGGATGAGCAGGGGCCGGCGCGATCCCGCCGCTGAGCGCGGACGGCAGGCTGCCGTCCGAGATGGCAGCGCGGTCCGTTGGCCGGGCGCGACGGCGAAGTTCGCTCTCTTCGGAGAGGTGCTCTGGGTCGGCGTCCTGTGCTGCGCGGCGGGTCTGGGGATCATCACCATCCCGGCCTCGTTCGCCGCCGGGTCCGCGCACCTCCACCGCTTCCTGCGCGCCGAGGACTCGACCGTCCGGCAGTTCGCCGCCGACTTCGCCGCCGCCTTGCGGACGGGCTGGCTCGCCGGCCTCGGAGTCGCGGTCGTGGCGTCCCTGCTGCTGCTGGACATCGTCGTCGCCGGTTCCGGGCTCCTGCCCGCCGGGCGGGTCATCCTGGCCGCCGGCGTTATCCTTCTGATCGGGCTGTTGTCCGCGCTCGTGGGAACCACCGCCCGCTGGCAGACGACGAGGTCCTGGCGGGCCGCCGGTCTCCTCTGGCTGCGGGACGCGCGGGAGGATCCTGCAGGCGTCCTGTGGGTCGCGGCCGCCTGCGTCCTCACGGCGATGGTGGCCTGGCAGCTTCCGCCCCTGATCGTCCCGGGGATCGGCTGCCTCGTCTTCGCCGCCCTCGCGACGGCGGTGCGGGAGCGCCGGCGCCGGTCCTGACCGCACCTTGACAGCGAGCGGTTCCCACCGGGCCGCCGATCGCACGCCCCCAGCAGAACTCCCACGACCGGCTGCCCCAGCCATCGCCAGCCCCAGACCCCAGGAGACCACGTGCATTACGGCGCCGACTACAACCCCGAGCAATGGCCCGAGGAGGTCTGGCCGGAGGACGTGGCCCGCATGCGCGAGGCAGGCGTGACCATGGTGAGCGTCGGAATCTTCTCGTGGGCACGCATCCAGCCGTCGGAGCACGAGTTCGACTTCGAGTGGCTCGACCGCATCATCGACCTGCTCCACGAGGCAGGGATCGCCGTGGACCTCGCGACGGCGACGGCATCGCCTCCGCCCTGGGCGACCGTCGCCTACCCGGAGATGCTCGCGGCGGACGAAAAAGGTACGCCCTACTGGCACGGCAGCCGCCAGCACTATGCGCCGTCGTCGCCGGCCTACCGCAAGCTCGCATCGGCGCTCGTCACGCGGATCGCCGAGCGGTACGCGGATCATCCCGCCGTCGTGCTGTGGCACGTGAACAACGAGTACGGCTGCCACCTGAACACGGACTACTCGGACGCGGCACGCGATGCCTTCCGACGATGGCTGCAGGAGCGGTACGGGAGCATCGACCTGCTCAACGACGCGTGGGGCACGATGTTCTGGTCGCAGCGCTACGGGTCCTTCGCCGAGGTCTTCCCGCCGCGGCACGCCCCGTACAGCCACAACCCGGGGCAATTGCTGGACTATCGGCGTTTCACATCGGACATGCTCCTGGAGTGCTACCGGATGGAGCGGGACATCATCCGCGCGGCCGGGGCCGTCCAGCCCATCACCACGAATTTCATGGGTGCCTTCAAGCCCGTGGACTACGCGCGGTGGGCGGCTGAGCTCGACGTCATCAGTGACGATCTCTACCCGGACCCGAACGACCCCGAGGGCTTCCGTGAGGGTGCATTCCACGGCGACCTGATGCGGTCCCTGAAACCCGGGACCCCGTGGCTCCTTATGGAGCAGGCCACCAACGCGGTGAACTGGCGGCCCACCAACGCCCCGAAGGCCCCGGGCCAGCTCGCCGCGCAGAGCATGCAGGCCGTGGCCCGCGGCGCCGACGCCATCCTGTTCTTCCAGTGGCGGCAATCCAGGGCCGGATCGGAGAAGTTCCACTCCGCCATGCTCCCGCACGCCGGGACGCAGACCCGCACCTGGCGCGAGGTCGTGTCCCTCGGCGGAGACCTCGGCCGGCTGCCGGACCTGCCGGCCGACGACGGTGCCGCCCGGGTCGCGCTCCTGTTCGACTGGGAGAACTGGTGGGCCATCGAGAACCCTGACCACCCCACCTCGCTGGACTACCTGTCCCTGGTGCGCGGTTGGTACGACGCGGTCCACCGCATGCACGTGCAGGTGGACATCCTCCCGCCGACCGCGGACCTGTCGCGTTATGCCGTGGTCCTCGCCCCGCACCTGTACCTCCTCACGGGACCGGCGGCCGCGAATCTGGCCGGCTTCGTCGAGCAGGGCGGGCATCTGCTCGTGACCGCGTTCAGCGATGTGGCCGACGAGTGCGACCGTTTCCGTCCAGGCGGCTTCGGCACGCAGTTGAGGCACCTGCTGGGTGTCGTCATCGAGGACTTCGGGGCGCTCGCGGACGCCGGCTCGGAGGGCCCGGGAGAGCAGCGGGTGCTGGTCGCGGGTCCGGGCATCGCGTTCGCCGGGTCAACCCTCGCGGAGGAGCTTCATGCCGTGGACGCACGGGTCCTGGCGAGGTTCGAGGGCGGCCGTCGGGACGGGCAGCCGGCGCTGACCGAGCGAGTCCACGGCGAGGGATCGGCCTGCTACCTCGCCACCGTTCCCGATGACGTCGGTGCGCGGCAGGTCCTCGGCCGTCTGTTCGCGGCGGCGGGTGTCGAGCCGGTTCATCCGGGCCTGCCGCCGATGGTGGAAGCGATCCGCCGCGGCCCGCTGCTGACGCTCATCAACCACGGACGTGAGCCCGTCGACATCGATGTCCGGGGGGAGGATGTGCTCGGCGGCGTCGACGTCCGGAGCGTCGTCCTGCAGCCGTTCGGCTACGTCCTGCTGCTCAGCCCTGCCCGGTCGGTGTCGGGCCTGCCGGAGCGACAGGCAGGGCAGGACCCTGCTGCGGTGGACGCGGGCCCTGCCGGCGCTACCGGCGGCCACAGCCCGGGGACAGGACCAGCCGACTGACACATGTCACCTGAGGTTCTCAGGCCGTACCGGAGGAGTCCACCCGGCCGATGCGGAGCGGGCGGCACCCCGGCAGTGGGGCGCGGAGGGCGACCGCTTCCTCACCGGACGATGACGGTGGTCCCCTGGGCGTAGTGCAGGACTGCGTGCACCGTGGAGCCGAGCCGGGCGACGAGGGTATTGCGTCCCTTGGCGCCGAGCACCACGCAGGAGCTTGTCCGCGCATGAAGGACGATGATCCGCGGCACAGTAGGGCCGGCGAGCGAGTCCTCGACGACGACGGCGTCGACGTCATCGGGCAGCAGGTCCAGGGCCTGTTCGATCACCGGATCGTGCTTCGACGCCGGGACGGGTGGTCGCGTGATGGCGTACCTGCTGTAGGGCCGGACATGAAGCAGCTGCACGGGAACGTGTCGCGCCCGTGCCATGTCCGCGGCGACGTGCAGGGCCTTGATGCTCTCGGGCGATCCGTCGAGGGCCACGAGGATGCCCCTTCGTCGCGGTCGCTCCCTGCTCACCACTGCAATCGGGCAGGAGGCACTGGCCGCGAGGTGAAGGCTCACGGACCCGATGAGGAGACCCTTGAAGCCGCCGAGGCCGCGCGCACCCGTCACCAGGAGGGAGGCGTCCGCAGAGGCCTGGGTGAGCACCTCCGAGGCGTTGCCCACGACCGGACGGGCGCTCACGTCGACTCCCGGCTCGGTCTGTCTGGCGAGATCCACTCCTTCGGCAGTTGTTCTTTCAGCTGCTGCCCGCAGGGCCTCGTCCCTGGCATCGGGAACGAAGCCGAGCTCCTTCGGGTGGAACATCGTCATCCAGCAATGCAGGACGACCAGGGGGAGCCCAGTTGCCGCAGCATGGTGAACAGCCCACAGGACTGCTCGTCGCGAGGTCTCGGATTCGTCATAGCCGACGATGATCGGTTTCCCATGCGTCACGGTGGTACTCACACGGAAGCCCCGGTCCACGTCTCCGGGCGGGGCGGGTCAGAGGCCGCATCCATGGTGACTCCCTATCCTGGTCGGACACTCGGTATCCGATCCTGGCGTGATTCGTCGGCCTGCAGGAAGGGGCGAAGGGCTCGTTCTGGAAGCAGCACGGGTGCTCACCGGCCTGCGGCTCGCCGGCGTCGCGCGCGCAGCATGACGTGCGCGCCGAGGCCGAGCACGATCAGGGCCAGTGGAATGGCGCCGGGTTCACCGTCTGCAGAGATCTGCCGAACCATGAGGGCCACCCCGACCGTCACGAGCAGGATCGGTACCAGTCTCTTCATATCCGGCCTCCCGGGACGTCTCGTGTCATGACGGATCCTCGCTGCCGGCGGCCCGATGCGAGGCGGGCTGCGTGAGGGCTTCCGCGTCCACCTCGTCGACCCACTCGAGCAGGTCGCCCGGCTGGCAGTCGAGGACCCTGCACATCGCTTCCAGTGTGCTGAAACGCACCGCTTTGGCCCGCCCGTTCTTGAGGACGGCAACGTTCGCCGGTGTCAGGCCGATGCGGTCTGCGAACTCACCGACGCTCATCTTCCGTCGGGCGAGCTCCACGTCGATGCGTACGACGATCGGCATCAGATCACCTCGTCGAGTTCGGTGCGGAGATTGCGCGCTTCGACGTCGCGTGCCACGGCCTGCTTCAGCAGGGCCTTCAGCACCAGGACGATCAGGGCGACAGCGGCCAGCATGACCGCGACCCCGCCGATCAACAGGACCACTCCGGGCGCCACCGCTTCCCCGGGGGCGAGGGCGACACCGAGCCCGAAGGTCAACAGGGACGCGGCTGCGAAGGCACCGATCACCAGATGAACCAGGCGGAAGGCGTCGGTCGAGAACACTGTGCCACGCCGCACCATCGTCAGCAGCCCCCAGACACAGACCACCGCGACCTGACCCGCGAGGATCGCCGAGACGCTCAGGGTCACCATGGGGATGAGGATCATCGCAACGTCGGGATCAGCCTCCCTGATGTCCCGGGTCAGCAAGGAGAGCACCACCACCTGAATGAAGATCGATCCGGCGAACATCATTGCCAGGACCAGGCGCAACGCCGCTACTGTCAGTCTTCCCATGACTTCCCCTCTGTCCGAATAATGATACTAATCTATCGCTATTCGATATAGATCACAAGACTCACGATCGAGTGAAGCAGCATGAGGCCGCGCCGCCACCGATGCGGATGGTCTGCGAGGCGCCATCGACTGCGACGTCGGCCTGGGTCCGCTCACGAACGCCATGCCCGTCCGGCGTCTGCGCCTGCTGGACGGGAGCGTCGCCGATGCGGTGTCGGTGGTGGCGTGGGTCGACATGCCGTCCTGGCGGTTCTCCGCAGTGACCGGATACACCTCGCCCGAAGGGTGCAGATCCCGGTCTGACCGTCACGGAAGCTGGTCGAGCAGTTCCAGCTCCTCGGTGCGGCTCAAGCCGGACCTTCGTTCGCGGCCAAGTCCCAGGTTCCGTTCGGCCTCGAGAGTGCGTCGGATGGTCCGGCGCAGATCCTTCAACCGCCCGCCCGAGGCGTGGAATGCGGTGTTGTCCCGTCGAGCGAACCCGACAGCGTCCCTCGGCAGCCACAGGGGGAGCGATCGGGGGCCGGCCCAGAACCGGACGTCGTGCTCGACCAGCCATTCATCGGACGCCGTCACGATGTCACCGGTGAATCCGGCAGCGTCCGCGGCCATCGAGAGAACGTCGGCGAGAGCATGCTGGTTGCCGACGGCGTTGACGACGCCGGTGACATCCGCAGCGCCGGCCTCCGTGATGAACGCTGCAAGATCCTCGACGTCGATCACCTGCACCGCACGGTCCCCGGGTATCGGGGACAGCACCGGCCCGCTACCGGCGAGCGCGAATCGCCCCGCCCAGTAACTGAACCTGTCGCTTCCATCGCCGGGCCCGGCGATCAACCCGGGCCGCACGATCAGGAGGCGGTCACGCAGCGCTTCCTGTGAGGCCCGTTCCGCGGCCACCTTCGCCTGCCCGTAGTCCGCCGGATCCACCGGTGCCAGCAGGGTCGCGGATTCATCCGCGTCGGCAACCGTGTCCGAGGCATACACCGACACGGACGACACCAGCGTCCAGTGCTGGGCCCGGTCCGCAAGCGCATCAAGGGCGCCCCGCACCAGTGCCGGTTCGTAGGAGAGCTCCACCACCTCGTCCCACGACCTATTCGACACGGCCCGGTATCCGTCCGCAGCTCTCCGGTCGGCCCGCACGAACACCACACCGGAGGGCGCGCGGCCGGACTCACCCCGCGCCAGGCACGTCACCGTGTCGCCGTTCAGCACGAGCCGGCGGGTGATGGCGGATCCGAGCCACGCGGTTCCCCCGAGCACCAGGACATGACGCATCCTGCCAGTCAACCGGGAGTATCAGGCAATTTCAATCACTTCACCGGTCAGCGGACCATGTCCTTCACGTGCCACCTTCCACGGGCAGGAGCGCAGCACCTCGGCGCCGCGGCACTGCACCTCTGACGTCTCAATTCGTGAACGTGAACACCGTGACGGGCGAAGCGGCGGCCCCCAGTGACCGGTAGAACTTTAGGGCGTGCCCGTCCTCGTCGTCGGCCGGAACGAAGATCTCGCTGATGCCTTCCGCCGCGGCCGAAGTACGTAGTGCAGCGATGAGCCGACTCGCGATGCCGCGCCTCTGGTGGGCCGGCAGCACGGCAAGATCGTAGATGAACAATTCCGACGACGGCGAGCGCGTCATCGGCAGGGTATGAGCCGTGAGCCCTGCAACGATCTGCGGGCCGATGAATGCCGCGAGCGCCCAGAAGCCTTCTCGACCGAGAAGGTCATCAACGTAGTCCGCACCGAGTGGTTCGTAGCCCTCCTCGAAGACGTGGGCCATCATCTCGAACAGGGCCGTCGCCTCAGTGACGTCTCCCTGGACCAGGCGCCTGATGTCGAGCTCGCTCATTGCAGCATGGTCCCACGCTCAGGCCGGCGTGTCAGGCGAAGGGCGCACGTCCTGCGGTCAGGCGCTGAGCTCCACAAGTTTCGCGACGGTGGTGGCATTCCGTGCGGTGCCGACGACACCGAGTATCTTTTCGAACCGGGCCGAGGAGAGTCTCGAGCCCGCGACAGCGCCGGCGTAGCGCACGAACACCTCCGTGCGGTCGACGACGAACAGGTCGGGTGTGCCGAATGAGGGGTCGAGAGCGCCGCGAGGGCGCGGCATCTCCTCGAGGAATATGGACATCACCAACCGACCCTCCTGTGTTCCGACGAACGGGTTGCGCCGCTCGGCGTCGACGAGTTGGTCATGCGAGCGGATGATGACGGGCAGGTCGTGACCGAAGTTCTGGTGGACGGTCCGCCTGACGAGCGCTGCAAAGGCCGGCGCAGGTCGGTCGTCATGATCGAACACGACATTGCCCGCGACCTGCAAGGTCGTCACCCCTGTAAGGCCAGCATCTTCCAGTGCTGAGCGCAGGTCGGCCATCCGCAGGGCAGTCGGCCCTCCCACGCCTCGGATCAAAGCAACCGATCTCGACATGGCGACAGCATAGCCACCCAGGTTCGGGAGGCCTGGCGACGGACAGTCGGGTCCGGCATCCGCCCGATGTGGTGGTCAGCCGGCCCCCGGCGTGGTCCGGTCGCTGAGTTCTCGTGCCGTGCGGCTCTTACGCCGGGGACCGACCTGCGGGAGACTGGCGCCATGCGGACACTGACCTTCGCCATGAACCTCAGCCTGGACGGCTATGTCGCGGCGCCGGGTGGTGACCTCGGCTGGAGCGTACCCGGCGACGAACTGTTCCAGTGGTGGTCCGACCGGGTCGGGGCAACGGATCTGGCGCTGTACGGGCGCGGACTGTGGGAGACGATGAGCTCGCACTGGCCGACGGCCGACCGGCAGCCGGACGTCACCCCGGCGCATGTCGAGTATGCCCGCCGCTGGCGGGACATGCCGAAGGTCGTGTTCTCCTCGAGGACCACCGCGGTCGACTGGAACGCCCGACTGTTCACGGGGAGCGCAGTCGCTGAGATCGCCCGGCTCAAGGCAGGCGACGGCGGTCCCATGGACATCTGCGGTGCCACCCTCGCCGCGTCTGCCATGCGCGCCGGGCTGATCGACGAGTACGTGCTCGTCACCCACCCGGTCCTGGTGGGCGGAGGCACACCGTTCTTCACCGCCCTGGACACCTGGGTGAATCTGAACCTGGTGGAGACCCGGGCGTTTCCCGACGGCCTGCTCCTGACCAGGTACGAGACCAGGCGCTGACCGACTGCGGGAGCGCCGTCGTGGCGTCCTATTCGCGCAGCTGCTGCACCATGTCGAGGACGACCGCGCGGAGATCGCCGCCGTTCTCCGCCGCGACCTTGCGCTGGCGCTGGTACCCGGCACCGCGCCGGAGGATGGTCTCGACGTCCGCGAGTTCGCTGCTGCAACCGAGCTTCGCGGCGATCGGCTCGAGCCGGTTCAGGACGTCGACGAGATGCTCGGTGACGAGCCTCTCGTTGCCCGCGGCGTCGAGGATGATGATGGCGTCCAGACCGTAGCGGGCCGCCCGCCACTTGTTCTCCTGGATGTGCCACGGCTGCATGGTGGGAATGGTCCCGCCGTCGTCGAGGGTGTCGGAGAACTCCTGCACGAGGCACTGGGTGAGGGCGGCAACTGCCCCGACGTCCTGCAGGGTTGAGAGGCCGTCGCAGACCCGCATCTCCACCGTGCCGAGGTTCCCGACAGGCCGGATGTCCCACCGGATCTCGCTGACGGAGTCGATCACCCCGGTGGTGAACATGTCCTGGACGTAGGACTCGTAGCCCGCCCAGTCGTCGAAGTGGAACGGCAGGCCCGCCGTGGGCAGCTGCTGGAACATGAGGGACCGCTGGGAGGCGTAGCCGGTGTCCTCGCCGCCCCAGAACGGCGACGACGCCGAGAGCGCCTGGAAGTGCGGGAAGTAGTTGGTCAGGCCGTCCACCACCGGCAGCGCCTTGTCCCGGGAATCGAGCCCCACATGCACGTGCACACCGTAGATGACCATCTGGCGGCCCCACCACTGTGTGCGGTCGATCAGCTTCGCGTACCGCTCCCGGTCCGTGACCTGCTGTGCCTTCGGCGCGCTGAAAGGATGTGACCCGGCACAGAAGAGTTCGACGCCCATGGGATCCGTGACCTCGCGGACGGCGGCGAGGGAGCGCGCCAGATCCGCCGTGGCCTCACCGACCGACGTGCAGACGCCGGTCACGAGCTCCACCGTGTTGAGGAGCAACTCCTGCTTGATGTGGGGGTGCTCGTCGTCGTCCTGCAGTTCGGGGTGGTTCGCGCTGACCCCACGCAGCACCTCGCCCGCCACGGAGACGAGTTCCCCGTTGTAGCGGTCCACGAGCGCCAGTTCCCACTCGACGCCGAGCGTGGACTGGGCTGACTGCGCGAAGTCGATTTTCAAGGGCTTGCTCCTGGGGCGGTGCGGGAGGGTGACAGGGTGCCTCGGCAACGCGCCGTCGCGGGAGAGACTCGTCCCAATATTAGTGCCTGGTGCACGGCCGACGTGCGGCGGTTCACGGCGGTCCGACAGGGCGGTGCTGGGATGATGGGTGGGTGCCCATCCTGAACAAAGACATGACCCTCTGCATCTCCCTGGCTGCGCGGCCCAGCAACATCGGCACGCGCTTCCACAATTACCTCTACGAGGAGCTGGGGCTCAACTACATCTACAAGGCGTTCACCACCAGCGATCTGCCGTCGGCCATCGCGGGCCTGCGCGGCCTCGGCATCCGCGGGTGCGCCGTCTCGATGCCGTTCAAGGAGGACGTCATCGCCCTCGTGGACCACCTCGATCCCTCGGCCAGGGCCATCGACTCCGTGAACACCATCGTGAACGACGACGGCGTCCTCACCGCCTACAACACCGACTACCTCGCGATCGAGCGGCTCCTGCGCGAGCATGCCGTGCCGGTCACGCACTCGGTCCTCGTCCGGGGGTCCGGCGGCATGGCGAAGGCCGTCGTCGCCGCCCTGCGGGACTCGGGTTTCACGCGGGTGGCGGTCGTGGCCCGCAACGAGCGCACCGGCCGGGCACTCGCCGACCTCTACGGTTTCGACTGGCAGCAGGAGGTGGGGGAGTCGACGGCGGATCTGCTGTTGAACGTGACCCCGCTGGGCATGACCGGCCCCGACGCCGGTGCCCTCGCCTTCCCGCGGGCGGCGCTCGACGCCGCACAGGTGGTGTTCGACGTCGTCGCCTCCCCGTCGGAGACGCCGCTGATCCTCGCCGCCCGCGCAGCGGGGACACCCGTGATCACGGGAGCGGAGGTCGTCGCCCTGCAGGCCGAGGAGCAGTTCGTCCTCTACACGGGAATCCGGCCGACGCCGGAGCAGGTCCGGGCCGCAGGCGAGTTCTCACGCCGCCAGGCCTGAGGGTTCTCGGGCGGTCCGGACGTCAGACCCGGTACCACCGGACCCCGTGCGGCTCGAGGGTGATGCCCGGCCGCAGCAGCTCCGACTCGCCGCTGATGAGGTCCACAGCGCTGTCCGGCAGGCCCGAGAGCGTCCGGGCGTCGACGTCCTGCGGGGACTCCGCGAAGTTCGCGAACACGACGACGGTGGACTCCTCGCCGTCGAGCAGGCCGGGCCGCTGGTAGCCGAGGACGTGCGCGTTGTTCGTGTGGAACGGGAGAAGGCGTCCGCCGGCGAACTCCGGTGTCTGCCGCCGCGCCCCGATGAGGCGGGTGAGTCCGGCGAAGATCGCTCCGGGGTCCGTCGTCGGGTCCGTCCGCGCAGCGTAGCGGTCCGCGGGGTATCCGGGCCGGCCCACCCAGCGGCTGTCCTCGGCCTTCGCGGGATCAGCCGCGTACGAGTGGTCGTTGAGCTGGCCCACCTCGTCGCCGAGGTACAGCAGCGGGATGCCGCCCGTGCTGAGGATGATCGAGTGGGCGAGGAGGATCCGCGCGACGGCGGCGCCGTCGTGCGCCTCCAGCCCCGCGAGGGACGCCGTGGTGCCGGAGATCCGGCAGTCCCCGGTGCGGGGGTTGTCCTGGAACGGGACGCCGCGCGCGAAGCTGTCCGGGAAGCGGTCGACGTAGAAGGCGTTGAGGAACCGCCGGTGGTCGTGGCCGTTGATGCCGAGCTCGGCGGCATCCTCGTCGGAGAAGGTCCAGCCGATGTCGTCGTGGCTGCGGACGTAGTTGACCCAGGCCGTGCCCTCCGGGATGCCGTGCCGGTGCTCGAGGGCCTGGGCGAGCAGGGCGACCTCCCGGGTGGCCAGCGAGTTCCAGATGAGCGCCATCTGCAGCGGGTTGTAGCTGAGCTGGCATTCGCCGCGGTCGATGTACTGCACCACCTCGTCCGGGTGCACGATCGCCTCCGACTTGAACAGCAGGGAGGGTGCGGCGAGGCGGCACACCGCGTTGAAGGCCTGCAGCAGCAGGTGTGCCTCGGGCAGGCTCTCGCAGGTGGTGCCGAGCTGCTTCCAGATGAAGGCGACGGCGTCCATCCGGATGATGTCGACCCCCTGATTGGCGAGGTAGAGCATCTCGCCGGCCATGGCCCTGAACACACGCGGGTTGCGGTAGTTGAGGTCCCACTGGAAGGAGTGGAACGTGGCCCACACCCACCGGCCATCCTCCAGCGGCACGAAGGAGCCGGGGTGGTCGTCGGGGAAGATCTCCCGGACGGTCCGCTCGTAGGCGTCCGGCATCTGCCGGTCGGGGTAGATCAGGTAGAAGTCCGCGTACTCGGGATCACCGGCGGCGGCCCTGCGCGCCCACTCGTGCTCGTCGGAGGTGTGGTTGAAGATGAAGTCGACGACGAGGGCGATCCCGTCCTCCCTCAGCTCCCGGGCGAGGTCGGCGAGCTCCTCCATGGTCCCGAGCGACGGGTCCACGTCGCGGTAGCTCGAGACCGCGTAGCCGCCGTCGGAGTTCTCCTCGGGGGCGCGGAAGAACGGCATGAGGTGCAGGTAGGTGAGGCCGAGCTCGCGGAAGTAGGGGATCCGCGCCCGGAGGCCGGCGAGGTCCCCGGCGTAGAGGTCCACGTAGCAGACGCCGCCGAGCATCCGGTGGGAGGAGAACCAGTCCGGCGCCATGGCACGCGAGGCGTCGAGGGCCTTGAGATCCGCAGGGCGGTCCTGCCAGGACGCGGCGGCGTCGAGCGCCACCTGCAGCAGTTCGCCGTCCGCTCCGGGCCCGTAGATGCGGTGGAACAGCGACTGCAGGCGCGGGAACTCCGTGTCGAAGCGGGCCTGGAAGGACTGCCAGTCGGCGTCCGACGTCGTCGGGCGGCGGGCCGAGGACAGCTCGGCCCGGATGCGGTCGTGGGAGAGAGCATGTGCGGAACTCATCCCGCAAGCCTATTCGAGCGGGCTCCGGGGCCGCCTTGCACACGAAGCGCCGCGCCCCTGACGGGACGCGGCGCTTCGGAGGACAGCGGGGTGTGCTGGAGGATTACTCCGACACGGGGATGGACTGCGCCTTCAGCGCGTCGATCGTCGCCTGCTGCCCGTTTTCGAGAGCGTCCATCAGGGTGCCGGAGCCGCCGATGGCTGCACCGAACCCGTCGGAGACGTCCGTGTAGGTTTGCGTCATGGTGGGGCCCCAGGTGAAGTCGGGATCCACATTCGAGGATGCCTCGGCAAAGACGTCGTAGATCTTCTGTCCACCGTAGAACTCGACGCCGCCCGAGAAGGCCTCGAGGTCGGCTGCGGACTTCGCTGCCGGGTACAGGCCGCCGAGTTCGTTGGCGAGGGCGAGGGCTTCGGGATCGGTGTTCAGCCAGAGCGCGAACTGCGCTGCCTCGGCCGGGTGGTCGGTGCCCTTCAGGACCGCGGTGGACGAGCCGCCCCAGTTGCCGGCGCTCTGGGTGTCGGCTTCCCACTGCGGCATGGGGGCGACGGCCCACTTGCCGGCCGTGTCGGGTGCGCCGTCGGACAGGGTGGTGGCTCCCCAGACCGCGGAGACCCAGGTCCACTGCTGTCCCTCGTTGAAGGATGCGTTCCACTCGTCCGAGAAGGACGGCAATGTGGAGACGAGGTCCTCGGACAGCAGGTCCTGCCAGTAGGTGGCTACTTCCTCGGATTCCTCACCGGTCAGGTTCACGTCCCAGCTCTCGCCGTCGTTCGAGAACCACTGGCCGCCGTTCTGCCAGACCATGCCGGCGAACCAGTTGACGTCGGTCTTCGGGAAGTTGGTGATGTACGCACCCTCGGCCTTGATCTGCTCGGCCGCGGCGGCGTACTCCTCCCAGGTGGTGGGTACCTCGATGCCGGCCTGCTCGAAGAGGTCCGCGCGGTAGTACATGGCCATGGGTCCGCTGTCCTGGGGAACGGCGTAGACGGAGCCTTCCTCGCCGAAGGTCACCTGCCCCCAGGTCCAGTCGACGAACTGGTCCTCCGCCTCTTCGATGCCCTCGCACTCGGCGATGTTCTCCAGGCCGTCCTGCACCCGGAAGTTCGGCAGGGCGTCGTATTCGATCTGGCCGAGGTCCGGCGCGTTGCCGGCCTGGATCTGGTTGAAGAAGTTCTGGTACGTGCCCGAGTTGCCGTTGGGCCCGGTCTGCACCTCGACCTGGATGTCAGGGTTGTCAGCGTTCCACAGCTCGACGACCTCGTTCATCCCGGGAACCCAGGTGGTGAACTGCAGTGTCACGGGCCCATCGGAGGCCTCGCAGGGGGCCGCTTCGCCACCCGCTTCAGAGCTGTCCCCGCCGGCTGAACAGCCGGAGAGAGCCAGCGCAGAGATCATGGCAAAGGCCGCGGTGACTTTTCCGTAATGCGCGCGCATTGTCTTTCCTATCGGTTGATTGAGCAGTGCGGCATGGGGGCGGATGCCCCCGCACCTGTGGTGCTGGTCGGGAAGATCAGGGGATTCACTTGACGCTGCCGGCGCCGAGCCCGCTGCTCCAGAACCGCTGGAGGGCGAGGAAGGCGATGATCAGCGGGACGATCGAGACGAGTGCCCCGACGATCACGAGGGACCTCAGCTCGGGGATCTGGCTGATCTGGCTGTTCCAGGCGTACAGTCCCAGGGTCACGGGGAAGAGCGCCTGGTCGCGCAGCATGATCAGCGGCAGGAAGAAGTTGTTCCAGATGGTGACGAACTGGAACAGGAAGATGGTCACGAGAGCCGGCGCCATCAGGCGCGAGGACAGGCTGAAGAATGTCCGCACCTCCCCGGAGCCGTCGAGGCGCGCGGCCTCCAGCAGCTCGGTGGGAACACTCGCTGCAGCATAGATCCGCGCCAGGTACACGCCGAAGGGGCTGACGAGGCTCGGCAGGAAGACCGCCAGCATGGTGTTGGTGAGCTCCACCTGGCTGAAGAGGAGGAACAGGGGCAGTGCCAGGGCGGTGGCGGGAACGAGCACACCGCTGAGGACGACGTTGAAGATCGACTCCCGGCCCCGGAACTCGTACTTCGCGAGGGCGTAGCCGCACATGGCCGCGACGATCGTCCCGATGAGGGCGCCGACGCCGGCGTAGAGCGCGGAGTTCAGCAGCCACCGGCCGAAGAGGCCGTCCCCGTAGGTGAAGAGTCGACCGATATTGGTGAAGAACGTGCCGGGCGAGTTCGCCGTGAACCACAGCGGGGCCGTGGAGGTGATCTCCCCGCTGGTCTTCGTCGAGGTGATGAGCAGCCACCAGATGGGGGTCAGGAAGTAGAGGGTGAAGACGCCCATGATGAGCATCGCGGCGCTGCGGGACATGACGCTCTGCCGGGGTCCGCGTCCGCGGTTCTCGGTGTCGCCGGCCGTCGAGCGTCCGCCGCGCGGCCGCTTGGAGGCTGTGGCTGGGGTCGCCATCACTGGGATACCTTCCGCTGGGTGGCCTTCAGGAAGACGAAGGAGAGGATGAACGTGGCGAGCGCGAGGACCACCGAGAAGGCGGCCGCCAGGTTGTAGTTGGGGACGGACGCCGTGGTGTAGACCGCGAGGTTCGGGGTGTAGGTGCTGCTGATCGCCGAGCTGAAGCTGCGCAGGGTCTGTGGTTCTGCCAGCAGCTGGAGCGTGCCGATGATCGAGAAGACTCCGGTGAGGATGATCGCGGGGACCACCAGGGGGATCTTGATGCGCCAGGCGATCTGGACGTTGCTGGCGCCGTCGAGCCGTGCCGCCTCGTAGATCTCGTGGGGGATCGCCAGGAGGGATGCGTAGATGATCAGCATGTTGTAGCCCACGTAGACCCACGTCACGATGTTCGCGATGGCCCACAGCACGAGCTCGGCGCCCAGGAAGTCGATGCTCGAGGTCACGGGGCCGAACGGCGAGAGCGAGGGCGAGTACAGGAAGCCCCACATGATGGCCGCGATGACGCCGGGGACGGCGTAGGGCGCGAAGAATGCCAGACGGAAGAACTTTTTCCCCTTGAGCAGCGGCGAGTCGAGGAGCAGCGCGAACAGCAGGGCGAGGCCGAGCATGACCGGTACCTGTACGGCACCGAACAGCAGCACGCGGCCCACCGACTCCCAGAAGGCGGTGTCCTGGAAGACCTGCTGGTACTGCACGAAGCCGCCGAAGACCTGCTGGGGCGCCCCGAAGGTACCCTGCCGCTCGACGGTGAGCAGCGACTGGATGATCGCGTAGACGATCGGGATGGCGTAGAAGGCGAGGAAGAGCAGCGCGAACGGGGCGATGAAGATGGCCACGGCGCGGCGCTGGGCCCCCGACGAGCGGCTCTTCCGCGCGGCCGGGGGCGCCTTCGGGGACCCGGCCGGAGTGCTAGTGACGGTCATTTCCTGCGTCCTTTCGGCCCTGGGCGGAGCCGTCGGTGGGGGTTGCTGGGGTAGTGCGGACAACGCGTACTGCGCCCGCGGGAACGACGACGGCGTCGGCGACGGCCTCCGCGGTCAGCAGTTCCAGTCCGCTGACCCGGTGCTTGCGGTCCTCGGTGCCGTGGTTGATGAGGAAGAGGTACTCGTGACCGTTGCCGCAGCGGGTGACCGTCTCGAGGCCGGTCTGCACGTCGGGGACGGGCACATCGGCGGCGGCGGCGGCGCGCAGCAGCAGGTCCCGGAGGACGCCGCCGTCGAGCACCGTGCCGACGTACCAGGCGGTACCCGCGCCGAAGCGGTTGCGGGTGACGGCGGGGCTGCCGGCGTGGTGGCCGGTCGCGAAGCTCAGCATGGCTTCGGCGGTGGTGAGGCGGACTGCCTCGGACCAGAGCGATGCGGGGGAGCCGTTGTCGAGGGTGAGCGGATGCGCCGGGTCGAGCGGGAAGAACTCCTCGGACCGGAGGCCGAGCATGTCCCGGAACGCTCCGGGATAACCGCCGGGGCGGACCCTCTCGTTCTCGTCCACGATGCCGCTGAAGAAGGTGACGACGGCGGATCCGCCGCCGGCCACGAAGTCGCTGATGACGGCGGCGTGGTCGTCGCGGATCAGGTAGAGATTCGGGACCACCACGAGGCGGTAGGCGGAGAGGTCCGCGCCGGGCGCCACGACGTCGACCGTGATGCCGGCGTCCCACAGGGCCTTGTAGGCGGCGTGCACCTGCTCGATGTAGCGGACGTCACCGGACGGGTGCGACTCCTGGTCGTGGGCCCACCAGGCCTCCCAGCTGAACACCAGCGCGACGTCCGCGTGCACGGTCGTGCCGGCGAGTTCCCGCAGCTTCACGAGGGAGGATCCGAGTTCGACGACGTCGCGCCAGACCTGCGAGTCCGTCCCGGCATGGGGCACCATCGCGGAGTGGAATTTCTCGCTGCCCTGCAGCGATGCGCGCCACTGGAAGAAGCACAGCCCGTCCGCGCCGCGGGCGAGGTGGGTGAGCGAGTTGCGGATCATCTCGCCCGGGCCCTTGGCGATGTTGCGGGGCTGCCAGTTCACGGCGCCGGTCGAGTGCTCCATGAGCAGCCACGGCCGGCCCTGCGCCAGCCCGCGGGTGGTGTCGGCGGTGAAGGCGAGTTCGGCCAGTGGGGCGTCCAGGCGGTGGTCCAGATAATGGTCGTTGGCGATGACGTCCATCGAGGGCGCCCAGGTCCAGTAGTCCTGGTTGCGGATGTGCGCCGCGACCATGAAGTTCGTGGTGACGGGGGCAGCGCTGTTGGCCCGCAGGACGGCCTCCTCCGCCGCGTAGTGCGCGAGGAGTTCGTCGGAGCTGAAGCGGTTGAAGTCGAGCGTCTGCGTCGGGTTGGTCGCGGAGAGCGTGGCCCTCGGGGGCAGGATCTGCTGCCACCCGGAATACCGCTGGCTCCAGAACGCGGTGCCCCAGGCGGCGTTGAGGGCGTCGAGCGTCTGATAGCGCGCCCGCAGCCACCCCCGGAACGCCTCGGCCGAGACGTCGCAGTAGCACAGGGAGTTGTGGCAGCCGAGCTCGTTCGAGACGTGCCACAGGCGCAGCGCCGGATGGCTGCCGTAGCGGGCGGCGACCTGCCCCACCAGGACGAGGGCGTGTTCGCGGTAGATGGGAGAGCTGGGGCAGAACGCCTGCCGGCCGCCCGGCCAGCGGGCCGTGCCGTCGGCGGCGCGGGGGAGGAGTTCCGGGTGGGCTGTGGTGAGCCAGGCCGGGGTCGACGACGTCCCGGTGCCCAGGTTCACCCCGATGCCGTTCTCGGCGAGGAGGTCCATGACGGCGTCGAGGTTCTCGAAGCGGAAGACCCCCGGCTCGGGCTGCAGTTCCGCCCAGCCGAAGATGTTGACGGCCACGAGATTGACGCCGGCCTCTTTCATCAGGCGGACGTCCTCCACCCAGACGGACGGGTCCCACTGCTCGGGGTTGTAATCACATCCGTAGACGAGCCGCCCGTCGCCGGACAGTCCTGCGACGGTGGTGGTGTGTGCCAAACCTGCTCCTCGGTGCTGCGGTGCCGATTCTCGGGCGGCTGCCGCAGGAGAGGTGCGGGCACGTTCTGTGAACGCTCCCACATTCGCGGGTCGGGCACTCCGTCGAGAATCTGTGAACGTTCCCAGAGTAATTCAGGTCACATCGGGTGTCAACGGCGCATGTTCGGCGCGAGGCGCACCTGGATGCGGCAGGGCCGAGAACGACGGCGTGTTCCACAGGGCACCACGTCCTGCGATCCACGGGAGTCACGCATCACCTATTGCTAAGGGGGGTGATCAGTACCACAGTGAGGTGGGACACAACGGGGAGGCCGTCCATGAGTACTTCTGCAGACCATGCATCAGACGCATCCGCCACCACGAAGGAGCCCGAACTCAAGCGGGTCCTCGGGCCGAAGCTGCTCCTCCTGTTCATCGTGGGGGACATTTTGGGCGCGGGGGTGTACGCCGTCACCGGGACGATGGCCGGGACGGTCGGAGGGCTGGTGTGGCTCCCGTTCCTGCTCGCCTTCATCGTCGCGACCATGACAGCGTTCTCCTACCTCGAACTCGTCACGCAGTATCCCCAGGCGGCAGGGGCCGCGCTGTACACGCACAAGGCGTTCGGCATCCACTTCGTCACCTTCCTGGTGGCCTTCGCCGTCGTCTGCTCCGGCATCACCAGCGCCGCAACGTCCGCCAACGTGCTGGCGCAGAACTTCTTCGGCGGCCTCGAGGTCAACGGCTGGATGGACATGCCGGGGCAGGGGATGCTCACCGCCGTCGCGCTCGGCTTCATGCTCCTGCTCGCGCTGATCAACCTGCGGGGCGTCGGCGAGAGCGTCAAGTTCAACGTGGTGCTGACGCTCATCGAGGTCGCCGCGCTGTGCATCGTGATCGGCGTGGGCTTCTACGTCATGGCGCAGGGCACCGGCAACGTGGGCCAGGTCTTCGTGTTCACCGATTACCAGGACAAGGGCCTCTTCCTGGCCGTCACGGCGGCCACCTCCATCGCCTTCTTCGCGATGGTGGGCTTCGAGGACTCCGTCAACATGGTCGAGGAGACGCAGAACCCGGAACGCATCTTCCCGCGGACCATGCTGACCGGCCTCGGCATCGCGGTCATCTTCTACATGCTGGTGGCCGTCTCGGTGGTCACCGTGCTGAGCCCCACCGAGCTGGAGGGCATCCGGGAGGCCGAGGGTGCGGCGCTGCTCGAGGTGGTGCGCAAGGGCTCACCCGACTTCCCCATCGACCAGATCTTCCCCTTCCTCGCCGTCTTCGCCGTCGCGAACACCGCCCTGATCAACATGCTGATGGCCAGCCGCCTCATCTACGGGATGGCCCGGCAGGGGGTCCTGCCCCGCCCGCTGGGCAAGGTGCTCCCGGTGCGCTGCACGCCCTGGGCCGGCATCGCCTTCTCGACGGTCCTGGCGCTCGGCCTGATCCTCTACGTGACCAGCGACCCGGACAGCAACGTCGTCGCCAACCTCTCCGGGACCACCGCGTTCCTGCTCCTGTGCGTCTTCGCCGTGGTGAACCTCGCGTGCCTGGTGCTGCGCCGCAAGCGGGACGTCAACCGGAAGGTGTTCTTCACCTCACCGGGGCCGCTTCCCGCGGTGGCCGGGGTCCTGTGCCTCTTCCTCGCCGGGCCGTGGGTGGGACGCGACGTCATCCAGTATCAGATCGCCGGGGGCCTCATGGCGATCGGCGTCGTGCTGTGGCTCGTCACCTGGCTAGTCAATCGGAGGACCAACACCCCCACGGGGGACCTGACGACGATCGACGGGTGAACAACGAGGAGCAGGGCTAGCATCGACGCATGGAGATCCTCCGCTACGCAGCCTTCACCGATCGGCCCGACGGCGGTAACCCCGCCGGAGTCGTGCTCGACGCGGACGGGCTGACACCCGAAGAGATGCAGGCCATCGCCGCCGACCTCGGGTACGCGGAGAGTGCCTTCCTCTCCCACCGTCGTCCCGGCAGCGCGACGGTCCGCTACTTCGCCCCCGAAGCGGAGATCCCCTTCTGCGGCCACGCGACGATCGCCACGGGCGTCGTGCTCGCCGAACGCGAGGGACCCGGGGCGCTTGCCCTCTCGACGCCGGTGGGGGTCCTCGCGGTCACGACGGATCGCGTGGACGACCGCCTCGTCGCGTCCCTCGAGACGGTGGAACCGTGGGTGGGCGCGATCGACGCCGGCTGCCGGGCGGACCTGCTGCGCCACCTCCGGCTCACCGAGGACGACCTGTCAGCAGACCTGCCCGTGATGCTGTCCTTCGCCGGCAACATCCACCCGATCGTGCCCGTGCGCGATGCCGGAGTCCTCCGCGCCCTCGACTACGACTACGACGGACTCAGAGCCCTCATGGCCGACCAGGGCTGGGTTGCGACGGTCGCCGTCGTGCACCGGCGCGCCCGGGAAGTCTTCGAGGCCCGCAACCCCTTCCCGCCGGGCGGAGTGCGCGAGGACCCTGCGACCGGTTCGGCGGCGGGGTCCCTCGGTGCCTACCTGCGGGCCCTCGGCGAGGTGGTCCCCCCGGTGACCCTCACCGTGCATCAGGGCGCCGACGTCGGCCGCCCGTCGCTGATCACGGTGGGAATCCCCGAGATCGGGCGCGTCACGGTCTCCGGCGGTGCGGTGCGGATCACCGCGTAGGACGCGAGGTCGCGCCGCTCGCCGCCGATCTCGAGGTAGCTGCCGAGGAGCCCTTCGTAGCTGAAGCCGGCCCGGCGGGCGACGCCGATGGACGCGGCGTTCCACGGCTCGATGTGCAGTTCCACGCGGTGGAGACCCGGTAGGGTCCACGCGAACAGGACCAGCGCACGCAGGGCATCGCTGGCCGTCCCGCGGCCGCGCGCGCCGGGGGCGACCGCGTACCCGGCCTGGCCCCGCCCCAGGGGGTAGTCGCGCAGCCACAGGCCGATGACGCCCAGTGCCTGATCCGTGCGGGCGTCCGCGATCGCGAAGGAGAAGCCGGCTCCCTCGGGGTGTCGCCCGCGCTGGCGGATGATGTAGTCGAGGGCCTCCTCGCGGCCGGCCTGGAACGGGAGCGTGCCGATGAGGGGCACGTAGGGATCGGTGGCCAGGTCGCGGACCATGCCCGCGTCCCTGTCCTCGACCCGCCGCAGGGTCACGGCGCCGAAGGCCGGCTCGACCTCCGGCCAGTCCGGAAGCGGCGGACCCACCGTCCCGGTCATGGGGCACCCTCGGGCGAGGTCATGGCCGTTGGCCGAGACGCGGCCAGGCGGAGGTCGGGTTGTCCTGGCTGGAGCAGATCGCCCCGCCGTCGGAGACGGTACGCGCCGGCCCGGATCCGTGGAGAGGCATCACGGTCCCGCGATCGGCGCGACGAGGGCACGCGTGACAGCGATCAGGTCCGCAGGGGCCAGCTCGATGTCGAGGCCCCGCCGGCCACCGGACACGAACACGGTCGCGTGGTCGAGCGCGGACCGGTCGACGACGACGGGGGATGCCTGCCGCTGGCCGATGGGGGAGATCCCGCCCAGGACGTAGCCCGTCCGCCGTTCGGCGGCGCCGGGATCGGCCATCGCCGCCTTCCGCCGGCCGAGCGCCGAGGCCAGGGCCTTGAGGTCGAGTGGACCGCTCACGGGGACGACGGCGGCCACGAGGGTCCCGTCGACGCTCGTCATCAGGGTCTTGAAGACGCGCTCCGGCGCAACGCCGAGGGCCGTGGCGGCCTCGAGCCCGTAGGAGGAGGCGCCCGCCTCATGGCTGTACGGGCGCGCCGCGAAGGGGACGTCCGCAGCCGTGAGGGCGGCGAGGGCGGGCGTACCGCGTGGTCCCGTCGTCCTCCTGCCGTCACTGCCGCGTGTCATCGCCCGGTCAGGACGCCGCCGCGGCTTCGTACGCCGTCGCCAGCTCGTGAGCCGAGGGAACACCCCAGGTGCCCGCGAAGTCGCACGAGAGGATGAAATCGGTCACGAGGCCGCCGGTCAGGACGAGCCCTTCGACGTAGTCGACGCCGTCACGCGTGACCCGCTCCACGCCCTGTCGTTCGAGGGCTGCGAGCACGTCGAGTGTCGCGGAGGGGTCCTGGTGGTTGAGGGAGCACCAGTAGACGTAGAGGCCCTCGAGTTCGTCGAGGGAGACCAGCGCTCCGTCGAGCGTGACGGTACTGGTGGCCTGGAGGAAGTGGTCGATGTGCTGCGATGTCGGCACATGACGCGGACTGCGGATCAGTGATCCGTCCGCTGGAGTAGCTGGAAGAAGATTTTTGGAGTCGTTCATGGCTTCACGCCCCTATCGGGGATGGTGCTCTCCTGCGGGTACCCGGCGAAGCCGCCGAGGTACCCAGAAGAAGAGCCGGAGAAACAGCCGCCTTCTTCTAGACCGCTCCCTCCAGAGTACGTCGCCCGCGCCCGAAACAGTACGTCGGTGGCGCGGAAGAGGCCTGCGGAGGCTCGGCTACAGTACACGTATGCCCACGATCCGCACCCGTTCCCGCCGGGCGACCATCAACGACGTCGCCAGCGCGGCAGGGCTCTCCCGGGGAACCGTGTCCCGCGTCGTCAACGGTGAGCGGTACGTGTCCGATGAAGCCCGCATCGCCGTCGAGGAGGCCATCGCGCGGGTGGGCTACGTCCGCAACTCCGCGGCCAGGAACCTCGTCACGCAGGAATCGCGGGCGATCGCCCTGATCATCCACGAGCCGCACTCGCTCCTGTTCGAGGACCCCAACATCGGCTCCATCCTCCTCGGGGCCAACGCCGTGCTCTCCCGGGCGGACTACCAGCTCGTCTCACTCATCATCGACTCCGACCGGGACAGCCGCAGGGTCGCCGACTACCTCCGCGGAGGCCTCGTGGACGGCGCGGTCATCGTCTCTGCCAGGGCCTCCGACCCCATCGCCTCCGCGGTGCGCGACATCGGCGTCCCGGCCGCCTTCGTGGGCCACCCGCCCGGCACCCCGGACCTCCCGTACGTGGCGATCGACAATGTCGCCGCGGCCCGCGCGATCACGCGACGCCTCCTGGAGACCGGACGCCGGACGATCGGCATGATCGCCTGCGCCATGGACCGCGATTCCGGCCAGGACCGCTTCGCCGGCTTCCGTGAAGCGCTGGGAGACCGGTTCGACCCCGCGCTGGTGGTCGAGTACCCGCTCTACACCTACGCCGCAGGGCTCGAGGGCATGCAGGAACTGCTGCGCCGCTCGCCCAGGATCGACGGCGTCTTCGCGGCCTCCGACGCCGTCGCCGCCGGTGCCATGACCGCGCTCCAGGAATCGGGGCGGAAGGTTCCCGGCGACGTCGGGATCGTCGGCTTCGACGACAGCAGCTGGGCCGTGCGGACCAGGCCCCAGCTGTCCACGGTCCGGCAGCCCGCCGACCTGCTGGGCAAAACGGCGGCGGAACTGGTCCTGGCCCAGATCCGGGGGCTGCCGAGCGCCATCCAGGTGCTCGACACGACCGTCGTATGGCGCGATTCGGCCTAGGCCCCCGGGGGCATTCTGCGAGGAGGACGCTCATGTGGATCGGGTTCATCGAGTTCGACGTCCTGCTCGGCGACGTGCACTCGCTGAAGGGCAAGCGCTCGGTGGTCCGTCCGCTCGTGGCCGATCTCCGGCGGAAATTCGAGCTGTCCGTCGCCGAGGTGGATCACCAGGACCTGCACCGCCGGGCCGTCGTCGGGGTGGGCCTGGTCGGCGCAGACCGGCAACACGTCGTGGACGTCCTGGACCGTGTGGAGCGGTACGTCGCGGCGAGGCCGGAGGTCGAGCTCCTCAGCGCCCGACGGCGGCTCCTCAGCAGCGAGGACTGAGTGTCCCTCAGGCGCCCGTCGACGACGCCGCGAGCCGGCGCAGCGGCCCGTCCCCGAAGGCGTCGAGCAGGGCCCTGATGTCCTTGTAGACCGCTACCGCGCCGGCCTCGCGCAGCTCCGCCTCGCTCGTGCCGCCCGAGGCGAGGCCCACCGTCGGGATGCCCAGGGCACCCGCGGCCTCGACGTCCCATACGGAGTCGCCGACGAACACGGTGTTCGCTGGGTCGAGCCCGCCGGCGTCGAGCGCTGCCTGCAGGATGTCCGGCGACGGTTTGGTGTTCTCGGCATCGGAGGAACTCGTGGCGGCGCTGATGGCGTCCTCGGCGTCGATGATGCTGCGGGAGACTCCTACCTCCTGCTGCGAGGAGGAGGAGGCGAGGACCACCGTCAGGCCGTCGTCGGCGCAGCGGCGCAGGAGGTCACCGGCCCCCTCGAAGGCGCGCAGGCCGGGCCAGTAGCTCGAGAAGAGGGCGCCGTGGGTCGCGTCCAACTCGGCGTCCTGGTCGGTGTCGCGGTCCTCCCCGAGCAGGTGCGCCACGAGCTTGTCACCGCCCATCCCGATGGCGCGGTGGATCTCGGCGAGGGGCACGTCGTGGCCGAACCGGCGGAACGCCTGCCACCAGGCCATGGTGTGCTGGTAGTTGGAGTCCACGAGCGTGCCGTCCACGTCGAACAGCACTCCGTGCCGGGTATCCGTTGCTGGGCTGGCGTCGTCTGCCATGTACTGCCTTCCGCTGGGCTGGATGAGTTCCTGACCGAGTCTAGGAAGGCACGCCGTCCCGTGTCGCGCGGCATCCCGGGTTGCGGAGGGCAGGGAGTGTGTGGCCCGTCCTCAGGGTGCGGGTACGGGTTCGACGACGATTGCCACGCGCTCGTCCCCGATGCGGGTCAGGACGAGGGTGGCCTTCTTCCGTCCCTTGCCCGATCCGGTCAGCAGTTGTCTGCGGACCTCCTCGGGGGTGACCGAGGTGCCGCGCTTCTTGATGTCGAGCACCCCGATCCCCTCCGCACGGACCCAGGCCTTCAGCGCCTTGACGTTGTAGGGCCGGACCTCGATGACCCGGTAGGCGCGTGCGAAGGGGGTGTCGGTGAACGAGGGTGCGCAGATGTAGGCGATCATCGGATCCAGCAGGTGCCCGCCGAGCCGAGCGGCCAGATCCGCGACGAGCTCGGCCCGGATGACGGCGCCCTCGGGCTCGTAGAGATAACCCCCGGGTTCCCCGACTTCGGGGACGGGTCCGTCCCCGAAGTCCCGCTCCGAGACCATCTCCGCCGCGCCCCGCGCCCCGAGGACGAGGGCGGCCCGCCGGACCCCCTCCCGGCGCAGCGCGTTGAACCAGAGGGCCACCTCGGTGACGTCGCCGTCCACCGAGACCCACTGCGCCTCGCAGGTCGCGGGGATGGAGCTGTGCGGCATGCCCGGGCCCATCTTCACGCCTACCGGCTTGCCGCCGTCCGCGAGGTCCTGGACGAAGGACAGCGGGGGTGAGAACGCCTCGGGGTCGAAGATCCGGGACGTGCCCGACGTCGTCGTCGTCCTGCGCGCCGGGTCGAGCCAGACGCCGTCGAACGCCGTGGTGTCCACGTCGGACGCATCCGCGTTGACGACGCGCGCGTTGGGGAAGGGGAACAGGTTCATGGTGGCAGCCGCGGCGGTCGTCTCGTCGAGTTCGACGGCGGTGACGTCGCGGTCGAGGGTGGCCAGGGCCATGCTGTCAGCACCGAGCCCGCAGCCGAGGTCGGCGACCCGGACGAGGCCGGCGTCGACGAAGCGCTGGGCGTGGCGGGCGGCGACCGTCAGGCGCGTCGCCTGCTCGAGGCCGGCCGCCGTGAAGATCATGCGCTCGGCGAAGGGACCGAACTTCGCGGACGCCTTCGCCCGGAGCCGTGACTGCGTGAGGGCGGCGGCGACCAGCTCGGGGGAGTAGCCGGCCTTCCGCAGCTGCCCGGTAAGGCGCAGGCTGTCGGCTTCGGTGTAGGGCCCGAGCGAGTTGAGCAGCTCCCAGCCCTCCGTGGTCAGGATGTCCGCGATGTTGTCCGAGCCCATGCTGCCAGCCTAGGCGAAGTACACGCCGATCCTGTTGCCGCGGATCTGCTCCACCTGGATCTCGACGTCGTACACCTCGCGCAGCACTGCAGGCGTCATGATCTCCTCCGGCGTGCCCTGCCGGATGAGGGCGCCGTCGCGCATCGCGAGGATCGTGTCCGAGTAGCAGGAGGCGAAGTTGATGTCGTGGATGACGAGCACCACGGTCTTCCCGAGGTCGTCGGCGAGGCGGCGGAGCAGGCGCATCATGTCCACGGAGTGCTTCATGTCGAGGTTGTTGAGCGGTTCGTCGAGCAGGATGTAGTCGGTGTCCTGGGCCAGCACCATGGCGATGAACGCCCGCTGGCGTTGCCCGCCGGAGATTTCGTCGACGAAGCGGTGGGCCAGGTCCGTGAGGTCGAGGTAGGCGAGCGCACGATCGATGAACTCCCGGTCCACGACGGTGGGGCGGCCGTTGTTGTGCGGGAACCGGCCGAAGCCCACGAGGTCCTGCACGGAGAGCCGGACGGTCAGCTGGTTCTCCTGGCGCAGGATGGCCAGGGTCCGCGCGAGGGCGGGTCCCGCCGTCGTGCTGACGTCCAGGCCGTCCACCACCACGGACCCGGCGTCGAGCGGGAGGAGCCTGCTCATCATGGACAGCAGCGTGGACTTGCCCGCGCCGTTCGGTCCGATGATCGAGGTGACGCCGGCCCGGGGGATGGTGCAGCTGACGTCGTCGACCACCGTGGCGGTGCCGTAGCGCTTGGTCGCGTGATCGATGGTGATCATCGGATACGGCCTTTCATCGGATACGGCCTTTCATCGGATACGGCCTTTCATCGGATACGGCCTTTCATCGGATACGGCCTTTCAGGAGGAGGACGAGGAAGACGATGCCGCCGGTGAACTCGATGACGATGCTGAGCGCGGTGTCGAACGCGAAGAGCTGCTCCAGGACGAGCTGCCCGCCGACGAGCGCAATCACCCCGAGGAGGACGGCGATGGGCAGCACCACGGCGTGCCGGAACTGGTTGCAGAGCTGGTAGGCGAGTGCGGAGACGAGCAGGCCGAAGAATGTGGACGGGCCCACGAGGGCGGTGGAGACGGCCACGAGCACCGAGCAGATCACGAGCACGAGCGTCACGGTGCGACGGTAGTCCACGCCGAGGCCCACCGCGGTCTCGCGGCCGAGCGCGAGGACGTCGAGCCGGTGGTGGAGCCGCCAGGCGGGGATGCACAGCCCGACGACGGCGACGGCGGAGAGGAGCAGGAGCAGGGGGTCGACCCGATTGAAGCTCGCGAAGAACAGATCCTGCAGAATGATGTACTCGCTCGGATCCATCAGCCGCTGCAGGAGCGAGGAGGCACCGCGGAAGAACACGCCGAACACGATCCCGACGAGCAGCAACAGGTGGAGGCTGCGTCCGCTGCCCAGGAACAGCCACCGGTACAGCAGCCAGGAGAATCCGACCATGAGGGACACCTCGATGGCGAAGCGGACGGGAGCGCCCATGGTGAGGAGCGTCCCGGCGCCGAGCACGAACGCCAATACCGTCTGGATCAGGATGTAGAGCGCGTCCAGCCCCATGATCGACGGGGTGAGGATCCGGTTGCCGGTGACGGTCTGGAACAGGACCGTGGACACCCCTACGGCGACGGCGACGAGCACCATCGCGCCGACCCGGTTCAGGCGCCGGGGGAGCACGTAGGCGGGGTCGCCCTCGAGGCCGACCAGGAGGAACGCCGTGATGAGCGCGGCAGCGGTGATGCCGAGGACCGTCAGCCAGGCGGCGGACGGAATGGACCGCACAGGTTTCCGCCCCGACTGCACCACGGCGGTGACGAGGGTGCCTGTCCTAGTGCGCACCGGTGTTCTTCCTCACGAGCAGGGTGATGAACAGGATGCTGCCGACCACGGAGACGGTGACGCCCACCGGCACCTCGTAGGGGAAGCGGATGATGCGTCCGAGGATGTCGCAGGCGAGGACGAAGCCCGCGCCGAGGACGGCGATCCAGGGCACGGCGCGGCGCACGTTGTCACCGATGAGCAGGGACACGAGGTTGGGGACGATCAGCCCGAGGAACGGAATGGCTCCGACGACCACGACGACGACGGCGCTGATGAGGCTCACGAGCACGAGGCCGAGGTTCATGGTGCGCCGGTAGTCCAGCCCGAGGTTCGTGGTGAACTCCTCGCCCATCCCGGCGACGGTGAAGCGGTCGGCGCAGAGGTAGCCGATGACGGCGAGCACCGCGACGATCCACAGCAGTTCATAGCGGCCGCGGACCAGCCCCGAGAAGTCGCCGATCATCCACGTGGTGAGGGTCTGCAGCAGGTCGAACCGATAGGCGAAGAAGGTGGTCACCGAAGCGATGACGCCGCCGAGCATGATGCCCACCAGGGGGACGATCAGGGTGTTGCGGAAGGGGATGCGGGCCAGGACGGCCAGGAAGAGGGCCGTCCCGGCCATGGCGAAGAGGGCCGCGACCAGCATCTTCCCGAGGATCGGCGCCCCGGGCAGGAAGAGCGTGGCCACGAGGATGCCCGCGGTGGCCGACTCGACCGTCCCCACGGTGGAGGGTTCCACGAACCGGTTCCGGGCCATGAGCTGCAGGATGAAGCCGGCGATGCTGAGGGCGACGCCGGCCAGGAGGACCGCCAGCGTGCGCGGCACCCGGCTGACGAGGAAGGTCTGCCGGACATCGGCGTCGCCGGCCAGTAGGTCCGCGGGCGAGACGTCGGAGACACCGACGAAGAGGCTGACGAGGGCGAGCAGCAGCACGGTCCCCCCGGCCAGCCACAGAGAGGCTGATCGGGAGGAACCGTGCTGCTGCGCCGGGCGCTGCGGCCGGAGTGCGGGTGCTGTCATGGAGGCGCCTGCGCGGGATGCGGTCGGCGGGTCAGGCCGCGACAGCCTCGCTGACGGCGGACACCATGGCGTCGAGGTTGTTCAGGCCGTAGCCGATCAGGTACCAGCTCGCGGAGTCGAGGTAGGTGATGGCCCCGTTCTTCGCGGCATCCGTCCCGTTCACGAGCTCGTTGTCGAGGACGGCCGCACCTGCCGCTCCCGCCTCACCGATGGCTGCGTCACGGTCGATCACGAACAGATGGGCGGGGTTGACCTCCGCGATGTACTCGAAGGAGACGGCCTCGCCGTGCGTGCCCTCACTCTTCACCTCGGCGGCGGGTTCGACGCCGAGCACGTCGTGGATCAGGCCGAACCGGGAGCCTGCGCCGTACGCGGTGACCTCGCCCGCGCTGGTCATCAGGACGAGGCCATTGCCCGCGGAGGCGGCAGCGTCCTTCGTCTCCGCTATCGCGGTGTCGAGGGCGGCGAGACGGTCGGCGGCCTCGTCCTCCACGTCGAAGATCCGCCCGAGCGACGTGGTGTTCTCCGTGAAGCTCGCCATCGGGTCGGCGGCGTCGACGCTCAGGTCGATGGTGGGAGCGATGTCGGAGAGCTCGTCGTAGGAATCGGCGACGCGGCCCGAGATGATGATCAGGTCGGGTGCGGCCGCGGCGATCGCCTCGAAGTCGGGTTCCTTCATGGATCCGATATTGGTGATGTCCCCGCCCTGGTAGGCCGAGAGCTGCTTCGGCAGGGTGCCCTGCGGGACGCCGTCCACCCGGACACCCAGCGCGTCGAGGGTGTCCAGGGCGCCGAGGTCGAAGGTGAAGACCTTCTGCGGATCCACCGGCACTTCGGTGGTTCCCTGCGCGTGCTCGACCGGCTGGGTCGAGGAGGCTGCAGGCTCGTCGGCAGCGTTGGAGGAGCCGCCGCACGCCGTCAGCGCGAGGGTGGCCGCGGCGGCAGCGGAGAGGACGGCAAGGCGCACGTGAGACATGGGAAGAACTCCGGAGGAAGGGCCGGGCGGGCCGGCGGCGAAGAGGTAAGGAAAGCCTTACCTGGGGAATCTAGGCGACACCCGACCTATTACGCAAACGAAGCATGACGTATTGGTCCGCGGCCGCAACTGGGTGGCATGGATTGGCACTCGCCTTGACCGAGTGCCAGCCCTTGCATACAGTCTGAGTTGGCACTCACTCATCGTGGGTGCTAATCCCGAGGGAAGCGTTCGCCGGCACCGCGACGACGGTTCACGCCCAGCCCGACGGCCCCCAGCCCATCTGGTACCGAACGCAAAGGAGAGCCCGTGTCGGTCTCTATCAAGCCGCTTGAGGATCGTATTGTTGTCCGCCCGCTCGAAGCCGAGCAGACCACTGCTTCCGGCCTCGTCATCCCGGACACGGCCAAGGAGAAGCCCCAGGAGGGCGAAGTCGTAGCTGTCGGACCCGGCCGCGTCGATGACAACGGCAACCGCGTTCCCGTCGACGTCGCCGAGGGTGACGTCGTCATCTACTCGAAGTACGGCGGAACCGAGATCAAGCAGGGCGGCCAGGAGTACCTCGTGCTCTCCGCCCGCGACGTCCTCGCGATCGTCGTCAAGTAACACCCCGTTTGGAGAAGCCCCGGCCCGAAGTGGCCGGGGTTTTTCTCGCTGCACAAGCCTGAAAGGAACCAATCAATGGCAAAGCAGTTGGAATTCAACGACGCCGCCCGCCGTGCCCTCGAGGCCGGCGTGGACAAGCTCGCGAACACCGTCAAGGTGACGCTGGGCCCCCGCGGACGCAACGTCGTGCTCGACAAGAAGTGGGGCGCCCCCACCATCACGAACGACGGCGTCACGATCGCCCGCGAGGTCGAACTCGACGACCCGTACGAGAACCTCGGCGCCCAGCTCGCCAAGGAGGTCGCCACCAAGACGAACGACGTCGCCGGTGATGGCACGACCACCGCCACGGTCCTCGCTCAGGCACTCGTCAAGGAAGGCCTCCGCAACGTCGCCGCCGGCGCCGCCCCGGGGCAGCTCAAGCACGGCATCGAGGTGTCGGTCCAGGCCGTCGCCAAGCGCCTGCTCGAGAACGCCCGCGAGGTCGTCGGTCAGCAGACCGCCGACGTCGCATCCATCTCCGCGCAGAGCACCGAGGTCGGCGACCTCCTCGCCGAGGCCTTCGACAAGGTCGGCAAGGATGGTGTGATCACCATCGAGGAGTCCTCCACCACGCAGACCGAGCTGGTCCTCACGGAGGGCATGCAGTTCGACAAGGGTTATCTCTCGCCGTACTTCGTGACCGACGCCGAGCGCCAGGAAGCCGTCCTCGAGGACGCGCTCATCCTCATCAACTCCGGCAAGATCTCCTCGCTGGCGGAATTCCTTCCGCTGCTCGAGAAGGCCCTGCAGGCCGGCAAGCCGCTGTTCATCATCGCCGAGGACATCGAGGGCGAGGCCCTCTCCACGCTGGTGGTCAACAAGATCCGCGGCACCCTGAACGTCGTCGCCGTCAAGGCTCCCGGCTTCGGTGACCGCCGCAAGGCCATGATGCAGGACATCGCCACCCTCACAGGTGCGCAGGTCGTCTCCCCGGACCTCGGCCTCAAGCTGGACCAGGTAGGCCTCGAGGTGCTCGGCTCCGCACGCCGGATCACCGTCACCAAGGACGCCACCACCATCGTCGACGGCACCGGCAGCGAGTCCGACGTCGCCGACCGCGTGGCGCAGATCCGCGCCGAGGTCGAGCGCACCGACTCCGACTGGGACCGCGAGAAGCTCCAGGAGCGCCTCGCGAAGCTCGCCGGCGGGATCGGCGTCATCAAGGTCGGCGCCGCCACCGAGGTGGAACTCAAGGAGAAGAAGCACCGCATCGAGGACGCCGTGTCCTCGACGCGTGCCGCCCTCGAAGAGGGCATCGTCGCCGGCGGCGGATCCGCGCTGGTCCACGCCGGCAAGGCCCTGGACACCGATTCCGACGTCCTCGCGCTCGAGGGCGACGCGGCCACCGCCGTCGGCCTCGTCCGCCGTGCGCTCGCCCAGCCGCTGCGCTGGATCGCCGAGAACGCCGGCCACGAGGGCTACGTCGTCGTCGCGAAGGTCTCGGACCTCGAAGCCGGCCACGGCTTCAACGCCGTCACCGGCGAGTACGAGAACCTCATCGACGCCGGCATCATCGACCCGGTCAAGGTGACGCGCTCGGCCCTTCAGAACGCGGCCTCGATCGCGGCCCTGGTGCTCACCACGGAAACCCTCGTGGTCGAGAAGCCCGAGGAGTCCGAGTCCGAGGGCCACGGCCACTCGCACTAGGAACTCTCAGCACCACACAGCAGCACCCCGGGTCCATGGAGCCGGGGTGCTGCTGTGTCCGGGCCCTTCGTGCCGGGCGGCACTCCTGCCCACCGACCCGGGCTCTTCAGTGGGCATGCTCAGACATGCCCACTGGGTGGGGTCACCCGGTGGGCAGCTCCGCAGATTCCTCGCACGGGAGGGGACGGGCCGGGAGGATCTCCGCGCGGATCAGCGACCGGTCATAGGCCACCTTGCCGTCGTTCTCGAGGATCAGTGCGCTGGAGACGACCTGTCCCGTGCGTCGGTCACGCTCGATGCGGGTGATCCTGTTGTGCCGGAACACGTCGTCGCCCTCCTCGTAGAAGTAGGCGTCGTGCTCGCGGATGTGGAACTTCATCGGCAGCTCGCGGTCCACCCGCAACTCCCCGCTCAGGTACTCGTCGGTCGTCCGGGTGCGGAACTGGAAGGTACGGTCGGTGCGGTTCTCCACCTGGTAGTCGAGGTAGTTGAAGGCGATGGAGGTGCCGGTACCCCAGGGGATCTGGCGGTTGTAGTCGGGGAAGAGATCGAGCCCGTTGTGGTGGTGATGCTCGACGACGGTGAGTGGGCTGTGCAGCACCATCCAGTGCAGCAGGTTGGTGAACTGGCACATGCCGCCGCCCATGCCCCTCGTCGGCCTGCCGTTGCTGATCGTCAGGCCCTCCCTGTAGCCCTCCTTCGCGGAGCACCGGCCCGCAAGGCTCCAGAAGGAGAAGCGCTCGCCGGGAGCGATCATGATGCCGTCGATCTTCGGCGCGGTGAGGCCGAGACTGACGGCCTTGTTGTCCTGGAGCTCCGTCTCGACGTTGCCCAACCGCCGGCGGATCAGGGACTTGTGACGGTAGACGGTGACGGGCAGGGACTCCGCGGAGCGGGTCGAGGAGATCGTGCCACGGTCCCGCACGTTCCGCAGGTGCCTCAGCAGGATCATCCGCTCGGATGCGATGCGATAGGTCAGCGGCGAGATCTCGCCGAACAGTCTGCGTGCCACATGTCCCCCATGGTGAACCGATATGTATGCCTAGGATAACCAGCGGTCGCCGCGTCCCGGCAACGACGAAGCCCCGGCACCCAACGGGTACCGGGGCCTGCTCGTGCTGCGGGTGGTCAGGCGTCGACGACGATGGCGTTGACGACGGGCTGCCGGTTGTAGAAGCGGCGCATCCAGTTGGCGGTGGCCCGCTCGATGATGTCCTCGGGGTCCTGGCGGCGGCCGCCCTGACGGTTCGAGGCGGCGTCGCGCAGGGCCTTCTCGACGGCGGCGCCGGCCTTGTCGAGGTCCTCGTCGGAGCAGGAGAAGCCCTTGGTGAAGAACTCGGGGGCCTCGACCATGTTGCCGTTGTCCGGGTCGATGATCGCCAGGATCGTCACGACGCCCTCCTCGGCGAGGCGGCGGCGCTCCACGAGGTCCTCCTCGGTGATGCCGCCCACGCTG
The DNA here is from genome assembly GCF_054511075.1 of Arthrobacter sp. TMS2-4. Classification (NCBI taxonomy): domain Bacteria; kingdom Bacillati; phylum Actinomycetota; class Actinomycetes; order Micrococcales; family Micrococcaceae; genus Arthrobacter; species Arthrobacter sp. TMS2-4. Next base: position 194,357 of record NZ_JBTNDI010000001.1, read on the forward strand.
TCGCCGTCGACGAAGACGAGTCCGGCGTCGACCTTGCCCGAGATGGCGGCACGGCCGCGGGCGAGGTCCACGGTCACGCCGTCCTGGGCGATGACCACGTTGCGGGGATCGACGCCGGTGGAGACGGCGATCTCGGAGTTGGCGCGCAGGTGCCGCCACTCGCCGTGCACGGGCATGACGTTGCGGGGCTTGACGATGTTGTAGCAGTAGGCGAGCTCCCCGGCGCTGGCGTGACCGGAGACGTGCACCTTCGCGTTGCCCTTGTGGACGACGTTCGCGCCGATCTCGGTGAGCGCGTTGATGATGCCGTAGATCGCGTTCTCGTTACCCGGGATGAGGGAGCTGGCCAGCAGCACCGTGTCACCCTCGGTGATCCGGATGGCGTGGTCGTTGTTGGCCATGCGGGACAGGGCGGCCATCGGTTCGCCCTGGGAACCGGTGCAGATGAGGACCACCTTGTGGTCGTCGCTGCGCTCGAGCTTCTTGAAGTCCACGAGCAGGCCCTGCGGGATGTTCAGGTAGCCCAGGTCCGCCGCGATGGTCATGTTGCGCACCATCGAGCGGCCCACGAAGGCCACCTTGCGGCGGTGCCGGTGGGCGGTGTCGATGATCTGCTGGATACGGTGGATGTGGCTCGCGAAGCTGGAGACGATGATCCGGCGCGGCGCGGTGCGGAACACGGCGTCGATCGCGGGCCCGAGGTCCTTCTCCGACGTCGTGAAGCCGGGGACGTCCGCGTTGGTGGAGTCGGTGAGGAACAGGTCCACGCCCTCCGCGCCGAGCCGGGCGAAGGACCCGAGGTCGGTGATGCGCCGGTCCAGCGGGAACTGGTCCATCTTGAAGTCGCCGGTGTGCAGGACCATGCCGGCCGCGGTGCGGATGGCCACGGCGAGGCTGTCCGGGATGGAGTGGTTGACGGCGACGAACTCGAGGTCGAAGCCGCCCATCGTGCGCCGCTCGCCCTCCTTGACCTGGATGGTCCTGGGCGTGATGCGGTGTTCCTTGAGCTTGGCCTCGATGAAGGCCAGCGTGAGGCGCGATCCCACCAGGGGGATGTCGGCGCGTTCCCTGAGCAGGTAGGGGACGCCGCCGATGTGGTCCTCGTGGCCGTGCGTGAGGACCACGGCCACGACGTCGTCGAGCCGGTCGCGGATGTAGGAGAAGTCCGGCAGGATCACGTTGATGCCGGGCTGGTGCTCCTCCGGGAACAGCACCCCGCAGTCCACGATCAGCAGTTTGCCGTCGAACTCGAAGACGGTCATGTTTCTGCCGATCTCACCGATACCTCCGAGGGCGACGATGCGCATGGCTCCCTTGGCCAGTTCCCGTGGTGCTTTCAGTGTGGCAGGTCTTTTATTCACAGATCAGGTTTCTCTCGTTGGTGAGGAACGGCGGGGGAGCGGCGTCGGACGAGCGTCGTCGAGGCCGGTACACCCGGCGATTCCGTGCTGGTTGGTCCCCTGCATGCGGGGAAGATACTCCTCCTAGGGTACGTGGTTCGGCGCGCGGGCGGTGCGCGCAGGACCCGGTGCGATGCCGGACGACGGCGGCCGGGCGGTATTCTGGAGATTTGCGCCCACTTCCCGTGACCGTCCCGCAGAGGAGGACCAGCGTGGCTCCCACCCTGACGAGCACCGCTCCGGCTTCCGTCGTGACCGTGTCCGGTGGTCGCGACGAGCGCCGTTTCCGCCCCGAGGTGCAGGGGCTGCGGGCCCTCGCCGTCGCGATGGTGGTGGTCTACCACGTCTGGCTCGGCCGGGTGTCCGGCGGCGTCGACGTCTTCCTGCTCGTCTCCGCGTTCCTGCTCACCGTCACGTTCACGCGGAGGCTCGAGGCGCAGCAGCCCCTCGCGCTCGTTGCGTACTGGCTCAACCTGCTGAAGCGGCTGCTGCCCGCCGCCGTCGTCGTCCTCCTGTCCGTCCTCGCCGCGACGGCCGTCTTCGTGCCGAGCTCGCGGTGGCCTGCGGTGTTCGACCAGACGTGGGCGTCGCTGACCTACCGGCAGAACTGGGAGCTCGCGGGTAACGCCGTCGACTACTACGCCCTCGACCACAGCGCGGCGAGCCCGCTGCAGCACTTCTGGTCCCTGTCCATCCAGGGTCAGGTGTTCCTGCTGTGGCCGCTCCTCTTCGCCGTGGCAGGCGCGCTCGTCGCGCTCACGCGCCTGCGTCCGCGGCCCGTCCTGATCGTCCTCTTCGGCGTCCTCTTCGCGGTGTCGCTCGCGTTCTCGGTGTGGCAGACGGGCACGGACCAGGCAGCCGCCTACTTCGACACACGCGCCAGGCTCTGGGAGTTCGCCCTCGGGTCCCTCGTGGCCCTCGTCCTGCCCTACCTGGTGATCCCGCGGCGGGTGCGCGTGGTCGTCGGCTGGGCCGGCGTCGTGCTGATGCTGGCGTGCGGGATCCTCCTGCAGGTGCAGCAGCAGTTCCCGGGCTATGTGGCCCTCTGGCCGACGCTGGCCGCGGCCGCCGTGATCGTCGCGGGCCGCACGGACAGCCCGGCCGGGGTGGACCGCTGGCTGTCCTCGGGGCCGCTCCTGCGCCTCGGCGGAGCGTCCTATGCGCTCTACCTGTGGCACTGGCCCCTGCTGGTCATCTGGCTCGTCGTCGCCGGGAAGCCGGGTGCGGGGCTGCTCGACGGTGCCGCCGTCATCGGCGCCTCCCTCGTGCTGGCCCTGCTCACCACGCGCTTCGTCGAGGAACCCGTGCGCTCGTGGTCCTGGCCGTCCGCGAAGCGCCGGCGCCTGGGTCTCGTGGCCGCAGCGGCGCTCGCCCTCGTGGCCGTCCCCCTGTCCGGCTGGGAGTACCGGGTGCAGGCGCAGGAGGCGGCGGCGCAGCAGCAGACGCGCGCCGACAACCCGGGTGCCGCGGCACTCCGCCCCGGCTTCGAGTACCGGGGCGCCGAGGATGCGCTGGTGATGCCGCTCACGAGCAGCCTCGGCGCCGAATGGGCTGCCGTGGACGGCCCCTGCGCGGAGGCCCTGATGCCCAGCGATCCGCTGCTGTCCTCGTGTGTCCAGACCGGGGACGAGGCGACGGCCGAGCGGACCGTGCTGGTCCTGGGCGACTCCCACTCGCAGATGTGGATGACCGCGCTCGGCGCCATGGCCGAGACCAATGACTGGCTCGCGGTCTCCCTGCACCGCCCCAGCTGCCGGCTCGTCGATGCCCGCGGGAGCGTGGACCCGGCGTGCCAGGCCTTCAACGACGCCGCGCGCGCCTACGCCCTGGACCTCGACCCCGACGCGGTGCTCACCGTCGGGACGCGGACGGACTGGAGTTCGCCCGCCGAGGAGGTCCCCCTCGGGTTCGAGGCCGGCATCACGCCGCTCCTGGACGCCGGCATCCCCGTCGTCGCGCTCCGCGACACGCCGCGCTTCGAGGAGGACATGGCCGAGTGCACGGCCCGCCACGCCGCCGATCCCGCGGTCTGCGCGGTGCCGGCGGCCGAGGTGCTCGCGCCGTCGTCGCCCCTCCTGCCCCTGGCGGACCGCCTGCCCGGGCTCGAGTACATCGATCTGACCGACGTCGTCTGCGCGGGGGCGACGTGCCCCGGCGTGGTCGGGAACGTCCGCGTGTACATGGACCGCGACCACCTCTCCAAGACCTACGTCGAGACGACCGTCCCCGTCTTCGAGGAGCGCTTCAGGGCGGCCCTCGGCTGGTGACGTGAGCGCTGTCACCGGAATAGGGCCCTTCTTCGATCCGTTCTAGACTGTGAGGGCCTGGCGGCGCTTTTCCAGCGACCGCTCCAGAGCCCAGATCCCACCCCCATCGGGCGACACCGAAAGAGGCGCAGCAGTGACCCAGCAGTCCGGCCAGAACGAGGCCCACGACCCCTTCGGATTCATCGGCCTGACGTACGACGACGTGCTTCTGCTGCCCGGCCACACCGACGTCATCCCCTCGGAGGCGGACACGTCGTCGCGCATCTCGAAGCGCATCACGGTGAGGACGCCGCTGCTCTCCTCCGCGATGGACACGGTGACGGAGTCCCGGATGGCCATCGCCATGGCGCGGCAGGGCGGGCTCGGCGTCATCCACCGCAACCTGTCCATCTCCGACCAGGCGGACCAGGTTGACCGCGTGAAGCGCAGCGAGTCCGGCATGATCACCAAGCCCCTGACCATCGGCCCGGACGCCACGCTGCAGGAACTCGACGAGCTCTGCGGGCACTACCGCGTCTCCGGTCTGCCCGTCGTGGACGAGAGCGGCCGACTGCTCGGCATCGTCACGAACCGCGACACGCGCTTCGTGCTCGAGCGCGACTTCCCGCGCACACTGGTCCGCGACGTCATGACGAAGATGCCGCTCGTGACCGGGCCCGTGGGCATCAGCGGCGACGACGCCATCCACCTCCTCGGGACGAACAAGATCGAGAAGCTCCCGCTCGTCGACGACGAGGGGATCCTGCGCGGACTCATCACCGTGAAGGACTTCACGAAGGCCGAGCAGTACCCGCTCTCCACGAAGGACGACGACGGCCGGCTGCGCGTCGGCGCTGCCATCGGGTTCTTCGGCGACGGCTGGGAACGAGCGATGGCCCTCGTCGACGCCGGCGTGGACGCCCTGTTCGTCGACACCGCGAACGGCCACAGTGCCGGCGTCCTCGAGATGATCTCGCGCCTGAAAGCCGAGAAGTCGCTGGCGCACGTGGACATCATCGGCGGCCAGGCCGCCACCCGCGAGGGCGCACAGGCCCTGATCGACGCCGGCGCCGACGGCATCAAGGTGGGTGTGGGACCGGGCTCCATCTGCACCACCCGCGTCGTCGCGGGCGTCGGCGTCCCGCAGGTCACGGCCATCTACGAATCGGCGAAGGCAGCGATCCCCGCCGGCGTCCCCGTGATCGCCGACGGCGGTCTCCAGTACTCCGGTGACATCGGCAAGGCCATCGTGGCCGGTGCGGACACCGTGATGCTGGGCTCGCTCCTGGCCGGTTCCGCGGAGTCGCCCGGCGAGCTGGTCTTCGTCAACGGCAAGCAGTTCAAGACGTACCGGGGCATGGGCTCGCTCGGCGCCATGCAGACCCGTGGGAAGAACACCTCCTACTCGAAGGACCGTTACTTCCAGGCGGACGTGGCCGGCGACGACAAGCTGATCCCCGAGGGCATCGAGGGGCGTGTCGCCTACAGGGGACCGCTCGCGTCCGTGGCGTACCAGCTGGTCGGCGGCCTGCGGCAGACCATGTTCTACACCGGCGCCCGCACCATCCCCGAGCTGAAGGCCAAGGGCAAGTTCGTGCGCATCACCGCCGCGGGCCTGAAGGAATCCCACCCGCACGACATCCAGATGACGGTCGAGGCACCGAACTACGGCTCCAAGTAGGCCGCGGCGCGTGGGCCTCGGGGGAGCACCCGCGTGAGCGGCCTCCCGCAGCCCCGGGGGTCCGCCCGCCGGAAGCTCAGGCTGGGACCCTACGCCCGCGCCGTCGGGCAGGTCCTCGCGGTCAGTGCGAGGGCGTCGCCGGGGGCGGTCGCGATGAAGGTCGCGGGGTCGCTCATCTCGGCGGTCCTGCCGCTGGTCACCACCTACTACGCGTCGCTGACGACGACGGCGCTGGCCGCCGCCTACGCGGGGGACCCGGACGCCGGGCGGTCCGCTGTCGTCTACGTGATTGTCACCGCCGTCCTCGGCCTGCTGTGGGGGGCGTTCACGAGCGTGGACCGGTACATCCAGCAGGTACTCAGCTTCCGGGTCGGCGCCATCGTGGGCGACCGCATGTACGAGCGCTTCCTCGCCCTCGAGTTCTGGCGGTACGACGACAAAGAGACGATCGACCTCTACGACCGCGCGCGTCGGTTCTCCGACTCCTATGCGCGCGTGCTCGACCGCATCGCCGCCATCTTCACGCAGTTGGTCTCCGTGCTCCTCGCGATCGGCGCGCTGCTCCTGGTCAGCTGGTGGATCGCCCTGATCGTGCTGGTCGCGATCATCCCGAGCGTCTACCTGCAGTTCCGGCTGTCGCGGGAGCAGATGGCGCACTGGAACACGCAGGTGGACTCCCGGCGGCAACGGCGCATGATCGAGACGAACCTCATGAAGCCGCAGCACATCGCCGAGATGCGCCTCTACGGGATCGTCCGGTATCTCATGGACCTCCGGTCCACCCTCAGGGATGCCGACGAGAAGCGACGCCTCGACTTCCAGAAGCGGTACATCCCCAAGCAGCTCCTGGCGGACGCCCTGCAGTACGGCGCCGAGCTGCTCGCCCTCGTCTGGATCGTGGGCCAGATCATCGCGCGGGCACAGCCGGTGGGGCAGTTCCTCTACGTGCAGCAGATCGTCAGCCGTGCCCTGAGCACGGCCAACAGCCTCGTGACCTCACTGAGCTCGATCGACGAGGACCTCGCGAACCTCAAGGACTACGAGCAGTTCATGGATTTCCCGCTGTCCACGACCGCGACGGGACGCCTGGCGGACGCGCCGTCCGCCGTCGAGCTCCGCGACATCCACTTCACCTATTCCGGCGGCGAGGCGGAGGTTCTGAAGGGCATCTCCATGACCTTCGAGCGGGGGACCCACGTGGCCATCGTGGGCGAGAACGGGGCCGGGAAGTCCACGCTCATCCGGGTTCTCGCGGGGCTGTACCAGCCCAGCCGCGGCGTGGTGCTGCTCGACGGCCGGGACCTGCGGGGCATCCGCATCGACGACTGGCACCGCCACCTGGCCGTCATGTCGCAGGACTTCCTGCGGTACGAGTTCGCGACGGCGGAGAACAACATCTACTTCGGCGACGTCCACCGGCCGCGGGACGACGCGAGGGTGCGTCGGGCGGCGCACGACGCCGAGGCGGTCGAGTTCGTGGAGAAGATGCCGAACGGGTTCGGGAACTACGTCAGCAACTGGATGGAGGATCCCCGCGGCCGGAAGGGCAGCGGGCTCTCGGGTGGTCAGTGGCAGCGGCTCGCCATGGCCCGGAACTTCTACCGGGACGCTCCGTTCATCGTCCTCGACGAGCCGACGTCGGCGATCGATGCGCTCGCGGAGCACAGGATCTTCACGCGACTCTTCGCCGACCGCTCACGCACGATCATCGCGATCAGCCACCGGCTGGCGACCATCGAGAAGGCCGACGTCGTGTACATGCTGGAGGACGGTGAGGTCGTGGAGTCCGGGACGCACCGGGAACTCGTGGCGTTGCGGGGCCGGTACTTCAGGATGTTCGAGAGCCAGCTGCCGCAGGCGTGACCGGCCGGACCTCAGCCGGGGGTGCTCTGCGCCTCCGCCGTCTCATGGTCGTCCTCGTTCTCCTCGTGGTCCACCGACTTCTCCTGGAGGAAATCGCACAGGGACGCGGCCACCAGGAGCTCCGCGGCGAGGCCGTGCAGTTCCGCAGCGGTCAGTTCGGAGTCGCCGGTGCGGGCGCCGAAGGAGATCGACCACCGGGAGTCTCCCACCGTGACGGGCTGCATGTAGATCTCGGTGCTGTCGCTCTTCAGCGGGACGATCACGAGTCCGGTATCGGCGCCGTCCGCCCCGTCCTGCACCACGACCGAGATGAGCGCACCGCCCTCCCTGGTGGCCCGGAACTCATCGATCCAGGTCTCCAGCGTCTGCTTGCTGCGGAACGGCATGCCGTCGTCCTTCCTCGGTGTCCTTCTCCAGAGTCCAGAATAAGGTGCCCGCGAACTCGCGCCGGCCGCGCCGGGCGTGGACCGGCCCGCTCCGGGAGGCGACACCTGCCGGGAGGCCGCGCTGGGCTAACCTAGAGCAGTGACTTACGAGATCGAGATCGGCCGAAGCAAGCGCGGACGCAGGGCATATTCGCTGGACGATGTGGCGGTGGTGCCCTCCCGCCGGACCCGCGATCCGCTCGACGTCTCGGTGAACTGGCAGATCGACGCGTACCAGTTCGGGATGCCCGTCATCGCGGCCCCCATGGATTCGGTGATGTCGCCCGCCACCGCCATCGCGATGGGCCGGCTCGGCGGCCTCGGCGTCCTCAACCTGGAGGGCCTGTGGACCCGGTACGAGGACCCGCAGCCGGCCCTCGACGAGATCGCGGCGCTGAGCACGGAGAACTTCAGCCCCGCCGCCACCCGCCGTATGCAGGAGATCTACGAGGCTCCGATCCAGGCCGAGCTCATCACGAGCCGCCTCGCCGAGATCCGCGAGGCCGGGGTGACGGTCGCCGGGTCGCTCACGCCGCAGCGCACCCAGCAGTTCTACAAGACGGTCCTCGCGGCCGGCGTGGACATCTTCGTCATCCGCGGGACCACGGTGTCCGCCGAGCACGTGTCCAAGAACGAGGAACCGCTCGACCTCAAGAAGTTCATCTACGAACTCGACGTCCCCGTGATCGTGGGCGGTGCGGCCGGCTACACCCCGGCGCTGCACCTGATGCGTACCGGCGCGGCCGGTGTGCTCGTCGGCTTCGGCGGCGGGGCGACGACGACGACACGCCGCGCGCTCGGCATCCACTCGCCGCTCGCATCGGCCATCGCCGACGTCGCCGGCGCTCGACGCGACTACCTCGACGAGTCCGGGGGGCGCTACGTCCACGTCATCGCCGACGGCGGCATGGGCGCCAGCGGCGACATCGTCAAGGCCATCGCCATGGGCGCCGACGCCGTCATGCTCGGTTCCGCGCTCGCCCGCGCCGAGGAGGCACCCGGCAAGGGGTGGCACTGGGGCCAGGAGGCCCACCACCCGGAACTGCCCCGCGGTGACAGGGTCAACATCGGCACCGTCGGACCCTTGCAGGAAGTGCTGTGGGGTCCCTCCCACCACACGGACGGTACCTCGAACCTCATCGGGGCCCTGCGGCGCGCGATGGCCACCACAGGGTACTCGGACCTGAAGGAATTCCAGCGGGTGGAAGTAGTCCTCTCGCCGTACGTCTCGGTCGACTGAACACCGAAAGGCACCCCGTGAGCGAGAAGCCGCTCGATCCGCACGACGCCGATCTCACCACCCCGGATCTCGTGATCCTCGAGATGGAGGCGGCCTCCAAGGAGGAGGCCGCCGCCCAGCTCGCGGGCCGGATGTACGAGGCGGGCCGGATCTCGGACCTCGAGGCCTTCCTCGGCCAGGTCAACTCCCGCGAGCACCAGATGGCGACGGGGCTTCCCGGTGGCGTCGGTCTGCCGCACGCACGCAGCGAGTACGTCAACCAGACCTCCATCGCCGTCGGAGTGACGCGGTTCGGGTACAGCCTCGATTTCGGCGCCGTCGACGGACCGGCGACCCTCGTGATCCTCATGGCCACGCCCGCGCAGTCCTTCTCGGAGCACCTCGAGGTCCTTGCGACGATCGCCCGCAGCCTGTTCAAGGAGAACTTCCGGGACTCGCTGCGCCGTGCCCACGACGCCGAGGTGATCGCCGAGCTGATCAACTCCTCGCTGGTGTTCTACGACCACTAGCTGCACCGTCCGGGGAGGCCCGGTCAGCCGCTCCGCCACGAGTGCCACAGGGACGCGTACGCGCCGTCGAGCGCTATCAGCTCCTCGTGCGAGCCGAGTTCGGTGATCCGCCCGTCCTCGACGACGGCGACGCGGTCGGCGTCGTGCGCGGTGTGCAGGCGGTGCGCGATGGCTATCACCGTCCGTCCCTCGAGGACCGCGCTGAGCGAACGCTCGAGATCGCGCGCAGCCTGCGGATCGATCAGGGATGTCGCCTCGTCCAGCACCAGGGTGTGCGGATCGGCGAGGACGAGCCGCGCCAGCGCGAGCTCCTGCGCCCGCGCGGGGGTCAGCTCGTATGCCCCCGATCCGACCTCCGTGTCCATGCCCTCGGGTAGCTGCTTCACCCAGTCCAGCGCGCCGACGCTGCGCAGGGCGTCCTCGATCTCGCCGTCGCGAGCCTCCGCGCGGCCGAGCCGCACGTTGTCCGAGACGGATCCGACGAACACATGGTGCTCCTGTGTCACGAGGGCCACCTCGCGGCGCAGGTCGTCGAGCGGCCGGTCCACGAGCGGTACGCCGCCCACCGTGACGGAGCCCGACGTCGGCGGGTGGATCCCGGCGATCAGGCGCCCCAGGGTCGATTTGCCCGCCCCCGAGGGGCCGACGACGGCGAGGCGCTCGCCCCGCACGAGCGTGAGGTCCACCCCGTGCAGCACGTTGTGCCCGGGACGGTAGGCGTAGGTGGCGGCCGACACCACGATGTCGTCGTTCGCCGGTTCCGCCGTCGTCGCCTCCCGGTCCGGAGCGACGCCCTTGATACCCACGATCCGGGCCAGCGACGCGGCGCCCACCTGGATCTCGTCGGTCCACATGATGAGCAGGTCCACCGGGTCGATCAGGCGCACCGCGAACAGGGCCACGGCGGCGACGGCGCCCGGGGTGACCAGACCCTCGCCGGCGAGCCAGCCGCCCCACAGGAGGACGGCGGCGGCGGGCAGCCAGAAGGCGATGTCCGCGGCGGGGAACAGGACCGAGCGCAACCAGAGCGTGTAGCGCTCCGCCCGGTAGCTCGCGCCGAGGGCATCGTCGAGGTCCCCGCGGCGCAGCTCGCCGAGGCTGAGGGCGTCCACGGTGCGGGCCCCCTCGATGGTCTCCGTGATCGTCCCGTTCACGACGGCGTAGGTCTCGCGTTCGCGCATGTACCCGACGGCGCTGCGCCGGAGGTACCAGCGCGTGACGGGCCAGAGCAGCGGCAGTCCCACGAGGAGGGCCAGCGACAGGACGGGGGAGGTGACGACGGCGGCACCGAGCGTCAGGACGATGGTCACCACCGAGACGACGACCTGCGGCACGCCGAAGCGCACCGTGTGGGACACGGCGTCGATGTCGTTGGTCGTGCGGGCGACCAGGCCGCCGGTGCCCGCCGTCTCCACCGTGGAGAGCGGCAGCGCCGTGACGTCCGCCAGGAAGTCCTCGCGCAGTTCCGCGAACACGCGTTCGCCGAACACCATGCCGGACCGGACGGCGTACCGGCGCAGCACCGACTGCACCGCGAGGAACGCCAGCATCCCGACGGACACGGTCGCCACGAACCCGGGCGTCGTGCCCGCCGCGACGGCGTCGATGAGCACCCCGAGCAGCAGGGGACCGGCGAGTCCCGCGACGGCGGAGCCGACGTACAGGGCGATCACCATCCCGAGGCCGCGCCGGTGGTGGCGGATGAGGCGTACGGCTTCGTCGCGGACCGTCTTCGGGGCGGCGACGGGAAGCGTGGCCGTGCTACTCACTGCGGATCACCACATCTCGATAGGCGGGGGTGCTGGTCATGAGGTCCTGGTGGCTGCCCTGCGCGGCGACGCGGCCGTTCTCGAGGAAGACCACGCGGTCCATCGCCCGCAGCAGCAGCGGACTCGCGGTGACCACGACGGTCGTCCGACCGTCGCGGCGGCGCACTTCGGCCAGCCGGGCGCTGATGCGTTGCTCGGTGTGGGCGTCGACGGCGCTCGTCGGCTCCACCAGGACGAGGTTCTCCGCCTCGGTCAGGTAGGCGCGCGCCAGGACGAGGCGCTGCCGCTGGCCGCCCGAGAAGCCCCGGCCCCGCTCGGTCACCGCGTGATCGAGGCCGCCGTCGAGGCCGTCCAGGATGTCGAGGGCGCTCGCGGCCTCGAGGGCGGCGAGGATCCCGCCGTCGTCGTGCCTGCCGTGCGGGTCGAGTTGCCTGCGGAGCGGCCCGCTGAAGAGCTGCGGGCTCGCCTCGCTCACCACGATGCGTTCGCGGATGGCTGCGAGCGGCACGTGCCGCAGGTCGGCGGAGCCCCACCGCACGCTCGCCTCCGCGAGGACGGCGTCCTCGAAGCGCCCGAGGCGCGTGACGGCGTCCGTCGCCTCCGCCGGATCCTTCGAGACGACCGCGGTCAGCAGGCCGGGTTCGACGACGACGCCCGAGCGCTCGTCGACCAGGGCGGAACCCGACGGCGGGACCGGGACCGGTGTGGTGCTGTCGGTGACCTTCGCGTCGACCGCGAGCACGGCGAGGATCTTGCGGGCACCCACGTGCGCGCGGATGAAACGGGCCACGGAATCTGCCGCCGCGCGGATCGGCGTCATGAGGAAGATCGAGAAACCGTACAGCGCCACGAGTTCGCCGGGCGTGATGTCCCCCGAGAGGACCAGGGATGCGCCGACCCACGTGAAGACCACGCTGAAGCTTCCCGCGATGAAGACCTGCGACGCCTCCAGGTCCGCAAGGGAGCGCGCGACCCGGATCCCCGAGTCGCGGGTCTCCGCGGACCGGGCCCGATACCGGTCCACGAAGATGTGCTCGCCGCCGATGCCGCGCAGTACGCGCAGCCCGGCGACGGTGTCCGCGCCGACCGCCGTCATCCTGCCGGAGGCCTCGCGCTGCTCGCGCTGCCGCGCCTGCAGGGGCCGCACCACGAACAGGAGCAGTCCGCAGCACACGGGGACGCCCGCGAGGACCACGACGCCGAGGGCGGGCGAGGTCTGCCAGATGAGGACCGTCACCACGAGCCACGCCGCAGTCGCGCCGGCGAGACGCGTCAGCACCTCGTAGACCTCGCCGAGCCGGAAGGCGTCGGAGGCCGCCGTCGAGATGACCTCCCCGGTGGACAGCGCCGAGGGCAGGGCGTCACCGGTCCGGCTGATCGTGTGGCCGACGAGGCGGACGGAACGGAACGCGGCCTGCATCCAGTTGCTGACCCCGGCGCGGTGCGTCGCGGTGTCGGAGACCGCCTGGACCACCATGAGGCCGAGCAGGGCCCCGGCCCATCCGAGGAGTGCCGGGTAGTCCGCGCCGATCACGCCGTCATCGATGGCCCTTCCGAGCACGAAGGGCATGACGGCCTGTGATGCCATCCAGACGGCGCCGAGCAGGATCCCCGCGGCCAGCGTCGCCTTCTGGTGACCCGCGAGCCACAGCAGGTAGCGCGCAGGCGAGCGCAGGTCCGGGGGGCCGGTCAGGGGATAGGGAAAGGAGCGCACGAGGACCAAGCGTAGACCGAATCCGGGCGCAGTGATAGAGATTTCCCAATCAGTATTTCCGGCGCCGGTCGGAACCGTCCGGTGCAGGCGTCATTCGTTGTTCTACAGAGGTACGAAGTACCGTTGAGGAGTGTTGAAGACCGCGCTCAAGCCTCGATGGATCCTTCTGCTGGTCCTCTCGATGGCGATCGCCTCGGTCTTCGTGCTCCTCAGCCAGTGGCAGTTCAACTCCTCGCGGCAGGCGCCGCCGCCCGCACCGAGCTCCACGGAGGAGGTCCGGCCCCTGACCGACGTCCTCCAGCCCCTCACGCCCCTGTATGCCACCGACGCCGACCAGATGGTCTCGTTCGACGGCGCGTTCCTGCCGGACACCCGCACCCTCGTCCAGGACCGCCTGCGCGACGGCGAGGAAGGCCTCTGGGTGATCCAGGCCTTCGCCGTCGACGCGGCGACGCCGGCGGGAGACACCGGGCAGGATGCCGTCATCCCGGTCGTGCTCGGCTGGGTGCCCGAGGCCGACGGCGTCGCCGCCCTCCCGGAACAGGACGGCCAGGCCGCCGTCGTCGGACGCCTCCTGCCGCCCGAAGCGCCCCTGGTCCAGCGGCCCGTGGAGGGCCAGGTCCCCTCGCTGGCCACGGCCGAGCTCGCCAACCGGTGGGACGTGCGCGCCTACGCGGCCTTCGTCGTGGCGACGACGGTGACCGCCGAGGGAGCGGAGGTGCCCTTCGCCGCCGGCATGGAGCCGGTGGTCGTCGGTCCGCAGCCGCAGGAGACGCCCATCAACTGGCTCAACATCTTCTACGCGATCGAGTGGTTCGTCTTCGCCGGCTTCGCGTTCTTCCTGTGGTGGCGCCTGGTCGCCGACGACCACCGGCGCTCGCTCGAGGACGCCGCCGACGCCGCAGAGGAGGCCGAGGCCGCCGACGCAGCCGGTGCCGAGGCCGGGCCCGGACCCGGTGCCGCGGCCGGGCCCGCGCAAGCGGGAGCCCGGCCCGTGTCCGGCGTCCGGTCCGCCCAGGGGTCGTCCGCAGCACACTCCGAGATGAGACCCGATACCGAAGGTGGAATGCACCGTGACTGAGCCAGCCCTCGACCCGACCGCCGGAACGGGCCGCACGCCCGCAACGGGGAAGCCGAAGCGGCGGTTCGGCGGCACGTACGCCCAGATCCGCTCGGCCCTGACGTTCTACAAGGTCCTCGCGTACGCGACGGGCGTCATGCTCCTGCTCGTCGTCGTGGAGATGGTCGCCAAGTACGGCTACGGGACGGAGATCGTCGCCGGCGGGGGTGCGCCCCTGCAGTTCCTGCCGGAGGCCGTCGCCGCGACGGCCGGCGGGCTGAACCTCTCGACCACGGTGCTGATCGTCCACGGCTGGCTGTACGTCGTCTACCTCATCGCCGACTTCCGCCTCTGGCAGATCATGCGCTGGCCTTTCGGGCGCTTCGTCCTCATCGCGCTCGGCGGCGTGGTGCCGCTGCTGTCGTTCGTCGTCGAGAAGCGGATCCACCGGCAGGTGGAGGAGGACCTCGCGGCCCACCCCGAGGCAGCGCCCCGTTACTGAGCGGCCTCGCGACTGCACCAGCTTCACAGAGGTCCGCTGATGCGGTCCCGCCCGCGCGTGCAGACTATTGTTGACGGGTGACTACCCCCGAGAACGGCTCCGAACACCGACCTGTCCTCGTCGTGGACTACGGCGCGCAGTACGCCCAGCTGATCGCGCGCCGCGTCCGCGAGGCCGACGTCTACTCCGAGATCGTGCCGCACACCCTGAGCACGCAGGAGATCCTCGCCAGGAATCCTGCGGCGATCATCCTCTCCGGCGGGCCGTCGAGCGTGTACGCGGAAGGTGCGCCCCGGGTCGACGCCGACCTGTTCGAGGCCGGCGTCCCGGTGCTCGGTATCTGCTACGGCTTCCAGGCGATGGCGAACGTCCTCGGCGGCACGGTCGCCAGGACGGGTCTGCGGGAGTACGGCTCCACGGATGTGCGCTCCGACGGCGCCGCCCGGTCGATCCTGAACGGCACCCCGGAGCACCAGAACGCGTGGATGAGCCACGGCGACAGCGTGCAGTCCGCCCCCGAGGGCTTCGACGTCCTCGCCAGCACGGCCGGCGCACCCGTCGCGGCCTTCGCGAACGAGGAGAAGGGCCTCTACGGCGTGCAGTGGCACCCCGAGGTCAAGCACTCCCAGCACGGCCAGGCCGTCATCGAGAACTTCCTCTTCCGGGGGGCGCGGCTGGCCCCGAACTGGACCACCGGCGACATCCTCGAGGAGCAGGTGCAGCGCATCCGCGAGCAGGTCGGCGACGCCCGCGTGATCTGCGGGCTCTCCGGCGGGGTGGACTCCGCGGTGGCGGCCGCGCTCGTGCAGCGGGCCGTCGGCGACCAGCTCACCTGCGTGTTCGTCGACCACGGACTATTGCGCGAGGGCGAGGCCGAGCAGGTGGAGCGGGACTTCGTCGCGGCGACCGGCGTCAAGCTGTACGTCGCGAACGAGCAGCGCCGATTCCTCGACGCGCTCGCCGGCGTCTCGGACCCCGAGACCAAGCGCAAGATCATCGGCCGCGAGTTCATCCGCGCCTTCGAGGAGGCGGAACGGGCCATCATGCGCGAGGCGGAGGCGGACGGCGAGCCCATCCGCTTCCTCGTGCAGGGCACGCTCTACCCCGACGTCGTCGAGTCCGGCGGCGGCGAGGGCGCCTCGAACATCAAGAGCCACCACAACGTGGGCGGCCTGCCCGAGGACCTGCAGTTCGAACTCGTCGAGCCCCTCCGGGCCCTCTTCAAGGACGAGGTGCGCGCCGTCGGCGCCCAGCTCGGTCTTCCGGCGGAGATCGTGGGACGCCAGCCGTTCCCCGGTCCCGGGTTGGGGATCCGGATCGTCGGGGAGGTCACCGAGGAGCGGCTCGAGCTGCTGCGCACGGCAGACGCCATCGCCCGCGCCGAACTCACGGCGGCCGGACTCGACAGCGAGGTCTGGCAGATGCCGGTGGTTCTCCTCGCGGACGTCCGCAGTGTCGGTGTGCAGGGGGACGGCCGCACCTACGGACACCCCATCGTCCTGCGTCCCGTATCGAGCGAGGATGCCATGACCGCGGATTGGTCCCGGCTGCCGTACGATCTGCTCGCGCGGATCTCCAACCGGATCACCAATGAGGTGGACGGCGTCAACCGCGTGGTGCTCGATGTGACGAGCAAGCCGCCGGGAACCATCGAATGGGAGTAGGCGGCCTCCGGGGCGGGGCTACACCCGCTCCGGTCCGCCCGGGCCGCGTTGCTATCCGCGGGGTCCGGACGCTTTTCGGATAGCTTGGAAGACATGCCCATCTGGTCGAGATCAGCACGTGACAATGCAGGGAAGAAGGCGGTCGTGCCTGAGCAGGATCAGCAGGACGCGGCAGGAGTGCCCGCGGAGCAGCCGCAGCAGGGCCGGCCCGGCCCCGCGTCGGAGCAGCAGCCGACGTCGCAGCCCGGGGCCCCGGCCGGCGGTGACTTCCTCGAGCCCTGGCTCGAGGGGCTCGGGTCCCAGGCCAGCGGGGACACCCTGCTCCACTTCCGGCCCTCCGCCGGCACCAGCATCGATCTGACCCACGCGCACCCCTCGGGCCTCGCCCAGCTCCTGGCGGGTCGCCGGACGAGGCTGTCCACCCTCCTGCGCGATCCGGTGCAGTACAGCGCGGCCAAGGCGGCCGCCCGCGCCCTCCGCGCGAAGATCTTCGAGCTCGGGACCGAACGCGGGATCGATGTCGGCTACCTGGCCGCCGGGACGGCGTCCTGGCGCTCCGTGGACGACTCCGGGCGTTCGCAGACACTCAACGCGCCGGTGCTCCTGACCTCGGTGTCCCTGACCGTCCACGCGTCGCAGGACGACTACGAGCTCCAGATCACCGAGCAGGCCCGCATGAACCCCGCGCTGGTCCGCCACCTGCGGGACCAGCAGGGCCTCCAGGTGGACCCGGCGGGCATCGTGCGCCTTGCCTACGGCACCGCCCGGTTCGACCCGCACCCGGTCCTCGAGCGCATGCGCATGCTCAGCGAGGGTGTGCGCGGGATGTCGGTCGAGCACCGCATCCTCGTGTCGACCTTCGCGGACCTCGCCGGGGTGAAGGGCGATCCCGCCCTCCGCCCCGATCACCCCGTACTCGCCGCGCTCCTCGCGGCGGCACGGGGCGACGAGAAGGCAGCTGGGGCGCTCACGACGGCGGCGGACGGGCTCTCGTTCCCGGATCCCGACGAGCGGGAACCCCAGGACGAGCTCCTCATCCTCGACGCGGATCGAGCCCAGCAGGAGGTCCTCGACCTCGCCTCCGCCGGCGTCAGCGTCGTCGTGGCCTCCCCACCCGGGACGGGCCAGACCCAGACTGCGCTCAACCTCGCGGCCCGGTCCGCCGCGGCGGGCCGCCGCGTGGTCGTCGCCGCCGAGCGCCGGGGCACCCTCAACGAATTCGTCCAGGATCTCGACGGCCTGAACCTCGGTTCCCTGGTGCTCCAGCTCGGCAGCCAGACCGGTCCGGCCCAGTTGCGGGAGGCCGTCATCCGTGCCCTCGTGCGGAACGAGAAGGCGGTGGAACCGTCGCTCGAGACCATGCACTCCACGCTCAGCGAGCACCGGCACCAGCTGATCGAGCACGTGCGCAGCCTCCACAACGTCCGCAGCCGCTGGAGGTGCTCGCCCTACCAGGCGATGCAGTCCCTCGCCGGTCTCACCGCGCTCGACCCGGCGCCGTCCACCACCGTCCGCCTCAAGCGCAGCGTCCTGGACTCCATCGCGGACCGCAGGGAGCTCACCGAGCGTCTCCAGCGGGCCGCCGAGCTGGGCAGCTTCAGCAAGGCCTCGACCGAGAGCCCCTGGTACGGCGCGCAGTTGCTCAACCGCAAGGAGACCGAGCACGCGCACGGCCTCGCCGAGGAGCTCGCCACCGGCATTCCCGCACTGCGCGGCGAGGTGCAGCGCGTCGCGGAGCACTCGCACATCACCCTCGGTGACACCTTCGGGGAGTGGGGCGAGCAGCTCGAACTGCTCGTGGCCGTCCGGGGCAGCCTCGACAAGTTCACGCCGGACATCTTCGACCGGCCGGTGACGGACCTGATCTCCGCCACGGCACCCTCGACGTGGCGGAAGGAACGCGGCATCGAGATGAGTTCGATGACGCGCTCCCGGCTGCGGCGCGTGGCCAAGGAGTACATCCGGCCCGGCGTCCACATCTCCGACCTGCACAGCTCCCTGCTCGAGGTGCAACAGCAGCGCACCCTGTGGACGCGGTACGCGCTCACGGAACGCCACCCCTCCGTGCCGACCGGGCTGGCCGAGATCCATGCGTCCTACCGCGCCGTCGAAGGACGCCTCGCGGAGCTCACTGCCATCCTCCGGCCCACAGCGGAGCACCCGGACCTCGCCGGGCTGGCCCTGGACGGCCTCGAGGCGCTGCTGCGTGACCTCGCCGCGGACAAGGACACCCTCGAGACGCTGCCCGAGCGCACGCTGCTCCTCGACGAGATGCGCGAGCAGGGTCTCGCGGAACTGCTCACCGATCTCGCGGCCCGGGAGGTGCCCGCCGACCGCGTGGGCGCCGAGCTCGAGCTCGCCTGGTGGCAATCCGCCCTCGAGGCCATGATCAGCGGGGACGATTATCTCGCCATGTCCGACGGCGCGAGCCTCCGCACGCTCGAGGCGGAGTACCGGCTCGCCGACAATGCGCACATCGCCTCGGGATCCGCTCGCGTCCGCTGGATCCTCGCCGACCGCTGGCGGACGGCGGTCCAGAGCCACCCCGAGGACGCCGCGACGCTGCGCCGGGAGCTCAAGGACGGCACCCTGACCCTGGAAGTCTTCGCTGCCCTCCACCGCGACCTCGTGGCGGCCCTCCTGCCCGTCTGGGCCGTGAGCCCACTGACCATCCGGGGTGCGGTGCCCGCCGACTACCGGTTCGACACCGCCGTCCTCCTCGACGGCGAGTCGATGTCCCTGCAGAGCGCGGTGCCGTGCGTGGCGCGTTCCACGCAGACCGTGGTCTTCGGTGACGACCGCCTGGCCGCTCCCACCCGCTTCAGCATCGAGGTGCAGTCCGCCGACCGGGCCTCGGCCCTCGAGCCCCTTCCCAGCGCCTTCGACGCGCTGCGTTCCGTCCTGCCCGTGCGCGGACTGACCGAGGTGTACCGCGGCGTCGACCGCGGCCTGGGAACCTACCTCAGCGAATCGTTCTACGACGGCAAACTCACCCGCCTGCCGCAGGCCTCCGAGGTCACCGGGGAGGGGCGCGGACTCGTGGTGGAGTACCTGCCCAACGGCACGGGGATGCCGAGCTCCGAGCACGACGGCGTGGAGAGCGTCGACGTCGAGGTCAACCGTGTCGTCGA
The DNA here is from genome assembly GCF_054511075.1 of Arthrobacter sp. TMS2-4. Lineage (NCBI taxonomy): Bacteria > Bacillati > Actinomycetota > Actinomycetes > Micrococcales > Micrococcaceae > Arthrobacter > Arthrobacter sp. TMS2-4. The sequence goes on from NZ_JBTNDI010000001.1 coordinate 213,561, forward strand.
GCTCGTCTTCGACCACATCCGCCGCCGTCCGAACTCGTCCCTCGCCGTCGTCACCGCGAGTGCGCGGCACGCCGCCCGGGTGGGGGAGGCCATCCGCCTGCAGATGGCCGAGTTCCCCTGGGCCGCCGGATTCTTCACGCCCGGCCGGGAGTCCTTCCGGGTGGTCCCGGTGGAGCGCGCCGGAGGCCTGGTCCGCGACGACATCATCTTCTCGCTCGGTTACGGCCGGACGCCCCACGGGCGCGCCCTGCACTCCTTCGGACCACTGTCCGGGCCCGACGGCCGCCGCAACTTCGTGATGGCCATGACGCGGGCCCGCCGGCTGCAGCACGTCCTGACGTGCTTCGAGCCCTCCGACCTCGACCCGGACCGCCTCACCGCCGGTGCGCTGGACTTCTTCGAGCTGCTCCAGCGCGAACTCGGCGACGACAGCGGCCCGAGCCGTCCCCCGTCCGGAAGCAACGAGGACCCGCTCGTCGCGGACCTCGTGGACCGGCTGAGGCACCGCGGCGCTGACGTGTGGGACCACTACGCGGGCGTCCTCGACATCGTCGCGGTGCGTCCGGCGGACCTCCGGCCCGACGGGAGGGCCGCCGCTGCACAGGACGAACGACCGGCACCCCTGGCCATCGAGTCGGACGGCACCGGCCGCTACAAGTCCATGTCCGTGCGCGAACGCAGCAGGCTCCGCCCCCAGATCCTGGAACGGATGGGGTGGTGCTACATGCCGCTGTGGACCATCGAGGTCTTCACGGACCCGGACGGCTGCGCGGAGCGTGCGTCGGCGCTGATCGGATTGCCGCCCCGCGAGCAGGCAGACCGGCCGAACCCACGAAAGGACGCGGACAGGATGAGCCACGACCCCGAGCAGCCGGACCGCGGCGCGACCGCCGGCCAGGACTCCCTGAAGGACGTGGCCCCGGCCATCCCGGCGACAGCGGGGGAGGACGACCCGCGCTCGTGGGGCGACGCGCCGGACGATCATGACGCCTGGCTGAAGGAGCAGCGGCCCCCGCACTGGGGCTGACCGGGGCCTCATCAGCGGCTCATGAGCCGCTCGTGATGAGAAGATGCACGTCCCCGGTGCTGGAGGCCCCGGCGAGCGTCGCCGCCTCCTTCGGGTCTGCCGCGACGACGACGAGCCCGCCGTCGTCCCCGGCGCCGGGCCAGGTGCCGCTGCCGGCGTCCGTCGCCGTCCACAGGACGGCGACGGACCGGGCGAGGACCGTCGACCCGCCGGGGACGTCGAAGCCGTTGCCGGTGCTGAGGACCACGTCCACCCGCTGTCCGGGGGTGAGGAGTTGGACGGTGGCGGCGTCAGCCGGGCGGAGCGGGACCGCGACGGTGCCGCGGGCCATCCCGGTGAGCAGCCCGTCGCCGACGAAGGCGGAGGCGGAGAGCGGGAAGCCCTCGGGCAGGGGAGTGGCCAACTGACGGCCGACCACGTCATCGAGACGGCGGAGGGTGCCGGCGGCGACGGCCTCGTCGGGCACCCGGACGACCGACACGTCGGCGTCCGTCAGGACGGTCCCGACGGCGAGATCCCGGGCCGCGCTCACGATCGCCGTCGTCGGGTACTCGTCCCCCACGAACGCCTCGACGACCACGCCCGCGGCAGCGCACAGGAGGAGGCAGCCGACGAGCCTCCTGCGGCGATGCAGCATCCGATGGAGTCGGTGCCGGAACCGGTGGGGTCGGTGCGGAGGGGGTGCGCCCCGGGGGACGCGGACGGTGTGCATGGACCGACCCTAGGCGTGGGTGCCCCGTCCGGACGGCCGTGCCGCTGCTATGTGGACAGCATCCGGCGTGCGCCGGAGACGATCAGGACGCCGCGCGGTCCGCGCCCGCTGCGGCGGGAGCCGCCGCCGGCGAGGAGGAGCCCGCCGACGCGCCGGCCGTGCTCGGGGTCTCCGAGGGTGCCGACGACGGCGAGGCCGAGCCCGCAGTGGACTTCGCGTCGGTGCTCGACGTCGTGGCACGGGAGTCGTTGCGGTAGAACCCCGAGCCCTTGAAGACCACGCCCACGCTGTTGAACTTCTTCCGCAGCACGCCGTCGCAGGCGGGGCAGACGGTCAGGGAGTCGTCGCTGAAGGACTGCTGGATGTCGAAGGTGTGGCCGCAGTCCTTGCAGGCATAGGCGTACATGGGCATGGAGATCCTCCTGGACAGGCTTCGTGGTCCCGGGCCGGCACGCTTTCCAGCACACGCTGTTGGCACTCTCCCGGGTCGAGTGCCAGTCTACACCGGAGGGTGCAGGAACCCGACGTCCAGCAGTCCGTCCGCCGTGAAGACACCCTGGAGCGGCTGGTCGTAGGCTTCGGCCGGCACCGCGCCCGCGGGCAGGACCTCCGAGCGGTACACGGCGCCGAGCCGGGGCACGGCGTGGGTGCCGAGAGGATGCCGTGCCAGGAAGCGGTCGTAGTAGCCGCCGCCCTGGCCGATCCGGTGCCCGGAACCGTCGACCGCAAGGGCAGGGACGAGGATGAGGGCGACGTCCGGCACCTCCTCGAACGCCTGCCGCGTGCCGGCAGGCTCGAACACCGGGGCGCGGACGGAGCGCTGGAGCGGTACCCCGGGAACCCAGGGGGTCCAGGACAATTGATACCGGGGCTCGCAGACCGGGACGACCACCCCGAAACCCAGGCGGTGCAGTTCCCCGAGCAGCGGCAGGGTGTCCGGCTCGGGGTCGACCCCGAGATACGCGGCGATCGTGGGCCGGGGCGCAGCGCCCGCGGTCGGGGCGGAGGCCCTTCCGAGGTACTGCACCACGGAGCGGGCGAGTGCTTCGGACTGGTTCCGCCGGTCGGCCGGGTCCAGTGCGGCGCGGGCCCGACGGAGCGACCGGCGGAGCCGTGCCTTGTCCCCGCCCGATTCCGCGGTGGGATTGCTGTCACGAGGAGAAGAGGTCATTCGACCATTGTGCCGATCGCTTGGGAAAAGGGCCCCGTTCTGTAGTGTGGAACCATGACTTCGCGATCACGTGTGACCAAGGCCGTCATCCCTGCGGCCGGGCTGGGAACCCGCTTCCTTCCCGCAACCAAGGCGATGCCGAAGGAGATGCTCCCGGTCGTCGACAAGCCGGCCATCCAGTACGTGGTGCAGGAGGCCGTGGACGCCGGGCTGTCCGACGTCCTGATGATCACCGGACGCAACAAGCGGGCTCTCGAGGACCACTTCGACCGCGTGCCCTTCATCGAGCAGACCCTCGAGAACAAGGGCGATCACGACAAGCTCGCCGCCGTGCGACGCCCCTCGGAGCTCGGTGACATCCACTACCTGCGCCAGGGCGACCCCAAGGGTCTCGGCCATGCCGTGCTGCGTGCCCGACTGCACGTCAACAACGAGCCGTTCGCCGTCCTCCTCGGCGACGACCTGATCGACGAGCGCGATCCGCTGCTGGAGACCATGATCGACGTGCAGGCGATGACCGGTGGGTCCGTCATCGCGCTGATCGAGGTGGATCCCCAGCAGATCAGCGCCTACGGCTGCGCGGACATCACCGAGATCGACGGCGAGGGGTACGTGCGCGTGAACCACCTCGTCGAGAAGCCCGCCGTCGAGGACGCACCGTCGAACCTCGCCGTGATCGGCCGCTACGTCCTGCACCCCCGCGTGTTCGACGTCCTCGAGACCACCGAGCCGGGCCGCGGCGGCGAGATCCAGCTGACCGACGCCCTGCAGACCCTCGCGAGCGCCGACGGTGAGGGATCCGGAGTCTACGGCGTCGTGTTCCGCGGCCGCCGCTACGACACCGGCGACAAGCTGAGCTACCTCAAGGCCGTGGTGACGCTCGCCTCCGAGCGCGACGATCTCGGCCCCGACCTGCGCGCCTGGATCAGGGACTTCAGCAAGAACATCCCGGACTAGTCCGGGATGTGGTCGGCAGCCAGCTGGCCCGTGAACCTCAGAACCGGATCGTTGGTCCTGAGGCCCATCCGCCACCGGGACAAGGCAGTCTGGACGGCGTTGCGGCATCGCAACGCCGCCTGGCTCGCGCCCTGGGAAGCCTCGAATCCCGACCCGGACGGCCTCCTGCCCACCTACCACCAGATGGTGCGCTCCCTGACCGCGCAGGCACGGGCCGGTGCGGCGCTCCCGTTCCTCATCACGGAGCAGCAGCCCGGGTCCCGGGACGCGCGCCTCGTGGGACAGCTGACGGTCTCGGGCATCACGTGGGGCTCGGCGATGACGGCCACGCTCGGCTACTGGGTCGACGCCGAACGCGCCGGCCGGGGGATAGCGCCGACGGCGGTGGCGCTGGCGACCGACTACTGCTTCCGGGATCTCGGGCTCCACAGGATGGAGATCAACATCCGCCCCGAGAACCGCGCCAGCCTGCGCGTCGTGGAGAAGCTGCACTTCCGCGACGAGGGCCTGCGCCCCCGATTCCTGCACATCGCCGGACACTGGGCCGACCACAGGAGTTTCGCCCTGACCGCCGAGGACGTCCCACGAGGCCTGCTCGATCCGTGGCTCGAGAGCCGGCAGCCGCACTAGCCGCACCAGCACACGGGCCCATGGATGCCGAGGGGGGCATATTAGCCGCCGACACACCCTCCTGAATGCCGGAGGCGGGCACCATGAGCTTCTACCGTTCTGAGTGTGGCCTTCTCCCTGGATAGTTCGTTGGTGCTCGCAGCAATCGTCGGCATGTGGCTGGTGTGGGTTGCGCCGTTCCTGCTCGGGAGGACCACTCCGGCCCTTGCCGGATTCCGACGCCGGACGCCGAGAACCGGGACGCATCGTCCCGGAGGGAGCATGATGACAATGACCGCGCCGCACGACGATGCACGCCACCCGGACACCGGTCGGGACGCACACGGGTCGACGCCCGCAGCGATCGAGGCCCAGGCCGGCACGACGACGTCCGGCAAGCAGCCCTTCACCCCGCGGTGGGGCCGCATCGTCGTCGCCCTGGCCGGCCTCCTGTGCCTCGTCGGCACCGTGGTGACCCTCGTGCTCGGTGCGATCGGCATCGTGTCGTTCCTCGTCCCGCTGGCATGCCTCGGCGGGACGGTCGCGTCCGTCGCGGTCCTGCGGCTGCTGGCCGTACGCGCCCGCCGGGACCGCGTGAACCGGGCGTTCGCCGAAGCCATGGCGCCGGCCCGGGATTCCGCCCCTGCGCAACCTTCCGCACGGGCGGCAGAGTCCTCACCTGCCGCCGCACCGAAACGCCCGACTGTCCTGTTCGACGCCGAGGAGACCCCCGTGCGCCCCCTCACCGCGATGGAGCGGAGGACCGCCGCTCTCGCCGGCGCCCACGGCTCCTCCGCCGTCGACCTGAGCGACGCGGGACCGGCCGACGGCGGGCGCCCGATGCCGCAGGTCGCGCCGGACGCCCCGACCGTGCAGGCCGCGGCGGTGACGGGGTCGGCCTGGGCTCCCGTCGAGGTGCCGCGGCCCACGTACGTGCATGCTGCGAAGGCCGAACGCCACGCCCCCGCACCCCTGGACCTCCCGGAGGCCCCGAAGGCCGCGTCGAAGATGCCCATCAAGGCCTCGGAAGCCGCCGCCCGCGTCGCTGCGGGTGTCACGGTCACCACGGACGCCAGCGATACGACGCGCGTCGCATCACCGACGCACGAGGCGGCTCCCATGACGGGCCGCATCAACCTCGACGACGTGCTGCAGCGTCGACGCGCCTGACCGGCGCGGTATCACCCACGATGCGACCGCGGACCTGCGCCCGCAGGGTTCCGCCGGGGATCGCCTGATGGCACGGAACACCCACATCACGCGGGAACAGGACGACATCGCGCTCCTGGGTTCGGACGCCGTGGGGGACTTCCTGCGCCGCACCCTCCGCGCGGACGGGTGGGAGCTTGCCGGATGGCAGCTCGTCTCCCTGCATCACCGCCCAGGAGTCGGGACCACGGGCGTGTACTCCGTCACCGCGACCCGGGACGGCGCGGCCCGCGGTCAGGCGCCGTGGCCCGCACCCACGCACGCGTGCGTCACGTCCTGTCCGCTCCCGCATCCGGCCCGCGGGGTCATGGTGTTCCACCGGCGCGGGGCCGACGCCCTGGCGGCGTGGGCGCACCCGGACGATCCGCTCCTGCCCGGGCTCCCGGCGGCCCTCGATCCCGCAACCGCCACACCGTTCGCCTTCGGTCCCGGCTATGCGACCGAGGCGACACACCTGGAGCTCAGGAGCTACCGGCCGCTGCGCCGGGCCGTGGTCCTCGCCCGGAACGGTGACGAGTCCCGGTATCTCAAGGTGCTCCGGCAGGGCACGGCGGCACCGCTCGCCGAACGGCACCGGATGCTGCGGGCCGCCGGAGTGCCCGCCCCCGCCCTCGCGGCAGTCCCTGCCCGGGACGTCGTCGCCATGCACGCGGCTTCCGGCACGCCGCTCGCGGAACTCCTCATGCACGACGGCGCGGACGGCGTGGAGCCCGACGCGCTGCTGCGGGTCCTCGCCGCGCTGCCGGCCGAGGTCCTCTCGCTGCCCGCGCGCCCGCCCTGGGCGGATCGGGTCAGGGACTACGGGGAGGGAGCCGTGGTGGCGCTCCCGGGGCAGGCAGACCGTATCCGCCGGCTCGCCGCGGACATCGACGCCGTGGTCCGCTCCAGCGACGGCGGTCCCGTCGTGCCCACGCACGGGGACTTCTACGAGGGCAACCTCCTGATCGCGGACGGCTCGGTGTCCGGGCTCCTCGACGTCGACGCGCTTGGGCCGGGGCATCTCGTGGACGACCTCGCCTGCTTCCTCGGTCACCTCGCCGTCCTGCCCGCACTGCACGCCGGCTACTCCCGGGTGCCGGAGGCACTGCTGCGCTTCCTGCGGGCCTTCGACCGCCGCGTGGACCCGGTGGCCCTCAGGAGCCGCGCGGCTGCCGTCACCCTCACGCTCGTCGCCGGAGCGCGACGCCGCGCGGAGGGCCGGCAGGGCGCAGCGGGCACGGACGGCACGCCCGAGGCGGTGTCCCGTCTGGAGGTCGCCGAGCAGTTCCTCGCCGATGCGCTTCGCCTCCGGGCAGGGAGCGTCTGACGCGGGAGGTCCTCAGGCGGGGGTGAACACACCCACGCGCGTGCGCATCTGCAGGACCGGCGTCCCCTCGGCGTCGGAGAGTTCGAGCCGCACCGTCACGTCCACACCGGCCAGGGAGGTCAGATGGGTGCCGCCGCAGGGGATCTCCGCCCGTTCCCCGGGCAGGTCGCAGACCCAGAGGCGCCGGTCGGTGAGTCCGCCGCCGGCCGCCTCGATCCTGATCGGGGCTCCGGTGGCCGTCCATCCGGCGAGCGTGGCGTTCACCGTCGCGGCCACGGCCTGCGGATCGAGGTCCTCGAGGGAGAAGCCCTTCCGCCGGAGGGACTTCCCCAGGCGGTAGCGGTCGAGGGACCCGAACTCGCCGATGACCGTCGTGTCGATCGCCAGTGCGTCGAAGTTGGGTGACCCGAGGGCATCCGGTGCCACGTCCTTCTTCCACCGGCCGGCCAGCGCCCGGTTCAGCGCGAGCGAGGCGAGGTGGCATCCGGTGTGCCCGGCGGAGACGGCGGCGCGATGGACGGCGTCGACCCGGACGACGGCGTCGTCGTCCTCCGCCGGAGCGTCACCGTCGGTGCCCTCGACCAGGTGCACGACGACGAACGCCCACCCCTCGGTCCCCTTGCGGATGGGAGAGGCCGCCCCCAGGTGCAGCGTGGTGCCGTCGGTCGCCCCGACGACGCAGTCCGTCACGGCCCAGCTGCGGCTGCCGATCCGGAGTTCACCCCGGTCGGCGCCCTGATCCGGCCACGCATGGTCCACCGGATGGAACGCCGTGGTCTCCAGCAGGACGGCGTACCGGCCGTCCCGGGGTTCGACGTGCAGCACCCGGGAGGCGGCCTCGGTGGCTCCGGTCGGATAGGTGACGCGGGTGTCCGTGGTGGGCAGGGTCATGGGTCTCCTCAACGTTGTGCGGTCTGGGGCGTCGCTCAGGTGTCCGTGGGACGCTGGGCGAGTCGCTCGAGCAGGGGTTCGGTGCGGTAGGGGATGTGCTCGTGCAGGGCGAGGACGGTCTCGGTGCGGATGACGCCCTTGATCCTCAGGACGGATCGCAGCGCGACCTGCAGGTTATGGGTGTCGGTGGCCGCGACCCTGCACCAGACATCGCCCCGGCCGGAGATCTCGTGCACCTCGAGGACCTGGTTCAGGGTGCGGAGCCCGGCGATGACGCCGTCGAGCTCGCGGTGGGACACCTCGATGGTGATGAAGGCGACGACGTCGTAACCGAGCGCCTCCAGGTCCAGTTCACGCCCGCTGGGGCGCAGCGTGCCGGCCCGCAGGAGCCGGCGGATACGGGTCTGCGCCGTGTTGCGGGCCACCCCGAGGAGCTCGCTCAGTTCGCTGACCTGGGCGCGGGGATCCCGGACCAGCGCGAGGAGCAGTCGCAGGTCGAGGTTGTCCAGCTTGCTCACGACGCTCACATCCCATCAGTCGGCGCCCGCTGTGTTGCGCACCGCGATCAAATATCGGCGCCGTGACACCGCACCGCGGTCAATCGGCCCCATCCTTGAGGGGGTTGTGCAAGAGCGTACCCGGCGCGGCGTCCGTTCGACGCACACGAGCGAGGAAGAGCGGTGGGATGAGCGTCATCGACGAGTTGCGGATGAGGCCGGTGGCGGTCGGGGCCCGACGGTGGGACGCATCGCTCGCCGTCCGGCTCGTGCTGGCCGTGACCGTCATCTCGACCCTCCTGATCGGCGCGAACCTGGCCACCCCGCTGTACCCGCTCATCCAGGCCGACCTGGGGCTCTCACCCTTCGCGGTCACCGTGGCGTTCACCTCCTACGTCGTGGCCCTGATCGGCGGGCTCGTCCACGCCGGCCACTGGTCGGACCACATGGGACGGCGTGCCGCCCTCGTCCTCGCCGTCGTCCTCGGCCTCCTCGGTGCCTCGCTCTTCGCCGCCGCCACGTCACTGCCCATGCTCGCCGCCGGCCGCATGCTCCAGGGCGGCGCCGTCGCCCTGGCGACGGGGGCCAGCGCCGCCGCGCTCCGCGACCTGCTTCCCACCCGCCCGGACTGGGCATCCCGGTTCACCCTCATGGCCTCCGCCGGCGGGGTCGCCGCAGGCCCCGTGATCGGCGGTCTCCTCTCGCTCCTGCCGTCGCCGACGAGGACCCCCTTCCTCGTGTACCTCGTCGTACTCTCGGGCCTCCTGGTCCCGCTCCTGCTGCTCCGGGCGCGTCCGGCGATCAAGCCGGTCCTGGTCGGGAAGCCCCTGACCGTCCTGCGGCCGCGCAGACCGGCCGTGTCGAAGGAAGCGCGCCGGTCCTTCTGGACGGCGTCCTCCGTCGGGTTCCTCAGCTTCGCGGTCTTCGGGTTCACCCTGAGCCTCGCCCCCACGTGGTTCGCGGGCATCGCGGGGACCACCTCCCGCCCGCTCATCGGCCTCCTCGCCGCGCTCGTGCTCGGCTCCTCCGCCATCAGCCAGCTGGTCTCGCCACGGGGTCGCTTCGTGGTCCCGGCGGGCCTCGCCGGCATGGCGCTGGGCGTGGGTCTCCTGCCGGTGGCGGAGGCGACCGGGAGCCTGGCGCTGCTCGTCGCGGCGTGCGTCGTCGCGGGCGTCGGTCAGGGCATGGCCTTCCGGGTGGTCTTCAACGAGGTGTCCGTGAAGGTGGACCCCGCCCTGCACGCACAGACCGTCAGCGCGGTCTACGTGATCACCTACCTCGGCAGCGCCGTCCCCGTCCTCGTCCTCGGCGCCGCCGCAGGGGTATGGGGCCTGAACGCCTCGGTCACGGTCTTCGCAGTGTCGATCAGCGCGGTCTGCGGCCTCCTCGCCACGGGGTCGCTGATCCTCCGGTCCCGTTCCCCGCGCTGACGCGGTCGGCGGCCCGGGCGGCCGCCCGCCGGCCTGTTTGTAGGCTGGAGGCATGTCCGAGACCCCCGCACCGTCCGTCGCCCACCCGTCCGCCGCCGCCGGGGGCTCGGACGACCGGCCCGCGCCCCTCGTCGTCGGCCTGGACATCGGCGGCTCCAAGACGCACGGTGCGCTCTGGCGCGGCGGGCGGCTCATCGCGGAGGCGAAGGCGGGAAGCGCCAACGTCCAGAACGTCAGCGCGGACGACGCCGCGCGCAGCCTCGGCGAACTGTTCCGGACCCTCCTGGCCGACGCGGGCCGCGACGCGGGTCCGGTCACGCGCGTCATCGCCGGGTCCGGGGGCGTGGACACGCAGGCCGACGCCGACCGCCTCCGCGCCCTGATCGCAGCGCACGCTCCCCACGCCGCCGTCGACGTCGTGCACGACACCCGCCTCATCCTCGCCGCGGGAGGGGCAGACGCGGGCATCGCCGTCATCGCGGGCACCGGCTCCGTCGCGTGGGGAACCACGCGCGACGGCCGCCAGGCCCGGTCCGGCGGCTGGGGATACCTCCTCGGCGACGAGGGCAGCGGCTACTGGGTGGCCCGTGAGGCCGTCCGCCGTGCCCTGCACCGGTACGACACCGGGCTGGCCCCGGACGCCCTCGACGCCGCGGTCCTGGACCTCAACGGCGTGGCCACGCCCACCGAACTCATCGGCCTGTTCCACTCCGGCGCCGGACGCACCTACTGGGCGGCGCAGTCCCGCGCCGTGTTCGACGCCGCACGCGACGGCGACCCCGACGCCGCAGCCATCCTCGACCGCGCGGCCGGCGACCTCACGCGCCTCGTCCTCGACGTAGCGTCCGTGATCGGGATGCCCGGGCCCGTGGTGCTGGGCGGCGGTCTCGCGATGCACCAGCCGGCACTGCAGCAGCGGCTGCGGGCGCGGCTCGCGGACGAAGGCATCACCGACGTCGTGGTCCTCCGCGAGGACCCCGTGATGGGCGTCCCGTTCCTGATGTGACGCAGGCGCTACCAACCCGCGCTCTTGTCTGCTCCGAACGCATGGTTAGACTCAGAACCTCCGACAGCTTGAACTGACCGCCGCGCGTCCCGTGCGGCGACATACCAGACGGCAAGCCGGAACCGCAGAGGATGCGGTCCGCGGGCACAGCCCGGCCGAGAAGCTCCTGCCACGAAAGGCACAGCTGCCATGACATCCTCCGAGCAGGCCGGCCCCCGGCACCAGATCGAATTCCGCTCCGTCACCAAGACCTACGATGGCGGTCGCCCCGCGGTCGACGACCTCACCATGGACATCGAACGGGGGAAGATCACCGTGTTCGTCGGCCCCTCGGGTTGCGGCAAGACCACCTCCCTGCGCATGATCAACCGGATGGTGGAGCCGACGGCGGGCCAGATCCTCGTGGACGGGCAGGACGTCTCCGGGCAGAAGGCCTCCAACCTGCGGCGTTCGATGGGCTACGTCATGCAGTCCTCGGGCCTCCTGCCGCACCGGTCCGTCCTCGACAACATCGCGACGGTCCCGCGCCTGAACGGCGTCCGGAAGGCCGAGGCGCGGACCCGCGCGAAGGAGCTCCTCGCCGTCGTCGGCCTCGCCCCCGAGCTGGGCGCACGCTACCCCGCACAGCTCTCCGGCGGGCAGCAGCAGCGGGTCGGCGTCGCGCGGGCGCTCGCGGCCGACCCTCCGATCCTCCTCATGGATGAGCCCTTCAGCGCCGTGGACCCGGTGGTGCGCGCGGAACTGCAGGAGGAACTGCTGCGCCTGCAGCGGGACCTCGCGAAGACCATCGTCTTCGTCACCCACGACATCGACGAGGCGACGGTCCTCGGCGACAAGGTGGCCGTCTTCGCCGTCGGCGGTCGCCTCGCCCAGTACGCCGCCCCTGAGGAGATCCTCCGCGCCCCCGTCGACGACTTCGTGGCCGGGTTCGTGGGGCGCGACCGTGGCTTCCGCCACCTGTCCTTCCAGCCGGGCGCGGGCATCACCATCCACCCCGTCGAGACCATCGAGGTAGGACAACTGGCCGACCCGACCGTGTCGGTGCGCTCGCCCTGGACACTGCTGGTCGACGCCGAAGGCCGCCCGCACGGATGGGTGCCGCAGGCAACCCGCGCCGGCATCACCCGGCAGGCAGAGGCCGTCCCCGGAGGTTCCCTCTACACGCGTGGCGACACCCTGCGACGGGCGCTCGACGCCGCGCTGTCCTCGCCGTCGGGCCAGGGCGTGACGGTCGACGACGACGGCCGCGCCGTGGGTATCGTCCATGCGGCCGAGGTCTTCGAGCTCATCGAGGCCGCGCGGCTCGACCGGGGCCGCGCCGACCACAACACGGCGGTCTAGCCATGGACTGGTTCCTCGCAAACCTCGACTTCGTCTGGCTGCACACCCGCCTGCACATCGTCCAGGCCGTCGTACCGCTGCTGCTCGGGCTGATCGTCGCGGTGCCTGTCGCGCAGTTCGCCCGGCTCAACGCCGCCATCGGATCGGTCCTGCTCACCGGGTCCTCGATCCTCTACACCATCCCGTCCCTGGCGATGTTCGTGTTCCTGCCGGTGGTGCTGGGCACCCGGGTCATCGATCCCGTCAACGTCATCGTCGCCCTCGCGATCTACGCCTTCTCGCTGCTCGTGCGGGCCACGCTCGACGCCCTGAACTCGATCGACGACGGCGTCCGGCAGGCCGCCGTCGCCATGGGCTACACGCCGGTCCGCCGCTTCCTCACCGTGGATCTCCCGCTGTCGCTGCCCGTGCTGTTCGCCGGGCTGCGCGTGGTCTCCGTCACCAACATCTCGCTGGTCAGCGTCGGCGCCCTGATCGGCGTCCCGAGCCTCGGGACGCTGTTCACGGACGGCCTCTTCCGGTCCTTCCCGACCGAGATCGCTGTCGGGATCATCATGATCCTGCTGCTCGCCCTCGTCATGGATCTCCTGCTCGTGCTCGCGGAGCGACTCCTGACGCCCTGGACCCGGAAGATCGCGGCAGGCGGTGCGCAGGACGCGGAGATCGTGGCCCTCGAGGCGAAGGTGGCGGGAGTCTGATGGACTACACGAGTGACAACCTCTTCGTCCAGATGTGGGAATGGCTGACCGCCCCCGCCAACTGGGAAGGTGACCGCGGCATCCCGGCGCGGGTCGTCGAGCACCTCGGCTACACGGGCCTGACCATGCTCATCGCCCTGGTGATCGCCGTCCCGATCGGCCTCTACGTGGGCCACACGGGCCGCGGCCGCGTCGTGATCGTCTCCGGCGTCGGCATCCTCCGCGCCCTGCCGACCCTCGGCCTGGTCTTCCTGTTCGTCCTCCTCGCCGGCCTCGGCCTCATGCCGCCTATCTGGGCCCTCGTGCTGCTCGCCGTCCCGCCCCTGCTCAGCGGCATCTACGCGGGGATCTCCTCGGTGGACCGCTCGGTCGTGGACGCCGCACGGAGCATGGGCATGGGGGAACGGCAGATCCTGCTGCGGGTCGAGGTGCCGAACGGGCTCCCGGTGATCCTCGGGGGAGTGCGTGCCGCCCTGCTGCAGGTCGTCGCGACCGTCGCCGTCGTCGCCTTCATCAACCTGGGCGGGCTCGGCGTCTACCTCGTGGAGGGGACGCAGCTCGCCGACTACGGGCGCCTGTTCGGCGGCGCCGTGGTCATCACGGTCCTGGCGATCGCCGTCGATCTGCTCATGGCCCTGCTGCAGAGAACCGTCATCTCACCCGGGATCCGGACCCCGGACCGGGTAAGGGCCCAAGGATCTGGCCGGCAGAAGGCCGTCGCCAGTGCACAAGGAGGAACAACATGAAGAACCTGTCAGTACGACGCGCCCGACGGCGCGCTTTGATGGGACTGGCTGGCGGCCTGACGGCCGCACTGGCGTTGACTGCCTGCGGTGCGAACAGCGACCCCCAGGGGGAACCACAGGAATCGGCTGTCGCGGACGGCGGGTCCGTCGTCATCGGTTCGGCTGATTTCCCCGAGAGCCAGATCGTCGCCGAGATCTACGCCGGAGCGCTCAACGCCGCCGGGGTCGAGGCCACCACGCAGCTCAACATCGGGTCGCGGGAGATCTACTACACCGCCCTCGAGGACGGCTCGGTGGACATCATCCCCGACTACAGCGGCAACCTGCTGCTCTTCGCCGACCCGGAGGCCACCGCCGAATCCGCCGAGGACATCTTCGCCGCGCTCCCGGACGCACTGTCCGCGAAGTCGCCCGACGTGAACCTCACGGTCCTCGAGCCCTCGGAGGCCGAGAGCAAGGACGCCCTCGTGGTGACCGCGGCGACCGCCGAGAAGTACAACCTGACCTCGATCGAGGACCTCGCGGAGGTCTGCGACGAGATCACCATCGGTGCGCCCAGCACGTTCCAGGAGCGTGCCTACGGGCTGCCCGGCCTGGAGGCGAAGTACGGCTGCGAGCCCGGCGGCTTCGAGGCCATCAACGACGGCGGCGGGGACATCACGCTGAACGCCCTCCTGGACGACACCGTGCAGGCCGCGGACATCTACACGACGACGCCGTCGATCGACGACAACGACCTCGTGGTCCTCGAGGACCCGGAGAACAACTTCATCGCACAGCAGGTTCTCCCGCTCATCAACGCCGACACGGTGAACGAGGACGCGCGGACCGTCCTGAACGATGTGTCGGCCCAGCTGACCACCGATGATCTGCTGGCCCTGAACCGGGAGGTCAGCGGCGAGGAGAAGCGGAACCCCGCGGACGCGGCGGCCGACTGGCTCGCGGACAAGGGCCTCGCCGGCTAGGTCACGGCAGGCTCCGCAATCCCGGCAGGGGTCCGTCGCACGGCATCGTGATGCCACGCGGTGGGCCCCTGCTGTGGCATCCTGAAGAAATGGCCACCTACAAGCAGTCCGGCAAGCTCCAGAACGTGCTCTACGACATCAGGGGGCCGCTGCTGGAACACGCCATGACCATGGAGGCCCAGGGCCACCGCATCCTCAAGCTCAACATCGGCAACCCCGCACCGTTCGGTTTCGAGGCGCCCGACGCCATCCTCGTCGACATGATCCGCAATCTCCCCGAGGCGCAGGGCTACAGCGACTCCCGCGGCATCTTCTCGGCGCGCACCGCCGTCGTGCAGTACTACCAGAGCCGCGGCATCAACTCGATCGACGTCGACGACGTGTACCTCGGCAACGGCGTCAGCGAACTCATCACGCTGTCCATGCAGGCCCTGCTGAACGCGGGCGACGAGGTGCTGATCCCCACGCCGGACTATCCCCTCTGGACCGCGTCCGTGGCCCTCGCCAGTGGCACGCCCGTGCACTACCTCTGCGACGAGGACAACCACTGGTGGCCGGACCTCGAGGACATCGCAGCCAAGATCACGCCCAACACCAAGGGCATCGTGCTGATCAACCCGAACAACCCCACCGGGGCGGTGTACCCGCGGAGCATCCTCGAGGGCATCGTGCGCCTGGCGCGCGAGCACGGGCTCATCGTGTTCGCCGACGAGATCTACGAGAAGATCCTCTACGGCGACGCCGTCCACATCAACGCCGCCTCCGTCACGGGCGACGACGTCCTGTGCCTGACCTTCAGCGGCCTGTCGAAGGCGTACCGGATCGCCGGCTTCCGCAGCGGCTGGATGGCCATCTCCGGGCCCAAGCGCGACGCCGCCGACTACATCGAGGGCATCAACCTCCTCGCCAACATGCGCCTGTGCGCGAACGTTCCGGCCCAGCACGCCATCCAGACCGCGCTCGGCGGGCACCAGAGCATCAACGACCTCATCCTGCCCGGCGGGCGCCTGCGTCAGCAGCGCGACAAGGCCGCGCAGCTGCTCAACGCGATCGACGGCGTGAGCTGCGAGATCGCGCAGGGTGCCCTGTACCTCTTCCCCCGGCTCGACCCGGAGATCTACCCGATCAAGGACGACGAGAAGTTCGCCCTGGACCTCCTCAAGCAGCAGAAGATCCTCATCTCGCACGGCAGCGCCTTCAACTGGGTCAACACCGACCACTTCCGCATGGTGACGCTGCCGAGCGTCGAGGTGATCGAGGACGCCATCGGGCGCCTCGCGGACTTCCTGTCCACCTACAAGCCCTAAGCCGTTCCGCCCCATCCCAGGAGGTCCCATGCCGAACAGAACCGACACCGCAGCCGAGACGCGGAGGCTGCTCCTGGCCGGGCCGGACTTCTCCCTCGACGCCGTCGACCCCCGGTCCACGCCCGGCTTCGACGGCGGCAAGAAGCAGGGTGCCGCGGCCCTCGCCGAGGGAGCGGACACGCTCGCGTCCCTGCAGGAGAAACTCTTCGCCGAGAGCCGGGCCGGCAGTGAGATCGCCGTGCTGCTGATCCTGCAGGGGATGGACACCTCCGGCAAGGGCGGGATCGTCCGCCACGTCGTGGGGCAGGTGCACCCGCAGGGGGTGCAGCACTACGCGTTCAAGGCGCCCACCGAACGGGAACAGCAGCACAGCTTCCTCTGGCGCGTCCGCCGGCAGCTGCCGGCACCGGGCATGCTCGGGGTCTTCGACCGCTCCCACTACGAGGACGTCCTGATCCACCGCGTGCGCGCTCTCTCGCCGGCGGCGGAGGTGGAGAAGCGGTACAGGGCGATCCGGAAGTTCGAGGACGAGGTGGTGGGCGCGGGTACCCGGGTGGTCAAGGTGATGCTGCACATCAGCGAGGAGGAGCAGAAGGCGCGGCTCGCCGAGCGCCTCGACCGCAAGGACAAATTCTGGAAGTACAGCCCGGACGACATCGAGGACCGCGCCCTCTGGCAGCAGTACCAGGAGGCGTACCAGACGGCCGTCGAGCGGACGACCACGCCGGATACCCCCTGGTACGTCGTACCCGCCGACCGCAAGTGGTATGCCAGGCTCGCGGTGCAGCACCTGCTCACCGCGACGCTGGAGGACATGCAGCTCGGCTGGCCCCGGGCAGCGTTCGATGTCGCCGCCGAGCAGAAGCGGCTGCACGCCTCCTGAGCGCCGACCGGGCGGCACCGGAGACGACGAAGCACTCTTCCTGACCGCCGACCCGGCTGCGGGAGACGACGACGGGGAATGGGAGGACACGTGAGCGAGGAACGCAGGCGGGAACTCGGCGAGACGGACGCGCCGGTCGAGGACGAACTCAAGGAGTCGTTCGACGCGACGGTGGAGGAGGGCGCCGAGCGACTCCAGCGGACCATGAGGAACATCATCGTCACCGGTGTGTTCGGCGGTTTCGAGATCGGGCTCGGCATCATGGCGTACCTCGCTGTGCTGCACGAGACCGGGAACGAGCTGCTCGCGGGGCTCGCCTTCGGCGTCGGACTCGTCGCTCTGCTCCTGGCGCACAGCGAGCTGTTCACCGAGAACTTCCTCATGCCGGTGGCCGCGGTCGTGGCGAAGGAGGGCAGCCTCACGCAGCTCGCGAAGCTGTGGGGCGGCACGCTCGTGGCCAATCTCGTCGCCGGGTGGATCTTCATGTGGATCGTCATGCAGGCCTTCCCGGAGTGGTCCGCGACGGTGACCGAGAGCGCCGAGCATTTCGTCGACGCTCCGTTCTCACTGCAGACCGTGGCCCTGGCCGTCCTGGGCGGAAGCACGATCACTCTGATGAGCCGCATGCAGCAGGGCACGACGAACGACGTCGCCAAGATCGTGGCGACCATGATCGGTGGCTTCCTGCTCGCGGGCCTCAGTCTCTTCCACTCGATCCTCGACTCGCTGCTGATCTTCGGCGCGATCCACTCCGGCGCGGACATCGGCTACGACCGGTGGCTCGGCTGGTTCGGCTACACCCTGCTGTTCAACATGCTGGGCGGCCTCGTCCTCGTGACCCTGCTGCGGCTCGTGCGCACGAAGGAACTGCTCGAGCAGCGGCGCGAGGAAGCACCCGCCGACCCGGACGCACCACACGACCGGTGATTCCCGGCCGCCGGCCGAACAGTGCTTCGCGCGGGCCGACGTAGACCCACACTGACCGCGTCTCCTCCTGGTCCCGGGGCTCCACCACCGAGGAGGGAGACCACCATGGACCCCTGGCGCTACGTGCCCTCGGCCTTGTCGCGTGCCGCCGCAAGCCTCACCTTGGCACCTTCGAGCCACGCCTCGCAGCGATCGGCGAGGGCCTCGCCGCGCTCCCAGAGCGCGAGGGACTCCTCGAGGCTCACGCCACCGGCTTCGAGCCGCGAGACGACGGCGACGAGTTCCTCCCGCGCCTGCTCGTAGGACAGCGTGTCCACCGCCGGGCTGGGGTCCGGCTGCTGGTTCTCCGTCATGGCATGGTCCTCCTCTGCTGGGTGGCCCGTGGCCGGGCCGTGGTCGATGTCAGGGTGGTGTCAGGAGCGGAGACTGTCATGACTGCGCCTGCGGGGTCCTGCGTCACGTGGTTTCCTGCGGCACGGGATCGTCGATGACCGCACCGAGCTGTCCGCCGGCGACGCGGATCCGCACGGCATCGCCGCGCTCCACGTCCCCGGGGGTCCTCACCACGTGTCCGTCCGTCCGCTGCACGACGGCGTACCCGCGGTCGAGGGTGTTCTGGGGCGAGAGCGAGCGGACGCGCTCGCGGAGGTGGTGGACCGCATCGGCGTCGCGGTGCACGGCAGCGGTGGTCGACCGCAGGGCCCGCGAGCGGAGCCGTTCGACGTCGGCCTGCCGGACCTCGATCATCCCCTCGGGCCGGGCGAGGGAGGGGCGGGAGCGCAGGTTCGCGAGGCTCTCGCCCTCGCGGTGCACGAGGACGCGGATCGACCGCTCGAGGGCAGCCCGCGCCTGGCCGATCCGGCCGAGCTCCTCCGTCACGTCAGGGACCACCCGCTTCGCGGCGTCCGTGGGGGTGGAGGCGCGCAGGTCCGCCACGTCGTCGAGCAGCGGCCGGTCCGCTTCGTGCCCGATCGCGCTGACCACGGGCGTCCTGGCCAGCGCGACGGCCCTGACCAGGGACTCGTCGCTGAAGGGCAGGAGGTCCTCGAGGGCGCCGCCGCCGCGGGCGATGATGATGACGTCCACGTGCGGATCGGCGTCGAGCGCGGCCAGCGCGCCGGTCACCTGCGCCACGCTGTTCACGCCCTGGACGGCGACCTCCCGCACGTCGAACTCCACGGCCGGCCATCGCAGCGCGGCATTCCGCATGACGTCCTTCATCGCGTCGGAATCGCGTCCGGTGATGAGCCCGATGCGATGGGGGAGCAGCGGCAGCCGCTTCTTGCGCGCCGCCGCGAACAGGCCCTCCGCGGCGAGGGACTGCCGCAGCCGTTCGATGCGTGCGAGGAGGTCGCCGATCCCGACGGGCCGGATGTCGATCGTCTGCATCGACAGCCGACCGGTCTTGACCCAGAAGTCCGGTTTGAGACGCGCCACCACGCGGGAGCCCCGGTCGAGCGGGGAGGACACGCGGTCCATGACGCTGCCGTACACGGAGAGCGAGAGCGACACCTCGGTGTCCACGTCCCGGAGGGTGATGTAGCACATGCTGGCGCGGCGGTTGAGCTCGATGACCTGCCCTTCGACCCACGCCGCCGGGGCTCGATCGATGTGCGCCTTCAGCTTCTCCGACAGCAGGTGGAGCGGCCACGGGGAGTCCGGCGACGTCTCCGCCGCCGTGGCGGGAATCGTCGTCGTCGCCCGGTCCGGGTCGGCGTCACCGGCGGGCCGCGCCCTGATGCCTTCGCTCGTCATGGGTGTCCTGTCCTCGGGGTGAATGCCGACGCGTCTGCTCGCGGAGTCCGCACTGTTCATCTCTACCATCCCTCACCCTCGGTCACAGGCTCGGCCGGGGTATGTGCGTCCCTGCGCGGAGGGAGGAGGCAGGACGCCGGACAAGCCCCAGCGGGCATAATCGGGAGTCCCACTCCACGATAAGGATTCCATGCGGACCGTCGTCTCTGCCCTGCTGGCCCTGCTCGCGCTCGTCGTCGCCGCCGGCGGCCTGGCGTGCGCCTGGGTGGATCGGAACCTCCTGGAGGAGCCAGGGTTCCTCGCGCTGGCTGCGCCGCTCGGTCAGGATACCGACTTCCAGGCGGCGCTCACGGCATC
Organism: Arthrobacter sp. TMS2-4; assembly: GCF_054511075.1. Lineage (NCBI taxonomy): Bacteria > Bacillati > Actinomycetota > Actinomycetes > Micrococcales > Micrococcaceae > Arthrobacter > Arthrobacter sp. TMS2-4. The sequence goes on from NZ_JBTNDI010000001.1 coordinate 233,355, forward strand.
CGTCGCCGAGGACTTCGCCGCGAACAGCGCTCTCCCCGGACCGGTCAGCGGCCTCGTGGAACCGCTCATCCGGGATGCGGCGGCGGCGGTCACGGCGTCCTCCGGGTACCAGGGAGCCTGGACGGAGGTCCTTCGCAGATCGCACTCCGTCACGCTGGCTCACGCCGCCGACCCCTCGGAACCGGCACCGGCTCTCCTGACACTCGACCTCGCGCCGGTCGTGGATCTCGTGGCCGAGGAGGTGGGTGGCAGACTCGGCCTCGAGATCCCGCTCCCCGAGGACACGACCATCGCCGTCGGGTCGGTCGAGCGCAGCGGGGTGTTCGGCGCCGTCGTCGACGCGGTGCAGTCCTGGCCCCTCTACCTCACCGGTGCCGGTGTGCTGGGTCTGCTGGCGCTGACGTTCTCACGCCGACGAGGCACCACGCTCGCCCTGCTGGGACTCGGCGTGGCGGTCATCGGCGTCCTCGGGGCGCTCGCCGTCGGCTGGATCCCCGCCGCGGCAGCCCAGGTACCGGGAAACAGTGCTGACGCCGACGTCTTCCTCGGCGGTCTGGGGGACCGGATCGGCGCCGCCGTCGCCGCGGACAGCGTGCCGGTGATCATCGGCGGGCTCGTCGCCGTCGTCCTCGGCGTGGTGGGGCAGCACGCCGGCGGACGCAGACGCAGGGCTTAGCTCACAGCGGAGCCGCCCCGGATCACGCCGGTGCGGCTCGCCGAGCCGGTAGAATCGGCCCATGACCAGCACCACCGTTCAGGTCCCCATGCCCACCATCCCGCGCAGGCGCCGCCCGCCTGCCGAGGTGCTCGCCGCTGCGCCGATCACGGGCGACCGGAGAGTGCTGCTCGCGGCCCCGCGCGGGTACTGCGCAGGCGTGGACCGGGCGGTCATCGCCGTCGAGAAGGCCCTCGAGCACTACGGGCCGCCGGTGTACGTGCGCAAGCAGATCGTGCACAACCTCCACGTCGTCTCGACGCTCGAGGCGAAGGGGGCCATTTTCGTCGACGAGACCGACGAGGTACCCGAGGGGGCGCTCGTCGTTTTCTCGGCCCACGGCGTCTCGCCCGCCGTCGTGCAGTCGGCGGAGGACCGTGGGCTGCGCACCATCGATGCCACCTGTCCCCTCGTGACGAAGGTGCACAAGGAGGCGCAGCGCTTCGCGCGGGACGACTTCGACATCCTCCTCATCGGCCACGAGGGCCATGAGGAAGTGGAGGGGACGGCAGGTGAGGCCCCGGATCACATCCAGATCGTCAACGGGCCGGAGGACGTCGACAAGGTGCAGGTGCGCGATCCCGAGCGGCTCATCTGGCTCTCGCAGACCACCCTGAGCGTCGACGAGACCATGCTGACCGTGAACCTCCTCAAGGAGCGCTTCCCGACACTGCAGGACCCGCCGAGCGACGACATCTGCTACGCGACCTCCAACCGGCAGGCGGCCATCAAGAAGATCGCGCCGGAGACGGACCTCGTCATCGTGGTCGGATCGGCCAACTCCTCGAACTCCGTCCGGCTGGTCGAAGTCGCACTCGAGTACGGCGCCCGGGCGGCGTACCGCGTGGACTTCGCCAACGAGGTGGACGAGTCCTGGTTCGAGGGCGTGGCGACCGTCGGGATCTCCTCCGGCGCCTCCGTCCCGGAGAACCTCGTGCAGGACGTCCTGCGGTTGCTTGCCGAGTACGGATACGGGCAGGTCGAGGAAGTGGTCACCGCTGAGGAGGACATCATCTTCTCCCTCCCGAAGGAGATCCGCGCCGCCCTCAAGGCGATGGGGGATCCGTCGCAGGGCCGGGGCGGACGAGGGACGGACCGGACCTCGCTGAACTGAGCCCTCGGCGGGCCGCCCCCAGTGCGCCTAGCCCGCCGTTCCGTCGAGGAGCTCGTGGGCGGTGAGGGAACGCGGCGTCGCGTCGATGGAGGCGGCCGCTTCACCTGCGGCGGCCGGAGTGCCGATGCGCTGCGCCCGCGCGGTCCCCAGCAGGCTCACATCGGCGCTGTGGCCGGCGGCCTCGGATCCTTCGGCTGCCGCGTCGACGACGTCGAGTGACGCCGAATCGAACGCGCCGATCCGCCGCGCGGTGGGCAGGACCCTCGACTCGAGGGCGCCGACGAAGGAGTTGTACCGCTCCACCGACGTCTTCAGGGAGGACCCGAGGCGGGTGACATGACCGCCCATGGTGCCGAGGCGTTCGTACAGCTGCTTGGACAGGTCGAACAGTTCCCGTGCGTTGTCGGTCAGGACGGCCTGGCGCCAGCTGAAGGCCGCGCCCTTCAGGATGCCGAGGAGAGACACCGGTGAGGCGAGGGCGACGCTGCGGCCGAACGCGTAGTCCAGCAGTTCGGGGTCCGCGCGCAACGCCTCGGACAACACGGACTCGACCGGGATGAAGCAGATGACGAGTTCCGGGGAGTTCGTTGCCCCTTCCCAGTACTTCTTGCGGGCGAGGGCGTCGATGTGCGCCCGGAGGGCTTTGCTGTGCTGCTTCAGCAGGTCGGTGCGGCGTGCCTCGAATCCCGCCACGGCGTCCGTGGAGCCGTCGGCCGTGCCCGCCAGCTCCTGCGCCGCGAGGAAGGCGCTGAGCGGCACTTTGGCGTCGATGACGATCTGCTTGTCGCCGGGAAGCTGCACCACCATGTCGGGGCGCGCCGTCTCGCCGTCGCTACCGGCGGAGACCGAGACCTGCTCCAGGAAGTCGACCCGTGACAGCATGCCCGCCGCCTCGACGACGCGCCGCAGCTGGATCTCCCCCCATTGGCCGCGCGCACTGTTGCTGCGCAGGGCGCCGGCGAGGGAATGCGTCGTCGACAGCAGCAGGGCGTCCGCCTCGCGTGACTCCTCGAGCTGCCTGGAGAGCTGCCCGTACTGCTCCACGCGGTCACGCTCCAGCAGACCCACCTGGCGCTGGACCTGGGTGAGCTTCTCTGCGACCGGGGCGAGGGCGCGCAGGACGTCGTTGTCGGTCGACGTCTTGCCGGTCAGTTCGCGGTTGTGCTGCTGCAGGAGGTCCCGCTGTGCTGCGGCTGCCGCGAGGTCCGTCGTCGTGCGTCCGAGACGGGCGGTCACGTCGTCGAGCTCTGCCCGGAGCTCCTCGGTGCGCGGCCGAAGGGAGCGCGCCACGAGGAAGGCGCCGAGGGCGCACCCGATGATGAAGGCGAGGAGAACGAGGAGGACGGCGGTTGCGCTCATGCCCACACTGTCGCAGGAACCTCCGACATTCCACGACACCGCTCGCCGGTAGACTTGTCTCCCGTGGCTCTTACTATCGGCATCGTCGGACTGCCCAACGTCGGCAAATCAACCCTCTTCAACGCCCTGACGCGCAACAACGTCCTGGCGGCGAACTACCCGTTCGCGACGATCGAGCCGAATGTCGGCGTGGTCAGCCTGCCCGACCCGCGTCTCGCGCAGCTGGCCGAGGTCTTCGGGTCCAAGCAGGTCCTGCCTGCGACCGTGTCCTTCGTGGACATCGCCGGCATCGTCAAGGGCGCGTCCGAGGGGGAGGGCCTCGGCAACCAGTTCCTGGCGAACATCCGCGAGGCGGAGGCCATCGCGCAGGTCATCCGCGTGTTCGACGACCCGGACGTCATCCACGTCGACGGCAAGGTGGACCCGAGCTCCGACATGGAGACCATCAACACCGAACTGATCCTCGCGGATCTGCAGACGCTGGAGAAGGCCATTCCGCGCCTGGAGAAGGAAGTGAAGATCAAGAAGCGTGAGGCCGCGCAGCTGGCTGCCATGCAGGCCGCGCAGTCCGTCCTCGAGCGTGGCGACACGATCTTCGCCTCCGTCACCAGCGACAAGCTGGAGATGGAGCACCTGCGCGAGCTGAGCCTGCTCACGGCCAAGCCCTTCATCTACGTGTTCAACGTCGACGATGCCGTTCTCGGCAGCGAGGACCGTCAGGCGGAGCTGCGGGCGCTCGTCGCCCCCGCCGACGCCATCTTCCTCGACGCGAAGCTCGAGGCGGATCTCGTGGAACTCGACGAGGCCGAGGCCCGCGAGATGCTCGAGATGAACGGTCAGGACGAATCGGGCCTCGACCAGCTCGCGCGCGTGGGCTTCCACACCCTGGGCCTGCAGACCTACCTCACCGCGGGTCCGAAGGAAAGCCGGGCCTGGACGATCAAGAAGGGCGCGACGGCGCCCGAGGCCGCCGGCGTCATCCACTCCGACTTCCAGCGCGGCTTCATCAAGGCCGAGGTGGTCTCCTTCGACGACCTCATCGACGCCGGGTCCATGAGCGAGGCCAAGTCCCGCGGTCGGGTGCGCATCGAGGGCAAGGAATACGTCATGTCCGACGGCGACGTGGTGGAATTCAGATTCAATGTCTAGTGCGATATACCTACGTGCGTTGTCCGAATAACCGGAACATCAGCACCTCGAGATCTGGCACAGCCGTGAGCGCCGTCATAGCCAGCTGGGTCTGCTGCACCTATTGGTGCCACTTTGACCTGACCCATCGTTTGGTTTCCATCACACCTCGCTAGCTGATGGCCCCGGGTTGTAGCGTTGGCGAGTGATTACTTTTCCTGACGGCACTGTGGTTCCTGCTCTGGGGCAGGGAACGTGGAACCTGGGTGACTCTCCTGCCAGTCGAAACGCTGAGATCCGGGCGCTGCGCACGGGTATCGATCTGGGTCTGACCGTGATCGATACCGCCGAGATGTACGGTAATGGGCGCAGTGAGGACCTTGTCGGAGAAGCCATCAGGGGTAGGCGCGATGAGGTTTTCCTGGTGAGCAAGGTCCTACCCTCGAACGCCTCCGCATCAGGGACGATCGAGGCCTGTCATGCAAGCCTGGACCGTCTGGGCACTGACCGCCTGGACCTGTACCTCCTGCATTGGCGGGGGAGATTCCCCTTCGAGGAGACCGTCGCAGCGTTCGAGTCCCTCATCGACGAGGGCTCGATCCGTGCGTGGGGTGTGAGTAACCTCGACACCGACGAGCTCCGGAGTTTGCCTGAGGGGTGCCAAACCGATCAGGTGCTGTACAACTTGACCCGTCGCGGTCCGGAGTTCGACCTGATGCCATGGTCCGCTTCTATAAAGATGCCCGTGATGGCCTATTCGCCCGTGGAGCAGGGACGACTGCTCGGCAACCCGGATCTGACACAGATCGCACGTGAGCTCGGTGCGACGCCCGCGCAGGTCGCTCTGGCGTGGACAATGCGCACCAGCAGCGTGCTCGCGATCCCGAAGGCTTCGACCGCCGAGCATGTGCTCGAGAACGCCGCTGCCCGCGACCTTCTCCTCAGCGACACCGATCTCGAGCGCCTCGATCGCGCTTTCCCGCCGCCGACACACCCGGAACCCCTCGAAATGCTGTGATACACGTTGGCTTCGGGATCACCGCCGACCCGGCCGCTGGATGGTGGGGGTCATGACGTTCCTGCGCTTGATGACCGGTGATCAACAGCTCTGCTAGCTGTAGTTCACCCCCCGAGACAGTCTCGAGGTTCGTACTGCGACTGCACACGCCGTGGCTTCCTGACAGGTGGTGAAGGATGTCGCCATCTACGGTGATTCGGCTACGGGACGTGGTCGGGTTCCGCTTCGATATCTAGGGACGTTCCGGTCCAGCTGCACGCGGTGCGTCGGCGAAGTCCACGGAGTCCGGCAGAGCGCCCGCCGGGTGCGCACCGCCCAGCTGGTCACGCACCAGCTCGTTGGCCGACCGGTAGTGGAGTGCGCCTGTAGTCGCTGCCCGGCCGGCCGCACCAGCAAGCTCGGCGGCGTCGTGGCGGGTGTCATGGTCTCTACCTGGTGTGGGGTCGCGTGGCCTTTTATGAGGTACTGGAAGAAGCACCGGCCGTTGGCGGGCAGCGTTGCAGGCAGACTCAACGCTTCGGCTCGAGCAGTAGCTCGATGGGTAGAAGGACGGGTATTCCTCGATGACGAACGCGCATGGGGTGGTGGTGACCGGGATGGGTGCCATGACGCCCGTCGGAGGGACGGTCGCGCATACGTGGGACGGCCTCGTCGCTGGTCGGTCCGGTATCCAGGGGTTGGACGAACCGTGGGCGCAGGACTTGCCGGTACGGATTGCGGGACTCGTCACCACCGATCCGGCAGGGTCGCTGTCCACCCGGGAGTACCGGCGGATGGATCGCTGTGGGCATCTGGCACTGATCGCCTCGCGGGAGGCATGGGCTCAGGCCGGCACGCCGGCTGTCGACCCCGACCGCCTCGCTGTGGTGATCGGGTCCGGCTACGGGGGTCTGGGTACGGTGTTGTCCCAGGTCCGGGTCCTGGATACCGGGGGTCCCCGGCGGGTCTCGCCGCACACGCTCACGCAGATCATGGTGAACGGACCCTCGGCGTGGGTGTCGATGGACATCGGCGCGCAGGGAGGCGCCCGGACGCCGGTCAGTGCCTGTGCCTCCGGGGCTGAGGCGATCGCCCAGGGTGTGGAGATGATTGCCGCTGGAGCGGTGGACGTCGTCGTGGCCGGGGGAGTAGACGCCTGCGTCAACGACCTGGCGATCAGCGGTTTCGCTCAGCTCCGGGCACTGTCGACGAGTCAGGGGGACCCGGCCGCGGCTTCACGGCCGTTCGACCGTAACCGGAACGGGTTCGTGATGTCGGAAGGAGCCGGGATCATCGTCCTCGAACGGGAGGAGTTCGCCCGGGCGAGGGGAGCCGACATACTCGGTCGCATCGCCGGGACCGCCGTGACCTCCGATGCCGGGGACATCGTGGCCGCCGACCAGGCCATTCAGCAACGGGTGATGCAGAAAGCTCTTGCGGCTGCAGGGCTCTCAGGGTCGGACATCGACTTCGTCCACGCACACGCCACGTCCACCCCTGTCGGTGATCTCCTCGAGGCCGGTGCGATCAGCGCAGTGGTCGGCAATGCTGTGCCCGTGACCTCTACCAAGTCCATGACAGGGCACCTGCTGGGGGGTGCCGGGGCACTGGGTGCCATCGTGGCCCTTCAGGCCCTCCGGACAGGGCAGCTTCCCGGCACCCTCAACCATGAGAACCCCGACCCGGACATCCGCGTCAACGTCGTCGACACGACGACCGCGTGTGCCGGCTCGAAAGCTGCCGTCACCAACGCTTTCGGATTCGGCGGCCACAGCACTGCCCTGGTCGTCACCGCGGCCTGACGAGGAAGGAAGCGTGATCCGAGGCACCGGCTCGAGCGACGGGGTCCTGGGTCACGGCGGATGCACGGGGTGCTGGTGGCGTGGTCAGGGATGTGGACGTTTCGCTACGACGTTGACGGAGCCGGTCTTCGCCAACCGCCGGAGGCCGCCTTTGGGTGGTACAGGGGTCGGCTCGGGCCAGCGCGGGTGCAGGTCGTCGCCGAGTGTCACGCCCCGGACCTTCCTGTGGAGGAGGGGGAGTATCCAGTCATTGACCCAGCGCCGTTGTGTCCTTTCCCACTGCAAAAGGGTCTGCGATGGGGGCGGCTGCCAGGCCAGTAGGTTCATGGAGTGCTCCACGCCCAGGATGTCAAGGATCTGTGCTGCCATGTATTTGTGGCCGGCTTTGGACATGTGGAGGCGGTCCGGCCCCCACATACGCGGGTCGCGGTATGCCTCGAAGCGCCAGTAGTCGACCAGGACGGCGTCGTACTGCTCGGCGATGCGGCGGACGCCGTCGTTGTACAGATGGTTTCGTCGTCGGAAGACGCGCAGCGCCGGGGTGACGTCGACGTCATACCCCGTGAAGAGGAGCAGTGTGGCTCCGGTCGTTGACAGGGCCGCGACCATCTCCTCGTACTGCTGGAGCACCTCGATGATGCTCGTCCTGGCGTCGAGGACGTCGTTCCCGCCGGCGTAGAGCGTGATCAGGGTGGGCTTCATTGCCAGGGCCGGTTCCAACTGTTCGGCCGCGACGTGGCGCAGGCGTTTGCTGCGGATCGCCAGGTTCGCGTATTCCCATCCGGGTTGGTCCTTGGCCAACTTGTCCGCGACGCGGTCTGCCCAGCCGCGCACGCCGTTCGGAAGGTGCTTGTGGGGATCGCCTACACCTTCGGTGAAGGAATCGCCGAGCGCCACGTATCGACCGGCCGGCAGAGTCATGTGCGCTTTCAGATTGCGGCACGTGAAGGTACGGGACCTGCCACCCTGTTGCCGCTGACGCCACGGCCGATGCCCCGGTAGTGCCATCCTGCCGACCGCCAGATGTCAGCTGGGAGGGCGTTGCGTCCATCAAGGATCGTCGTGCGGGATACGACCGACGCGGCGTCGGTGGGATCAAGGGCACTGAACTCCGGCCATTCGGTCAGCAGGAGGGTGAGCTCTGCCCCGCGCAGTGCCTGCAGGGGGTCTGCCTCGAAGTGCAGCTGTGGGTAGTTCAACCACGCGTTCCCCACGGCCTGCGGGTCGGTGATGGTCACCCGGGCGCCTGAGGTCGCCAGCCGAAGCGCGATGTCGATGGACGGAGAATCCCGGACGTCATCGGTGTGCGGCTTGAAGGCCGCACCGAGGACGGTGATCCGGCGAGCCGTGAGGTCCCCGCCGCACATCTCCGTCGCCGCATCGTGAATTCGCTGTCGAGCCTCGGCATTCATGTCGTCCACGAGGCCCAGCAGCGTCGCGAGGGAGGGTGTGCCGGCGTCCTGTGCCTGCGCGCGAAGCGATCGGAGGTCCTTGGGGAGGCAGCCGCCGCCGAATCCGGCGCCCGCGCCCAGGTACTTCCCACCGATGCGGGAATCCATTCCGAGCGTTTCGGCCAGTGCCGAGACGTCAGCGCCGACCGCAACGCAGAGTTCGGCGATCCCGTTCATGTAGGAGAGTTTCAGGGCCAGGAAGGCGTTGGCCGCAGATTTGGCGAGCTCCGCCGTCGTGACGTCGGTGATCAGGCGGGGAACGCCGTCCTCGAGGAGCGGGGCGTAGATCTCGTCCAGAACGGCGGAGGCCCGGACCCCGGCGTTCCCGTCCGGCACTCCGTAGACAAGCCGGTCCGGTTGCAGTGAGTCGTTGACGGCGGTGCCCTGGCGGAGGAATTCGGGGTTCCATGCCAGGTCCGCTCCGGTGCCGGCCAGCAGGCGGAGGAGCGCCGCACTCGTTCCCGCCGGCACCGTTGATTTGCCGACGATGACGGAGCCCTCACGGAGGTGCTCGGTCAAGGCATCGACAGCGGACAGAACGTGGGTCACGTCCGCATGATGGGAGGTCTTCTGCTGCGGCGTCCCGACGCACAGGAAGTGGACCTCACAGTCCGCGACATCGGCGAAGGCCGAGGTGAATCCGAGGGTCCCGGCCCGCCTGCCGGCGTCGAGCAGTCGGGTGAGGCCGGGCTCGAAGAAAGGCGCTCCGCCGCGGGAGAGCTGATCGATCTTGCCCTGATCCGTGTCGACACCGGTGACGACATGGCCCAGTGAGGACAGGGCGGCTGCGTGTACGGTGCCGAGATAGCCGCAGCCGATAACAGAAATTCTCATGGGGTCCCTTCCAGGGTCACAGGCGGAGCAGGGCGTGTTCGGAGATGGTCTGTTCGTAGTGCTGGATGAGCGATTCACAGAGGACGGGCCAGGTCCGTCCCTGCACGACGGCGCAGGCCGCCTGGGAGAACGCGGCACGCTTCGCGTCGTCCCCGACGAGGTCGAGCACCTGGCTGCGCAGCTGCGCCAGGTTCCCGGGGTGATAGAGCCACCCGGTTCTCGACGGGTCGACCAGGTCGAGGGGTCCGCCCCGTCCCGTGGCCACGACGGGAACCCCCGACGCCATCGCCTCCTGGATGGTCTGGCAGAAGGTCTCCAGTTCCCCGGGATGGATGAAAAGGTCCAGGCTGGCCATCGCGGTGGCCAGCTCCTCGCCGCCGAGGAAGCCGGTGAAGTGGGCGCTGGGAAGAGCGGATTCGAGAGCAGGGCGGAGGGGGCCGTCGCCGATGATCACCAGACGGGTGTTGTCGACGCTCTCAAGGACCCGCAGATCATCGACCTGCTTCTCGGCAGCAAGCCGGCCCACGTATCCGATGAGTTTCGTTCCACGCGGTGCGATGTTTCCCCGGAAGGAATGGCTTCGTTTCCCCGGATGGAACCTGGAGGTGTCCACCCCACGCCGCCACAAGCGGACATTGGGGATGTCGTGATCCTCCAGTTGGCGAATGGCCGACGTCGAGGGCGCCAGGGTGCGGGTCGCGCCCCGGTGGATGTTCTCGACCCTCTGCCACGCCCAGCTCTCGAGGAGGGGCAGCCCGTACCGTGCTGCGTACCCGGGAACGTCCGTCTGGTAGACCGCCACCACGGGAATACCAAGGTCTGCGGCGGCGCGCAGTGCACGCCATCCCAATTCGAACGGGGAAGCGAGATGGACGATCTCTGGTGCGAAGTCGGCGAGGAGCCGCCGAACCTTGTTCACTCCGCCGACAGCCACCCGCACACTGCTGTACCCCGCCAACGGGACCGAGGCCAGCCGCACGACGCGGACGTTCCGACCCCATTCGGATGTGTCCGGATCCGCACTGGACGGTGCGATCACCAGCACCTCATCCCGGCGGTCGTCGAAATGCTCGAGCATCCTCTGAATCGAATGCGTGACCCCATTCACGGCGGGCAGGAAGGTTTCGGCGACAATTGCGATCCTCACGCAACCACCGTTCCACCCGGGGTTGATCATCCGGCGGCCGACAGGTATCGGTGCACCGACAACCGGGTGAACAGGAAACCGGCTGTCGGTCGTCGGTCGGTAGGGTGACCCGGGTGAGCGAGATCCGCATCGGCACCTCAGGGTGGAGCTATGACCACTGGGATGGTGTCTGTTACCCGCATGGCACCCCGCCGGCGAAGCGCCTGGCCTACTACGGGGCACGATTCGACACGGTGGAGTTGAATGCCAGTTTCTACCGTTGGCCCCGGGACACCACCTTCGCAGGGTGGCAGCGTCGCCTGCCCCCGGGATTCGCGTTGTCCGTGAAGGCGCCGCGCGGGCTGACCCACGGGAAGAAGCTGTACGCACCGGACGTGTGGATCGAGCGGATCGCGCGCTGCTGGCATGAGCTGGGCGACCGCAGGGCTGTCCTGCTCGTCCAGCTCCCGCCGGCCATGGAGCGCGACGATGCCCGTCTGGATTACTTCCTGTCCCGAGTGCCGTGGTGGATCCGGGTAGCCGTCGAATTCCGCCACCAGAGCTGGAACGACGACGCCGTCTTCGCGTTGCTCGAGCGGCACCAGGCGGCGTACTGCGTGATGAGCGGCGCCGGGTTGCCGTGCATCCTGAGCGCGACCGCCCCGTTCGTCTACGTCCGGCTGCACGGACCTGACCACCAGCACCTGTATGCCGGCTCCTACCCGGATGCGGACCTGCGCTGGTGGGCTGACCGGATCCGCGAATGGCACGGTGCCCACCGGGACGTCTACGTCTACTTCAACAACGACGGCGGCGGGAACGCCGTGCGTAACGCGCAGACCCTCCGAGGATTGCTGGGACTGGGCGATCGTCCGACCGCGAGCTGAGCCGGTGCCGGGAAGCCGGCGGCTTCGGTCCCCGGTGGGGCGAGAACGAGCTCTGGACGGCGATCATCGTGCTACAGACCCGTGCCGCCGCCGGTCCCGACCCGGAGGTTACGGCACGCCTTGTACCGTAGCCTGATGGAGCCGCTGCCTGCCGGCGCTCGTCCACCATGCCGGAGAAGAGAATGAACCGAGTGCGCCCACGCCGATCACTGCTGATCGGCGCGCTGACCGTCGTGGCCGTCCTGGGAATCAGCGGCCTCGCCTCGTGCGCCGGTCAGAACCCCCCGGAGACGACCGGGTCGGAGGAATCCGCCACGATCCCCGCCCGCATCAACGGCTACCGAAGCGTGGGCTACTTCCCCCAGTGGGGGGTCTACGGCCGCCAGTTCCCGATGAAGGCCCTGCAGGACTCGGGTGCTGCTGGGAATCTGAGCCACATCAACTACGCCTTCGGCAACATCCACCATGAGACGCTCACCTGCTTCGAGGCGAACAAGGCGCAGGGAAGCGGTCCGGACGGCTCCGACGGCGCCTCCGATGCCTGGGCGGATTACGGCATGCCCTACGGGACGGCCGAATCGATTGCCGGCATCGCGGACACACCCGACCAGCCACTGGCCGGGTCCTTCAACCAACTACGGCAGCTGAAGGCGGCCAATCCCGGACTGCGGGCGGTGATCTCGCTCGGTGGGTGGACCTGGTCGAAGAACTTCTCACGTGCCGCGGCCACCGAGGAATCCCGCAAGGCCCTCGTCGCCTCCTGCATCGACCTGTACATCAAGGGCAACCTGCCGGTCATCGATGGCAGGGGAGGGAGCGGGGCGGCGGCCGGCATCTTCGACGGCATCGACATCGACTGGGAGTGGCCCGGCAGCGAGAACGGGCTCGAGGGCAACGGGGTGGACCCCGAGAACGACGCCGAGAACTTCCGGCTCCTGCTGCAGGAGTTCCGAGAGCAGCTCGACACCTACGGCGCCACCACAGGGACCTCCTACTCCCTGAGTGCCTTCCTCCCCGCGAACCCGGAGGACATCGAGGCCGGTGGCTGGGACGACCCGGAACTGTTCGAGTACCTCGACTTCGGCAACATCCAGGGGTACGACCTCTGGGGAACGTGGGAGCCGGGCCTCACCGGCCACCATGGGAACCTTTTCGACGGTCCGGATGACCCGCGCCCGGACAACCAGCGCTACTCGGTGGACCGGACAGTGCAGGTCTATCTCGACGCCGGGATCGATCCAGGCCAGCTCGGGCTCGGACTCGCGATGTTCGGCAGGGGCTGGGCGGGGGCGGAGTTCGCCGAGCCCTGGGGCCCGGCCGTCGGGCCGGCGCCCGGGGGCGAGGAACCCGGGCTCGAGGACTACGACGAACTGCGCGACGTCGGCGAGGAATTCACCGACCCGACGGTCGGGGCGGCCTGGCGGTTCGACGGCGACGCATGGTGGAGCTACGACAACCCCGAGACCGTGCGGCTCAAGAGCGAGTACATCCTCGAGAAGGGGCTCGGCGGCGCCATGTGGTGGGACCTGGCAGGCAACCGGGATGGCTCGCTCCTGACCGTGCTGGCCGATCGGTTGCGCGAAGCTCCCCGAGGCCCGGCCAGGGACAGGGTGGTCCGCGAGACCCTGATCCAGCAACGCGCCACGCCTACCCCGGCGGCCGGCACCCCGGCGCCCGGCGCTGCGCCGTCAGGCACCTCCTCGCCGTCTGCCGAGGAGGCCGACGGCTGATCGCAGCGGGAGGTGGCGCGTACCTTCGAGCCGATCGCACGGTCGTGGCGGGTCGGCCACGGGAACACCCACCACACGTGCGTCCTCGACGGGCTCCGTGCGGCGCCGTCACCACATCCGGCTGTTGGTCTCCGACACGAACCCGCGCCCGTCGGAGAACCAGTGGATCGTCGGGCTGTTGCGCGCCGTCGGCGTCGTGAGTTCGGCGAACAGGTCGGCGTTGAACCGGTTGTTGAGTTCGGGGGAGCTGAGCACGGTGTCGCGGGTGATGACGAACACCGGCCCCTTCAGGCCCTTGCTCTGGATGGACAGGTGGACCTCGGCGTGCTCGTCGAGGCGTGCCTTAAGCGCTCCGATCGCCGCCTGGACGTTCGCGTCGTCGTCCCAGACCGCCGCGTGCTTGTCCACGAACAGCCAGGCCATGGCGCTCCTCGTCCGTACCGCATGCCGATTCCCGGGGGTCCGCCCGGGCCGCGCCCGCCGGGCATCGGTCCTGCGGTCGTCGATCTAGCAAAGCACTGCGGAGAACCCGTTATCAAGCACCGACCCGCGAACGGCCCCCAGACCCGGGGCATCGGTGCAGAGCCGGGCGAACGCCCCCACGGGTCTGCGCACCCGCCGCGGCGGCCCCAGGTCCGGCGGCACGAGCCTCCCGCGACACACCCACTCGAAGGTCACGTGTTGCTGGAGAACTGCTGGAGACTACCTGTGAAGCTTTGGTTGCAGCTCGGTAACAACACCTAACGGGGCCCTCTCCGGATACCTGTCGGTAACAATGTGCACTTAGGCTTTTGCTCACGTGAGTAGCGTCACCCCCTGCGGGTGACGTGCCGGCTGTCATGCAACACCGCCTGAAGCCGCACCACACTATGAAAGAGGAGGCGGAATGCGTTTCGGACGTACTTCCAAAGCTGTGGGAGTGGCTGCTGTCGCAGCGCTCGCATTGAGCGCCTGCGCTGCCAACACGGGGACCGAGTCCACCGACGAAGGCACCGAGGGCGAAGCAACCGGCGGAAACATCCGCGTCGTCGAAGTCAATGCCTTCAGCTCGTTCAACTCGAGCACCTCCGAAGGCAATGTGGACATCAACGGAAAGATCGCCTACGCGACCCACTCCGGCTTCGTCTACATCAACAACGACCTCGAGGTTGTGAAGAACGAGGACTTCGGCACCATGGAGGTCCTCTCCGAGGATCCCCTGAGCGTCAAGTACACGGTCAACGAAGGTGTCAACTGGTCCGATGGCGAACCGGTCGACGGCGGAGACCTGCTGATGGCATGGGCCATCGAGTCGGGCTACTTCAACGACGCCAAGACCGACGACGCCGGTGAGGTCGTCTCGGGCGCCACGTACTTCGACTACGCGGGCGACACCAGCGGCCTCGGGCTCACCGAACTCCCGGAGATCGGTGAGGACGGCCGCTCCATCACCCTGAACTACTCCGAGCCCTTCGCGGACTACGAGGTGGCCTTCGGCCTGATGAGCGAGGGCGGCATCGACACGCCCGCCCACGTCCTCGCCGAGAAGGCCGGCCTGGCTGACGAGGATGCGCTGATCGAGCTCATCAACACCACGCCCGCCGGAGACCCCGAGAAGCCCGTCGAGCGTCCCGAGATCCAGGCACTGGCCGACTTCTGGAACACGGGCTTCGACACCAAGTCGCTGCCCACCGATCCGTCGCTCTTCCTCTCCAACGGTCCGTTCATCGCCTCGGCCATCACGCCGGACCAGTCGATGACGCTGACCCGCAACGAGGACTACGACTGGGGCCCCATGCCGAAGGTCGACGAGATCACCGTCCGCTACATCGGTGAGGCACCCGCCCAGGTGCAGGCCCTGCAGAACGGCGAGGTGGACATCATCGCCCCGCAGGCGTCGGCCGACACGGTCGAGCAGCTCGAGGGCCTCGAGGGCGTCACGGTGGAGCAGGGCAACCAGCTCTCCTACGACCACCTCGACCTCAACTTCAGCGGTGTGTTCGCGGACGAGAAGGTCCGCGAGGCGTTCATGAAGACGGTGCCGCGCCAGCAGCTCGTGGACACGATCGTCAAGAAGATCAACCCCGACGCGGAGCCGCTCGATTCGCAGCTGTTCCTCACCGACCAGGCACCCTACGAGGAGTCCGCCGCCAACAACGGTTCGGAAGCCTACGCAGAGGTCGACATCGAGGGCGCGAAGGAACTCCTCGCGGGAGCCACGCCCGAGGTCCGCATCATGTACAACCGCGACAACCCGAACCGCCTGAACTCCTACACCCTGATCGCCGAGTCCGCAGCCCAGGCAGGCTTCAATGTCGTCGACGGCGGCCTCGGATCCTCGGACTGGGGAGCCGCGCTCGGCAACGGGACCTACGACGCCACGATCTTCGGCTGGATCAACTCGGGCGTCGGCGTGTCCGGCGTGCCGCAGATCTTCAAGTCCGGCAACGGCTCCAACTTCAACGGGTTCTCGAGCCCTGAGGCGGACGCGCTGATGGAGGAGCTCATCGTGACCACGGATCCGGAGGAGCAGGACAGGATCCAGATCGAGATCGACAAGCTCATCTGGGACGCGAAGTACGGACTGCCGCTCTTCCAGGTGCCCGGGGTCGACGCCTACAGCGACAACGTCACCGGCATCGAGTACATGCCGAACCAGACGGGCGTCTGGTGGAACTTCTGGGACTGGCAGGTAGTCCAGTAGTTCCGTAGCCGGAACCCGCTCGACGGTAGGAGGAAGGCGCTGGGACGGGGAACTCGCCCGTCCCGGCGCCTTCTGCTGTGCCACTCCACTAGAATTCGCGTAAACACGGGAACCCCTTCCCCGATCCAATCTTGAGGCCAAAGACCTATGGTGACCTACATCGTTCGGCGTCTGGTGACTGCCGTCCTCATCCTGTTCGGCGCATCGTTCGTCGTGTACCAACTCACCGCCCTGTCCGGTGACCCGCTCGAGGATCTGCGTGCGAGCAATGCCCCGAACCGGGACGCGCTCATCCAGGCGCGGACCGAGCTCCTCGACCTGAACACGCCCGCGCCGCTGCGGTACTTCGGCTGGCTCGCCGGGGCCGCGAAGTGCATCGTCCCCTTCGCCGCCACCTGCGATCTCGGAACCAGCATCCAGGGCGAGGCCGTCACCACCTCGCTCAGCCGGGCGATGGGCAATACCATCACGCTCGTCACCACCGCCACGATCCTCGCGATCATCATCGGGATCTCACTCGGCATCATCACGGCACTGCGCCAGTACAGCGGACTCGACTACGGCGTCACGTTCATGTCCTTCCTGTTCTTCTCCCTCCCCATCTTCTGGCTGGCCGTCCTGCTCAAGGAATTCGGCGCCATCGGCTTCAACAACTTCCTGGACGAACCCGACATACCGCCCACCACCATCGCCGTCGTCGCGATAGCGAGCGGACTCATCTGGGCGCTGTTCGCCAGCAAGTCCTGGAAGCGGAAGGGGATCGCCTTCGTGATCGGCGCCGTCGTCGCCGCGGCCCTGCTCTTCCTCCTCGACCTCGTGGGCTGGTTCGCCAACCCCGGGCTGGGGCCGATCGTCATCCTCCTCACCGGTGTCGGCATCGCCTTCGGGATCGTCCTGCTCACGGCGGGCCTGCGCAACCGCAAGGCCCTGTTCTCCTCGCTGATCATGGTGGCGCTGGGCCTCGTCGCCTACTACGTCGTCAACCCGATCCTCAACGCCGCGACCGTCTGGATGATTCTCATCCTCGCGATCATCACCGTGCTCGTCGGTCTCGGCGTCGGCTACGTCATGGGCGGGTACGACCGCGGCCAGAGCATGCGCGCCGCAGCCCTGACCGGCCTGCTCATGGGCTTCCTGATCGTGGTGGACCGCTTCATGGTCACGTGGCCCTCCTACGTGAGCAACCCGCGCGTCCGCGGCAGGCCGATCGCCACGGTCGGTGCGGAGACGCCCGGCCTGGACGGGACATTCTGGACCAACGGCCTCGACACCTTCACGCACCTGCTGCTCCCCACCCTGGCGCTGCTCCTCGCGTCACTGGCCAGCTACAGCCGCTACTCGCGCGCGTCGATGCTCGAGATCATGAACATGGACTACATCCGGACCGCCCGGGCCAAGGGCCTCAGCGAGCGGACGGTCGTCATGCGGCACGCGTTCCGCAACGCGCTGATCCCGCTCGCGACCCTCGTGGCCTTCGACATCGGAGCGCTGATCGGCGGCGCCATCATCACCGAACAGGTGTTCGCGTTCGCCGGCATGGGCCAGCTCTTCGTCCAGGCCCTCCAGCGGACGGACCCCGACCCCATCATGGGCTTCTTCCTGGTGGCCGGGATCCTTGCGTTGGTCTTCAACCTCGTCGCCGACATCGCGTACTCGGTCCTCGATCCTCGCGTAAGGGTAAAAGCATGAGCATCCAGACCCCCTCCGACTTCCCCAACACGGAGTCGGCCACCGTCACCGGACCGGGCCGGCCGGGCGAACGCGAGGCGAAGGGCCTGTCGCAGGGCCAGATCGTCCGGAAGAAGTTCTTCGACAACACCGCGGCGATCGTCAGCCTCATCGTCTTCGCCGTCGTGTTCGTCCTCGCGTTCACCTCCGTCGGGTTCGCCGGTATCCCCGGCTGGTGGAAGTACAACCACACCGAATTCCTCCCCCTGCTCAACGGGGGAGCGCCGACCGTCACCGGTCCCTTCAGCTGGGGGGAACACCCGTTCGGCCAGGACTCGATCGGCCGCGACTACTTCGCCATGACCATGCGCGGCACGCAGAACTCGATCATCATCATGTTCATCATCGGGACCCTCGCCGGTCTGGTCGGGGTCATCATCGGTGCGTGCTCCGGGTACTTCCGCGGGTGGCCCGAAGCCGTCCTGATGCGTTTCACCGACATCATCATCATCATTCCCGTGGTCCTCGCCGCAGCGACCCTCGGCGAGGCCGTCAACCGCTTCGTCGGAGCGGGCGCGCAGATCTGGCTCCTCGGGCTCTTCCTCGGGCTCGTGCTCTGGACCGGCCTGGCGCGGCTCGTCCGCGGTGAGTTCCTGACACTGCGCGAGCGCGAGTTCGTCGACGCCGCGAAGATCGCCGGGGCCTCGAACACCCGGATCATCTTCAAGCACATCCTGCCGAACGCCGTGGGCGTCATCATCGTGAACACGACCCTGCTGATGTCCTCGGCCATCCTGCTCGAGACCGCACTGAGCTACATCGGCTTCGGCGTGAAGGCGCCGGACGTGTCCCTGGGCCTCATCATCAGCCAGAACCAGGAGGCGTTCCAGACGCGGCCGTGGCTGTTCTGGTTCCCCGGCCTGTTCATCGTGCTGATCTGCCTGTGCATCAACTTCATCGGGGACGGGCTGCGTGACGCCTTCGACCCGCGGCAGAAGAAGTTCAGGGCGAGCCGTGCCAAGGAATCAGGGAAGCCTGCAGCCGCGTGAACAGCAGCCTAGGATCCCAGATCGAGCGAAACGGCGGCGGCAGCAGCCAGCAGCACCGCGCCGGCGATGCAGGACCAGTTCCACCGGCGATGCACGCTGGCCGGATGGTCGACGTCGATCCCGCCGCTCTCCACGAGCGCCTGCCAGCGGGTGCGCACCTCGTAGGCGGCGTACCCCGAGTCGGTGTTCTTCATGTCGCCGGGCCGGACGGAGCCGCCGGGTCCGTAACTCGTCGAGGGCAGGTTCCTGACGTGCTCGGGTTTGCCCGCATGGGTGCCCCACACCCCGGGAGCCGGCGCCGCCCACGCGGTGTGGGCGCCCGACGGGGTGACGAGCTTCAGGGCGTACTTCGTGTCGACGTCGATCAGTGCGGACCACGGGATCCGGATGGTCGCCAGCGGATTGCGCAGCGTGACGGCGTCCTCGGTGAACACCACCGCCGGATACCAGAACAGCCACCAGCCCGCATAGGCGACGCCGATCAGCGGCCAGCCGGCCAGCAGGCCGGCCGGGCCCTGCTGGGCGACGACGGCCGCCAGGCCGCCGAGCGCCACCAGCACGCCCACCCCCGTGAACCAGACACTGGTGCGCGGCCTGAACACGGTGGTCCCGGCCACCCTCGAGCTCTTCATGGCTCCATGATTCCAGCACGATCGCCGCTCGCGGCAATCCAGGAGGGCCCGCGATCCTGCGGCCCCTCCATCACGAAGGAGGACCCCTCATGAGTACCCAGGTCATCGGCGGCACCGGAGACACCGGAGCGGACCTGCCGTCCCCCGAGGGGCCCGTGCTCGAGGTCCGTAACCTCAGCGTGGACTTCGGGGTCGACAAGAAGTGGGTCCCCGCGGCCATCGACCTCAACTACGAGGTGCGGGCCGGCGAGGTGCTCGCCATCGTGGGGGAGTCCGGCTCCGGCAAGAGCGCGAGCTCGATGTCGCTGCTCGGCCTGCTGCCCTCGAACAGCCGCGTCACGGGCGAGGTGCTGCTCAACGGCAAGTCCGTCCTGACGATGTCCCCGGCCAGGATGCGCCAGATCCGCGGCAACGACGTCGCCGTCATCTTCCAGGAACCCATGACGGCCCTGAACCCCGTCTACACGGTCGGCTTCCAGATCGTCGAGACGCTGCGCCTGCACAACGAGATCTCGCCCGACGAGGCGAAGCAGCGCGCGCTGCGCCTGCTGCAGATGGTCGAACTCCCGGATCCGGACAAGGCGTTCCGGTCCTACCCCCACCAGCTCTCCGGGGGCCAGCGCCAGCGCGCCATGATCGCCCAGTCGCTGTCCTGCGATCCCAAGCTCCTCATCGCCGACGAGCCCACCACGGCGCTCGACGTGACGGTCCAGGCGGAGATCCTCGACCTCATGCGCAACCTGAAGGGCCAGCTCAACAGCGCGATCGTCCTCATCACCCACGACATGGGCGTGGTCGCGGACCTCGCGGACCGCATCGCCGTGATGCGCCAGGGCCGCATCGTGGAGACCGGCACGGCGGAGCAGATCTTCAGGAACCCGCAGCACGAGTACACGAGGGCGCTCCTCGCCGCCGTACCCCACCTCGGCCAGCGGGACGGCAACGACGACGTCGACATCACCGCGTCACTCGCGGCGGCGACCCACACGGAACTGCAGACGGTCGACCACGACGAACTCGTGCGGCGCGAGCAGGACGTCCGCGCGCGGCTCGCCGACGCCACGCTCGAGGCCGGGCGAGGGGCGAACGGGGCCCCCGTCCTCGAACTGATCGATGTCGCCATCGAGTACCCGAAGCAGGGCCGGGTCCCCGCGTTCCGAGCCGTCGAGGGTGCAAACCTGACGGTGTACCCCGGGCAGGTCATCGGCCTCGTCGGGGAGTCGGGCTCGGGGAAGACGACGATCGGCCGGGCCGCCGTCGGGCTGCTGCCCGTCGCCGCCGGGTCGCTGAAGGTCGTCGGCACGGATGTGTCGGGATTCCGACCCAGTTCCAAGGAGCTCGCTGCGGTCCGCCGCCACGTGGGCATGGTGTTCCAGGACCCGTCGTCATCGCTGAACCCCCGGCTCCCCATCGGTGAGAGCATCGGCGAGCCGATGTACCTCGCCGGCGAGGCGAAGGGCAGCGAGTTGCAGAAGCGCATCGAGGCGCTCCTCGACCAGGTGGAGCTGCCGCGCTCCTACCGCAACCGGTATCCGCACGAGCTCTCGGGCGGACAGAAGCAGCGGGTGGGCATCGCCCGTGCGCTGTCCCTCAAGCCGAAGCTGATGGTCGCGGACGAGCCCACGTCCGCCCTCGACGTCTCCGTGCAGGCCAAGGTCCTGGACCTGTTCCAGAACCTGCAGCGCGAGCTCGGCTTCGCCTGCCTGTTCGTCACCCACGACCTGGCGGTCGTCGACGTGCTCGCGGACTACATCTGCGTGATGCAGCGCGGCCGGATCGTGGAGCAGGGGTCCCGCGACCAGATCCTGCGCGACCCCCAGGACCCGTACACGCAACGGCTCCTGGCAGCGGTCCCGCTGCCCGATCCCGAGAAGCAGCGGGAACGCCGAGAACTCCGCGCCAGACTGCTGGCGACCACGGACTGACCATCAGCCCAGGAGCCCGCCCTGCCCCCGCAGGGCGGGCTCCTGCGTGTGCGGGGAGGCCCGTCGTCCATGGGACGGATCGGTGAGACCGGTCACCAGGGTAACGATGCGCTCACGATCCGCGCCCGCGTCGCCGCGGGGAGTCGACCGCTCCGGATCCCCGTCCTCATGTCGATCCTCACCGGTGACGACGACGCAGTGTACGACGTCGGAGCCGGTTCCGGTCTCCTGTCTTCCGCCTCTTGGCGCAGCGATCCTCGGTAGGCTTGGTAGTTGCCCTGTGACACCGCGCCACCGCGTCGCGTCACGTCGCACCACCGAAGGAGACGATCCATGAGTATCAAACCCCCGGAAGAGGCTGTGGCCAGTCCACCCTCGCGGGACAAGCCGGCAGGCGGAACGAGCACGGGACAAAGAGCGCGATTGGCCCTGCCGGTGTTCATCCCGGCCGCGGCCCTGATCGTGCTTTTCGTCGCGTTCGTCCTCGTTTCCCCGGACACCGCGGCCACACTCTTCGCGGGCATCCAGGAGAACGTGATCGGCGGCTTCGGCTGGTACTACGTGGCCATCGTGGCCTTCTTCGTGGCCTTCTCGCTGTGGGTGGGCTTCAGCCGCTACGGCGACATCCGCCTCGGCAAGGACGACGACAAGCCCGAGTTCTCCACGATGTCCTGGTTCGCCCTGCTCTTCGCCGCGGGCATGGGCATCGGCCTGGTGTTCTGGGGCGTGGCCGAACCGCTCAACCACTTCGCCAGCCCCCGCCCCGGCGTCACCGGCACCGATGTGCAGATCGGGCAGCAGGCCATCACCCAGACCTTCCTCCACTGGGGTCTGCACGCCTGGAGCATCTACGTCGTCGTCGGCCTCTCGATCGCCTACGCCGTGCACCGGCGCGGCCGCCCGATCTCCATCCGCTGGACCCTGGAACCCCTGCTCGGCGACCGCGTCAAGGGCGCCTGGGGCCACGCCATCGACGTCGTCGCGCTCGTGGGCACGCTGTTCGGCGTCGCCACCTCGCTGGGACTCGGCGTGCTCCAGATCTCTTCGGGGCTGGACAGCGCGAACGTCCTCGCCGCCACCGAGGCCACGCAGGTGGGGCTGATCCTCTGCATCACCGCGCTGACCATCGTGTCCGTGATCTCCGGCGTGGGCAAGGGCATGAAATGGCTTTCGAACATCAACCTCGTCCTCGCCGGGCTCCTGCTGCTCGTGGTGCTCTTCGCGGGTCCCACGCTCTTCCTGCTGCGCGAGTTCGTCCAGTCCATCGGGCACTACCTCCAGAACGTCGTCGGCCTGACCTTCAACACGCTGGCGTTCTCGGGTGCCGAGGGTGAGGCCTGGCAGGCGGGCTGGACCACGTTCTACTGGGGCTGGTGGATGTCCTGGGCTCCCTTCGTCGGGATCTTCATCGCCCGGATCTCGAAGGGACGCACGGTCCGCGAGTTCGTGGCCGGTGTGCTGCTCGTCCCCACCACCCTGGGCTTCCTGTGGTTCTCCGTGCTCGGCGGCTCCGCCATCTACCGCGAGATCTTCGGCCAGGGCGGTTTGATCGCGGACGACGGTTCGGTGGACACCGAGAACGCCCTCTTCGGACTGCTGGGTGGACTGCCCGGCGGGCCCGCGCTGCTCATCGGCGCCATCCTCCTGATCGCCATCTTCTTCATCACGTCCGCCGACTCGGGTGCCCTCGTGATGAGCATGATCTCCACGGGCGGCGATCCCAACCCGAAGAACTGGATCCGCGTGTTCTGGGCGCTGCTGGCAGCGCTCGTCGCCATCGCCCTGCTCCTTGTGGGCGACACCGGGCTGAGCTCCATCCAGACGGCCGCGATCCTCACGGCGCTCCCGTTCAGCTTCGTCATGCTCGCCATGTGCGTGGCCACGGCGAAGGCGTTCCACGGGGAGCACCGGGCGTGGCAGGCAACCCAGCGGAAGCTGGCCGCGACGGCCATGGCCGACCGCGTGACCGATCAGGTCAACGAGTCGATGTCCGATCAGGTGGAGCGGCAGGTGCAGGAGCACCTCGCCGACCACGCGTCGGAGACCCCGTCGGAGGACACCGGCCGGAGTGTCCGCGACACCGCCGGTCCGCGCATCCCGTAGGCCGACCGGCCGTAACCGGCACGCTCCCGCTCCTCACACGACGGCGGCGGTCCTCCCCTCGGGGAGGGCCGCCGCCGTCGTCGTGCATGCAGTGCCCACGGACACCGGTCGGCACGGTGCATTAGGTCTGTTTTTGCCCAGCGCCTAGACTGGTAAGAGGGCGTGCACTGCAGCCGCCACAATTTCCCCGCAGTAGATACCGAATTGAGTAATAACGCATGTCTGAAACCACAGGCAACACCGCTGTTCGCAGCGACCTCCGCAACGTAGCCATCGTGGCCCACGTTGACCACGGAAAGACCACCCTGGTCGACGCCATGCTGAAGCAGACCAACTCGTTCGCTGCGCACGGCGACGTCGCCGACCGCGTCATGGACTCCGGCGACCTCGAGCGCGAGAAGGGCATCACCATCCTCGCGAAGAACACCACGGTGTTCTACGACGGCCCCTCCGCCAACGGCGAGACGATCACCATCAACGTCATCGACACGCCGGGTCACGCCGACTTCGGCGGCGAGGTGGAGCGCGGCCTGTCCATGGTCGACGGCGTCGTCCTCCTCGTCGACGCGTCCGAGGGCCCGCTGCCCCAGACCCGCTTCGTGCTCCGCAAGGCCCTCGCGGCCAAGCTCCCCGTGATCCTGCTGGTCAACAAGACCGACCGCCCCGACTCCCGCATCGAGGAGGTCGTCAGCGAGTCGATGGACCTCCTCCTCGGCCTCGCGTCCGACCTCGCCGACGAGGTCCCCGACCTCGACCTCGACCTGATCCTGAACGTGCCCGTCGTGTACGCCGCGGCCCGTGTCGGCGCCGCCTCCATCGAGCAGCCGGCCAACGGCTCGGCGCCGGCCAACGACAACCTGGAGCCCCTGTTCCAGACGATCATCGAGCACATCCCCGCGCCCCGCTACAACCCCGACGGCGTCCTGCAGGCCCACGTCACGAACCTCGACGCCTCGCCGTTCCTCGGCCGCCTCGCGCTGCTGCGCATCTTCAACGGCACCCTGCGCAAGGGCCAGCAGGTCGCATGGGCCCGCCAGAACGGTGAGCTCAAGACCGTCAAGATCACCGAGCTCCTCGCCACCAAGGCGCTGGACCGCGTGCCCACCGACTCCGCCGGACCCGGCGAGATCGTCGCCGTCGCCGGTATCGAGGGCATCACCATCGGCGAGACGCTCACCGACGTCGACAACCCCCAGCCCCTGCCGCTGATCACCGTCGACGACCCCGCGATCTCGGTCACGATCGGCATCAACACCTCGCCGCTCGCCGGCAAGGTCAAGGGCGCCAAGGTCACCGCACGCCAGGTCAAGGACCGCCTCGACAAGGAGCTCATCGGCAACGTCTCGCTCCGCGTCCTGCCCACGGCCCGCCCCGACGCGTGGGAGGTCCAGGGCCGCGGCGAGCTGGCGCTCGCCATCCTGGTGGAGCAGATGCGCCGCGAGGGCTTCGAGCTCACCGTCGGCAAGCCGCAGGTGGTCACGAAGACCGTCGACGGCAAGATCCACGAGCCGATGGAGCACATGACCATCGACGTCCCCGAGGAGTACCTCGGCGGGGTCACGCAGCTCATGGCCGCCCGCAAGGGCCGCATGACCAACATGGCCAACCACGGCACCGGCTGGGTCCGCATGGAGTTCATCGTCCCCGCGCGCGGCCTGATCGGCTTCCGCACCCGCTTCCTGACCGACACGCGCGGCGCCGGCATCGCCGCGTCGATCTCCGAGGGCTACGAGCCGTGGGCCGGTGACATCGAATACCGCACGAACGGCTCGATGATCGCCGACCGTTCCGGCGTCGTCACCCCGTTCGCGATGATCAACCTGCAGGAACGCGGTTCCTTCTTCGTGCAGCCCACCTCCGAGGTGTACGAGGGCATGATCGTCGGCGAGAACTCCCGCGCCGATGACATGGACGTCAACATCACGAAGGAGAAGAAGCTCACCAACATGCGTGCGGCGTCCTCCGACACCTTCGAGAACCTGACCCCGCCGCGCAACCTCACCCTCGAGGAGTCCCTCGAGTTCGCCCGTGAGGACGAGTGCGTCGAGGTCACCCCGGAGACCATCCGTATCCGCAAGGTCATCCTCGACGCCAACGAGCGCATGCGTGCCTCGCGTTCGCGCGCCCGGGCCTAGTACCCGACGGACCGCCAGCACCATGGCCCATGACGACGCCGGTTCTTTCCCTGCCGGGAAGGACCGGCGTCCGTCGTTCCCGGCGCCTTTCCCTGCGGGCCCCCGGACCCCTGCCGCGATCGCGTACGGCATCGTCGCGATGCTCTCGAGGTCGGAGAAGACGCTCGTCCTCACCGGATCGTCGACGGTAGCCGCGGGGACCGCGCTTGCGGGGAACCTCTGGCTCTTCGGCGTCCTCGTCGTGACGCTCGCAGCGGTGGTCGGCGGCGTCGTCGTGCTGCGGCGCAGCCCCTAGGGTTCCTGCGCCGGGTCCTGGCGGCCGACGGCGATGCCCCGGCCGTGGGCCTGCGTCAGTCGGCCGTCCGGTCGAGGTGGTGGGCCAGCATGATGGAGGTCGCTGTGCCGTCCTCGTCGGGGGCGCGGCCCGCGTAGTCCTCGATGACCGCCCGGATACGCCCCATCATCTCGGCACGGTGTCCGTCGTTGAGCCGGATCCCGACCCGCCAGACGTCGATCTCCGTCGGCTCCAGACCCTCGATCTCCTGCAGGAACGTCTCCACGAGGACCGGCGCGGAATGCGGGACCCGGGTGTTCCACGACAGTCCGGTGGCGCGGTACGGGATCTCCTTCGCGCCCCGGTTGCCGGTGCGGGGGGCCTCGGCGGCGAGGAACCCGGTGGCGAGCAGGGTCCGGACGTGGTGGAGCGTCGTGGCCGGGTTGAGCGCCAGGGCTTCCGCGATCTCCTTGTTGGTCCTGGCCTTGTGCAGGCACAGCCGCAGGATGCGGAGCCGGACGGGAGAGCTGAGCGCGCGGCCCCGGGCCTGGAGATCCTCGTCTGAGTCCATGCGCCGATTGTACGGGAGATCACCGCTCGGATTGGCAGGTCCCAATCACTGAGGTGACGGGGCGCCGAGGACGACGGTGTCGGGCACCGCAGGGCATTGTCACCGCCGCCGATCGATGCTTTGGTGGTCGGAGCGGATCAGGAAACGATCGAGGGGGACGATATGGCGGGAAACAGTGTGGCCGGTGTGAGGACGTGGGAGATCGCTCTGCGATGGGGGATCGTCCTCGGGGCGCTCGCGGTGGCGCTCCTGCTGCTGGGCCCGGTGATCATCGCCAACCTCGGCACCATGACCGTGCAGGGCGCGTCGACGGGCTCGACGCTCGTGACACTGCTGGTGTCGACCGTCCCCTCGATGCTTCTCCCGTTCTCAGCCGCCCTGGTGGGCGCGGCCCTGGTGATGCGCCACGCCGAGGCCCTGGCCTCAGCGGCTCCTGGCCTTGCCACCCGGGACCGCGGGGACTGACGGGATCGGAGGGACGCCCGCTCGCCTCACGGCACTGCCCGGCGTGGCGCGCGGCGTGGAGGTGGCGGCGGCACCGCCCGGGCCGCGGTGACATCGACGAGGAGCACGACGTCGTCGCCCCTGCGGGTGCGCACCGTGCATGAGGTCGCGTCGAAGGCGACGAGCTCTCCGAGCGAATCCGTGAAGCCGGCGTCCACCCGACGTCGGACCACGACCCTCGTGGCGAGAGGGAGCGAGGCCAGGAGATCCGCGGGTGTCTGCACGCCTCTAGGGTAGGCGTCGGGGGCGGACTGCGCGGATCGCACGGACTGGTCCTGCCGGGGCGGACCGTTGCGTTAAGCTGGAATCCGCACCACGGGTACGTTCGCCCGACCAGTCACCAGGAAAGGCGTGGGAAGTGACCTACGTAATCGCGCAGCCATGCGTGGATGTCAAGGACAAGGCCTGTATCGAAGAGTGCCCCGTCGACTGCATCTATGAGGGCGAGCGATCGCTCTACATCCACCCCGATGAGTGCGTGGACTGCGGCGCCTGCGAACCCGTGTGCCCGGTCGAGGCCATCTACTACGAGGACGACACCCCGGAGCAGTGGGCCGAGTACTACAAGGCCAACGTCGAGTTCTTCGACGATCTCGGCTCGCCCGGCGGCGCGGCGAAGGTCGGCAACACGGGCTTCGACCACCCCATCATCGCGGCGCTGCCGCCCCAGAACCAGCCCGCGTAGGTGATGGCCGGGGAGCCGACGCCGTTCGGCCTGCACCTGCCCGACTACCCGTGGGACGCGCTGGTGCCCTACCGGAAGGCCGCCTCCCGCCATCCCGAGGGCCTGGTGGACCTGTCCATCGGCACGCCCGTGGACCCGACGCCGGACCTGATCCAGGCGGCGCTCGCCGCGGCGGCCGACGCGCACGGCTATCCCACCACGCACGGCACCGCGGCGCTACGCCAGGCGATCAGCGCCTGGTTCGCGCGGCGCAGGGGAGTGCCCGGGCTCGACCCCGCGGACATCCTGCCGACCGTCGGCTCGAAGGAGCTCGTCGCCTGGCTCCCGCTGCTGCTCGGACTGGGCGAGGGCGACGTCGTCGTCCGGCCCTCCGTCGCCTACCCGACCTACGACGTCGGGGCCCACCTGGCAGGTGCGACGCCGGTCGCCGCCGACTCCCTCGCTGACCTTCCCGGGGACGTCCGGGCCCGCGTGCGCCTGGTCTGGATCAACTCCCCGGGTAATCCGACGGGCGAGGTGCTCGACGTCGGGGCGCTGACGAGCGTCGTCGACGACGCCCGCGCCCTCGGCGCGGTCGTGGCGTCCGACGAGTGCTACGGCGAGCTGGGGTGGGGCCGCTGGGACCCGTCGGAGGGCGGAGAGCCCGTGCCCAGTGTCCTCGACCCACGGGTGTCCGGCGGGTCCCACGAGAACCTGCTGGCCGTCTACTCGCTCAGCAAGCAGTCCAACCTCGCGGGCTATCGGGCCGCGTTCACCGCCGGGGATCCCGCGATCATCGCGAATCTCGTCAACTCCCGCAAGCACGCCGGCATGATCGTGCCGTACCCCGTGCAGGAGGCCATGCGGGTGGCTCTCGGGGACGACGCCCACGTGGCCGCGCAGAAGGACCTGTACCGTCGCCGTCGGGCGCTGCTCGTGCCGGCCCTCGAGGCCGCCGGCTTCACGATCAGTGGTTCGGCGGCCGGCCTGTACCTCTGGGCGTCGAACGGGAGCCCCACCTGGGACACGATCGACCGGCTCGCCGGGCTGGGAATCCTCGCGGGCCCGGGCACGTTCTACGGCGACGCCGGGGACGGCTTCATCCGGATGGCGCTCACTGGGAGCGACGAGCGGATCCGGGCCGCGGTGGCGCGTCTCGCGGACGCTCCGCGCTGACCCGCGATGTCCGTCCTTGCCGTCGGGCACCGCAGGGCAGCAGGATTAGTGATCGGGGGCGCGCTGGCGGTAGCGTTTGGCGTGAATGTGCTGAGCCGGGGCTGCCCTCTGCCCCTGTGCGACGCGACCCTTTTCTGGTGATGACCTCGCTCCCGCTCCTGAAGGAGAATCAATGACCGAGCAGAATGCCTCCCTGCACTACGGTGACGGCGAACTCAGCCTGCCGCTCGTACGCGCAGCCGAGGGCAACCACGGCTACGACGTGTCGAAGCTGCTGAAGCAGACGGGCCAGGTCACCTTCGACCCAGGCTTCATGAACACCGCGGCCACCACGTCGGCGATCACCTACATCGACGGCGACGCGGGCATCCTGCGCTACCGCGGGTACCCGATCGAGGACCTCGCCAAGCACTCCAGCTTCCTCGAGGTGTCCTACCTCCTGATCTACGGGAACCTGCCCACGGCCGAGGAACTGACCGCCTTCGACGGCCGGATCCGCCGTCACACCCTCCTGCACGAGGAGCTGAAGGGCTTCTTCGGCGGCTTCCCCCGGGACGCCCACCCGATGCCCGTGCTGTCCTCGGCCGTCTCGGCGCTGTCCACGTTCTACCAGGATTCACTCGATCCCTTCGACGACGAGCAGGTGGAACTCTCGACGTTCCGCCTCATGGCGAAGCTGCCCGTCATCGCGGCGTACGCGCACAAGAAGTCCATCGGCCAGCCCATGCTGTACCCGGACAACTCCATGAACCTCGTGGAGAACTTCCTGCGGCTCTCCTTCGGTCTGCCCGCCGAGCCGTACGATCTCGACCCGATGATGGTCAAGGCGCTGGACCTCCTGCTCATCCTGCACGCCGACCACGAGCAGAACTGCTCGACGTCGACCGTCCGCCTCGTGGGCAGCTCCAACGCGAACATGTTCGCCTCCGTCTCCGCCGGGATCAACGCGCTCTTCGGTCCGCTGCACGGTGGCGCCAACGAGGCCGTGCTGAACATGCTGCGCGACATCAAGGCCCAGGGCATGCAGCCCGAGGCCTTCATGGAGAAGGTCAAGAACAAGGAAGACGGCGTGAAGCTCATGGGCTTCGGGCACCGCGTCTACAAGAACTACGACCCGCGCGCGAAGATCGTCAAGGCCACGGCCCACGACATCCTCGGCAAGCTCGGCGGCAACGACGAACTGCTCGACATCGCGATGCGGCTCGAGGAGAAGGCCCTCGCGGACGACTACTTCATCGAGCGGAAGCTCTACCCCAACGTGGACTTCTACACGGGCCTGATCTACAAGGCCATGGGCTTCCCGGAGAAGATGTTCACCGTCCTGTTCGCGATCGGCCGCCTTCCGGGCTGGATCGCCCAGTGGCGCGAGATGATGCAGGACCCGCAGACGAAGATCGGCCGCCCGCGCCAGCTGTACACGGGTGAGGGCGAGCGCCACTACCCCGCGAACTGATCATCCGCAGCACGACGGCGGCCGTCCACCCGTTCAGGGGTGGGCGGCCGCCGTCGTCCGGTGCGGGCCGCCGCGCCGGGCGACCGGACCCGTGGGAACGCCCCCACGGGTCTGGGCCGCCGCGCCGGGTGTCCGGCCCGGCAGCCGGACGCCGTCCTGCGCCTCCGGTCAGGCGTCGGCGGTGGCGTAGCCCTGCGGGTTGTTCTTCTGCCAGCGCCAGTGGTCCTCGCACATCTCGGCGAGGCTGCGGGTCGCGGACCAGCCGAGGTCGGCGAGGGCCGACGACGGGTCGGCGTAGCTGACTGCGGCGTCGCCCGGCCGGCGGGGAGCGAACTCGTAGGGGATGTCGCGGCCGACCGCCGCCGAGAACGCCCCGAGGACCTCGAGCACGGAGGATCCGTTGCCCGTCCCCAGGTTCCAGGTGTGCACGCCGCCGTGGGTCACGAGGTAGTCGAGGGCTGCGAGGTGGCCCTCGGCCAGATCCACCACGTGGATGTAGTCGCGCACCCCGGTGCCGTCCGGCGTGGGGTAGTCGTTGCCGAACACCAGGACCTTCTCCCGGCGTCCGACGGCCACCTGCGCCACGAAGGGCAGGAGATTGTTCGGGATGCCCGTCGGGTCCTCGCCGATGGTGCCCGAGGAGTGTGCCCCCACGGGGTTGAAGTAGCGCAGCAGCGCGATGCTCCAGCGGGGATCCGCCGCGCCGACGTCCATGAGGATGTCCTCGATCTGCTCCTTCGTGCGCCCGTAGGGGTTCACGGCGTCGAGGGGGAGCTTCTCGGTCAGGGGCACCTCCTCGGAGGCGCCGTAGACGGTCGCGGACGAGCTGAAGACCAGGGTGCGTACACCGGCGTCGTCCATGACCCGCAGCAGGTTCAGGGTGCCGCCGACGTTGTTGGAGTAGTAGTACAGCGGCTTCTCGACCGATTCGCCGACGGCCTTCAGGCCCGCGAAGTGGATGACGGCGTCGACCTTCTCCTCGGCGAAGATGGCGCGTAGCCGGGCTTCGTCCAGGAGGTCGGCCCGGTGGAAGGTCGGTGTCCGGCCGGCGAGGGCCGCGACCCGTTCGAGCGAGGTCTCCGTGGAGTTCAGCAGGTTGTCGACGACGACGACGTCGTGGCCGTGTTCGAGCAGGGTCAGGACGGTGTGCGAGCCGATGTAGCCGCTGCCACCGGTAACGAGTATTTTCACGCTCCCATCCTAGGTGCATCCCCGCGGGAGGACGGGGACGGAACCGGCCTGCAGCTGCCCCGCCCGCCTCTGGAGCCGTCGGGATCGGAGCATTACTGTAGGAGGACACTCGGCCGGCTCCGAAGGAGGCCCATGTCGCACGCCGCATCCGGTTATAGCGCGTACTTCACGGTGGACACCTCGGAGGTGCTGCTCGTGGCGCTGTACCTCAGGGACTGCGCGGGGCTGCAGGGCGTCGGACTGCCGGCGCTCCCGCCCCTGAACCCCGCGGTACGCAAGGTCCCGACACGGCAGCTGATCCGGCCGGTGGGCGGACGGGCGACCCTGCGCGTCGAATGGGAGGCGTGGTGGCACACCCTGCTGGTCCACCGCGTCGGGGACGCGGTGCTGCCGCTACCGCCACGGTTCGAGGCGCTCGACGGCATGGCCGCGCTGAAGGCCCTCCTGCGGGCGCACTTCGGCACGGCAATGGCGTGGGCGGCGGAACGGTGCGCGGAGTACGCCCTCCGCGTGGGGGCCCGCGGCGCGGACAGCATGGATCTCCTGCTCGGACGCATCCTCGAGGAGCGCGAACTCGAGCTGGGACGCCCGGCCCGCCCCTTCACGCTCGAGGTCGTCGAGCTGCCCCTCGAGGGCCGGCGGGCCTGGTGGGTCGAACCCGACAAGCTGCTGATCTGCCAGGACCTGTTCGACGACGAACTCGCCTTCCGCAGCTATGTGGAACCGATCGTCAGGGTCCTCGCCTGAGCCCGGAACGCAAACACGCCGGGCGTCAGGGTGCCGCCCCCGCGACGGTGATCGTGACCACCCCGGTCTCCGTCGCCGTCGACGACCAGCCGCCGTCCGCCCTGTCCCATGCGAGGCCGGAGAACGCCACCGAGGTGATCTGCAGGGCGGACGCGTTCGCCACCGCCCACTGTGCGACGGCCCAGCCACTGGTCTCTGCTGCGTCGACCGTGAGGCGCGTCCCGTCCACCGTGCCGCCCAACGGACCGAAGACCTCCTCGGCCGCCGTCGACACGGCCAGCGGGTCGCCGGTGGTCGAGGGGTCGCGGAGGGTGCACTCCAGGGCTGCGGGGGAGTAGCCCGTCAGTGCGGAGGCGAACGCCCGGCCCTCCGGCTCGTGGTCGGCGTACGCCGTGGGGTAGGCGGAGCGCTGCACCGTCTGGGCGGCTTCGGTGATCGGCAGCGTCTCGTAGCCCGGGATCCTCACCAGTGCGTCGTAGAACGCCCCCGCGGCGTAGAGGGGCGTCATGACCTGCTCCTCCGTCCCCCAGCCCTGCGAGGGGCGCTGCTGGAACAGGCCGCGGGAGTCCGGTCCGGCGTCGTCCCCGTAGTCGATGTTCTCCAGCCGGGACTCCTGGATCGCCGTCGCGATGGCGATCGACGCCGCACGGGCCGGCAGCCCCCGGCTCACGGCGACACCAGCGATGAGGGCGGCGTTGCCGGTCTGCTCCGGTGTGAGCTCGAAGGTGTCCGCTCCCACGGTCACACTGCACCGCTCCCGGATCAGCACCTCGCTCTCGCCGAGGTGGTGGACGGCTGCGGCCGTCCCGCCGACGACGACGAGCGCGAGGCCGGCGAGCATGGCGCCGGTACGGAGCTGTCGCCGCCTGCGCCGGACGGCAGCCGACGGGGGCCGCGGGGACATGCGCTAGTTCGCGTGCAGGGCCGGGTTGAGGGCGATGCCCTCGCCGGTGCGGGGACGGGCCTCGACGGCTCCCGTGGCGGAGTTGCGCCGGAAGAGGATGCCGGCCTCCCCGGAGAGCGTGGTGGCCTTGACCAGCGACCCGTCCTGGAGCGTCACCTTGGTACCCGCTGTGAGGTAGAGCCCGGCCTCGACGACGCAGTCGTCGCCGAGGGAGATCCCGACGCCGGACTCGGCGCCCAGCAGGCACCGCTCGCCGATGGTGATGCGCTCCTTCCCGCCGCCGGAGAGCGTGCCCATGATCGAGGCCCCTCCGCCGATGTCGGAGCCGTTCCCGACGACGACGCCCGCCGAGATGCGCCCCTCCACCATGGACTGGCCGAGCGTTCCGGCGTTGAAGTTCACGAAGCCCTCGTGCATCACGGTGGTGCCGTCGGCCAGGTGGGCGCCGAGCCGCACGCGATCCGCATCGGCGATCCGGACACCGGCCGGGACCACGTAGTCGACCATGCGTGGGAACTTGTCGACGCCGTAGACGGCGACCGGGCCGCGGGCTCGCAGCGCAGCACGGACCGTCTCGAAACCGTCGACGGCCACCGGTCCGTGATTGGTCCACGCCACGGTGGCCAGCAGGCCGAAGATGCCGTCGAGGGAGATCGTGTTCGGCTGGACGAGGCGGTGGGACAGGAGGTGGAGCCTCAGGTAGGCGTCCTCGGTGCTCGTCGGGGCATCGTCCAGGTCCACGACCAGGTCGACGACCCGCTGGGTGACGTGCCGGGCGTTGTCCACGCCCGACTCCGCGAGGGCCTCCAGCGTGTCCCGCAGTCCGGCCGCCGCGGCGTCGCCGGCGGCCGGCTCGCCGATCCAGGGGGCGGGGTACCAGGTGTCCAGGACGGTTCCGTCGGAGGTGATCGTGGCGAGGCCGAGGCCGCCGGCAGGACGCCCGGGAGCGGACATGGATGAGCTGGGCGCAGGAGGAGTCATGGTTCCGAGTCTACCGAGCGATAGGGTTGCAGCATGATTCCCACCCCCTCCACGGTGCTCGATCCGAGCTCCGACGTGGCCCAGCTGACAGCGCGCCTCCTCGATCTCGAGAGTGTCTCGGGCAACGAGGCGGGCATCGCGGACGCCGTCGAGCACGCGCTGCGGAGCCTCGATCACCTGGAGGTGGTGCGTGACGGCGACTGCGTGATGGCGAGGACCGGCCTCGGGCGGGCCGAGCGGGTCATCCTCGCCGGGCACCTCGACACCGTGCCCCTGCCGACCGTCCCCGGCTCGCGCGGGACCGTGCCGTCCGTGTGGGACGGCGATGTCCTCTACGGGCGGGGCGCCACCGACATGAAGGGCGGCGTCGCCGTCCAGCTTGCCCTCGCGGCAGCCCTGACCGAGCCCACACGCGACATCACCTTCATCTTCTACGACCACGAGGAGGTCGAGGCCTCCCTCAGCGGACTCGGCCGGGTGGCGGCGTCCTACCCGGACTGGCTGGCGGCGGACTTCGCGGTGCTCCTGGAACCGACGGACGGCACCGTGGAGGGCGGATGCAACGGTACCGCGCGCTTCGACGTCCGGGTAGCCGGCAAGGCCGCGCACTCGGCGCGTGCCTGGCGGGGCGTCAACGCGATCCACGGTGCCGCCGAGATCCTCGTCCGGCTCCGGGACCACGCGCCGGCCACGGTCCACGTGGACGGTCTCGACTACCGGGAGAGCCTCAACGCGGTGATGATCAGCGGTGGCACCGCCGGCAACGTCATCCCGGACAGTACGGTGATCGAGGTGAACTACCGCTTCGCTCCCGACAAGACCCCCGAGCAGGCCGAGGCGTACGTCAGGGCGCTGCTCGAGGGGTTCGACGTCGAGCGCACCGATGTGGCCGCCGGCGCGCGGCCGGGCCTGCAGCACCCCGCCGCGGCCGCATTCGTCGCGGCCGTCGGCGCGGACCCGAAGCCGAAGTACGGCTGGACCGACGTCGCGCGGTTCAGCGCCCTCGGCGTGCCGGCGGTCAACTTCGGTCCCGGTGACGCGCTCCTCGCGCACACGGACGACGAGCACGTGCACGCCGACGCCATCCGTGCGTGCCTCGATGCGCTGATGACCTGGCTGTCCTGACCGGCTTCCCCGTCAGGTGGAGGCAGGATCCATCGCGATCGCGCCCAGCGCGGCGGGCTTGGTCCCCTTCGTCCTGAAGCTCAGGAGGACGGAGAGCCGCGTCGCGAGGGTGGACAGCGCGAAGTTGATGAGGATGAAGATGGCGGCGGCGACCATCAGCGACGGGATGATGTTGCCTTCGCCCACGCCGAGCCGGCGCATGTACTGCAGGAGCTCGGGGTAGGTGATGATGAAGCCCAGCGCCGAGTCCTTGAGGATCACCACGAACTGGCTGATCAGGGCCGGCAGCATGGCGATGAGTGCCTGCGGGACCTCGATGGCGCGGAGCGACTGGTTGGCCGTCAGGCCGATCGCCATGCCCGCTTCGCGCTGGCCCTTCGGCAGGCCGTGGACTCCGGACCGGACCAGCTCCGCGATCACGGAGCCGTTGTAGAGCGTGAGGGCGGTGACCACCGCGATGAACGGCGCGTCCTGGGGTGGCACCAGGCCGGAGCTGCCGAGCGCAAGCCAGAAGAAGATCATCATGAGCAGCACGGGGACGGCACGCAGGAACTCGACGACGACGCCTGCGATCCACCGGACGGGCGCCAGGTGCGAGAGCCGGCCGACGCCGAAGATCAGGCCGAACACCACGGAGGTGACGATGGCGATCGCCGCGGCCTTCAACGTATTGGCGAGCCCCGGGAGGATGAAGAACTCCCAGGTCCTCGCGTCGAGGAAGGGCGTCCACATGCTCGCCTCGAGCTGTCCCTTCTCGCCCAGCGTCGAGATGATCCAGGCGAGGATGCCGAGGATGATCAGCACTCCGACGATGTTGCCGATCAGGATGTTCCGGCGTGCGCGGGGACCGGGCGCGTCGAAGAGGACCTGCTGTGCGCTCATCGTGCCACCGCCAGTTTCCGTGAGGCCCAGGTGGTCAGCAGTCCGATCGGGATCACCAGGATCACGAAACCGAGGGCGAAGGTGAGGAAGATCGGGATCACGAGGTCGGACCGGAACTCGATCATGGTCTTCATGAGGCTCGAGGCCTCGGTGGCCACCGAACCCGCGGCGGCGACGGTCGAGTTCTTGATGAGCGCGATGAGCACGTTCCCGAGGGGCGCGATGGCGCCGCGGAACGCCTGGGGGAGGATGATGAGGCGCGCCGCCGGAAGGAAGCTCAAGCCGATGGCCCGCGCCGCCTCGGCCTGTCCGAGCGGGACGGTGTTGACGCCGCTGCGGATGGCCTCGCACACGAAGGCCGCGTGGTACACGGCCAGGCCCACAATGGCGATCCGGAAAAGGCTGGCGTTCAGGTCGGATGCCAGGCTGATCTGCAGGACGGAGAACAACCCGAGGAAACCGAAGGCCAGGATGATGGTCAGCGGCGTGTTGCGGAAGATGTTCACGTACGCCGCGCCGAACCACTGCAGGCTCGGGATGGGGGAGATGCGGAACAGGGCCAGCACCGTGCCGATGATGAGCGCGAAGATGGCAGCCCAGAACGACAGTTGGATGTTGACCCAGAACGCGGCGAGCACGTTATAGGTCTCGAACAGCGACAGGTAGTCCTCCACGGTTCACCTCTTTCCTGATGGGGACATGGCATTGGCGGGGTGGTCCGGCGGACCACCCCGCCAATGGGAGCGATGCTAGGCGCAGGGCTCAGGCTCGGGCGGGTTCAGCTCCGCGTCGAAGGAGTAGTCCGCACCCTCGGTGTTGCTGTTGATCGCCTCTTCCCAGGCACCCTCGTCGATCATCTTGGTGATGGCCGCGTTGATGTCCTCGCACCGCTCGCTGCCCTTGGGCAGGCCGACGCCGTACTTCTCCTCGGAGAAGGTGTTGCCGACGACCTTGAACTTGCCGGCGTTCGATTCCTGTGCGGCGAGACCGGCGAGGATGATGTCATCGGTGGTGACGGCGTCGATCTGTCCGCCGCCCATCGCCGTGACGCACTCGGCGTAGCCGGGCTGCTCGACGAGCTGCACGCCGGGGTACTGTTCCTTGATCTTCTCGGCAGACGTCGAGCCCGTGACCGAGCAGAGGTTCTTGCCCTCGAGGTCCTCGGGGCCGGTGATGTCGCTGTCCGTCGGGACGAGGAGGTCCTGGCCGGCGACGAAGTAGGGTCCCGCGAAGTCCACGGTCTCCTTGCGGGTGTCCGTGATCGAATAGGTCGCGAAGATCATGTCCACCTGGTTGTTGGACAGCAGGTTCTCGCGGTTCGCGGACGGCGCCTCGACGAACTCGATGTTCTCCTCGGACACCCCGAGCTCACCCGCCACGTACTTCGCGACATCGACGTCGAAGCCGGAGTAGGAGCCTCCCTCGTCGTAGCCGAGGCCGGGCTGGTCGAACTTGATGCCGATGCGGAGGCTCTCCGCGCTGCCGGTCTCGCCGCCGCCGCCTTCGCTCTCGGCGCTGTCGCCGCCGCCACAGGCGGACAGTGTGAGTGCTGCTACGGCCGCCACCGCGGCTGCCGCATATCGGGTCTTTCGCATTGGATCTCCTTGCGTCGCGGCCCCGGAAGGCCTCGTGGATTCTGGTGCTGGGGGGTCAGTGCGAGAGGATCTTGCCGAGGAACTCCTTGGCGCGATCACTCCGGGGATTGGTGAAGAACTCCTCGGGTGTGGCCTCCTCCATGATCTGGCCGTCCGCCATGAAGATCACCCGGTCGGCGGCGCGGCGGGCGAAGCCCATCTCGTGCGTCACGACGATCATGGTCATGCCCTCCTTGGCGAGCGCGACCATCGCGTCGAGGACCTCGTTGATCATCTCCGGATCGAGTGCCGAGGTCGGTTCGTCGAACAGCATCACCTTGGGCTGCATGGCGAGCGCCCGTGCGATCGCGACACGCTGCTGCTGGCCACCGGAGAGCTGGGCGGGGAGCTTCTGCGCCTGGTTGTCGACGCCGACGCGCGTCAGCAGCGACATCGCGAGCTCCTTGGCCTCGCTGCCCTTCAGGCCCCGCACCTTGATCGGGCCGAGGGTCACGTTCTGGAGGATCGACTTGTGGGCGAAGAGATTGAAGGACTGGAACACCATGCCGACGTCGGCGCGCAGCTGCGCGAGGGCCTTGCCCTCCGCGGGGAGGACCTTGCCGTCGATGGCGATCTCGCCGTCGTCGATGGTCTCGAGGCGGTTGATGGCGCGGCACAGCGTCGACTTCCCGGACCCGGAGGGCCCGATGACCACAACGACCTCGCCGCGCCCGACCTCGAGATTGATATCGCGCAGGACGTGGAGTTCCCCGAAGTGCTTGTTCACGTTCTTGAGCGAGACGAGGGGGCTTCCCGAGGACGCGGACGCAGTCGGTTGCGGTTCACTTGTCATGGGAGAAATGTAGCGAACTATTCCCCTCCTCCAATACAACGGAAGGGAAAGGCAACGATTGTGATTTAAGTGCAACCGGAGCGCTGTTTCGTTCTCCGACCTGCACCGATGGCCGGCGCATTCGTTAGCCTAGGACAATGTCTCCCTCCCAGCAGCCCCCGGCCGGTGACCACACCGGACCTTCCACCGCAGACGACGGCGCTCTTCAGGCATCACCCGACGCCCGCGGGGAACAGGCCACCAACGGGACGTCCCGCGCCCGCGCGAACGGTGCGCCGGCTGTCAGGGCCACGCGGCACAAGGGCCCGGTAGAGCTGCGACGCGGCCAGGCGGGGGCTCCGCAGTCCGACAGCATGCTGCTGGACGCCGATCCCGGCGGAGGCTTCACCCGCACCGACCCATGGCGTGTGCTGCGCATCCAGAGCGAATTCGTCGAGGGGTTCGGCACGCTGGCCGACCTCGGCCTGGCCATCAGCGTCTTCGGTTCGGCCCGCACGCCGCGGGACTCGGCCTTCTACACGATCGGTGAGGAGGTGGGCCGGCGCCTGGTGGCAGCCGGGTACGCCGTCATCACCGGGGGAGGCCCGGGCGCCATGGAGGCCGCGAACAAGGGCGCCTGCGAGGCCGGCGGGGTCTCCGTGGGCCTGGGCATCGAGCTGCCCTTCGAGCAGGGCATGAACGAGTGGGTGGATCTCGGAATCAACTTCCGGTACTTCTTCGCGCGGAAGACGATGTTCGTGAAGTACGCCAACGGGTTCATCGTGCTGCCGGGCGGATTCGGGACCCTCGACGAACTGTTCGAGGCGATGACCCTGGTCCAGACCCGCAAGGTCACCTCGTTCCCGATCGTGCTCATCGGGGTCGACTACTGGCGCCCGCTCATGGACTGGATCAAGGGCACGCTGCTCGCCGAGGGCACCATCTCGGAGAAGGATCTCTCCCTGGTGCAGCTCGTCGATACGGCGGAGGAGGCCGTCCGGATCGTCGCAGCCTCATCGCGCCATCCGCACGTACCGAGCGCCGCGTCCGACCAGCGCTGAGAGGCGATTCTGGCACCATTGCGGTGTGACTATCTTTCTGGTGATCCTCGCCGTCCTGCTCGTGGGAGGAACCGCCGTCCTCGCCTCGGGGCGCCCCCTCCCGGCGCTGCTCCGGAGGCGCACCGTCCCGTCCGGGCAGGACGGGCTGGGCCTGGTGGAGCCGGTCGCGAGTCTTCCTCCCGTCCTCCTGCCCGAGCGCCCCTCCGCGCCGGATGTCGACGCCGT
Source organism: Arthrobacter sp. TMS2-4 (assembly GCF_054511075.1). NCBI lineage: Bacteria > Bacillati > Actinomycetota > Actinomycetes > Micrococcales > Micrococcaceae > Arthrobacter > Arthrobacter sp. TMS2-4. The sequence goes on from NZ_JBTNDI010000001.1 coordinate 272,857, forward strand.
GCGGTTCGGCCTCGGCCTCCGTGGCTACCGCATGGATCAGGTGGACGAGGTCCTCGACCGGCTCGCCGCCGCCCTCGCCGAGCGGGACGCCGTCATCGGCGAGCTGCGCTCGCGGCTCGCCGCGCAGGACGCCCGGCGGTGAGCGGCGCCGTCCCCGGCTCCGACGGCCGGTTGCGCTGCGGCTGGGCGGTCTCCAGCGCGGAGTACGAGCGGTACCACGATCTCGAGTGGGGCCGCCCCGTCCGGGACGAGACCGGTCTTTTCGAACGCCTGAGTCTCGAGGCCTTCCAGTCCGGCCTGAGCTGGATCACCATCCTGCGGAAGCGGGACGCGTTCCGCCGCGCCTTCGCCGGCTTCGTCCCGGAGGCGGTGGCGGCGTTCGACGGGCACGACGTCGAGCGGCTCATGGCCGACGCCGGCATCGTCCGGAACCGGCGGAAGATCGACGCGACGATCGCCAACGCCCGGGCCCTCCTCGCGCTCCCGGACGGGCTCACCCTCGGTTCGGTGCTCGGGCGCCACCGCCCGGAGCCGGGCCCGGCCCCCGCCTCCCTCGCCGATGTCCCGGCGGTCACGGAGGAGAGCACGGCGCTGGCCCGCGACCTGCGGAGCCTCGGGTTCCGTTTCGTGGGCCCGACGACGGCGTACGCCATGTTGCAGGCCACGGGATACGTCGACGACCACCTCCGGGACTGCTGGGTGCGCGGCTCCGCGGGAGGCGACGCTGACGCCGAAACGGTCACGGACGACGCGACCGTCAGGACAGCGCCCGACGACGGCACTGCGTGAGCCGCACGGGGACCACCGCGCCCGGTGCGGCGGTGCCGCCGACCCGGCTGCGGGTCCACTGGGTCGTGCAGGTCCTGGCGGTCTTCGCTGCGGGTCGCCTCGTGTCCACCGTGATCTTCCTGCTCGCCGCGGCACGCCAGGGGCCCAGCCCGTGGTCCGGCCCTGCACCCGGCTACGGTGCGTTCATCAACTTCTGGGACAGCGGCTGGTACGAGAGGATCTTCACGGAGGGCTATCCGTCCGACCTGCCGCGGGACGCCCTCGGCGTCGTCGGCCACAACCAGTGGGCGTTCTACCCCCTGTACCCGGGACTCGTGCGCGGGCTGGGAGCGGCGACCGGCCTCGGCTGGGGCGTCCTCGCCCCCGTCGTGTCGGTGGTGGCCGCGGCCGCGGCGTCCCTTGTCATCTACCGACTGTTCAGGCTGCGCTCGGACCACGGGACCGCGCTCGCAGGAGTCACCGTCGTGTGCTTCGCTCCCGTCGCGGCCGTCCTGCAGGTGCCGTACGCGGAATCACTGCACCTGCTGCTGCTGGCCTCGGCACTGTACCTCGTCGCGGTCGGCCGGTACGGCGCGGCCGTGCCCGTCGTCGTGCTCATGGCCCTGGCGCGTCCGACCGGGGTGGCCTTCGCGATCGCGATCGGGGTCCTGTTCCTCCACGCGGTGTGGACGGCGCGCCGCGCTCGTGCTCCGCACGACCGCCGCGCAGCGGAGCGAAGGATCCTGCCACTGTTCCTGCTCGGCGTGGTCGCCTCCATCGCAGCGGTCGCCTGGCCGGTCATCGCCTGGGCCGTGACGGGTCTGCCCGCGGCCTACGTGGAGACGGAGACGGCGTGGCGGGGCGAGCCCCTCGTTCCGTTCCTGCCCTGGTTCGAGGCGCCGGCCGCCGTCGTCGGGCCCGCGGCGGGGGTGCTGGTGGTCGTCGGGCTCGTGCTCGGTGCGATCGCGGTGTTCCTCGCGCCGTCCGTGCGGTCGATCGGACTCGTACCGGGCGCCTGGTGCGCTGCGTACCTCCTGTACCTCGCCGCGTTCTGGGACCCGCAGTCGAGCACCTGGCGTATCCTGCTGCCGCTGTTCCCCCTGGCCCTCGCGGTCGCGACCCTGCGCGGTGGACGCCTCCTCTGGGTGCTCCTGCCGGCGTGCGTGGTGCTCCAGTTCCTGTGGGTGGACTGGTTGTGGGCCTGGACCCCGACGGGCCCGGACGGGGATTATCCACCATGATTGTGATCCACGCCGCACCTTAATTAGCAGGTGCAGGACTTGTGCTGAATAATAAGAGTGATGACGTGCACATCGGGGGACCCGTACAGGTCACTGCGGTGGAGCACCGTTTACTGTTGCGCTGCCGCTGATCGCGGCCGCGCCCTGTTGAAAGGGACACCCCTATGGCTGCCATGAAACCGCGGACCGGCGATGGGCCGATGGAAGTCACCAAGGAGGGGCGCAGCCTCATCATGCGGGTGCCCATCGACGGTGGCGGACGCCTCGTCGTCGAACTCAACGCCGACGAGGCAGGCCGTCTCAAGGATTGCCTGCTCGACGTCACCAACCAGCTCGCCCGCTAGGGTCCCGGCCGTCAGGCGCGCTGCTTGACGGCCAGCAGGAGTCCGCTGCCGGTGGGCAGGAGTGCCGAGACCAGGGCGTCGTTCTCGCGGACCATCCGGCCCACCTGACGCAGCGTGTTGGTCGACTGCTCGCGGACGGCGGGCTCCGCCACCCGGTCCTGGTCCAGTGCGTCGTTGACGATCAGGATGCCGCCGTCCTTCAGGAGGCGTGTCGCCTGCTCCACGTACACCGGGAGTCCCGGCTTGTCGGCGTCGATGAAGACCAGGTCGTAGGCCGCATCGGTCAGGCGCGGCAGCACGTCCGCGGCGCGTCCGGAGATGGTCCGCGTGCGATTCGAGGGAATGCCTGCTTCCGTGTAGGCCTCCCGCGCGGCACGGAGGTGGTCCACGTCCGAATCGATCGTCGTCAGGACAGCGTTCCGCCCCAGGCCACGCAGCAGGCAGACCCCGGAGACGCCTGCGCCCGCGCCGACCTCGACCGCCGTCGTCGCCTTGGACGCGGCTGCGAGCACGGTCAGGGCCGCCCCGACGGCCGGCGTCACCGGGCTCACCCCGAGCTCGTGGGACCGGTCGCGCGCCCGGAGCAGGGTGTCGTCCTCCTCGGGGAGTCCCTCGGTGTAGGACCAGCTGCTGTGTTTGTCGGAGGCCATGGACGTCCATTCTGTGAGCGGAGGAGATGTGGGGGAGGGGGCGTCGGCAGGCCGTGTCCCCGCCCCAACACTACTGTGCGGCGCGGGCGCTCCTCCATGGGGGTGTGGGGTGCACGCGGAGCGGGCGTACGCACCGCGCCCTGCCAGCCGATTCCCAGCTTGGTGGGAAAGACTTTTTCCTCGGGACATCCGGCACGAGCACAGTATCGAATTCCTGACACCACCGTCCGAGCCTTCCGGCGACCGGCGGATCAGGTCCGGAAGTCGAGGCGAAGAGGGGAACATGATGTCCAGTGTGAAGGCGGCCCGGACGGCCGGGGAGGCGGTCCCTGCAGCGGATGCGCCGATCCTCGACGAGCACGGCAACCCCTGGGTGGCGCCGTCGTGGGAAGAGGTCGTCACCAACTACTCGCCCAAGGTGTACCGGCTGGCCTACCGGCTCACCGGCAACAGGTTCGACGCCGAGGACCTCACGCAGGAGGTCTTCGTCAGGGTGTTCCGGTCACTCGCGAACTTCAAGCCAGGCACCCTCGACGGCTGGCTGCACCGCATCACCACGAACCTCTTCCTCGACCAGGCGCGCCGCAAGACCCGTATCCGCTTCGACGGGCTGACGGAGGAAGCGGAGAGCCGCCTGCCCAGCAAGCACCCGGGCCCCGAGCGCAGCTTCGAGTTCAACAACCTCGACATCGACGTGCAGGCTGCCCTGGACGAGTTGCCGCCGGACTTCCGCGCGGCCGTGGTCCTCTGTGACCTCGAAGGCCTGGCCTACGACGAGGTGTCCCGGGTGCTCGGGGTCAAGCTCGGCACGGTGCGCTCACGCATCCACCGGGGCCGCACGATGCTGCGGGAGAAGCTCGCGCACCGGGACCCCCGCACGGCCGGCAGGAGCGGCGCCGCCCTCGGTGTCCCGCGGATCGCGGGCCTGGGCTGAGGACCATGCTCCATCGTCAGCGCTCCCTCCAGGACCTCGTGGACGGTGAGCTGTCGGATCGACGGCGCATCGCCGTGGAGCGGCACGTCTCCCGCTGCTCGTCCTGCGCCGTTGCCCTCGAGCGGATCCGCAGCCTGAAGACCACGCTGCTGGGCCTGGACCGTCCTTCCCCGCACCCCGACTTCCAGCACAGGCTGCTCTCGACCGGACCCGACGGCTTTCCCGCGCCCCGCGGAGTACCCGCCGGCTCGAGCGCGGCCCCCGCGCCCGATCACCACGACCTCACCGGTCACCGCGACCACGGCGACCACGGCGACCACGGCATGCCCCGCCACCGCCGCTCGGTGCTCGTCACGGCCGGCGGCTCGGCCGTCGTGGCCGCAGCCATCCTCGCCTCCGCCTACGTGGTGGGTTCGGAGGCGCGTCCGGTGGCGGCAGGACCGGGGATGGATCCGGCGGCAGGGACGGCGGCACTGAGGTCGGGGTGGGAGTCGGTTGCGCCCCGGACGCCCACCTACCTCGACATGGACCAGCTCGAGACGCTGCGGGCGGGCGGCTGGTCCTGCCCGGAACTCGAGGCACTCGGGTTCACGCTCAGGAGCGCGGAGGGCATTACCGTGGGCGGCAGGCCGACCCTCGAACTCGTCCTCGAGAACGAGGGCGACACGGTGACCGTCTACGAGCAGCGCAGGGTCGGCGGCCCCGCCGTCGATCGGGCGGTCGCCCAGACTCCCCTCAACGCCGCGACCGGCAACACCGTGACCTCCGACGGGTTCGAGCACATCGGTGGTGCCGCCCAGGACGTCTGGGTCCGCGCCGGAGCACCGTGGCACGCAGTGCTCGACTCGCCGTCGGTCACGTACACCGTGGTGTCGGACCTCCCCCCGGCTGCCATGCCGCAGACCCTCAGTCAGCTCGTGACCGTGGAGCACGCCCAGCTCTCGCTCACACCCCAGGGGCAGGAGGACTCGCTGGTGGACCGTATCGTCCGGGGGCTGTCGATGATCACCGACCCGCAGAACGACGCCGGATAGGTCCGGTACGGACGGGGAAGGTAGTCTTTTCACGTGTTGGGAATCAACGGTCTCGAACTCGTGGTCCTCGCGATGATCGCCGTCATGGTGCTCGGCCCGGAGCGGCTGCCGGAGTACGCAGCCCAGCTCGCCCGGCTCGTGAAGGGGCTGCGGCGCATGGCGACCGGGGCGCGGGAGCAGCTCCGCGAGGAAGTGGGCCCGGAACTCGACGAGATGGACTGGCGGAAGCTCGACCCGCGCCAGTACGATCCCCGTCGCATCATCAAGGAAGCGCTGCTCGACGACGTCGGGGATGTCTTCAAGCCCGTCAGCGACGGCGCACCCAGGGCTGTCCCCCCGACGTCCGGCGCCGTCCGATCCGCCCTCTCGATGCAGGCCGGTCCGCGGCTCCCGACGGGGCAGCCCGCACCCTACGATCTCGAGGCGACCTAGGGTACTTCTTCGGGCCGTCCGACGTCGTCAGCGGACGCTGACGGGAAGTTTCAGACCGGTCAGGCCGCGGGGACGCCGGGCCAGCGCGACGGCGATGGACTCCAGTTCCGCGGCGGCCGCCGAACCATCCCCCTGCAGGACGAGCGGCCTGCCGACGTCGCCACCCTCGCGGAGTGCCACGTCGAGCGGGATACTGCCGAGCAGTGGAATCTCCGCGTCGAGCGTCGTCGACAGCCGTGCTGCGACCGCGCTGCCCCCGCCGGCACCGAACAGCTCCAGGCGGGTACCGTCGGCGAGCTCGAGCCAGGACATGTTCTCGATGACACCCGCGACTCCCTGCCCGGTCTGCGCCGCCATGGCGCCGGCCCGCTCGGCGACGTCCGCGGCAGCGCTCTGCGGCGTGGTGACGACCAGGAGCTCGGAGGCCGGGAGCAGCTGGGCGACGGAGATCGCGATGTCGCCGGTGCCCGGGGGCAGATCGAGGAACAGCGCGTCGAGGTCGCCGAAGTAGACGTCGGTGAGGAACTGCTCGAGGGCGCGGTGCAGCATGGGGCCGCGCCAGGAGATGGGTTGGTTTCCCTCCACGAACATGCCGATCGAGATCACCTTCACGCCGTGGGCCACCGGCGGCAGGATGAGTTCGTCGACCCGCGTGGGCTGCTGCGTGATGCCCATGAGTGCGGGGACGGAGAAACCGTAGACGTCGGCGTCGACGATGCCCACGCGGAGCCCCTGGGCGGCCATCGCGACGGCGAGATTCACCGTGACGCTGGACTTGCCGACGCCGCCCTTGCCGCTCGCCACCGCGTAGACCCGCGTCAGCGAGTCCGGCTCGTTGAAGGGGATCCCGCGTCGGCCGCCGGCGCCCTTCAGCTGCTCCTTCAACGCATCGCGCTGCTCCTGGTTCATGACCCCGAGGTCCACCGCGACGCGGTCTACGCCGTCGACCGCGGAGAGCGCCGACTCGGCGTCGTGGGTGATCGTCTCGCGCAGCGGGCAGCCGGCGATGGTCAGCAGGACGCGGATCCGCACCGTCCGCTCCCCGATCTCCACGGACTCGAGCATGCCGAGTTCCGTGATGGGACGACGCAGTTCGGGGTCGATGACCGTGGCCAGGGCCGCGCGCACGGCCTCCTCGGTGGGCAGGGCGCGGCTCACCGTGACTGCTTCCTCCCGGCGGCCTGGACCTTCGGCAGCGCGACCGTGTTCTCGGAGGGTTTCCGCGGCTTCCGCTTCTGCAGCGTGAGTTCCTGCCCGTCCGTCGTCTCGAGCAGCTCCTCGAGCACGGAGCGGAGCTCGGAGCGCACATAGTCGCGTGTGGCGACCTCACGCAGCGCGATCCGGAGTTCGGCGATCTCCCGGGTCAGGTACTCGGTGTCCGAGAGGTTCCGTTCGGCGCGCTGGCGGTCCTGACGCAGCGAGACCCGGTCGCGGTCGTCCTGCCGGTTCTGGGCGAGCAGCAGCAGGGGCGCCGCGTAGGAGGCCTGCAGGGACAGCATGAGTGTGAGTGCGGTGAACCCGAGCGCCGCGCTGTCGAAGCGGAAGTCCGCCGGCGCGAAGGTGTTCCAGACGAGCCAGATGATGCAGAACACCGTCATGTACAGCAGGAACTGGGGGGTGCCCATGAAGCGGGCGAAGTTCTCGGTCGCACTTCCGAAGCGGTCCGGGTTGGGCCGTGGCCTCAGCAGGAAGCGCTTCCGGACCACCCGGGGCGTGTCCAGTCCGGTGGAACTCGACCTGATCTTCTCAGCCACGGCGGTCGCCTCGATTCTGTCCGGGGGCATCGTCCTGCGCCCGCCAGTCGTCGGGCAGCAGGTGGTCCAGTACGTCGTCGACCGTGACGGCGCCGACGAGCCGGCCCTCCGTGTTGACGACGGGCAGGGAGTTCAGGTTGTAGGTCGCGAGGATGCGCGACACCTCGCTGACGTTCGACTGGTCGCCGATCGCCTCGAGGTCGGTGTCGATGATGTTGCCGAGCGGCTCGGGAGGCGGATAGCGCAGCAGCTGCTGGATGTGCACGACCCCGAGGTAGCGGCCGGTCGGCGTCTCGAGGGGCGGGCGGCAGACGAAGATCGAGGACGCCAGCGCGGGGGTCAGTTCCTCGCGCCGGACGTGGGCGAGTGCCTCGGCGACGGTCGCCTCCGGTGGGAGGATCACGGGCACGGTGGTCATGAGGGAACCGGCGGTGTCCTCCTCGTACTCGAGCAGGCGGCGTACGTCCTCGGCGTCGTCGGGCTCCATCAGCTGGAGCAGCTCCTCCTTCTGGGCGTCGGGGAGCTCGTTGAGGAGGTCCGCCGCGTCGTCAGGGTCCATCTCCTCCAGGACGTCGGCCGCCCGCTCACGGGTCAGGGACGTCAGGATCTGGACCTGGTCGTCGTCGGGCAGTTCCTGCAGCACGTCGGCGAGGCGGTCGTCCTGCAGCTCACCGGCCACTTCGATGCGCCGCTTGTCGTTCATCTCGTGCAGCGCGTCCGCGAAGTCGGCGGCCTTGAGGTCCTCGTGCTGCGCCACGAACTGGGTGGCTCCCTGCGGTTCGTCCGTGGTGCCGTGGAAGGCGTCGAGCCAGTCGATGATGAGTCGTTCCCCGCCACGGCGCAGTCCGCGCAGGGGCGAGGAGACGCCACGGCGCACGAACAGCTGCGACACGTGCCAGTCGCCCGTGCGATTGCGCTCCATCGCGACGTCCTCGACGACGGCGTTCCCGCTGCCGTCGCGCAGGGTCAGGCGCCGGTCGAAGAGTTCGGCGACCATGAGCATCTCCGCGCCGCGCTGCTCGAAGCGGCGCAGATTGACGAGGCCGGTGCAGATGATCTGTGAGGGGTCCATGGACGTGATGCGCGTCATGGGCACGAAGACCCGCTTCTTGCCCGGTACCTCCACGACCAGGCCGATGACCTGCGGCGGTTTCGTGGGGCCGCGGTCCAGCACGACGGCGTCCCGCAGGCGGCCGAGGCGGTCACCGAGCGGGTCGAAGACATCGAGGCCCAGGAGGCGGGCGACGAAGACGCGGGTCGAGTTGGTAGTCACGCCTCTAGGCTATCGGGCGCGGCATGGCAGGGCGGCATCGGAGTCGCCCGGGCGACAGCCGTCCGGCGACCGGTCGGCGGACCGGCAGTTCTCTGTGGGCGATATGCCTCCCATCGCTCGGAGCGGTAGGCCAGAATGGGGAGCATGTCGACACCACCACTTGGATCCACCGCCTCTCGCGACCTCGGCCGGGTACTACCCACCGGCGAGCCGATCGGCCGGTACACCAGCTACCTCGACGCCCAGAAGGCCGTCGACTACCTCGCGGACCACAAGTTCGCGGTCCAGCGCGTAGCGATCGTCGGCAACGACCTGAAGAGCGTGGAGCGGGTCACCGGACGCCTCAGCTACCCCCGCGTGGCGCTCGGCAGTGCGGCGACCGGCGCCTGGTTCGGCCTGTTCGTGGGACTGATCCTCAGCCTGTTCGCGGGGAGCGAGTCCGGGATCACGATCACCTCGTCGATCATCCTCGGCGCCATCTTCTGGCTGCTCTTCGGCGTGATCACCTATGCGTTCCAGCGGGGGAAGCGGGACTTCACCTCCACCAGCCAGGTCATCGCGGCGAGCTACGACGTGATCGTGGAGCCGGAGCTCGCCGGGGAGGCCCGCAGGCTCCTGCAGCAGTTGCCCATGAACGGCCAGGCGCAGCACCCCGGCGCCAACCCTTCGGGCTGGGGGCAGGCGCCTAACCAGCAGCCGCAGCGCCCCGCTTCGTGGAACGACCCCTATGCGGACCAGCAGCCCCGGCAGGCGGAGCCGGAGCAGCCACGGCCGACGGAGGACCAGACCGCCGGCCTCGGCACCACCGGTCCCCGCCGTGGACAGTTCCCCGACCTCCCGGACGGACGCCCGCAGTACGGCGTCCGGGTGGAGGACCAGGGGTCCGGAGAGGCCCCACCGGCGGGACAGGGGGACACCACGGCCACCGGGGAGCCCCGCACGCGCGACGACGACGGTGGGCACGGCTCGACCGCAGCCGGCGGGCAGCGGTAGGGCGCTCGGACGCCGGCATCCGGCTCACGAAGCGCCGCACACGAAGGCGACGCCGGCGTCCGGCTGGCGAAGCGCCGCACACGAAGGCGACGCCGGCGTCCGGCTGGCGAAGCGCCGCACACGAAGGCGGGGACCCGATCCGCGTCCCCGCCTTCGTGCTGTCCGGCCGCCGTGCGGTTCGGCTGCCGGTCGGCGCGGCTTTCGTGCCGTCCTGCCGCCGGGCGGGCAGGCTACTCGCCGGTGCTGCCCCAGATGCCACCCATCCAGTTCTCGACGTCCTCGGGAGTGCGCGGCAGGGCCGCGCTGAGGTTGACCGGACCGTCGGCCGTCATCAGGATGTCGTCCTCGATGCGTACGCCGATCCCGCGGTACTCCTCGGGGACCGCGAGGTCCTCGGCCTTGAAGTAGAGGCCCGGCTCGATGGTGAACACCATGCCCTCGGTGAGGATCCCGTCGAGGTAGAGCTCGCGCTTGGCCTGGGCACAGTCATGGACGTCCATGCCGAGGTGGTGGCTGGTGCCGTGCGGCATCCACCGCCGGTGGTGCTGGCCCTCGGGTGCAAGGGCCTCTTCGAGCGGAACGGGCAGGAGTCCCCAGCGGTCGAGGTTCTCCGCGAGCACGGTGATCGCGGCGAGGTGGATCTCCCGGAACTTACGGCCGGGCTGCGCGGCGGCGAAACCGGCATCGGCGGCGTCGAGCACCGCCTGGTAGATCCGCCGCTGTACGTCGGTGTACCGCCCGTTCACGGGCAGTGTGCGGGTGATGTCGGCGGTGTAGAGGCTCTCGGCCTCGACCCCGGCGTCCAGCAGGAGCAGATCGCCGGCCCTGACCTGTCCCGTGTTGCGGATCCAGTGCAGGGTGGTGGCGTTGTTCCCGGAGGCGGCGATGGTGTCGTATCCGAGGTCGTTCCCCTCCTCACGGGCACGCGTGAAGAACGCGCCTTCGACGACGCGCTCGCCCCGCGGATGCGTCATGGCGCGGGGGAACGACCGCACCACCTCGTGGAAACCCTCGACGGTCGCGGCGACTGCCGTCTCCATCTGCCGGATCTCCCAGGCGTCCTTCACGAGCCGCAATTCGGAGAGCGCCTCGGCGAGCACGGCATCGAGGGCGTCGGCCTTCTCGAGGTCCACCCCGGTGTTGATGCGTGAGGTGTCCACGAGGGCATCGGCGTTGAAGTCGACCTCGCGGAGCAGGCGAATGCCCACGCCGCCGATCTCGACCACTCCGGCGTCCTTCGTGATGGCGACTTCGAGCCCTGCGAGATCCGCGGTCCTCAGCGCGAGCTGAGCCTCGATCTGTGCCATGGACAGGCGCTGGCCGATCCAGAACTCGCCGTAGCGGGCGTTCGCGTAGAACTCGTCGCTGTCGCGTCCGGCGGGCTCCCGGAAGTACAGCGTGGCGACGTGGTTGCCGCCGTCGTCGCCCGCGCCCTGCTCCACGGGTTCGAGGACGAGCACGGCGTCGGGCTCGTGGTCGAGTCCGAGGCCGGTCAGGTGCGCGAAACCGGAGTGCGGCCGGTAGCGGTAGTCGGTGTCGTTCGAACGCACCTTGAAGGGGCCGGCGGGCACGACGATGCGCTCGCCCGGGAAGCGGTCGGAGATTGCACGACGGCGGCGCGCCGCGTGCGGAGCTACGGGCGATGCGGCGGGAAGGTCATCCGAGGCAGGTGCCCAACTGCCCGCCATGAAGGCTTTGAAGGCCTCCGAGTCGGGTCGCTGGGACCGGTTGTCGTTCCGGTCCGAGAGGGGCTGGCCTTCGGGGGAGTCGGTGGGATTCAGGGCGGCGGATGCGGTGTCGTCAGGGCTCACCCCGTCATCCTCCCACCGTGGCTACACCACGGGAAAGTCCGGCATCCAGCTAATTGAGGAACTGAAGTAACTGGCGAGCCTCCCGTCGACGAACGGCACCCTCCTGGCAACCATCGAGGTCTTCGGCGGCACCGGCAGGACGAGCCGTACACCGGCGTGTACCGCGTCGGCTGGGTGCGCGTGGACGCCAGTACCGCCGTCGGCCGGACCGACCCCGCGGAATTCCTCTTCCAGCAGGTGCACGACTGCACCTTCCTGCACCGGCTTCCGCTGGTGAGCTACTGATGGGAGGGGAGCGGGACGCCGAGCGGGAGAGGTCCCTGACCGAGGCGATCGACACCATGGCCGCGCGGGCCCTGATCGTCACCCTGACCGATCAGGCGCGCGCGGAGGTGGACGAGTTCCAGTGCGGTTGGATCGACGCCATCATGCCGTGCTTCGATGCCCTGAGCATCGATGACGTGCACGAACTGCGGCGGCTGCTGTCCCTCGTGCTGCCCGTGGAGCGGCCCCGCCGGTGAGGATGACGGTCTGCGGCGCGTAGATTGGTTCGGTGAGAATCGATCTGCACACGCACTCCAACGTCTCGGACGGCACCGAGGACCCTGGGGTCCTCATTGCGTCGGCCGTCGCGGCGGGCCTCGACGCCGTCGCCCTGACCGACCATGATTCGACTGCCGGCTGGGGCCGCGCGCAGGCCGCCGCCGCGTCCCTGGGGATCGCCTTCGTCCCCGGCATGGAGGTCTCCTGCCGGACGGACACCGGAATCAGCGTGCACGTGCTCTCCTACCTGCACGACCCGCTGCACCCCGGACTGCTCGCCGAGATCGAGAAGTCGCGGACAGCGCGCCTGACGCGGGCGCACCGCATGGTCGAACTGATGGCGCAGGACTTCCCGATCACCTGGGAACTCGTCGAACAGCACGTGACGGAGGGCGCCACGGTGGGGCGCCCCCACATCGCCGATGCGCTGATCGCGCTCGGCATCGTCACCACGCGAGCCGAGGCCTTCGATCGCATCCTGACCGCGCGCTCACCCTATTGGGTCAGCCATTACGCACCGCATCCCGCCACCGCCGTCGCGCTCATTCGCGACGCCGGTGGGGTCCCCGTCTTCGCCCATCCATCGGCCTTCACCCGGGGAGCCGTGGCGGGCGGCGCGGTCCTCGACGAGATGATCGACGCCGGCCTGCTGGGCCTCGAGGTGGAGCACCGGGACAACCCCGAGAGCGCGCGCGTGACCCTGCGGCAGATCGCGCGGGACCGTGGGCTCCTCATGACGGGGTCGAGCGACTACCACGGGCTCGGGAAGCCGAACCTGCTCGGCGAGAACACCACGACGGCTGAGACGTTCGACGCCATCCGGGCCCTCGCCACGGGTACCCGGGTCGGCTGAGCGCCGGTTTCGGCCGGAGTTCCTCTCCGATGAGGGGGTTTACGTGCTGCGGGTCTGGTGCGGCTCCTGTCACTCCTCCTGGAGTGCGGTTGTGGACCGTCGACGAGCTTCCCGACGCGCTGCCGGGCGGTTTCGGTGCCCGGTGCGGCACCTGCCGTGCCGCACCGAGGACGGCAAGCCATGAACACCGTTGTCCTTCGATGATCGTGCCTCGATGTCACGTCGTAGCGTTTTCGGGTCGTGGGTGATTCAGGTTTCCGGTGACAATCCGTAGCGTCTCGGGGTGGAGGTAGTTTCGACCTCCGGTATCGGCCCGTCGTGAGCTCGGATCGTAGGTGCTCCGGGATCCTGGTGCCGGCCCGTAGCCACCTCGAAATGTCGGTGGTGGTTGGGAGAATTCAGTATGGACAGCAGCCGGAATGCTCCTCACGAAGCGACCTATCTCGGTGGCGCTTCGCGGCAGGCCGTCGCCCAGTCGAATCCGGTCCGGTCGGTGATTGTCCCGTCCGTTCCGGTCCCGTCCGTTGCGGTCCCGTCGGTTGCGGTCCCGTCGGTTGCGGTCCCGTCGGTCGCCGTCCCGTCGGTCGCCGTCCCGTCGGTCGCCGTCCCGTCCGTCGCCGTCCCGTCCGTTGCGGTCCCGTCGGTCGCCGTCCCGGCTGGCAGTTCCTCGGCTGGCACTTCCTCGGCGGCCCGGGTGTGGGAGCTGATCGATGCGATGGCCTCCCTTGCCCTCCCGGCGGACGGTTCGGAGCTGATCGATGAGATGCGTGCCCTGGAGGATCTGAAGTCCGCGATCGCCGGCCGGCAGGCCCGGGTTAGTGTGGCGTTCGATCTGGCGCAGCGTCAGTCGCAGGCACAGGCTGGTGTCCCTGCTGCTGAGCGGGGGCAGGGGGTGGCGGCGCAGATCGCCCTGGCCCGTCGGGAGTCTCCTGCCCGGGGTGGCCGGCTGCTGGGGTTGGCGCGGGCGCTGGTCACGGAAATGCCCCACACCCTCACCGCCCTGGAGGCGGGTCAGTTGAATGAGTGGCGGGCGACCCTGCTGGTGCGCGAGACGGCGTGCCTGTCCGCGGCGGACCGGTGCGCGGTCGACGAGGACCTCAGCCCCGATACAGGTGCGTTCGACGGTGTCGGGGATCGGGCGCTGGTGGCTGCGGCGCGGGCGGCGGCGTACCGGCGGGACCCCCGCAGTGTGACCGAGCGGGCGAGCCGTGCCGTGAAGGACCGGCACGTCAGTCTGCGCCCGGCACCGGACACCATGACCTACCTGACCGCTCTGCTCCCGGTGGCCCAGGGCGTGGCGGTGCACGCGGAGCTGACCCGGCACGCCGATGCCCAGCGCGCCGCAGGGGATGAGCGCAGCCGCGGCCAGTTGATGGCCGACGCCCTCGTGGAACGCACCACCGGCACACCGGACGGGTTCTCCCGCATCGAGGTCCAGCTCATCATGACCGACCGGACCCTGCTCCAGGGCGACAGTGAGCCGGCCCGGCTCCCGGGCTACGGGATCGTCCCCGCCGGCTGGGCCCGCAACCTCCTCACGAACGATAAGGCCGGGCAGTCAGCCGATCACGTAGCAGGACTCGCAGGGAGCGCGGGGCAGGTGACAAGTCTGGCTTCCGGTCCCGCAAGCGGGCTACCGACAGAGTCGGGGCCGGGCTACGAGGTGTGGCTCCGACGCCTGTACACCGCGCCCGGGACCGGCGAGTTGGTCGGCGTCGAGTCGAGGTCCCGTCTGTTCACTACCGGGCAGCGCCGATTCATCCAGGCCCGCGACCACCTCTGCCGCACCCCGTACTGTGACGCACCGATTCGGCACCACGACCACATCATCCCCTGGCACACCAACGGACCCACCAGTCTGTCCAACGGTGCAGGACTCTGCGAGGCGTGCAACCACACCAAGGAACTCGACGGCTGGAACGCACGAACTATTGCGACGCCGGGGTTCAGGCACACCCGCGAAGTCAGCACGCCGACGGGACACACCTACCACTCCACCGCCCCACCCCTTCCCTGCAGCGGGCCGAACGGCAGAAACCACGAACAGCGCGAACGACAGGAGCAGCACGGCATCAGGCCAGCCCACCCGCCGGCGTCGGGGGGCGATGCCCGGAATGACGACGGTACGCTGACGCGGCCTGCTCGCCACTCGCGACGAGCCGAACTCTTCTACGCGTAACAGCAGCCGGAGGTCATATCCAGGGTGCGAGGCGTGCGCGCATGACGTCGATGGCCTGGGGGTTGCTGTCCACGCACACGAAGCGGCGGCCGAGCTTCCCGGCAACCGCGCCGAGCGTGCCGGACCCCGCGAAGAAGTCCAGCACCCAGTCGCCCTCGCGGCTGCTCGCCGCTACGGCGCGGCGCAGCAGGCCCTCCGGTTTCTGGGTGGGATAGCCCGTCTTCTCGCGGCCTGTCGGAGAGACGATCGTATGCCACCAGACGTCCGTCGGCAGCTTGCCGAGGGCGGCTTTCTCGGCCGTCACCAGGCCCGGCGCCATGTACGGTTCGCGGTCCACCTCGGCGCTGTCGAAGTGGTAGCCGGACGGGTTCTTCACGTAGACGAGGATGTTGTCGTGTTTTGCGGGCCATCGGCGCTTCGCCCGGGCGCCGTAGTCATAGGCCCAGATGATCTCGTTGAGGAAGCACTCCCGCCCGAACAGGGCATCCAGCATGACCTTCGCGTAATGCACCTCGCGGTAGTCCAGGTGCACGTAGAGGGTGCCGTCATCGGCGAGGAGCCGCCAGGCCTCCGCGAGGCGCGGCGCCAGGAAGTCCCAGTAGTCCTCGAAGGCATCGTCGTAGCTCGAGAGCACGCCCTTGACCGTCGAGTAGGACATGCCCTTGAACCCCACCCGGTCTCCGGCTCCTCCGACCGCACGCACCATGGTGGTCTGCTGGCGGCGCTGCGCCCGCCCGGTGTTGAACGGGGGGTCCACGTAGATCATCGTGAAGGCGGCGTCCGGCAGGACGGCGAGGTACTCCGCGTTGTCCGCGTGCACCACGAGGTTGGCGCCGTCCGGGCTCCAGGCGGGAGCCTCGGACGGCGCAGGAAGCTCGGTCACCGAGCGCTAGTCCTCTGTGCCGCCGGCAGGATTGGCGACGACCTCGCCGTTGCGGCGCCGGGTCCGGCTGCGGCGTGGCCGGTCACCGGACGGGGCCTCGCCCTCGCCGGCCCGACGACGGCCGCCACCCGAGGAACCGGCCGTGGCGGAATCCGACACTGCGGGAGCGCCCTGGGCGACAGGTGCGTCGGCGTCCTGGCTGCGGCCGCCGCGGCCCCGGCTGCGCGAACTGCGTGAGCCTTCGCCCGATCCTTCGCCCGAGTCGCCGTCGCGGCGCTGTCCGCCGCGTCCACCGGACTGCGATCGTCCCCGTCCGCCGTCGCGTCCACCGTCACGCCGACCGTCGGTGCGTGCGTCCGGACGCCCGCCGCCGCCGCGCTTGCCCGTCTCGCCGAGATCCTCGAGCACTTCGGCGTTGATGCCCGCCAGGTGGCGGTCCTTGCGGGGCAGGCGTCCCTTGGTGCCCTCGGGAATGTCGAGTTCCGTGTACAGGTGGGGAGACGACGAGTAGGTCTCCACGGGCTCGGGGGCGTCGAGGCCGAGGGCCTTGTTGATGAGCCCCCAGCGCGGGAGGTCGTCCCAGTCCACGAAGGTGACCGCGGTACCCTTCTTGCCGGCACGACCCGTGCGGCCGACGCGGTGCAGGTAGGCCTTCTCGTCCTCGGGGCACTGGTAGTTGATGACGTGGGTGATGTCCTCGACGTCGATGCCGCGGGCGGCCACCTCGGTGGCGACGAGGACGTCGATCTTGTCGCCGCGGAACGCGCGTAGTGCCTGCTCGCGGGCGCCCTGGCCGAGGTCACCGTGGATGGCGCCGGCCGCGAAGCCGCGGTCGATGAGCTCCTCGGAGAGTTTCGCGGCGGTTCGCTTGGTCTTGCAGAAGATGATCGTGCGACCGCGCTGGCGGGACTGCAGGATCCGGGCGACGACCTCGGCCTTGTCCAGGTTGTGTGCGCGGTAGATGACCTGCCGGATGTCCTTCTTGGTGATGCCTTCGTCCTCGGGATCCGCGGCGCGGATGTGCGTGGGCTGCGTCATGTAGCGGCGGGCCATCGCGATGACGGGGCCGGGCATCGTCGCGGAGAACAGGAGCGTCTGGCGCACCGGGGGAGTTGCGGCGATGAGCGTCTCGACGTCGGGCAGGAATCCGAGGTCCAGCATCTCGTCGGCCTCGTCCAGCACCACGATCTTCACGTTCTTGAGGACGAGGAGCTTCTGCTTGTACAGGTCGATCAGGCGTCCCGGGGTGCCGACCACGATCTCGACGCCCTTCTTGATGGCCTCGATCTGGGGCTCGTACGCGCGTCCGCCGTAGATGGTGACGATGCGCGCATTGCGCTTCTTCGCCGCCGTCGTCAGGTCACTCGCCACCTGGACCGCGAGTTCACGGGTCGGCACGACGACGAGGGCCTGCGGCGCCCCGGGTACCGGGAGCCGGTCGTAACCCTCGTCCTCGGGGCCGACGACGCGCTGGATGGCGGGGATGCCGAACCCGAGCGTCTTGCCCGTGCCGGTCTTCGCCTGGCCGATGATGTCGTGGCCGCCGAGGGCGATCGACAGGGTCATCGCCTGGATGGGGAAGGGGTGGATGATGCCTGCGTCGGCGAGGGATTCGACGATGTCGGGCCGGACGTTGAAGTCCGCGAAGGTCTCCGGCACGGGCGCGTGCGGCTCGGCGGTGGTGACGAGCGTTTCCTCGACATCGATGGCGTCCGGGGAGTTGTCCGCAACGAGGTGGTGGCTGTCGGTCGCCGCGGTGTGGCCGGCGCCGGTGTTCGTATCGTGGTCTGTGTTGTGCACGTTCTACCGTTCATTCAGGCCGAGCGGCCGCTGAGGCTCGACGCCTCGAACGGATTCATCCGGGGCGGAGCGTATCGGCGGGCGCAGGGCGTCCAGTGGAAGCCGATCGCGGGCTTGCGACTGCATGCGGGCGGGGTTGGACCTGCGCCTGCGGGGTAACTCGGGATCGAGTAGGTACTGCGGGTTATCGAGGGATAACGACCGGGCATCCATTACTACACAGCAAGACTACCCTGCCCGTCCCCCGCACGGCGTCATCGCGGGCTGCGGGTGGGCGCGTCCGTCGGCTTCACCTCGAAGCGGATGCGGCGGCGTGCGATGTCGGCCTCGAGCAGGACCACCGTCACGCGCTCCCCGGCCACGAGTTCGCCGTAGCACGTCGCCTCGAGCGCCGGTTCGGTGATCTGGACCGTCCCGGACAGGCGGGGTGCCTGCTTGCCGGGCGCATCCTCGATGGCCGGTGGCGAGCCCTGCAGGACGACGGCGGAGAACGCCTCGCCGATCCGGTTGCTCAGCAGGGCGGCCTGCACCGCGTCCATGGCTCCCGCATCGAGGCGGGACGCCGTCTGGTTGGAGGACGCCATGAGGCCGTTGAGTTCCGGCAGGGCCGTCCGGACCCAGTCGGGCACCGGGCTCCCGGTGCACAGCGACTCGCAGATGACGAGCACGAAGCGGTCCACGAGCCGCCGCAGGGGAGCGGTGGCATGCGCGTAGGGCGCGGCGATGGCCGACTGGACGACGGCGTCCGGCACCTCGCCGTCGAACGCCGTGTACCCCGCGCCGCGGAAGAGGGACGCGGCGGCGTGCATGAGGGCGAGCTGCCGTGGAACGGCGACGTCGAGGGTGCGGAGGAAGGCCCCGTAGGGCATGTGCGTGGGCCACGGGTGTTCGAGTGCCTCGGACTGGCGCCGGAACTTGCCGAGGGCGCCGTCGTCCGGTTCGGGCATTGTCCGCAGGATTCCGATGCCTCCCTCGATCATCATCCGCGCCGCGGCCATGCCCGTCATGAGCGAGATCTGGGCGTTCCAGTCCTCGCACGGCAGGGCCGGTTCCGTGATGATGCCGTAGCTCCCGCCGGCGTAGATGATCTCCTGGCGCGGCAGGTTGAGGCTCGCCCCTCCACGGTCGAGTTCCTGCTGGATCCGGAGCAGGCCGATGTCCCGCAGGAGCCCGAGCTGGTCGTCGGCGGTGCCGGCGTCGATCTCCGCCTGGACCTGCGCGTAGGTGAGCTGGCGGCGGCTGCGGACGGTGGCACGGCGGACCGTGGCCTCTTCGACCTCCGCCGCGGCGTCGAGCAGGAAGTGCCAGACGTAGGCCGGGCGGTCGCGGTCCGGGAGCAGGCTCGCCGCGTTCTCCGAGATGACCTCGGGATGGAGCGAGATCCGGCCGTCCGGCGCATAGAGGGTCTGCCCCCGCAGCCGGGCCTCGGCGTCGATCGCCCCACCGGCTCCGACGAAGAGCGGGACATCCGCGATGGCGTACCAGACCTCGTACCCCGCGGCGTCGTCTCCCCGGCGGGCGAGGTGCACGGCCTGGTCGAGATCGGTGGAGCCGGGCGGGTCGATGGTCAGGAAGGGGAGTGCGCGGAGATCAGCGGACGGCAGGACATGGGCGGCGACCGAGGCGTCGGCCTCACGCAGGACGTCCTCGGGGAACTGTTCGCGGACGCCGAGCTCCTCACGAAGGGACCGCAGCGACTCGGTGAGGCGCTGGTGGGACTCCCGGTCCCTGAGGTCCATATGCTGTGCAGGCACAGGCAATACGGTAGTGCACGTCACCGACTTCGGGCAGGGGCACACCGCGGGCGCCGCGCTGTTCATGGCGTCCCCGCGCCGCAGTACGGGTTGCCCGGGAACGGGAAGTGCGTACTCTTAGCAGAATGACTAACGGCTACCCCCACCGCACAGCCGTCCCCGCTCCCGGGCATCCCGCCCCGGCCAAGGGCTCCGCGGCCTCGCCGACAACGGCTGACGGGGCGGATGCGACCAGCCGCACCCCATCCGCCGCTCCGGCCAGCGCCGCCGACGACGCCCTTGCGAATCCCCGGTATGCACGCTTCGTCACCGATCTGCTCGGCGTCATCGCCTACGGCGAGCTGTCGGGCTTCGAGCGTCTGTCCTCGGACGCACGGTTCTCGCCGAGCCTCGCGGACCGTGCGAGCCTGGGCCGCCTCGCCGTCCAGGAGTTCGAACACTTCGAGCTGGTGGGCCGGTTCGTGGGCGACCTCGGCGTCTCGATCGAGGACGCGATGGCACCCTTCCAGGCGTCGATCGACGCCTTCCACGAACGCACCCGCCCGGGCGACTGGTACGAGTCACTCATGAAGGCGTACGTCATCGACGCCTTCTCCGGAGACTTCTACCGTTCGCTGGCCGACACCCTCGATCCGCGGACGCGTGAACTCATCAGCACCATCGACTCCGGTGACGGGGCCGCGCACCTGCAGCGCCGCCTCACGGAGGCGCTCGCCGACGATCCCCGACTGGCCTCGCGCCTCGCCCTATGGGGACGCCGGCTCGTGGGCGAGGCACTGACCCAGGCACAGCGCGTGGGGATCGAACGCGAGTACCTGGCAGGGCTGCTGTTCGCCGACGAGGCGGACCACAACCAGCACACGACGGCGCTCTTCTCGCAACTCACCCGCAACCACTCGCGGCGCATGAGCGCTCTCGGGCTGACGGCGTAGCGTCCACCCGACGCGCGACGTCCCGGAACGCAGGAGGACCCGCAGCCGGTGGCTGCGGGTCCTCGGCCGGCCGGTGCTGCTCGCCGGCCGTCGTGCATCTGCGGGTCTGGACTAGAGCGCGCCGAACCCGACGCGGCGGGTCTCCTCGGCGCCGATCTCGACGTAGCCGAGGACGCCCGTCGGGACGATCACGAGGCGGCCCTTGGAGTCCTTGAGCCGAAGCTCCGTGCCGCCCAGGGCCTGCCCGACGAGCTCGGCGATGGCGTCCGCGCTCTCGGAGGATTCGAGGATGATCTCCCGGTTGACGTTCTGGATACCGATCTTGACTTCCACGGCGCGTGCCTCCTGTTGTCTGAGCCTGTTGCTGCTTCGAAACCTACCCTAGATCTCCTTGGGGAAACGGCTGATTCCGCGCCAAGCTAAACGGTAGATCAGCTCCGCCGCGCCATCTATGTCGAGGCTGCCGTCGGTCTCCAGCCAGTAGCGTGCGCTGATCTGCGCCATGCCGGCCAGGCCCCGGCCCAGCAGGGTCGCCTCCACCATCGACAACTGGGTGTCGCCGGCGATCACTCCGGCGATCGCGCCTGCGAAATGGGCGTTGAAGGCCTCCAGCCTGCTGCTGACGTCGGGTTCGTTGCTGATGTCGGATTCGAAGACCAGTCGGTGCGCCTTGCTGTCCTGGGCGATGAACTGGAAGTAGGCGCGCATGGTCGCGTGCACGCGCAGTTTGTTGTCATCGGTGGAGCGCAGCGCATCCACCAGCAGCTGCGTCAGTTCGGCCAGGTGGCTGTCCAGCAGCGCGAGGTACAGGTCCCGCTTGCCCGGGAAGTGCTGGTAGAGCACGGGCTTGCTCACCCTGGCGGCCACCGCGATGTCGTCCATGACGGCCCCGTGGTAGCCGTTGCTGACGAAGACCTCCTGGGCGGCCGCGAGGAGCTGGCGCCGGCGCTCGTCCCGCGGCAGCCGGACGGCCTTTCCTGCGGCGGTCGGTTCAACACTCACGGGGGGCGGTCCTCGGTTCAGCGGTCGGGGGCGGGGCTCGGTCAAGTGTACCCACGGCGGCTGGCCCGGCCGTGCGGGCGGGGAATACCCTTGGGCATGACCGTTTCCACTCCGTCCGTGCACGCTCCCGGGAACACACCGGCGGACCTGCCGCCGCTGGTCGAGGCCGTCGGGAGCCTGACCCGGGAGGAGACCCTGCGCTACTCGCGGCACCTCATCATCCCCGGCTTCGGCACCGAGGCGCAGCTGCGGCTGAAGAACGCCCGCGTGCTCGTGATCGGAGCCGGCGGGCTGGGCTCACCGGCCCTCCTGTACCTGGCGGCTGCCGGCGTCGGCACGCTGGGCATCGTCGACGACGACGACGTCGACCTGTCCAACCTGCAGCGCCAGGTCATCCACGGCGTCCCGGATCTCGGCCGGCCGAAGGGAGAATCCGCGCGCGACAGCATCCTGGCCCTGAATCCGCTGGTCGAGGTGGTGCTGCACGGGGAGAGGCTCGACCGATCCAACGCCCTCGAGCTCTTCTCCGGGTACGACCTGATCGTCGACGGCACCGACAACTTCGCCACGCGCTACCTCGTCAACGATGCGGCCGCCATCCTCGGCAAACCCTACGTCTGGGGATCCATCCTGCGGTTCGACGGGCAGGTCAGCGTCTTCTGGCAGGACCGAGGCCCCACCTACCGTGACCTGTACCCCGACGCCCCGCCGCCCGGCTCCGTGCCGTCCTGCGCTGAGGGCGGCGTGCTGGGCGTCCTCTGCGCGCAGATCGGGTCCGTGATGGTCAACGAGGCCATCAAGCTCATCACCGGCCTCGGCAGGACCCTGCTGGGCCGCGTGCTGGTGTTCGACGCCCTGGACATGAGCTGGCGGGAAGTGCGCGTGCGGCCGGATCCCACCGCCCCGCGCATCACCGAGCTGATCGACTACGAGCAGTTCTGCGGACTGCCGTCCGCGGCGGCCGCCGGCACGGATCAGGCGACGGTGCCCACCGTCTCCGTCGAGGAACTCGCGGAGCTCCTCGCCGCACGGGCGTCGGGTTCGGCCGATTTCGACCTGCTGGACGTCCGGAACCCGGAGGAGTACGCGATCGTGAGGATCGACGGCGCGGTGCTGGTCCCGACGCCCCTGATCCTCGACGGCACAGCGGCCGTGGACAGTACGCGGACGGTCTACGTCCACTGCAAGTCCGGGGTGCGCTCGGCCGACGTCGTCCGCCACCTCCGCGACCGGGGACACAGGGACGTCTGGTCGGTCGACGGCGGCATCGTGGAATGGGTGCGGACCATAGAACCGCAGAAGATGACCTACTAGGTGTCCTCCCCAGAGCCGATGTCCGGGTCCGCCCGGGCGACGGAATGCCGGGCGACGGAATGGCGCCGCTGGGTCAGGCGCTCTGGGCGGGCCGCTCGTGGTCCACGGGGCACACGGCGCCCTCGGGGTGCGCATGACCGGCATGCGCGGCAGCGGCAGGCAACTCCGGGGCGGGAGCGGCGGACGGCGCGGGCATGACGTCGATGCCGTAGAGGGCCTCGAGCGCTGCGGTGTACTCGTCCTGGCGACCCTCGGCGGCGAGCTCGCGGGCCCGCACCGTGGGGACGTGCAGCAGCTGGCGGACCATGCGCCGCAGGGCGAACTCGACCTCCTCCGCGGCGGCAGTGCAACCGTGCTGGGCGCGGACGCGCTCCATCTCGGCGTCGAGGACGGTCTGCGTGTGCTGGCGGAGCGCGACGATCGCCGCGTTCATCGCCCGTGTCGCCTGCTGTTCCTCGAAGGAGCGTGCGGCTTCGCGTACGAGGTCGCCGGCCCGCGACAGGGCCTCGGCCTGCTCCTCGGGCGCCGCTGCGCGGACGGATTCGAGGGTGATGAGTTCGACGTCGTCGAGGTTCGCGACGGCGGGGTCGAAGTCGTGGCTCAGCGCGAGGTCGATGATGACGAGCGGGCGGTCGCTGGCCGCGCGGACCCGTTCGATGTCGGCGGCATCGATGCGTGCGTCGCTGCCGCTGCAGCCGATGACGACGTCGGCCCGGCGCATCGCTTCGGGCAGGAGCGCGGCGGTGAGGGCGGTCCCGCCACGGGTCGCGACAAAGGCCTCGGCCCGGCCGGACGAGGAGAAGACCGAGACATCGGTGCATCCCCTGTCCCGGAGGGCTGCCATCGTGGCACCCGCGTAGGCTCCCGTCCCGAACAGCACCACGCTCTTGGTGGACCAGTCGGCGTCCTCGGAGATGTCTCCGGCCAGTTCGATGGCGACGGACACGATGGACCGACCCCGGCTGCCGAGCACCGTCTGCGCGCCGACGTCCTTCGCGGTCCGGGAGGCGGCCTGGAAGAGGCGGACGAGGCCGCCGCTGGCGGCACCGGACCCCTGGGCCTCCATGAGCGCCCGTCGGACCTGCCCGGCGATCTCCCGTTCGCCGATGACGGCGGAGTCGAGGCCGGCTCCGACGGCGAAGAGGTGTTCGGCCACGTCCTGGCCGGTGTGCGTCTCGAAGGACGAGGACACGGACTGCTCGGGGATGCCCGAGTACTCGCTGACGGTCGTCACGATCGCGGAGCGGGCGGCCTCGACGTCCTCCTCGGACGGTGCCTCGGCGTAGATCTCGAAGCGGTTGCAGGTGGCCAGGACGACGGCTCCGGTGACGGAGGGATCCTCGGCGAGCGCAGCGGAAGGGACCTGGGGCGCCCCGACGCTCAGTCGGGCAACGGTTTCCAGGTCCACATTCGAATGTGTCGCGACAAGTGAAAGAAGTACCACAGCGCTCCGATCATATCGAGGACAGGGGACATCCACCGAATAGGTAAGGCTTACCCGGACATTGCTTCCCGCGGATTCCTGCGGGACAGTACCCTCCGCGGGCAGCGTGATCTTGGCCACGGGGGGCCCGGCCGGCGGTCTCCGGTTATCCATCCCGCAGGATCTTCGGCAGAATCGGCGGTATGGACCTTGGAGCATCGCACCCGCTGATCGACGGACGCACGTCCGGGTCGGCCCTCATCTCCGCCTACCGTGGCATGGCTCCGCATCGGCGCCCCGTCTGGTTCATGCGCCAGGCCGGACGGTCGCTGCCGGAGTACCGCGCCCTGCGGGAGGGCACCAACATGCTCGAATCCTGCCTCGATCCCGAACTGGCATCGGAGATCACCCTCCAGCCCGTGCGGCGGCACGACGTGGACGCCGGGATCTTCTTCTCCGACATCGTCATCCCGCTCAAGCTGGCCGGGGTCGACGTCGACATCGTGCCCGGGGTGGGCCCCGTCCTCGGCGCGCCCATCCGTTCCGCCGCCGATGTCGCCGCGCTGCCCACGCTGACGGACGAGGCGCTGGAACCGATCCGCCAGGCCGTGGCCCTCACGGTCGCCCAGCTGGGATCCACGCCGCTGATCGGCTTCGCCGGGGCCCCGTTCACGCTGGCGGCCTACATGGTCGAGGGCA
The DNA here is from genome assembly GCF_054511075.1 of Arthrobacter sp. TMS2-4. Classification (NCBI taxonomy): domain Bacteria; kingdom Bacillati; phylum Actinomycetota; class Actinomycetes; order Micrococcales; family Micrococcaceae; genus Arthrobacter; species Arthrobacter sp. TMS2-4. Next base: position 297,473 of record NZ_JBTNDI010000001.1, read on the forward strand.
AGCCGTCACGGGACCACCTCGGCCCCCGCACCATGATGCACGCCGATCCGGACACATGGCGCGCCCTGACCGAGTGGGCGGCGGACGCCTCCGGCATGTTCCTGCGGGCACAGCTGGAGGCTGGCGCCAGCGCCGCCCAGCTGTTCGACTCGTGGGCGGGATCCCTCGGCCTCGCGGACTACCGCCGGCATGTGGCACCGGCCTCCCGCAGGGCCCTGGACCACGTCCGGGGCTCCGGCGCGCCGCTGATCCATTTCGGCACCGGCACCTCGGAGCTGCTCGTGGCGATGCACGAGGTCGGCGTGGACGTCATCGGCGTCGACTACAGGCTGCCGCTCGACGAGGCGAACCGCCGCCTCGGTGGGACCGTACCCCTCCAGGGCAATATCGACCCGGCCCTCCTGCCCGCCCCGTGGCCCGTCCTCGAGCAGCATGTCCGCGACGTCCTCGCGGCGGGTGCATCGGCGCCCGGGCACGTGGTGAACCTCGGACACGGTGTCCCGCCGGAGACCGACCCTGACGTCCTGACCCGCGTGGTTGACCTCATCCATTCCGTGGAGCCGTAGCCGTGCCGAAGGCGGCGGGGCCGGACGGCGTCCCTGCGGAACCGGAGACGGCCGCGCCCGCCCGACCGCGGACGGTCGTCGTGGTGGGCGGCGGCATGGCCGGCCTCGTCGCGGCGCGGACGCTCCTGCAGCGGGGCCTGCGTGTGACCGTGCTCGAGCAGTCGGACCGGTTCGGCGGTACCGTGGACAGCCGTTCCCTCGGAGGGTTCCTGCTCGACAGCGGCGCCGAATCCTTCTCCACCCGATCGGCCACCGTGCCCGCGCTCGCCGGTGAGCTCGGCCTGGGCGACCGGATCGTGGCCCCTGATGCCACGGGCGCCTGGGTCCAGTTGCCCGGCAGGGACCTGCGGGCGGCCGCGCAGCCGCTGCCGAACTCCGGCATCCTCGGCATTCCCGCGGATCCCTCCGATCCGACGATCAGCGCGATCCTCGGCCGCGCGGGCTCCCTCCGGGCGGCCCTGGACAAGGTGCTCCCGGTCGGTGCCCTCGCCACACGCCCCCGGGTCAGCCTCGGCGAGCTCGTGCGCACGAGGATGGGGGAGGACGTCCTCACCCGCCTCGTGGCGCCCGTCGCGGGTGGGGTCTTCTCCGCCGACCCCGACGACCTCGACGTCGACTCCGTGGCGCCGGGCCTGCGCTCGACCATGGGCCGCCTGGGCTCCCTCGGTGCCGCAGCCGGTGCCTTGCGCCAGGCGGCACCCGCAGGTGCCGCCGTGGGCGGCCTCGTCGGCGGCATCGCCCAGCTCCGCGACGCCCTCGTCCGCCAGCTCAGGGAGGACGGCGCGGACCTGCGGACCAGCGAGCACGTCGGGGGCCTCGCCCGCTCGGGTGCCGGGTGGGTCGTGACGACGGAACACTCGGGCCTCACGCGACGGCTGCACGCCGACGCCGTACTCGTCGCCACCGAAGGCAGGAGCGCCGTCGATCTCCTCACGAGGGAGCTGCCCGCCCTCGCGGCGGAGCGTCCGGACCCGGTGCCCGGCGTCGCCCTCGTCACCCTGATCGTCGATGTCCCGGAACTCGACGCCCGACCCCGCGGCACGGGGGTGCTCGTGGCCCGTGGGGTCGACGGCGTCACGGCCAAGGCGCTCACCCACGCCACCGCCAAGTGGGCGTGGCTCCGCGACCAGGCCGGCCCCGGCTCCCACGTCCTCCGGCTGTCCTTCGGCCGTGTAGGGGACGAGCCCACCGCCGTCGGACTCGCGACGCCCGACGACGTCCTCTACCGTTCCGCGCTCGCCGACGCCTCGGCCCTGCTCGGCGTGCCCATCGGTGAGGCCGACGTCCTCGACTGGGACGTGGTGCGCTGGGCCGGTGCCCTGCCACACGCCTCCGTGGGGCACCGGGATCGCGTCGCACGTATCCGGACCCTCGTGGCCGAGCAGTCGGCGTCCCTCGCCGTGACAGGCGGCTGGCTCGCCGGGACCGGTCTGGTCGCCGTCATCGACGACGCCCGGGCCCGCGCCGTCGCGCTCGCGGACGCCCTCGCGGGGAGCGACCGGACACCCCCGATGTGACCTTCATCTCTTCTACACATTGTAGAAGGGAAGAATTTCGGTTCGCCTGCGGGCAGGGGCAGACTAGTACCATGACTGAGCCCACCGGTAGCATGCCCGCCCACGCTCCACAGCAGACCGTAGGGGGCGCCGACGCCCCGGGTGAGCTGTTCTACACCCTCTGGACCGTCTTCGCGCGGGGTGCCGCCACCCCGGCCTCGGGCGCACAGCCCATGTCGGAGGTCCTCTCCGGTCTCGAACAGGATGGCGTCGTGCTCCGCGGGTTCTACGACGTCTCCGGCATGCGCGCCGATGCCGACGTGATGGTCTGGCTGCACGGACCCCGCCCGGAGGACCTCCAGGCCGCCGTCCGCAAGCTGCGCCGCACCGACGCCCTGGCCGGGACCACCGTGGTGTGGTCGGCGATGGGCGTCCACCGTGACGCCGAGTTCTCCAAGTCCCACAGTCCGGCGTTCTCCCGCGGGGTCGCGCCGGCGGAGTGGGTCTGCGTGTATCCGTTCGTGCGCTCCTACGAGTGGTACATCCTGCCCACCGACGAGCGCCGCGAGATGCTCATGGACCACGGATTGAAGGGGCGGAAGTACCCGCAGGTGATTTCCAACACGGTGTCATCCTTCGCCCTCAACGACTACGAATGGATCCTGGCACTCGAAGCTCCCGAGCTCGTGGACCTCGTGGACCTGATGCGGTACCTCCGGGAGACCGAAGCGCGGCGCCACGTCCGCGAGGAAGTGCCGTTCTACACCGGCCGGCGGATCAGCCACGACGAGATTGCAGAGGTGCTCCAGTGACGACACAGGCATTCAACCCCCTCGACGGGGTCGACGAGAACGGGCGGATGGCCCCGAAGGCCTACGACGCCGTCGTGCTCGCATCCTTCGGCGGGCCGGAGGGACAGGACGACGTCATTCCCTTCCTGCGGAACGTGACCCGCGGCCGCGGCATCCCCGACGAGCGTCTGGAGGAGGTCTCGCACCACTACCGCGCGTTCGGCGGCGTGAGCCCCATCAACAGCCAGAACCGTGCCCTGCGGGCCGCGATCGAGGCCGAGCTCCGCCGTCGCGGCATCGGCCTGCCCGTCTTCTGGGGCAACCGCAACTGGGAGCCGTTCATCGCGGACACCCTGCAGGAGGCGTACGACGCCGGGCACCGCAAGGTGCTCGCCGTGACCACGAGCGCCTACTCCTGCTACTCGAGCTGCCGCCAGTACCGCGAGGACCTCGGCATGGCGCTCGTCAAGACCGGACTCGAGGGCCGGCTCGAGGTGGACAAGGTCCGCCAGTACTTCGACCACCCGGGCTTCGTGGAGCCATTCGTCGAGGGTGTGACCCAGGGCCTGGCGAAGGTCCGGACCGGACTCGGCGAGCAGGGCACCCCCGAGGCGCCCGTGCACATCATGTTCTCCACCCACTCCATCCCGATGGGCGACGCCGACGCCGCCGGACCCCGCGACGCCGACGGCGGACCGGCCTACGAGGAGGGCGCGTACGTGGCGCAGCACCTCGCCACCGCGCAGGCGGTGCTGGACCGCATCCCCGAGGCCGCCGGCGTCGAATGGTCCCTGGTCTACCAGTCCCGGTCGGGAGCCCCGCACATCCCGTGGCTCGAGCCGGACATCAGCGACGCCCTCCGCGACCGCTACGAGGCCGGCACGCGCGGCGTCGTGATCGTCCCGCTCGGCTTCGTCTCCGACCACATGGAGGTCGCCTGGGACCTCGACACCGAGGCTCTGGAGACCTGCGGTGAGCTCGGGATCGTCGCCGACCGCGTGCCCACGCCCGGCACCCACCGGACGTTCGTCGAGGGTCTCGTGGACCTCATCCTCGAGCGCACCATCGACAACAACATCGCGGACCGTCCGTCCACGACGGCCCTCGGACCCTGGTACGACGTATGCCGCCCGAACTGCTGCGCGAACCGTCGCGGGGAGAAGCCGACCGTCGCCGCCGTCGACTCCACCGTGGGCACGCCGCTGCCCAACCCCGGTACGGAATGAGCACAGGCATCCGGGTCGGCACGCGGGGCAGCGCCCTCGCGATGACGCAGACGACGACGGTGGCGGAGAGGGTCTCCGACCTCGCCTGCCTGCCGTACGAGCTCGTGCGGGTCCGGACGGAGGGCGACATCCTCAAGGGCTCGCTCTCGCAGATCGGCGGCACCGGTGTGTTCGTCGCAGCCCTCCGTGACGCCCTCCTCCAGGATCGGTGCGACCTCGCGGTGCACTCGCTCAAGGACCTTCCCACCCTGCCCGCCCCGGGCCTGACCGTGGCGTCGGTGCCCGAGCGGGAGGACGTCCGCGACGCCCTCTGCGCCCGGGACGGACTCACCCTCGCCACCCTCCCGGACGGTGCGCGTGTGGGCACGGGGTCCCCGCGGCGGGCCGCCCAGCTGCGCTCTGCACGCCCCGGGCTCGAGGTCGTGGACATCCGCGGCAACGTGGACACCCGCCTCGGTCGCGTCGCCGGACTCGTCCCCGGGGCGCCCGGCGACCTCGACGCCGTCGTCCTCGCCGCCGCGGGACTGCGGCGGCTCGGGCGCGAGGCCGCGATCACCGAGCTGATCGACCCCGACGTCATGCTGCCCGCCGCGGGCCAGGGCGCCCTCGCGATCGAGTGCCGTGAGCGCGAAGCCACCCCCGGGGTGCGCGAGGCGCTCGCCGCCTACGACCACCTGCCCACACGGCTCGCGGTGACGGCGGAGCGCGCCGTCCTCCTGCAGCTCGAAGCAGGCTGCTCCGCCCCCATCGGTGCACTCGCGCGGCTGCAGGGTGACATCCTCTCCCTCGAAGCGGTGGTGTGCAGCACGGACGGCCGGTCGATGATCCGTCTGACCCGCTCGGCGCCCGCCACGGATGCCGTCGCCGCCGCGCAGCTCGGTCTCGAACTCGCCGAGGAACTGCTCGCCGCGGGCGCAGCCGACGTCGCGCCCCTGAACAGCTAGGCGCACGCGGTGAGCCGTTCAGGGGACCGGCCGGTGGTCGTCCTCCGGCACCCGGCACGGGCGGTCCGGATCGCCGACGCCCTCCGCGCCGGCGGCATGACGCCCTACGCGCTGCCCCTCACGGACACGGAACTGCCCGCCGACATCGACGCCGCGACCCGCGCCCTGGCGTCTCTCGGCCAGGGCGCGTACGAATGGCTGGTCGTCACCAGCGCCAACGCGGTCCAGGCCCTGGGCATGCTGGCGGGCGCCGGCGATGAACGGCTCGCCGCCCTCGTCCGCGGCGGGGGAGCGCGTGTCGCCGCGGTCGGCACCGCGACCGCGCGGGCGCTGACGGAAGCGGGCGTCGTCGTCGACCTGGTGCCCGGGGAAGCGTCCTCGGGCGGCCTCCTGGCCGCGTTCCCGCCCGGCCGCGGGGCGGTGCTCCTGCCCCAGGCGGACCTCGCCCCGGACGACCTCCGCGAAGGACTCGCAGCCTCGGGCCGGTCCGTCCACCGCGTCGAGGCCTACCGCACCGTGCCCTACCCGGCGTCCCCTGCGCGGCGCGTTCCCGGCGTCGAGGAGGACGGGCCGAGACCGCCCGTGCTGTCCGTCCAGGACGTCCTGGAGCTCGCCTCCGGCGGTGTCCAGCCCGCCGTCGTCTTCACCGCCCCGAGCACCGTCCGCCAGTTCCGTGACAGGCTGGACGTCGGTGCGCTGTCCTTCCGGCCCGTCGCCATCGGCCGCACCACGGCCGGTGCGCTGCGGTCCGAAGGATGGGCGCCGGCGTCCACGGCCGTCGATCCCACACCGCAGGGGATCGCCCGGGCGGCGGCGGACGCCCTCGCACAGGGCGGCGAGCCCCACCTGCACATCGCACCATCGAACGGAGATCAGCCATGAGTTTCCCCCAGCACCGGCCCCGGAGGCTGCGCTCGACGCCCGCACTGCGGCGCATGGTGGCCGAGTACCGCGTCCATCCCTCCGAGCTGATCCTCCCGGCGTTCATCCGGGAGGGACTCCGCGAGCCCGCCCCCATCCTCTCCATGCCCGGTGTCGTGCAGCACACCACGGACTCCCTGAAGCGGGCGGCCGCGGAGGCGGTGGAGCGTGGCGTGGGGGGCATCATGCTGTTCGGCATCCCCGAGCACCGCGACGCGACCGGCAGCGCGGGCATCGACCCGGACGGCGTCCTCAACCGCGCGATCGCGGACGTCCGCTCCGAGGTGGGCGACTCCCTCGTCGTCATGAGCGACGTCTGCCTGGACGAGTTCACCGACCACGGGCACTGCGGCGTCCTCGCCGCCGACGGCTCGGTGGACAACGACGCGACGCTGGCGCTGTACGCCCGGATGGCCGTGGAGCAGGCACGCGCCGGCGCGCACGTGCTCGGCCCCTCCGGGATGATGGACGGCCAGGTCGCCGTCATCCGCCAGGCGCTGGACGAGGCCGGACACCAGGACACCGTGGTGCTCGCCTACGCCGCCAAGTACGCGTCCGCGTTCTACGGCCCCTTCCGCGAGGCCGTCGACTCCCAGCTCGTCGGCGACCGCAGGACCTACCAGATGGACGCCTCGAACCGCCGCGAGGCGATCCTCGAGGTCGAACTCGACATCGAGGAGGGCGCCGACATGGTCATGGTCAAGCCGGCCATGAGCTACCTGGACATCCTCGCCGACGTCGCCGCCATGTCGCCGGTCCCCGTCGCGGCGTACCAGATCTCGGGGGAGTACGCGATGATCGAGGCCGCGGCCGCCAACGGGTGGATCGACCGCCGCCGCGCCATCGAGGAATCGGTCCTCGGGATCAAGCGGGCCGGCGCGCAGCTGATCCTGACCTACTGGGCGTCGGAGCTCGCGCTCTGGCTCGACGAGCCCTCCCACTGACCTCCCACACCGAAGGAACCGCACCCATGACCACCGCAGCGACACCAGCGAGCACGTCCGACGACCTCTACGAGCGCGCCCGCGCCCTCATGCCCGGCGGGGTCAACTCGCCCGTCCGCGCCTTCGGCTCGGTCGGCGGGACCCCGCGCTTCCTCGTCGACGCGCACGGCGCGTACGTCACCGACGCCGACGGCAAGCAGTACGTGGACCTGGTCTGCTCGTGGGGCCCGGCGCTGCTCGGCCACTCCCATCCCGATGTCATCGCGGCCGTGCACCGCGCCGTCGACCACGGGCTCACCTTCGGCGCCTCGACGCCGGCCGAGGCCGACCTCGCGCAGCTCGTCAAGGAGCGCGTGCCCGCCGTGGAACTGCTGCGCATGGTGTCCACCGGGACCGAGGCGACCATGACCGCCGTCCGGCTCGCCCGGGGCTTCACGTCACGGAACCTGATCGTCAAGTTCGCCGGCTGCTACCACGGGCACGTGGACAGCCTCCTCGCGGCCGCCGGATCGGGCGTCGCCACCCTGGCGCTGCCCGGCTCCGCCGGCGTCACGGAGGCGACGACGGCGGAGACGCTCGTCCTGCCGTACAACGACGTCGAAGCCGTCGAGGAGGCCTTCCGCTCCCACGGCGAGCACATCGCCGCCGTCATCACGGAAGCCGCTCCCGCGAACATGGGGGTCGTGACCCCGGCGCCGGGCTTCAACGCCTTCCTCAGCCGCATCACCTCGGAGCACGGCGCGCTGTTCATCGTCGACGAGGTCATGACCGGATTCCGCACCCACCCGGGCGGGTACTGGAAGCTCACCGGCGGCGCCGACGACGCGGAGCACCCGTGGACGCCGGACCTGCTGACCTTCGGGAAGGTCATCGGCGGCGGTATCCCGGCCGCAGCGCTCGGCGGGCGTGCCGACGTGATGAACTACCTCGCGCCGATCGGGCCGGTCTACCAGGCGGGCACCCTGTCGGGGAACCCGATCGCCATGGCGGCAGGCGTCGCGACGCTCACGGCCGCGACGGACGACGTCTACCGGCACGTCGACGCGCGCTCGCTCGAGGTCAGCGACGCCCTCACGGCCGAGCTGACGAAGGCCGGCGTGGATCACTCCATCCAGCGGGCGGGGAACCTGTTCAGCGTCGCCTTCGGCACGGCCGAGCACGGTGTCCGGAACTACGCCGACGCAACCGGTCAGGATGCGTTCCGCTACGGGCCGTTCTTCCACTCCATGCTCGACTCGGGCGTGTACCTCCCCCCGTCCGTGTACGAGGCGTGGTTCCTCTCCTCGGCGCACGACGACACCGCGATGGAGCGCATCCACGCGGCCCTTCCGGCGGCCGCGCGGGCGGCAGCAGCGGCCGTGCCGGTCGACTAGCGTCCCCGCCCCGCCTCAGGGAACGGAGGCGACCGGTCGCAGCGCAGATTCGTCCTGCCTGTCGTCCTGCCGGTCGTCCTGCCTGTTGTCCTGGCGCTCGGGCGTGCAGCCGACGACGGGCCACGCCCGCTCGATCACGGCGTCGGGCTCGGTCCGGCGCAGGTACTCCTCGAAGTTCGCCGCCTGACGGTCGGCCCACACGACGAGCGAGGCATGCAGGTCCGCGGCCGGGCGCCGCAGGAACGCGAACCGCTCGGCGAGCACCGCCCCGACCCGGAGCGTCGCGAGGACGTCCGCCGCGGAGGTGTGAGCGTTCTCGAACGGGATCCCGTAGTGCTCGCACATGGCCGTCAGGGTCCGCTTGCCGCGCCGGTACCGGTCCGCCTGCTTGTCCATGATGTACGGGTCGATCACGGGCGAGGGCACCGGCACCGGGACGGCGTGGCGGCGCCCCTCCTGCGCCAGCACCGTGAAGTCGTACCGGGCGTTGAAGGCCAGCACCGGGACACCGGCGGCGAAGAGGCGCGACAGGACGGACGAGATCCCGTGGACGACGTCCGCCGCGGGCAGGCCGTGCGCCTGCGCGTGCGCCGTCGTGACGCCGTGGATCGCCGCGGCGCCCTCCGGGATGTCGATGCCCGGGTCGGCCAGCCACTCGTGGTGCTCGAGTACCCCGCCGTCACCGTCGACGAGGACGATCGTCGCGGTGACGATGCGCGCGGTCAGCGGGTCCCGCCCCGTCGTCTCCAGGTCGAACCCGGCCCTCGGACCCTCATGCCAGCTCGTCATGGCACCACCGTACGGGCGGGCTCCGACCAAATGGATCAGTCACCCTGCGGACCCCGCCGACCTGAAAGATCTGCCGGGCTAGGGTGGAACGCATGGATCGACGAGTCGACGGGGACGCTCCCGGCCCCGGGTCCGCCGGCGTGCCCGGCGCAGACCTCGACGACTACTGCGAGGCCGTCCTCACCGTCGCCGGGCTGATCCCCGCCGGCAAGGTGCTGACCTACGGGGACGTCGCGGAACTCCTCGACCGCGGCGGGCCCCGCCAGGTCGGCAGGGCGCTCTCCCGCAGCCTCCGGGACGTCCCGTGGTGGCGCGTCCTGCGCGCCGGCGGCCACCCGCCACGCGGCCTGGCACTGCCGGCCCGCGCCCACTACGACTCGGAGGGCACCCCGCTCGCTGTGCCGCCGGGGAGCACCGACCCCGGCGAATACCGCGTGGACCTGGGCTCCGCCCGCTGGTGGCCGACGGCGGAGGAACAGACCCTCCTCGACGACGTCGGCGCGTCCCTGCGACCCGCCGGGTCCTGACGCCGGGCCCCGGCGCGCTGCCGCTGTTTGTCCGTGGCGTGTGATGGTCTTGAACCATGACCAGCACCCTCCCTGACGCCCCGCCGGCAGTCCTCGGCGACGCTACGGCGGCCACGACTCCCGCCGAGGGCTACGACGCCGTCCTGCGGTCGATCGCGGCCGTCAGCGGGCAGGTGCTGGTCCTCGGCGCTCCTGGCAGCGGCAAGTCCTCCCTGCTCACCGATCTCGCCGTCGCGCGTATCGGTGCGGGGACCGTGGAACCGGAAGGACTGCTCCTCCTCGGGCCCACCCGGGCAGCCTCGACGCGGCTCCGGGACGAACTGACCGCCGCCCTGGACCGCAGCATCAGCACGGCACCCGCCCGCACCTGGGCGTCCTACGCCTTCGACCTCATCCGCCGCGCCAGGGCCGAGGGACGCACGCCCGCCATCACGCGTGCGCCGAGGCTGCTGTCGGGCGCGGAACAGGACCTCATCATCAAGGAGCTCCTCTCCGGTCACGGCCGCGACGGCGCGCCCGCTCTGGACTGGCCCCCCGGCCTCGCCCTCGCCCTGCCCACGCGCGGTTTCCGGCAGGAGATCCGCGACCTCTTCGACCGCGTGAGCGAATACGGGGTCTCCGCGGAGGAGCTCTCGGCCTGGGGGGAGCGGTTCGACCGCCCGGACTGGGTCGCGGCGGCCGCGCTCTACCGCGAATACCGCGACGTCCTCGACCTCCGCATGCCCGAGGCCTTCGACCCGGCCGGGATCCTCACCGCCGCCCGGGAGATCCTCGAGACGGACCGTGACTTCCTCGACCGGGAGCGGGAGCGCCTGCAGCTGATCCTGGTGGACGACTACCAGGAGGCGAACCCCGCCGTGCACGCCCTGCTGGGGCTCATCGGAGCAGGGAACGACGTCGTGATCACCTCCTGCCCGGACACGGTCGCGCAGGGTTTCCGCGGAGCGCGGCCCGAGCTCACCGGACGCCTGTCCACCCTCTTCCGCCGCGGCGGGCTGACCACGGTGACCCTTCCCGGGTCGCTGACCCTGCGGGGGCCTCTCGCCCAGGCCTGGAGCAACGTCGCCGCCCGCATCGCAACCCCGGGCATCAGCACCACCTACCGGCACGTCGAGGGTCCCGTCCCCTCCTCCACCAGGACGCGGGACGCGCGTCCGGCCCATGGGCCGGACGACGGCACGAGGCCCGACGGCGCAACGTCGGACGACCCGGCCATGTCCGCCCACGTCCTCGACAGCGCGTTCCATGAACAGCGGTTCATCACCCAGCGGGTGCTCGAGGCGCACCTGTTCGGGGAACGCAGCCTCGACGACATCGCCGTGATCGTCCGCAACGGCACGCAGGTGTCGGCGGTGCAGCGGTTCCTCACGGCGCAGGGCATCGCCGTGAACGTCCCTGCTGCGGAGACCGCCATCCGGGAGGAACCCGCCGTGCGGCCCCTGCTCGACCTCTTCGCCGTCGTCGTGGGCCGCGCCGAACTCGACACCGAGCTGTGCATCTCCCTGCTCACCTCGCGGATCGGAGGGGCGGGCAGCCTCGACCTGCGGCGCCTGCGCCAGATCCTCCGGCGGACTGAGCTGCAGGAGGGCGGGGGGCGCACGAGCGATGAGCTCATCGCTGCCCTGTTCTCCGCCCCCGAGCAGATCGCCGCCCTGCCGTCCGAGGGCGCGCCGGTCCGGAGACTGGCCCGCATGCTGGATGCAGGACGATCCGCAGCCTCCGACCCCGGACGTGACCCCGAGACCGTCCTGTGGGCGCTCTGGTCCGCATCGGGACTCGCGCAACAGTGGTCGGCCGCCGCCCTGTCCGAAGGGCCGTCCTCGAGCCGTGCCGATCGGGACCTGGACGCGATGATGGCCCTGTTCCACACCGCGGAGCGCTTCGTGGAACAGATGCCCGGCGCGGACCCGGAACTGTTCCTCGACTACGTCCTCAGCCAGGACATCCCCATGGACACGCTGACGACGCGCACCGCCCGTCAGGCGTCCGTCTCGGTGCTCACGCCGGCGAGCGCCGCCGGACGGCACTGGCCCTTCGTGATCGTGGCCGGCGTGCAGGACGGCGTGTGGCCGAACCTCCGGCTGCGCGGAGAACTGCTCGGATCCGGCGAGCTGCGTGCGCTGCTCGATTACGGCGAATCGTTCCGCAGCAACCGCGACCCGGTGTCCCTGCTGCAGGACATCCGCTTCGACGAGCTTCGGACCTTCTCGCTCGCCGTGTCCCGCGCCACGCAGGAGCTGGTGTGCTGCGCCGTCGCCTCCCAGGACGAGCAGCCCTCACCGTTCCTCGACGTGCTCGACCCCCTGCCGCCCGGAGCCGCGATACGGCCGCGCACCGAGGTCCTGCGCCCCGTCACACTCCGCGCGCTCGTTGCCGAGCTGCGGAAGTTCGCGCAGGATCCGCAGGCCGCCCCGGCCCTGTCACGGGAGGCCGCGCACCACCTCGGACGAATGGCGGCACTGGAGCCGCCGGTGCCGGGCGCCCATCCTGCCCAGTGGTGGGGCGTACTCGGCATGACCAGCGAGGACCCGGTGGTGCCTGTGGAGCAGCCGATCCCCGTCTCGCCGTCCAAGGTCGAGTCGGTTCTCACCTCGCCCCTGAGCTGGTTCGTGTCCGCTGCCGGCGGGGAGCGGACCACCGACTTCGCCCGGTCCCTCGGCACACTCGTCCACCAGATCGCCCAGGACCTGCCGGAGGCCACCGGCAACGAGTACGTGAGGGAGCTCGAGCGGCGCTGGCCGCAGCTGGGGATCAAGGACACCTGGGAAAGCCGGTCCGATTTCCGGCGCGCCGAGACCATGGTGCGGAAGCTCGCCGCCTACGTGCTCTCCATGCGGAAGGACGGACGGAGCCTGTTGGACACGGAGGTGGACTTCGCGGTGGACCTCGAGGTCCGCCTGGGGGACGCCGAGCGGCTTGTACGCCTACGCGGGCAGATCGACCGCCTCGAGGTCGACGCCGAGGGTCGCTTCGTGATCGTCGATCTCAAGACGGGCAAGAGCACGCCGGCAGGGGCCGACATCCCGCGTCACCCACAACTCGCCGCCTACCAGACCGCCCTCGCCGCGGGTGCGCAGCTCGGCGGTCAGGACGGGGACGCGGTGGACGCCGGACCCACCGCACCCGGGGGCGCGGCGTTGGTCCAGCTGGGCACGAAGACCAAGGGTGTCGCGGTGCAGGTGCAGCCCCCGGTGGGTCCGGAGGACACCTGGGCGAGGGCGATGATCGAGGACGCCGCCGCGCTGATGTCCGCCGCGACCTTCGACACCATCCACGACCCCCGCCGGTCGGGGTTCGGCGGCAGCGGGTGCCGGCTGCCCGAGGTCTGCCCCCTGTGCGAAGAAGGAAAGCAGGTGACGCAGTAGTGGCTACCGCACGACCAGAGGCGCGGTACTCGGCCCGGCGACTGGCCGAGTTGCTGCACACGGACCCGGACGGCCCCGTCCAGTACCCGACCGACGACCAGGCGCGGGTCATCGAAGCGCCCCTCGAGCCGCTCCTGGTCATCGCCGGCGCGGGTTCGGGGAAAACCAAGACCATGGCGGACCGTGTCGTGTGGCTCGTCGCCAACGACCTCGTGCGCCCCGAGCAGGTCCTCGGCGTCACCTTCACCCGCAAGGCCGCCGGGGAACTAGCGTCGCGGGTCCGGCAGCGGTTGGCCCAGCTCTACGCCGCGCTCGCGCAGGACGCCCCTGCGCCCGCCGGGGAGGACGCGCTGGACCGGCTCGACCCCGCCATCTCGACCTATCACTCGTTCGCCAACGGGATCGTCCAGGACTACGGGCTGCGGATCGGGGTGGAGCGTGACTCGGTGATGCTCGGTACCGCCCAGTCGTGGCAGCTCGCGCACGCCGTCGTCGAAGCCTACGACGGCGACTGGGAGCACTTCACGGCCGCGAAGAGCACGCTCGTGAAGGCGGTGCTCGACATGGCGGGGGAGTGCGCCGAACATCTGGTCAGCCCGGCGACGGTGCGCAGCGACATCCGGCGCCACATCGAGCACGTGGCAGGCCGGTCCTACGTCGCAGGGTCGAGCAGGGCAGCGACGCAGAAGGTCCAGGACCTGCTGGACAAGCTGCGCACCCGGGTCACCGTCACCGAACTGGCCGAGGACTACGCCGCCGCCAAGCTCGCGCGCCGGCAGCTCGACTTCGGTGACCTCGTCTCGCTCGCGGCCAGGATCGCCCGCGACATCCCCGAAGCCGGGGCCATGGAGCGCGAGAAGTACCGGGTGGTGCTGCTCGACGAGTTCCAGGACACCTCGCATGCCCAGATGGTCCTGTTCTCGCGGCTGTTCGCGGACGGGCGCTCCGTCACGGCCGTCGGTGACCCCCACCAGTCCATTTACGGCTTCCGGGGGGCGTCCGCGGGGCAGCTCGGTACCTTCCGCACGGCGTTCCCGAGGCTGACCCCCGAGGGCCGGGCGCCCTCGGAGGTGGCGCACCTGTCGGTCGCGTGGCGGAACTCGACGTACATCCTCGAGGCAGCGAACACGGTGTCGGCTCCGCTCAACGTGCCCGCGCCCTGGCTCCGCAACACCACGGTCCAGCAGGTCCCCGGCCTCGTGGCACGGCCGGGGGCGCCCCTCGGCGAGGTCCTGCTCGGACGGTTCCTCACGGATGCGCCCGCGGCCGGCTCCGACGACGCGGCCGGCTCCGACGACGCCGGCGAGGCGGACGCTGCCGACATGCCGCTCAGCGAGGCCGGGGCCGTGGCCCGAGAGGTTCTGCGGCAGCGCCGGCGCAGCTTCGAGACCGACGACGACGGGTCGCCGCTCCGCCCGACCATGGCGGTCCTGTGCCGCGGCCGCAAACAGTTCGAGCCGATCAGGCGCGAGTTGGAGCGCGCCGGCGTCCCCGTGCAGGTCGTCGGTCTCGGCGGACTGCTGCGCACCCCCGAGATCGTGGACCTCCTCGCCACCCTGAGGGTCCTCGGCGACCCGGACCGCTCCGACTCGATGCTGCGCCTGCTGTCCGGCGCGCGGTGGCGGCTCGGCCCGGCGGATCTGATGGCCCTCGGGGACTGGTCCCGACAGCTCGCCCGGACACGCGAGGCCATGTTCCGCCGGGGCAGCCCATCCGTCGGTCAGCCCGACGGTGGCGCCGACGGCGAGCTCGACCGCGAGAAGGCCCGGGACGCCGTCGTGGCCCCCGATCTGGCCGAGGCGGGAAGCCTGGTCGAGGCCGTCGACTACCTTCCGCCCCGTGACTGGGTGTCGTCTGCCGGGAGGACCCTGAGCGGTGCCGCCCGGCAGCGGCTCGAGCTGCTGCGCCACGAACTCCGCGGACTCCGGAGCTTCGTGGGTGACGACCTGGGCAGCATGATCGGTGAGGTCGAGCGCACCATCCTGCTGGACATCGAGGTGGCCGCGAAACCGGGCGTCAGCATCCACGAGGCGCGCCGCAATCTCGATGCGTTCACCGAGGCCGTCGCCGGCTTCGTGTCCACCGCAGAGCGTGTCGACCTCCCGGCGTTCCTCGCCTGGCTCGAGGCCGCGGACCAGGAGGAGGACGGACTGCCGGTGACGCAGCTCGAAGCGAGCCGTGACGCGGTCCAACTGCTGACTGTGCACGCGTCCAAGGGCCTGGAATGGGACGTCGTCTTCGTGCCGGGTCTCAACGACGGCTCGTTCCCGAGCGGCAAGGACTCGCGCTGGAGCAGCGGCGACTCCGCCATCCCCTGGCCCCTGCGCGGCGACGCACCCGAACTGCCGCAGTGGGACTGGGAGCAGCAGGACCAGAAGGAGTGGCTGGCCAGCGAGAAGGAGTTCACCGACGAGGCGCGGGCGCACGCGGAGCGCGAGGAACGGCGGCTCGCCTACGTGGCCTTCACCCGCGCGAAGCACGCCCTGGTGTGCACGTCCTCGGCGTGGGGTGGGGGGCGGTCGAAACCGTCGGCGCCGTCGTCCTACCTCATGGACCTCGTAGCGCTGGCTGACGCCGGGGCGGCCGGGATCGTCCTGCCGCACTGGCTCCCGGAGGGGGACGAGGGTGATGCGAATCCCGCGAACGCGCGCCCGGAGCGGGCGCGGTGGCCGTTCGATCCGCTCGGCGCCCGGCGGCCGTCCATGGAGCGTGCGGCGCAGGCGGTCCTCGAGCAGGCCGCCGCACCGACCCCCGACGGCGAAACGGAGGGCGGCCGGTGGAGCCGGGAGGTCCGGCTGGCCCTGGCACGGCAGGCCCGCGAACGGGAGCGGATGCCCCTTGCCCTGCCGTCGCACATCTCCGCCTCGACCCTCGTCGAACTGCGCGAGGATGCCGCCGCGGTCATGCAGCAGCTGCGGCGGCCGCTTCCCCGGCGGCCGGGGTCGGCCGCCCGCAAGGGTACCGCGTTCCATGCGTGGATCGAGGAGTTCTACGGGGCAGGAGGGATGCTCGATCTCGGCGAGTACCCCGGCGGCGCGGATGCGCACGTCGACGAGACGCTGGGGCTGACGGACATGGCGGCCATCTTCGAGCAGTCCGAGTGGGCCCTGCGGGAGCCCGCGGCGATCGAGGCGCCCATCGAGACGAAGATCGGCGGCATCGTGGTGCGTGGCCGGGTGGACGCGGTGTTCCGCGATGCAGACGGCGGCTGGGACCTGATCGACTGGAAGACGGGTCGGCCTCCGTCGCCGGACCGGCGCGCCGCCAAGGCGGTGCAACTCGCCGTCTACCGGCTCGCGTGGTCACGGCTGAAGGAGGTGCCCCTCGAGAAGGTGCGCGCCGCCTTCTTCTACGTCGCCGACAACCTGGTGGTCCGGCCGCACGATCTCGCCGATGCCGGAGAACTCGAGAGGATCATCCGGGCGGCCGACACCTCGCGCCTGTGAGCATCGGGTGGTCCTGTGAGCATCGGTGGTTCAGCGGCGCAGCGGGACGATCGGCAGGGCGGAGGTGGCGACGTCGTCGGATGGCCCTGCCCCGGGGTCGGAGCCCTTCAGCACCGTGACCTTCGACGAGGTCGCGGCGGGCCGCTGACGAGCCGCCACGAGGCGCGCGTGCGCCAGGGAAGACCCTGAGGGGGCCTCGTGGTCCTGGTGCCGGTCGTCGTCGGAGGGCGTCAGGCGGCGATGCACCCGGTTCGCTGCGGCCTTCGGATCGACGACGTGGCTGCCGGTCCGCTCCGGGACGTCGACGGCGTCCTTGGCCGGGGCGGGACCCGATGGAGCCTCGTGGCGCGCACCGTCCGTGCTGTCGGACGCGGAACCTGCGAGCTCGTGCGCCGCGCGACCTCCAGTATCGGAGCTGTCGGTATCCGCGCTCGCGGTACCGGAGGTGTCGGTACCCGGGCTGTCGGTACCGGCACTCCCGGCACTCGGACGTCCGATATCGACGCCCGCGGTAGCGAGGGCACCGCCGGCCGGGCGGAGCGCAGCGTCGCCGGTGAAGGCCCCCTCGCCGGGGGCATCCCCGCCCTGCGAGGGGTGGGGACCGTCGACGTCCGTGCCCGACTCGTCGCCCCATTCGAGGCGTTGTTCGTGGTCGTGCCGTGCCCGCTCCGCGGCCTCGTGCTGCTCGCGTTCGATCGACTCCACGTCGGCCTCGAGCGTGGCGAGCATGTCCTCCGCCTCGTCGATCATGACGGCGTCCTCGAGGGCGACCCCCCGCACCAGCCACTGCGCCAGCGCGAACTCCGCGGCGAGCGCTGCGCGCCGGGACAGGTGGGGATCGATGGAGGTGGTCCTGGCGGCCGCGTAGGCCTCGTACACGGCGTCGACGAAGGTGGTGTCCTCGGCAGCGGCCAGCCAGGCGAAGTCCTCGGCCGGATCGCCGACGCACAGGTCGGTCCAGCCGGTGACCGCCGAGACGCGGCCCGCCGCGATGAGGAGGTGGTCCTCGTGGAGGTCGCCGTGGACCACGGTCGGGCTGAACCGCCAGAGGGCGACGTCCTCGAGCGCGTGCTCCCAGCGGCGCAGCAGGATCGAAGGGATCTTCCCCGTGGTCGCGGCCTGGTCCAGTTCGTTCAGCTTGCGCTGGCGGTACTCGTCGGCCTCATAGCCGGGCAGGTCTGCCCGCTGCACCATCTCCGGGGACAGTGCGTGGATGGCGGCGATCACCCGGCCGAGTTCCTGGGCCATCGTGCGCCCGCCGGCGGAGAGCGCGTCGAGCGGGCGGGTGGTGCCGGCCAGGTGCGAATACACGAACGTGCTGAGCTCGCCCTGGCGGACGCTGCCGGCCATGTGCGGGATGAGGAACGGAAGCTCCGCCTTGACGGCGGGCGTGAAGGCGCGCAGGGCCTGCAATTCGGTCTCGAGGCGCATGCTCGCCTCGGCGTGCCGGGGCGAACGGACCCGCCACTGCTTCCCCGCGTCGTCGACGAGCAGGGCGGAGTCGAAATCCGCGGCGTCATCGGGGGCGCCGGCGACGCCGGTCGGAGCGAGGCCAGGTACTGCGGCGCTGGCGATGGCTGCAAGTTCCATGGGTGTCCGTTTCACAAGATCAACCGTAGGGCGTTCCCGCGCCGGCCGCTCGCAGCAACGCGGCGAGTCGCCGGATGCACACCTGGTGTAGGGCTCCGCACTACCCCTCCACCGGGGGTCGGGAAAATGGGTTTTGGGAGTGCAAGAACGTACCGTGGAACCATGACCGATCCACTCCGGACCCTCGTGCTCCCTCCCCTCGGATCGCTGCCATTGTCGCGTGCCGCCACGGACCGGGACGGCGACGCCCGGACCTCCGAACACTTCCTCGACGACCTGTGGGCGTCCGCGGACACGCGCGTCCTGCCGCTCGCCCACGGAAAGGCGCCGGTCGTCGGGGGTGCCCTCCGCCTCCTCGCCGTCGGGGACATCGCACGCCCGGAGCTGACCGTGTACCTGGGCCGCGTCGACGAGGGGTTCGCCGACGCCGGGAGGCGCGTCGTCATGGCCGTCCTCGACGAGGAGGACGCCGCCGTCGCGCCCCTCGACCAGTGGTTCGGCCTGCGCGACATCGCCGCATCGCTCGATGCGCGTGACACCGGCCTTTTCGTGGCAGGAGCCGCGGTCGCCAACTGGCACGCGACCCACACCCACTGCCCGCGCTGCGGTGCCGGCACGGTGCCGAGCCACGCCGGATGGGTGCGCCGATGCCCGAGGGACGGGTCCGAGCACTACCCGCGTACCGACCCCGCCATCATCGTCTCGATTATCGACGACGACGACAGGATCCTGCTCGGATCCGCTGTCGCCTGGCCGGAGGGCCGCTACTCGACACTCGCCGGGTTCGTCGAACCCGGCGAGTCCCTCGAGGCCGCCGTCGTCCGTGAGGTCGGGGAGGAGTCCGGCATCCAGGTGCAGTCCCCGGAATACCTGGGCTCCCAGCCCTGGCCGTTCCCGGCGTCCCTGATGCTCGGCTTCACCGCGCGGGCAGCGACCACGGACGCCGTCCCCGACGGCGAGGAGGTGCGGTCGCTGCGGTGGTTCACCCGGGACGAGCTATTCGCCGAGGTGCGCGACGAGAAGATCGTCGTGGCGGGCGGTGTCTCCATCGCACGGGCCATGATCGAGCGATGGTACGGCGGGCCGCTGGACGAGGAACCATCGGAGGCGCGCCCCTAGTGTCCGGACAACTGCTCGAGGAGAGCATCCTCGAGGGACTCGACGACGAACAGCGGGCGGTGGCCAGCTCCCTGTCCGGCCCGTTGTGCGTGCTCGCGGGAGCGGGCACGGGCAAGACCCGCGCCATCACCCACCGCATCGCGTACGGCGTGCACACCGGGGTCTACAAACCGCAGCAGGTCCTGGCCGTGACCTTCACGGCACGCGCCGCGGCGGAGATGCGCACGCGGCTCCGGGACCTCGGGGCCGGAGGGGTCCAGGCGCGGACCTTCCACGCGGCGGCGCTCCGGCAGCTGCAGTACTTCTGGCCGCAGGCCGTCGGCGGCCCCCTGCCCGCCCTCGTGGACCACAAGGCACAGCTGATCGCGGAATCGGCCCGCCGCCTGCGGCTGTCCACCGACCGCGCCGCCATCCGCGACGTCGCCGCGGAGATCGAGTGGGCCAAGGTCTCGATGCTCACCCCGGACGCCTACGCGGCGGCCGCCGCGGGCCGCGCGGAACCGGCAGGCATGGACCTCATCACGGTGTCCCGGATCTTCTCGGCCTACGAGGACCTCAAGATCGACCGCAACCTCATCGACTTCGAGGACGTCCTGCTCACCACGGTCGCCATCCTCGAGGAGGACGAGAAGGTGGCGGCGACGGTGCGGGCGCAGTACCGCCAGTTCGTGGTGGACGAGTACCAGGACGTCTCCCCGCTCCAGCAGCGCCTGCTCGACCTGTGGCTCGGCGAGCGCCGCGACCTGTGCGTCGTGGGTGACGCCAGCCAGACCATCTACTCCTTCACCGGGGCCACCTCACGCCACCTCCTCGACTTCACCAAGCGCTACGAGGGCGCGCAGGTGGTCAGGCTGGTGCGCGACTACCGCTCCACGCCCCAGGTGGTGCGCGCCGCCAATACCCTGCTCGCGGCGCGGGGCACCGGGGTCGACCGGAACGCGGGCGCCACGACCTGGTCGGCCCCGCTCGAACTCGTGGCGCAGCGTCCTGCCGGTCCCGAACCGGTGTACACCGAATGCACCGACGACGACGCCGAGGCGGCCGAATGCGCCCGGCGCATCGGCATCCTGCTGGGCCAGGGCGTCAAGGCGAGCGAGATCGCCATCCTCTACCGTACGAACGGGCAGTCCGAGGCCTACGAGCAGGCGCTCGCCAGTGCCGGCATCGGGTACCAGCTGCGCGGCGGTGAGCGGTTCTTCCAGCGGCGCGAGGTCCGCGACGGGCTGCTGCAGCTCCGGGCCGCGGCGCGCACCCAGGGCGACGACGACGTCCCGCAGCAGGTCCGCGACGTCCTCGCATCCCTCGGCTACACGTCCGTCGCCCCGCAGAACTCCGGCGCCGTCCGCGAGAAGTGGGAATCGCTAGCCGCCCTCGTGGGGCTCGCGGACGAGCTCAGCAGGGTCCGCGGCGAGGCGTTCACCCTGCAGACGTTCGTCGCCGAGCTCGAGGAGCGGGCCGCGGCGCAGCACGCCCCGACCGTGCAGGGCGTCACCCTCGCGTCCCTCCACTCGGCGAAGGGCCTCGAGTGGGACGCCGTCTTCCTCGTGGGCCTGAGCGAGGGGCTCATGCCGATCTCGTTCGCGGACACCCAGGAGGGGGTCGACGAGGAGCGGCGGCTGCTCTACGTGGGTATCACGCGCGCGCGGATCCACCTGTCGATGTCCTGGTCGACGTCGCGCTCCCCGGGGGGACGCGCCACCCGGAAGCCCTCGCGGTTCCTCGATGCGCTGCGGCCCGCGACCGCCGGGCAGGCGTCCTTTTGCCAGCCCCGGGCGAAGGCCGTCCGCAGGTCCTCCGCGCCGGCGGTCTGCCGGGTGTGCAAACGACCCCTCCTCTCCGGCGCCGAACGCAAGATCGGTCGCTGCAGCGACTGCCCGGCCACCTACGAGGAGGAGACATTCGAGGCGCTGCGCGCCTGGCGGCTCGCGGAATCGAAGGAGAAGGACGTACCGGCGTTCGTGGTGTTCACGGATGCGACGCTGGTGGCCATCGCCGAGGCGCGGCCGCAGACGCTGGACGAACTCGGCGAGCTCGCCGGCGTCGGGTCCGCGAAGCTCGAGCGGTACGGCGAAGCGGTCCTGGAGATCATCAGTGACACCGCCTGAGCCCGGCGGGCACACCCACCCCGCCCGGCTCCCGGTCGAGGTCAGGCGGTCGGCCCGACGGAAGCGCACCGTGAGCGCGGACATCCGCGACGGGGTGCTGCGCGTCTCGATCCCGGGTCACTTCTCACCCAGCCAGGAGCGGCACTGGGTGGAGCGCATGGTGGAGCGGATGTCCGCGAAGTACCTCGCGCAGCCCGCCGTCGACGACGACCAGGCCGCCGCGGAGCTGACGCGGAGGGCCGAGGCGCTGGCACGGCGGTACCTCGGTGGCATGGGAGTGCCGACGACGATCGGCTGGGTGACGAACCAGAACACCCGCTGGGCCTCCGCCACCCCGGCACACCGCTCGGTGCGCCTCTCCCACAGGTTGCAGGGGATGCCCGAGTGGGTGGTCGATTACGTGATCCTGCACGAGATGGCCCACCTGATCGAGCCGTCGCACAACGCCGTCTTCTGGAACCTGCTCACGGCCTACCCGCGCACCGAGACCGCCAAGGCCTACCTCGACGGCGCCGCCTTCGCCGCGCACCGCAACCTCACCGGAGCACCGGAGGAGTACTAGGACCGCGGATCGTCGTGCGAACCGCCGCCGGAACTGCCCGATCCGTCGTCGGACCCGCTCTCCGATCCGTCGTCGGACCCGTCCGGGGCCGCCGCGTCGCCGTCCTTTCCGACCTCGGTGTCGCCGTCGTCCTCGAAGCCACCGGACAGGAGCCGCTGGAGGGCGGCGTCCACGTCGGCGTCGGAGGAGTCGAGCAGCCGACGGCGCCCTGCGAAGCCTGCGGGGTCGTCGAGGTCCTCGGCCGTGGGCAGCAGGTCGGGGTGCTGCCACAGGGCATCGCGGCCCTCGATGCCGCGCTCCTCGGTGAGGAGGGCCCACAGGGCCGAGGCGTCGCGCAGCCTGCGCGGCCGCAGCTCGAGACCCACCAGCGAGGCGAAGGCGTGCTCGGCCGGGCCGCCGGTGGCCCGGCGGCGCCGGAGCATCTCCCGCAGGGCAGCAGCCGAGGGCAGGTTCGCCGCCGCGGCGGCCGTCATCTCGTCCACCCAGCCCTCCACGAGGGCCAGGGTGGTCTCCAGGCGCACGAGGGCGGCGTCCTGCTCGGGGGTCTTCTCGGGCATGAACACGCCCTGGGACAGCGCCCCCTGGAGGCTCTCGGGATTGGTCGGATCGATGTCGCGGGCGGCTTCCTCGATCTTGCCCATGTCGATGTGGATGCCCCGGGCATAGCGTTCGATGCTGCCCAGGAGGTGGCCCCTGAGCCACGGGATGTGCGTGAACAGCCGGACGTGTGCAGCCTCGCGCACGGCGAGGAACAGCTGGACCTCCTGCTCTGGGATGTCGAGACCGGCACCGAACGCGGCGACGTTCGCAGGGAGGAGGGCCATCCTGTTGTCGGCGAGCGGCACGCCGATGTCCGTCGATCCGACGACGTCCTTCGACAGCGCACCCACGGCCTGCCCCAGCTGCATCCCGAACATCGCGCCGCCCACGTTCTGGAGCATCGAGGCGGGGCCGCCCATCATGCCCATCATGGACTTCATCTCGTCGGGCAGCTGCCCGGAAATCGTGTCGGAGAGGGCTTTCGCGATGCTCGTCGCCACGGGTTCGGTGAGCTGCCGCCAGGTGGCCATGGTGGCCTCGACCCATTCGGCGCGCGACCAGGCCCGGCCGAGCTGTCCGGTGCTCGGGAACTCGGTCACGGGATCCAGCCACAGCTCCGCGAGTTTCAGTGACTCGTCCACGCTCCGGCGCTGGAGGGGGGTGACCGAGGGGTCGTTGTCGGACGCCGCGACCCGCCGTGCCTGCTCGATGGCCATCTTCCAGTTCACGGGTCCCTCGCTCGGTGAGGAGAACATCGCCTGGACCTGCTGCATCATCATCGCCATCGCCGCAGGATCGGAGGGGAGGCCTGCCGCCTTCGCGATCTCCTGCGGATCGAAGCCGCCGGCCCCGCCACCGAACATCTTCGCCAGCATCTCGGACAGGGGGTCCTGGGGTGTGTCGTCGTCGTTCGAGGGGTTGGATGGGTTGGTCACTGATACCACCGGTCCTGGGGAGTAGCTCGGGGTCCGGGCAGGAGGGGGTCCGCTCCCGCCGGCTGTTGGGAACACGCTACCGGCACGGCGCTGCCGCTGTCCTTCGAGCCGTCGACCGTTCGCTGAGGGCAAAGCCCGTCCCGGGGTCGGCGGCGATCCGTGGTGCAGGGAACCGCCGTACGGGTAATTCCCTGGTTTCACCCCGGATCGCGGGACCCCGGAGCGTCTACTCTGGGTAAGCCGGAGGCGCTGACCGCGCCATCGCACGGCACGCGCCTACAGAGAGAAGCACAGTGACGCAGCCCGTCCACTTCGAGACCTACAGCCCCGGGGAACCCGCCCGGCCGAGGGATCCGCGCTTCCGCGCCATGGCCGTCTCCGGGGGGCTCGCCGTCGTCCTGTGCGGGGCCGCAGTGCTGCTGCCGTCGCCCTACATCATCGAATCTCCCGGCCCCACCTTCAACACCATCGGGGAGATCGACGGGCAGGCGGTCATCCAGGTGGACGGCCGGGAGACGTTCCCGCCCGAGGGCCACCTGGATCTCACCACCGTTCTCGTCAGCGGCGGGCCGAACGGCCGGGTGAACGTCCTCGACACCTTCCGGGCCTGGGCGGACCCCGACGCGGACGTCATGCCGGAGCAGCTGGTCTACCCGGAGGGCACCACCTCGTCCGACGTCGAGGAGCGGAACGTCGTCGCCATGACCTCGTCACAGGAGGCGGCTGTCGCCGCCGCGCTCTCCCACGAGGGCATCGGCTACACCGAGGATCTGTCCGTCGCGGGGCTGGCCGACGGCTCCGCCTCCGAGGGCATCCTGGAGGTCGGGGACATCCTGCGCACCATCGACGGGCGGGAGATCGAGGATATCGAGACTCTTCGCGGCACGCTGGCCGACGCGGACGGCGCGGCCGCCACCCTCGGCATCGTCCGGGACGGCGAGGCCACGGAGGTCCAGGTCACGCCCCGCGAATCGGACGACGGCGAGTTCCAGCTCGGTGTCCTGCTCGCCTCCACGTTCGAGTTCCCCTTCGACGTGTCCATCCAGCTGGACAACGTGGGCGGGCCGTCAGCCGGCACCATGTTCGCCCTCGGGATCATCGACAACCTGACGGAGGGCGACCTCACCGGTGGCAGGCACTTCGCCGGCACCGGCACGATCGACTCCGCCGGCGTCGTCGGTCCGATCGGCGGCATCGCCCAGAAGCTCATCGGGGCCCGGGCCGGCGGAGCCGAATTCTTCCTGGCCCCGGCCGACAACTGTGACGACGTGGTCGGCAACATCCCGGACGGCCTGACGGTGGTGAAGGTCGAGACCCTGGAGGACGCTGTCGACGCCGTCGAGACGCTGGGCGCCGGTGGTGACGCGGCCGCCGTGCCGGCCTGCTGACCCGGGTGCACGCCGGGCGACCGCCCGGAAGACACGGTTCGGTGACGATCCCCGTCCCCTTCGCCCGGGGCGGGAACCTAATTGGTCGGGCCGAGCGTGAACAGGGCAGAATGAGATCACGAAGGGCCTGACTGCACCTTTCCTGCGCCCTTCGCCGGGCCGGGAGCGATGCGGAAGACCGGTCGGCGTGACCCGCAGCAGCTAACGATGAGGTAGATGTGACATCCGGACCAGACCGTCCGTTCGGCAGTAGCCCGAGCCCAGCACGTGGAACAGGAACAACCAGCAGGCGCCGCAGTCCGCTGATACCGACCATCATCGTCGTGGCGGTGATCGTCATCGCCTTCGTCTACCTGTCGCAGGTCTACGCGGACGTGCTCTGGTACAACCAGCTCGGTTTCCTCGAAGTCTTCGTGACCGAGAACCTGACGCGCATCGTCCTGTTCTTGGTCGCCTTCCTCGTCATGGCCGCGGCGGTGTACTTCAGCCTGCGCATCGCGTTCCGCACCAGGCCGATCTATGCGCCGGACAGCGCCGTCCAGGACAACCTGAACCGGTACCAGGCGCAGCTGGAACCGATCCGCCGGCTTCTGATGCTCGGTATCCCCGTGGTCCTGGGTGCCTTCGCGGGGACGGCTGCCTCCTCGCAGTGGCAGCAGGTCCTGCTGTTCATCAACCAGGAGCCGTTCAACCGGCAGGACCCGGAGTTCGGCCTGGACTACGCCTTCTACATGTTCACGCTGCCGTTCCTGAACTTCGTGACGGGCTTCCTGATCAGCGTGGTCATCATCAGCGCCATCGCCACGATCCTCACGCACTACCTCTACGGCGGCATACGCCTCGAGGAGAAAGGCCTGTTCACGACCAAGGCGGCCCGCGTGCAGATCGCTGTCGTCGCGGCCCTCTTCCTGATCCTGCAGGGCGTCAACTACTGGCTCGACCGGTACGACACACTCCTGAACCAGGGCACCTGGGCCGGCGCGCTCTACACGGATGTCAACGCCGTCATCCCCACCAAGGCCATCCTCGCCGTGGCCGCGATCATCGTGGCCGTTTTGTTCGTCGCCTCGGCGTTCGTCGGCCGCTGGCGCCTTCCGCTGATCGGCACCGCGATGCTCATCATCACGGCACTGCTCGCCGGCGGCGTGTACCCGGCGGTCGTGCAGCGTTTCCAGGTGCGGCCCTCCGAACTCAGCCTCGAGGAGCCGTTCATCGAGCGGAACATCCAGCTCACCCGCGAGGCCTACGGGTTGGACCAGGTGGAGGTCGAGCCCTATGCCCCGGAGGCGATCCCCGCAGCGGGCGCACTGGGCGACGACGGCGAGACCACGGCGAACATCCGCCTGCTCGACCCGAACCTCGTTTCGGACGCCTTCAGCCAGCTCCAGCAGTTCCGCCAGTACTACCAGTTCCCGGAGACCCTGAACGTCGACCGCTACGAGATCGACGGCGAGGTCCAGGACACGGTGATCGCGGTCCGCGAACTGGATGTCAACGGTGTGCCGGACGGCTGGGTGAATGAGCACGTCTTCTACACGCACGGCTACGGAGTGGTTGCAGCCGCTGGTTCGACCGTGGAGCCCGACGGCCGCCCGTCCTTCCTGCAGTCCGGCATCCCCTCGACCGGCGTGCTGGGCGATGAGTCCACCTATGAGCCGCGCATCTACTTCGGCGAGGAATCCCCCGTGTACTCGGTCGTCGGAGCTCCGGAGGG
Organism: Arthrobacter sp. TMS2-4; assembly: GCF_054511075.1. Lineage (NCBI taxonomy): Bacteria > Bacillati > Actinomycetota > Actinomycetes > Micrococcales > Micrococcaceae > Arthrobacter > Arthrobacter sp. TMS2-4. The sequence goes on from NZ_JBTNDI010000001.1 coordinate 323,814, forward strand.
CGAGTCCCCGGCGGAGATCGACCGGCCGCAGAACGAGAACTCCGACGACGAGTCGCGTACCACCTTCAGTGGCGACGGCGGGCCGAACGTGGGCAATGCCTTCAACCGCCTCGTCTACGCCCTCAAGTTCCAGTCCACCGATCTGCTGCTGTCGGACCAGGTCAACAACGAGTCACAGATCCTCTACGACCGTGATCCCGTGGACCGGATCCGCAAGGTGGCCCCGTACCTGACCCTCGACGGCAACAGCTACCCCGCGATCGTCGACGGCCGCGTGAAGTGGATCATCGACGGGTACACCACCAGCGCCAGCTTCCCCTACTCGATGCAGCAGGAGCTCGAGCAGGCGACGCAGGACGCGCAGACCGCCGAGGGCCTGGCCACCGCGCTCCCCGCCGAACGCGTGAACTACATCCGCAACGCCGTCAAGGCGACCGTGGATGCCTACGACGGCTCCGTGACCCTGTACGCGTGGGACGACCAGGACCCGGTCCTGAAGTCCTGGCAGAACGTGTACCCGACCTCGCTCACGTCCTACAGCGAGATGTCGGCCGACCTCATGGCCCACGTGCGCTACCCCGAGGACCTGTTCAAGGTGCAGCGGGAGCTCCTGGCGCGCTACCACGTGACCGACACCGACGCCTTCTACAACAACAGCGAGGCGTGGAGCGTGCCGGCCGATCCGGGCGCGGCGTCGGACGCCGCGGCGACGGCATCCACCCCGCGGCAGCCGCCGTTCTACCTGACGCTCCAGATGCCGAACCAGGACCAGGCGGCGTTCTCCCTGACCACACCGTTCATCCCCTTCGTGCCGGTGGGCCAGACGCCGAGGAACGTGCTGTACGGTTTCCTCGCCGCCAACGGCGACGCCGGCTCCGGTGAGGACGGCGTCAAGAACGAGAACTACGGCAGGCTGACCCTGCTCGACAGTTCCGGCCAGGATTCCGTGGTGGGCCCCGGCCAGGCCCAGAACCTGTTCAACTCGGACACCACGGTGTCGCAGGAGCTCAACCTGCTCCGTCAGGGTGCCTCCGAGGTCATCAACGGCAACCTGCTGACCCTGCCGATCGGTGGCGGCATCGCCTACGTGCAGCCCGTGTACGTTCAGTCCTCCGGCAGCTCGTCCTTCCCCGTCCTGCGGCGGGTCCTCGTGAGCTTCGGGGAGACCGTCGGGTTCGCCCCAACCCTCGCCGAGGCGCTGGACCAGGTGTTCGGCGGTAACTCCGGCGCCACGACCGGCGACGAGGAGAACGTCGGCGAGACCCCCGAGGACCCGGCTGCACCTCCGGTCGAGGGGGACGAGGCTCCGGCTCCGGCGCCCACGCCCGCCGAGGGCGGCACCCCGGATGGTGCGACCGGAGACCCGGCCGCAGACCTGCGTGCCGCACTCGCCGACGCGAACGACGCCATCCAGGACGGCAACGCCGCCCTGGAGGCCGGCGACTTCGCCGCCTACGGCGAGGCCCAGGAACGCCTGGAGCAGGCCATCCAGCGGGCGCTCGACGCCGAGGAACGAGCCGCAGCCGGCGGACAGTAGGCCGATCGAGCCCGGGCAGCCGCCCGATTTGCTTCTCCGTCCCGCGGCCGGTAACGTTAGTTACACGCCGCGGGGTGGAGCAGTTCGGTAGCTCGCTGGGCTCATAACCCAGAGGTCACAGGTTCAAATCCTGTCCCCGCAACGGAAGAGAAGTCCGGTCCACCATCTGGTGGGCCGGACTTCTTGCTTTCCCCGGGGAGAGGCTCTGCCGGGGGACGACAATGTCCTCAGACATGCTCGGCCTCCCACTCGGGTGCAGCCGCACCGGCAACGGGATCGCCGTCGACCCGTACATCGACCTCCACGGCAGGTGGCCGCTGCAGCAGCTCGAGCAACAGGATGGCGACGAGCGCGCCGAACGCCGTCCAGAGGGTCACCGCCGGTGTCAGCGGCCTCACCAGCAGGACGACCGCCGCGCCGGTGACGGCGATCGCGATGCGGATGTACCGGCGGGCCCGGTGGAGGAACTCGCCGAACCGGCCGGTGGTCACGCCGCTGCTCTCCGCCGTCGCACGTGCCCGCCGGGCCGTGTCGACCGTGAGGCGGCGTACTGCCGGGGCCCCGTTGAACGGTCCCGCGAGGTAGGCGACGACCGCGGCCGTCACACCCGCCACCCCGACGGCGAGGGCCGTCGGGTAGAGCAGGGGCACGAGCGTGTCGTAGATCGCTTCGGCCGCACTCGAGGGCATGTACTGCGGCGAGATCGCGGTGACTGTGGTGACGCGTCCGATGGCCACGCCGACGGCGAGCACCATCATGCCGATCGCCAGGACCATGCCGGCCCAGATCAGCGCCCGCGCCCGGCGCTTCGCGACGAGGACGCCGGCGGCGAGCAGGGCGATCGCCACCCAGGGGAGCACGAAGCCGAGTACCTCGATCGCCTGGTAGGCGGTACGGGCCTGGCCGAGCTCGTCGGACCGGGCGACGACGATCGTGCGGTCGACCTCGGGGATGCGGTCGGCGAGCGCGATGCCCTGGGCCGTCAGCTGCTGCTTGACCGCGGCGATGATGGGGCCGAGCTGGATGCCCGCCTCGCCGGTGTCGCCGATCACGACGGCGCCGGAGGTGTCACCGCTGAGGGCGGAGTCCAGCCCGCTGTGACTGGTCCGCAGCGCCTGGCCCCACACCTGCTCGAAGCCGTCGGAGGCGATGAGCTGTTCCGTCGTGGAGGTGATCAGGGACTCGGTGCCCTGCACAGCCGGCTGTACGAGCAGCTGGAGTGCGTCGGCAGCCCTGGGCGGGAGGTCGAGGGTGGCGATCCCGTCGAACAGGTCGGAGGTGATCGTCTCGATGTCGATGTTCTCGCTGACCGCAGCGGTGATCTCGTCCACCAGATAGGCCTGGAAGGCCGGCTCGTCGATGAGCGGCGAGACGGTCGCCACGAACTGGTCGGTGGTGGTGACCTCGGCCTTGGTCCACGCCGCGACGACGGCGATCGGGGCGAGGAGCGCCCCGAGGACGATCAGCAGCACGGCAAGGAAGCCGCGCCCCCGCCCGGTCCGGCGCGGGCGCACCGGCGGTGGCGTCGCGGCCGGATCAGCCCGAAGCTGTAGATGCAGCCGGTCGATCTCGGCCGTCAGTCTGGCGATTTCCTGGTCTCGCGGCTCGGTGACATCCATGAGCACTGCGCCTCTCGGATCGGAGGGTGGCGTGGGACCACGCCGGGGGTTCGCGCCGGTACCACCGATGGGCGTGGGGCGGTGAGGGGTCCACAGGTTCCCGGGGATCGCGGGCACCGCACCGCTCCGCGGGGACCCGAGCCCGGCGGTCCGCCGGTCAGTCGGCGACGATGTCGCGCCCGTGGAGGATGGCCGCCCAGATGACGAAGATGTCGAGCGCGATGATGACGAGGCTCCGGAGCGGATAGGAGGGCATCCACACGAAGCTCAGGACCATGCTGACGCAGGCCATGATGACGGGGACCGTCCGGCCCCACACGGCACCCCGGAACAGGGCCGCTCCGGCGAACTCAACGACGAGACCGAGGACGAGATGGACCCAGCCCCACGCGGTGATGTCGAACTGGAGCACGTACTCGGGCAGCACGAGGTAGAACGTGTCGTTCACGAGTGCGACGATGCCCTGGAAGGCGTGGAAAGCGCCGATCATGGTCATCAGCGTGCCCGCGAGGACGGTTACGCCGATGGCCCCTTCACGGGGCTGTTGCGGGGGAGTGCGTTCAGCCCTGCGAGAGGGCCTTGAAGGCGCTCAAGGCACGCTCCCGGCTCACCTTGAGGTCCACGATCGGCTCGGAATACCCGGGAGCCGCTCCCTTCCACGGCTCGTGCACGTTGTCCGCGTCGGCCAGTTCGGGCACGAAACGCAGGAGGTATCGACCCTCGCGGTCGAACTTCCTGCTCTGCAGCACCGGATTGAAGATCCGGAAGTAGGGGCTGGCATCCGCCCCTGATCCGGCCACCCACTGCCAGCTCGCCGCGTTGCTCGCGGCATCGGCGTCGACGAGGCAGTCCCAGAACCACTGTTCGCCCACGCGCCAGTCGATCAGGAGGTTCTTGATGAGGAACGACGCCGTCGCCATGCGCACGCGGTTGTGCATCCAGCCGATCTCCCACATCTGGCGCATACCGGCGTCGATCAGGGGATAGCCCGTGCGTCCTCGCTGCCACGCTTCGAGCTCCGCCTGCGAGGAGGGCTCCCACGCGAACGCGTTGAACTCGGGCCGGTAGTTCACGGTGGCGAGCTCGGGATTGAAGTACAGCAGCTGCCAGCTGAACTCGCGCCAGCCGAGCTCCGACCCGAAGACGCGGATGTCCTCCGCCGTCGAACCGTCCTTGTGGTCCTGGGCGGCGTGCCAGACCTCGAAAGGACTGATCTCACCGAAGCGGAGGTGCGGGGAGAGCATGCTGGTGCCCTGGACCGCGGGAAGGTTGCGGTTGTCCTTGTAGCCGTGGGCGGCACCGTCGAGGAAATCGTCCAGGCGGGCATGGGCCCCGGCCTCACCCGGCGTCCAGGTCTCCCGCAGGCCCTGCGCCCAGTCGGGCGCCGTCGGGAGCAGCTCCCAGTCGCCGAGGTCCTCGGACGCCAGCTGGGGGCCCCGGAGGGACTCGGGCGCGGGCAGGGGAGTACGCGGGGTGCGGAAGGTGAGGCAGGCCCTCCAGAAGGGCGTGAACACCTTGTAGGCCTCGCCGGCGCCCGACATCACCTCCCAGGGTTCGTACATGAGGTTGGCCTGGAAGCTGGTGGCCTCGACGCCCTGCTCCGTCAGCGATTCCTTCAGCGCGGCGTCCGCCGTGCGTTCGGCCAGACCGTAGCGACGGTTCCAGAGGACCGTCTCCGCCTTGCACTCCTCGACGAGGCGCGGCACGACGTCCCCCGCCGCACCCCGCCGGAGGACGAGGGGGATCCCGAGCTCGATCAGTGACCCGGCCAGGGCGGAGAGCGAGTGGTGGAGCCACCAGCGGGATGCACCACCGAGGGGTCGGATGCCCTCCGTCCGGTCATCGAGCACGTAGCAGGCGACGACGTCGTCCCCCTGTTCCGCGGCACGGGCGAGGGCCGGGTTGTCGGAGATCCGAAGGTCGTCGCGGAACCACACCAGAGTCACAGCCATGCGCCCAATCTACCGGCGGGGTGTGACAGTCCGGGCCGTGGACGCAGGAGGGGACCGCAGCCCGGCGGGCCGCGGTCCCCTCCTGCATCACCCGGTCGGTGACCGGAGAACCGGTCAGGAACCGGTCAGTAGGTGGTCTCGCTCTTCGACGGCGAGCCGGCGGCCGCGGTGTCGCTCTCCGTGTCGCTGTCGGCGCCCTGGCCGATCGCGGACTGCGAACCCGAGCCGGACTTCAGTGCCGCGAGGCGGGCTTCGATCTCGGTCTGCTCCCCGAGGTCCTCGAGGCTTTCGAACTGGGCGTCCAGGCTCGACGACGCAAGTTCCTGCTGACCGCGGACCTTGGCCTCCTCACGGCGGATCTTCTCCTCGAATCGGCCGACCTCGCTCGTCGGGTCCATGAAGTCGATGCTCTTGACGGCGTCGTGCACCTGCTGCTGGGCCTGCGCGGTGCGCGAGCGGGCGATCAGCTGGTCGCGCTTGACCGTCAGTTCGTTCAGCTTGCCCCGCATCTGGTTGAGGCCGTCCTTGAGCTTCTCGACGATCTCCGTCTGGGAGGCGATGGTCGGCTCGGCGCCCTTCGCCTCGTTCTCCGCGGACATCTGACGCTGGATGGCGACCTTGGCGAGGCTGTCGAACTTCTGGGCGTCGGCGGTGTCGCCGGACGCACGGTACTCATCGGCCTTGCGAGACGCCGCGAGGGCCTTGTTGCCCCAGCTGCGGGCGTTCTCGACGTCCTCGTTGTAGTCATCCTGCATCATCCGCAGGTTGCCGATGGTCTGGGCGACGGCGCTCTCCGCCTCGGCGATGCTGTTGGTGAAGTCCCGGACCATCTGGTCGAGCATCTTCTGCGGATCCTCCGCCTGGTCGAGCAATGCATTGATGTTGGCCCGGGTGAGCTGAGCCATCCTGCCGAATATCGACTGCTTTACCATTGATTTCCCTTTCGATTCTGCGAATGGTCCATGTGTCCTGCTGGGTAGGGGTGTCGGCGGTCAGAAGTCGCCGAAGCCTCCTCCGAAGTCCCCGAAGCCGCCCCCGCCTCCGCCGAAGCCGCCGAAGCCGCCCCCGCCGAAGCTCCCGCCGTCGCCCCCGAAGCCGCCGCCGTCGTGGTGCCCGCCGCCGAAACCTCCGCCGTTGAGCAGGCCGCCCAGCAGGATGCCGCCGAGCAGGGCCCCGCCCATCCCGTCGCCTCCTCGGCCGCCGTACCTACCGCCCATACCCATACCCATACCGCCACCGCCGAAACCGTCGACGTCCTGCTCCGCGAGCTGGGCCGCCTGCTCGGCGAGCATCGTCGCCTGCTGGGCGTGGGACAGCGCAGTCACCGGGTCGGAGCGCTGGAGATCGACGGCGTAGTCGAGATTGCGCTCGGCTTCGGCGAGGCGGGTCCGGGCTTCGCTGCCCACCCCGCCACGACGTGCGCGGATGTAGTCGGCGGTCCCCGAGATGCTCGACTGTGCCGCGATCAGTGCGTGCTGGAGGGCGTCCTGGGCGCGCCGGGTGTTCTCCGCCTGGTCACGGACGCCGCCCAGCGCGGCGTCGAGCTGTGCGTGCGCCGCCTCCAGGCGCTGCAGCAGCGCCAGCGGATTGCTGCGTCCGTTCTGCCGCTCCTGCCGTACCGTGCCCACGGCGGACTGCAGGGCTGCGATCGGGCCGGCGAGGTCCCGGTACTGCCCGGTGCGGTCCATGGCCTGCGCCTGCGCCAGGTCCTGCTCGCTGTCGGGAAGCGCACGCTCGAGCTCGCGCTCGGCGACGGCGAGTTCCTCGGCGCGCTTGTCGATGGCATCCAGCAGGACCGTGCTCTGGTGCACGGACTCCTCGGCGGCACGGACGGCGACGACGGCACGCCCCGTGTCCCCGTCGGCCATCCGTGACTGTGCCTCCGTTGCCGCGCTGCCGACGAAGGCCAGGCGCTCCCGGGCCTGCTCGATGTTGTCGGAGACCTGGGTGGTGGCCGTCTCGAGGTAGCGGCCCTGCAGTGTCCGCAGGGTCTGCTCGGCCGCGGAGAACCGCCGACGGGCCTCGTCGGCTGCTGCCTGCGCGCGGAGCAGGGCGTCGGGCGCGTTCCGCTCGAGTTCGCGCAGGGCGTCGAAGTCCTCCTTGTGTTCCTGCAGTGAGGCGTTGACGTCCTCGCAGCGTCGGATGATCTCGCCGAGCCACTGGCGCTGCTGCTGCTCGGTGTCGGGGATGTGGTCGTCGAGCTGCTGCTGGAGCTTGAAGGACTCACCCATGTGCTGCTTCGCTGTCGCGATGTCCTGGGAGAACATGGCGACGGCCTCGGCCCCGTACTGCGCCTCCGCGAAGCCGAGCTCCTGCTCACTGGACTTGATGGCGTCGTCGGCGGCGATGAGGAGGCTGCCGGCCCGCTTGCGCAGGTCCTCCACGCTCAGGGCCGCGAGGGGGTCCACGATCTCACCCTCCGCGGACGGCACCGGTCCGTAACCGTATTCCTCGCGCTTGCGCTGGGCGCTGCCGGCACTGCGGTTCTTCAGCAGCATGTACCCGCCGGCCCCCGCGACGGCGACGAGCCCGCCGACGAGCACGAGCCCGCCGAGGCCGCTGCCACCCGCGGACGGACCGCCGTCCGTTGACGTCCCCCCGTCCGCGGTCCCGCCGGCGAGGGCCTGGTCGATACCCTCCACGGCTGCGAGGCCGCCGCCCAACCAGTCGTCGGCAGCCAGTTCCGGGATGACGTAGTCCGTGCGGATCTCCTGGACCGACGAGAAGACCCCCGACTGTTCTCCGGCCACGAAGCCCACTTCACGCTGGTCCACCGCGACGGCGAGGACGGCCTCGTCGGCCGACGAGGCGTTCGCGAGCGCCACTTCCTCCGCCCACTGTCCGGCGTTGCTCGGGTTCTCGAACGTGTTGACGTAGGCGACCCGGACGGTGAAGCCCTCCGAGGACTGCAGATCGGCGACGGCGGCTTCGAGCTCGCTCTCCTCCTCCGCGCTGAGGACCCCGGCGTTGTCGAGAACGTAGTCGCCGGACGGGAAGGTGACCGGCTCGTCGGCGAAGGCCGCCGTCCCCGAGACCAGCGGGATCGCCACGACGGCGCCCAGGACAGCAGAGACGCGGATGCGCCTGCTCATCTTTCGCATTTTCGACCCTTCAGCACGTCCTCCGGACCTGCCGGTCCCAGGACTGAGGCCGGTGGATGCCGGAGGCTCCCTGTCTTCCCGATTCTATGGTTGACGTGGGGGAGCGTCCACCACCGACGCCTATGCCCCTAGCGAAAGGCACGGAGTCCACGAATGACCGCCCGCGGCGTCTCCACCGCATCCACAGGGTCGCGGTGGATACTGGAACACGACCCCTCGGTGGGAGGGCCTCAGCGGAGCGTCCCCAGCGACCTCCCAGACTCCGTCCAGCGAACGCAGGCGGAAGGCTCAGGAAGAGTTGCCATGATCTGGTCAACAGCAACGAAAGGACCCCCATGAACGAGCAGCCGGTCAGCTCAGATCGTCCCCTGCCTCCCGAGCCGCAGACCCCGCCGTCCGCGGGCGGGTTCCGCCCCGTCCCCGAGACCCAGCAGGCTCCCCACCCCGCCTACGCGGGTCACCAGCCGTTCTACGGCGAGCAGAACCGGGACTCCGGCCACACCGGGTCGGATGCCGCCGGGCGGAGGGGTGCCGGGGGGCGCACGCGTGTGGGTATGGCGACCTTTGCCGCCGGTATCCTCGCTGCGGGTCTGGTCGGCGGGGGCGTCGCGGCCGTGAGCCTCAACGCCCTGGACGACGGCCAGGGGGTCGGAATCTCCCAGGCGGCACCCGAATCGATCGTGGTGAACAACACCGACGACGTCAACACCATCACCGGTGCGGCTGTCAAGGCCTCGCCCAGTGTGGTCACGCTCGCGGTCAGCGGAGGCAGCTCCGGCGGGTCCGGCTCGGGCATCATCCTCGACGACGACGGGCACATCCTCACCAACACGCACGTCGTGACCCTCGGCGGCCAGGTCTCGGATCCGACGGTGGAGGTCAAGCTGAACGACGGACGGGTCTTCCCCGCGACGGTCGTCGGGACGGATCCGCTGAGCGACCTCGCCGTCGTCAAGATCGACGCACCGGACCTCACCCCCGCGACCCTCGGCAACTCCGACGAACTGAACGTCGGGGACACAGCGATCGCCATCGGCGCTCCGCTCGGCCTCAGCGGCACGGTGACGGACGGTATCGTCTCGACCCTGAACCGGACCATCAGCGTCGCGTCCTCCGCCGTACCGGAGGAACAGCCGGACAGCGCGCAGCCCGACGACGGCGAAGGGTTCAACTTCCTGCCCCCGGGCGGTTCCGGCGGCCAGCAGCCGCAGGCGCAGGGCTCCATCTTCCTCAACGTGATCCAGACCGACGCCGCCATCAACCAGGGCAATTCGGGCGGCGCGCTGGTGGACGCTGACGGCCAGATCATCGGCGTCAACGTCGCCATCGCCTCGGGCGGCTCCGGGGAGTCCACGGGCAACATCGGTGTGGGGTTCTCCATCCCGATCAACTACGCCGACAGGATCGCCCAGGAGATCATTGCCGAGGGAGAGGCCACGCACGGCTTCCTCGGCGTCAGCGTCACCGCGGCGGGCAGCGACGGGGCCCAGAGCACGTCCCGATTCCCGTCCGGGGCGCTCGTGGAACGTGTGGAGCCGGGATCGCCCGCGGAGGACGCCGGACTGCGGGCCGGCGACGTGATCACCAAGGTGGACACCTACACGATCAGCGACGCCCAGTCCCTCACCGCCGCCGTCCGCATCCAGTCCGTGGGACAGCAGGTGCCGCTCGAGGTGGTGCGCGACGGCGCCCCCAGGACTGTGGACGTGACGCTCGCCCAGGCCCCGGCCCAATAAGGGTTCGAACGCAGTCGACGTCCCAGCGGGTCGACGGGACATCATGTCGACGGCACAGCAGGAGGCGGTCCCGGAGCAGGGGCCGCCTCCTGTTCGTTGTCCCCTATGGTTAGCTAGTCGATGGGAAGATCCCCGGACGAGGAAGGTCATCAATGGACGACGCCACAGCAGGCGGACTGCGCATCGCGGTCCTGGTGAAGCATGTTCCCGACGCCCAGTTCGATCGCCACATCAGCGGCGACGACCTGACGACCGTCCGCTCGGAGAGCATCCTCTCGGAACTCGACGAGTACGCGCTCGAAGCGGCCCTCCAGCTCGTCGAGGCCCAGGGGGGAGCGGCGGCCGGGCACCGCATCACAGCGGTCACGATGGGCCCCGCGGCCGCGGTGAACGCCGTGAAGAAGTCCCTCCAGATCGGCGCGGACGACGGCGTCCACCTGACCGACGACGCCCTCACCGGCTCCGATGCCTCCGCCACCTCCCGGGCCCTCGCTGCCCTCGTGCAGCACATCGGGCCCTTCGACCTCGTCCTCACCGGCATGGCCTCCACGGACGGTGAGACCTCCCTCGTCCCGGCGCAGCTGGCCGAACGGCTCGGCCTGCCCCAGGTGACATTCGCGGCGTCACTCGACCTGGCGCCCGGCGACGGTGGCTGGACGCTGGCTGCGCGGCGGGACAGCGACACCTATGCGGAGACCATCGAGGCCCCGCTGCCGGCACTGGTGTCGGTGACCGACCAGATCAACGATCCCCGCTACCCGAACTTCAAGGGCATCATGGCGGCGAAGAAGAAGCAGATCCAGGTCCTGTCCCTGGCGGACATCGGCCTGCAGCCGGACGAGGTCGGGTTCGCCGGATCATGGACGACGGTGGAGGCGGCCGCTCCGAGGCCGCCCCGCAGCCGCGGCATCGTCATCACCGACGAAGGCGACGCCGGCATCAGGCTCGTCGACTTCCTCGCCGGACAAAAACTGCTCTAGCCGGCGCCCGCCCGCTCGTCCGTTCCTTCCAGGAGGGTTCCCTCATGACCTCGGTCCTCGTCTTCCTCGACCACCCCGCAGCGAGTCTCGCCAAGAGCGAGCGCGAACTCCTCTCGCTCGCCGCCTCGCTCGGCGACGTGTCCGTCGCCCTCGCCGACGAGGCCGGGCAGGCCTATCTCGACGGCATCGGTTCCTACGGCGTGCAGCGGTACTACCGGCCGGAGGACACGGCCGTCTCGAAGGTGCTCGTCGCCGGGAAGGCCGCGTTCCTGGCCGAGGCCGTGCGGGCCTCCGACGCCGGGATCGTGCTGCTCGGCAACTCCTACGAGTCCAAGGAGATCGCTGCCCGGCTGGGGATCAAGCTCGACTCCGGAGTCATCACGGATGTCGTGTCGCTGGAGGGGGACCTGACGGCGACGAAGTCGGATTTCGCCGGCTCCTACACCGTGCACTGCCGGGTGACCACCGGCGTCACCATCCTCACCGTCAAGCCGAACAGCTTCGAGGCGGTGGAGGCGGGTCTTCCGTCCTCCCCGGAGGAGGTCCGCGTGGCCGTCGAGCTTCCCGTGGCCGCCGCGCGCATCACGGGTCGGGTGGAGAAGCCGGTCAGCGGCCGGCCCGAGCTCACGGAGGCGCGCGTGATCGTCGCCGGCGGCCGCGGCGTCGACGGCGACTTCGGCCCGCTCGAGGATCTCGCGGACGCGCTCGGCGGGGCGGTCGGCGCCTCGCGGGCCGCCACCGATGCCGGGTGGATCGAGCATTCAGCGCAGATCGGCCAGACCGGCAAGACCGTCTCGCCCCAGCTCTACATCTCCGCGGGCATCTCGGGGGCCATCCAGCAGAAGGCCGGGATGCAGACCTCGAAGGTGATCGTCGCCGTCAACAAGGACGCCGATTCGCCCATCTTCGAGATCGCCGACTTCGGGATCGTCGGCGACCTGACCACGGTGTTGCCGCAGGCCACCGAGGAGATCCGGAAGCGCGGGCTGTAGCGATGTCGACCGCAGCCGATGCCGCGCCGCCGGCGCGCGTCCTCGTCTTCGCCGCCCACCCGGACGATATCGACTTCGGGGCGTCCGCCACGATCGCCGGGTGGACCGCCGCGGGCGCGGAGGTCAGCTACTGCATCCTCACGGACGGTGACGCCGGAGGATTCTCCGACGAGGACCGGCCCGGACTCGCGTCCCTCCGCCGCGAGGAGCAGATCGCAGCGGCAGCCCTGGTGGGCGTCACCGACGTCACCTTTTTGGGCGAGCCCGACGGCTACCTCCAGCCCACCGACGGTGTGATCCGGCAGATCGTCCGGCGGATGCGGGAGGTCCGCCCGGACATCGTCCTGTCCATGCATCCCGAGCGCAGCTGGGACCGGATCCAGAAGAGCCACCCGGACCACCTCGCCTGCGGGGAGGCTGTCACACGTGCCATCTACCCGGCGGTCGAGAATCCCTTTGCCTACCCGGAACTCGAGGCCGCGGGACTGAGGAGCTTCCGTGTGCCCTGGCTGTGGTTCTACGGCGGGCCGGCGCACTTGGAGAACCGGTTCGTCGACGTCACGGGCTCCGAGGACACCAAGATCGCCGCGATCAGCGCCCACCGGAGCCAGCATCCCGACGTCGAGCGCATGCGGTCCCGGGTCCGGGACATCCTCCGGGACAACGCGCGTCGCGGCGGGCTGCCCGAAGGCAGCAGCGCCGAGTCCTTCCACGTGGTGGGCATCAACACCGACGAGACGATCGCGGGCTTCTAGCCGTCCTCGTCCGCACGCACTACGACCCCGGCGAATCCATCACCGGGGTCGGACTGCGTTCAGGAGGTGCTCAGGCCCCGAGCGGGATCTGGGCCACGATGGGTAGTGTCGGCGTCGCCGACCCGCCGTCGGGCTCGACGGTGATCGCGATCGCACTGAATCCGCTGATGTCTTCGAGTTCCGTGACCTTCGTCCCGGCGACATCCTCTCCGGTCATCGTGCCGACCGACACCGGCTCGGTACCGTCCTCAGGGATCCGCCACATCTGGTAGACGTACCCGGGATCCGGTGCGGGGACTCCGCTGAGCGTGACCACGGCCGCGTCCTCCTCGCCGGAGACTGCGAGTGCCGCCGTCCCGCCGGGCGCGAGGGCGAGCTCGGCCGTCCGGACGTCCGAGGCCTGGAGGACCTGCTCCTGCAGCGTGGACTGCTGCAGGTTCTGGGCGATGGTGACGCCACCGACGGCGAGCACGGTGGCAGCAGCGGCCGCCACCACCCAGCGTGCGGCGCGCGAGGACATCGACGCCCTGGCCGTCCGGCGTCGGGCCAGCTCGTCCCCGGCGTCGTGCCCGGTACCGGATACGGCGGGCAGACCGGTTGCGGACGACCCTGCCGGGCCGGAGTGCGCAGGGCCCGTCTCGACGGAGGCCGCGGGCAGTTTGGCGAGGATGCGTTCGAAGAGATCGGCCGGCGGGTCCAGTTCCGTGCTCGCGTACGCTGTCGTCACCGTTTCCCGGCACGTGCGGACGCGCTCGAGGAACGTTGCATGGACCGCCGGATCGGCATCCGCGAGGAACGCGTCGATGATGCGGCGTTCGTCCGCGCTGACGGCGTCGAGCGCGTAGAGTTCGGCCCACTCGAGGACGTGGCCCCGGGCGAGGTCCGTGCCGAGGTCGTCGGCGAATTGTCGGTTCATATCCTTGTCCTGCATCTCAGGTCACCCCCAAGCATGTCTTCAGTCGGAGTAATCCGTCGCGGATCCTCGATTTGATGGTCGGCACTGCGACACCGAGTCTCTCGGCCACCTCGCGGTAGGTGAGTCCGCCGTAGTAGGCGAGCTTCACTGATTCCTGCTGCGTTGCCGTCAGCGTGTCCAGGCACCGTACGACGCTCTCCGCTTCGAGGCGCTGGGTCACGGTGTCGACGACGTCGTCGTGGTCCACCGTCTGGGTGGCGGCTCCGTAGCGCGCCTCGCGGTCCGTGGCGCTCTGTTCCGAGCGGACCTTGTCCACGGCGCGGCGGTGGGCCAGGGTCATGAGCCAGGCCATCGGACTGCCGAGGCCCGGATCGAACCGGTCCGCGGTGTTCCACACCTGGAGGTAGACCTCCTGGGTGGCGTCCTCGCTGAGATCCGGATCGATGAGCACCCGGCGTGCCAGCCCGTAGACGCGTTTCGAGGTCTGTTCGTAGAACAGCGAGAAGGCGGTGCGATCTTGCCGGGCGATCCTGAGGAGCAGATCGGTCAGGGTAGGACCGGCGCCAGGATCAGCGGCGACCTCGTCGGATGCGGGAGCTACTGGGCCGACCCGGCTTACTCGTGGCGTTTCCATAGGGCTCCAGCATAAAGCGCTGCCGGCGCCGTGCCGAACGGAGCCGATCCCCGCGCGGCGCGGTGCCCGGATACGCCCCTGTAGATCAAGCACCATACTGCGCCCCCGCCGATGTCGAATTCTCCGCTGTCACGTGGTATTCGATGCTGGCGGGTCGGCGGATGGCCCCGGGCGCCGCGCCTATTCCGCAGGCCGGTACTCGGCGACCGCGATCAGGGAGTCGGCGTTGAGGACGAAACCGTGCCCGATCCTTTCCGCGAAGGCCGACCGCACGCGCTCAAGTGCCTCGGGCTCCTCGGGCAGCAGACCGCGGTATCCGCTGCCGAGCGCCAGCGACCACGCGCTGTCGGGGTCGAGCGGGACCGTCAGGGCGAAACGCTCGACCCGCACGTTCGTCAGCCCCCGTGCGTGCAGCCAGTCCGCCAGGCGGTCGGCGGAGGCGAGTTTCCGGCAGTTCTCGACGAAGGCCGTGCCCGCACCGTCGGCGCCTTCCTGACGCGTGGCGTCCGGGTCGGTGGGGGCCCGTTCCGTGGACACACGGCTCTCCTCGCGCAGGACCCCGAGGAGGAGGTCCCCGAACGGTTCCAGCGCGCCGTCGTCCCAGGTGCTCAGGGCCACCCTCCCTCCGGGCCGCAGAAGGCGGACGATCTGGTCCATATCGGCGTCCAGATGATCGAGGAGGAGGACGCCGTAGCAGCTCACGACGGCGTCGTAGGGCGCCTGGGGTGTCCACCGGGCCGGATACACGCGCTGGAAGAAGACACCGTCCAGGCCCAGGGCCTCCGCCTTCGCCTCGGCGAGGTCCAGCATGGCCGGGGAACGGTCGACGGCGTCGACCCGCCCGTCCGGTCCGGTGAGCTGCGCGGCCGGAATGGTCCCTGTGCCGGTTCCCGCGAACACGTCGAGCACCCGTTCCCCGACGAGGAGGTCGGCGGCCGCGACGACCGCGTTGCCCACGGGGTTCCACACGGCCGGAGCGAGGCGGTCGTAGTCCTCGGCCCCGCCGTCGGGCAGTGTTGCGGCATGACGAGCGGACATGGGGGCTCCTAGGCGTGGATCATCGTTGGGCTCCGGCGAAGCCCTGTTGACGCCAGGCTTCGTAGAGCACGATGGATGCGGTGTTGGCGAGGTTGAGCGATCGGCGTGCAGGCAGCATGGGCACCCGGACCCGGGACGTGACGCGGGGGTCCTGCTTCACGGCGGGCGGCAGTCCGTCCGATTCCCGCCCGAACAGCAGCACGTCGCCGGGCCGGTAGGCGATGTCCGTGTAGGACACATCGCCCTCGGAGGTGAAGGCGAACACCCGGTCCGGCTGCAGGGCGGCCCACGCGTCCTCGAGGCTCCGGTGCACGTGCAGCACGGTGAGGTCGTGGTAGTCCAGTCCCGCCCGCTTCAGCTTCGAATCCTCGAGGCTGAACCCGAGCGGTTCGACGAGGTGCAGCTCGGCGCCGGCCACGGCCGCGAGTCGGATGGCGGCCCCGGTGTTGCCGGGGATCTCTGGTGTGTGGAAGAGGATGCGGAACACGCTCTCATCCTAGCTTCCGGCCGCTGCCAGCAGGCGCGCGAGCACGGGGAGCTGCAACACGTTCGGGGTGGGCCCCGAGGACAGGAAGGAACGGATGGTGCGGACGGCCGTGCCGGCATTCACGACCTGGACGCGGGTCGTCGACGCACGGTCGAAGCCCGGCGGGACGTCGATCACCGGCGAGAAGGGGTTGTCCGGCGCCCCGTGGATCACCACCCAGCCGGCCACGTTGCACTCCGGGAAGAGGTCCTGCACCGCGCGCACCGTCCGCGGCACCTGGAACTCCACCGGCCGCCCCTGATGGAGGAGGGACTGCCCGTCCCAGGAGAAGTTGCCGGGGGAGGCGGTGAAGGAGTCGATCACCGCGATCCGGTAGCCGGCCAGCAGTACGTGGCCCGCCGTCGTCCCGTCCCGGTCGTCGAACCGGACACCGTTGACCAGTCGCGCCGCCGGGTAGGTCGCCAGGAGCGACCGCTCGAGCAGCGCGGCGGTGCGGAGCTCGCCGTCGATCCTCGCGCGGACTCCGGACGAGAGCCGCGCGAACATGCCCGGTTGCCGCGGGGAGCCGTGGAGCTGCCGGCCGGCGAGGATCAGGGGGACGGCGGGCGGGGACGAAGGCGTGAACGGCGGCAGGTAGTCCGGCGCCGACCGGGCGGCCTCGTCGTCCTCGACGCTGGTGCGGGTCGCGCTGCGGGGCGACGGTGTCCCGTCACGTCCGGCCGTCGCGGTGGTCGGGGTCCGGCCCGTGCCGGGCCCACCGGTGGCCCCCGTCGCCGAGGCCCGCCCACGGCCGGTGTCGGCGTCGTAGCGCTCACGGCGCCGCGGGTCGCTCAGCGTCTCGTACGCGACGGCGATGTCGTGGAACCGTTCCGCACTGCCGCCGAGGTCCGGATGCGCCAGGCGGGCCGCACGGCGGTAGGCGCCCTTGATGTCCCTGGCGTCGGCGTCGGGGGGCACCCCGAGGATGTCGTAGTACGACTGCCGTGCTGCCTCTGCCATCGATGGGCCCTTTCTGGTGTCCGGCGTCCCGGGGACCAGGAGCCACTCCCGGAGCCGCGACCCGGGCGGCCGTCCTGCGCTTGCACCTGACACTAGGGGCACGGACGGGCCCGGACAAAAGCGGTCGTCCGGACGGCCATTCGCCCGGCGGCCCCTGCGGGACCGCCCGCGGGTGCAGGCCCTGATACAACGCCGCGGCGGCCGGAGAAGTTCGCCGACCCGCTCCGGCGGTCCCGTCGCGGTCGCGGCTCAGCCCGCGCGTCGGTACAGCGTGTACAGGGCGGAGTCCTCCGTCAGCAGGGAGCAGAGCTCCAGACCCAGGGCGTCGTCCGGGCCGTTCCCCGCCGCGATCCTCGGTCCGTCACCGCCGACCAGCAGCGGACTGATCGACAGGCACAGCTCGTCCACGGCCCCGGACCGGGTGAAGTCGCCCAGCACGGCCGGTCCGCCCTCGCAGAGGACCCTCGGCAGTCCGCGCCGGCCGAGCTCGGCGAGCACGGCGTGCGCCTCCACCGTGTCGACGCCGCAGTCGACGACGTCCGCGACCCGCCCGAGGGCGGCGCGTCGGTCCGCCGGCGCCGCGGCGCTCGTGAGGACGAGCGGGCGGACGGGCGCCTTCCGGAAGAAGTCGGTGGCCGGGTCGAGGCCGAGGCTGCCGGAGATCACCGCGACGGCGGGGTGCGCGGCGAGGCCGTGGGCGGTGCGCCACGAACGGGCGGCGCCGTCGACCAGGTCGCCGCCGTACCCTTCCGCGCGGATCGTGCCGGCTCCCACGAGCACCACGTCGGCGAGGCGCCGCAGGACCGCGAAGATCCGCTTGTCGCCGTCGTTCCCCAGGCCCGCGGAATACCCGCCGCTCGTGGCGGCGCCGTCCGCGGCTGCCACGAAGTTGAACCGGACGTAGGGCCGGTCGGCGGCGGGGTATGCGTAGATGCGGTGCAGCGCGTCGTCGTCGACCGCTGCACCCGTGGGCGGGATGAGCGAGGTGATCATCGGATCACCGGCGCGTTGGACTCGCCCATGTTGTGTCGGAGATAGGCGGGCTGCCGCCACCCGAGGACGGCCCCGGTGAGGTCGAGCGCGGCCCGCGACGCGGCCACGTTGTGCATGCGGACCACGCGGGCGCCGCCGAGGACGCAGATCACCGCCGCGGCGAGCGAGCCCTCCACGCGTTCGCCCTTCGGACGGTCCAGCGTCTCGCCTATGAAGTCCTTGTTGGACACCGCGGCGAGGGTGGGGAAGCCGAGCCCGGCGATCTCGGGGAACCGGCGCGTGATCTCGAGCGAGTGCAGCGTGTTCTTGTTGAGGTCGTGCCCGGGGTCGAGGAGGATGCGGTCCTCCGGGATGCCCAGCCGCACGGCGTCGTCGACCTTCCGGAGGAGGAAGTCGGCGACCTCGCCGACCACGTCGTCGTAGGTGGGCCGCGGGTACACGGTCCGCGGCGCGGCGAGGCTGTGGGTGATGACCAGGTGGGCGCCGGCGTCGGCGACCACCGCCGCCATGTCGGGGTCGCGCAGCCCCGTGGTGTCGTTGACCACGGTGGCCCCGGCGGCGAGCGCCGCGTGGGCGACCTCCGGCAGGAACGTGTCCGCGGAGATGATGACGTCGGATGCCGCGCGCACGGCGCTGATCACGGGGACGATGCGGTCGATCTCCTCCGACGCCGGGATGGCGTCCCCCGGTGAGAAGGGCGCTCCGCCGATGTCCACCCAGTCCGCGCCGTCGGCGACCGCCCGCAGGGATGCGTCCACAGCGGCCTGGAGCGCGAACGTCGCGCCGTCGTCGTAGAACGAGTCCGGCGTCCGGTTGATCACGGCCATGAGCGCCACCTGGCGGTCGAAGTCCAGGGTGCGTGCACCGAAGGTATGCACCGCGTGCCGGAGATCAGGGAGGTAGGGACCGGAGGGGGAAGGAGCCGCTGCTTGACTGTCCACCCTGTCTTTCTACCACTGCCGGCTGGGGGCCCCGCCCGTGCGGCGGGACGTGACGGGCACCACCGGAGTCGGCGTCCCGGCGCGGCGCCGGTAGAATCGGATCATGCCCGTGTATGTCGATCACGCGGCGACCACGCCGATCTCGGCGCCGGCGCTCGCCGCCCTCACCCGCGAACTCACCCGGAGCGGTAACCCATCCTCCCTCCACGGTTCCGGTCGGCGTGCCCGGCGGTCGGTCGAGGAGGCCCGGGAGACGATCGCGGCGGCCGCCGGTGCCCACGCCTCGGAGGTCGTCTTCACCTCCGGCGGGACCGAGGCGGACAATCTCGCCATCAAGGGACTCTTCTGGGCGCGTCGCGCGGAGGACTCGTCCCGCACGCGGATCCTCTGCAGTGCCGTGGAACACCACGCCGTGCAGGACACCGTCGAATGGCTCGAACGGCACGAGGGCGCCGACGTGGTGTGGCTGCCCGTCGATGCCACCGGACTCGTGTCCCTCCCCGCGCTGCGGACGGCGCTCGCCGAGGCACCGGAGCGCACCGCGCTGGTGACGGTCATGTGGGCCAACAACGAGGTCGGGACCGTGCAGCCCGTCCCGGCGATCACCGCGGAGGCCGCCCGGTACGGGGTCCCCGTCCACAGCGACGCCGTGCAGGCCTTCGGCTCCCTCCCGCTGTCCTTCGCCGACTCGGGACTCGCGACCATGGCGGTGAGCGCCCACAAGATCGGCGGTCCGGTGGGGGTCGGCGCGCTGTTCGTGGGGCGCGCGGTGACGCTCACGCCCGTGCAGCACGGTGGCGGCCAGGAGCGGGACATCCGCTCGGGCACGCTCGACGGCGCGGGCATCGCCGCGTTCGCCGCCGCGGCGGACGACGTCGTCACCCACCTCGGCGACGAGGCGCCGCGCCTGGCCGCACTGCGCGACCGCCTCATCGAGGGCGTCCTCCACCAGGTCCCGGCGGCGGTGGTGCGCGGCGTTCCGCACCCCGCCCCCGAGGGCACGCGGCTCCCGGGCAACGCGCACTTCACCTTCCCCGGGTGCGAGGGCGACTCCCTCCTGTTCCTCCTCGATCTCGCGGGCATCGAGTCCTCCACGGGGTCCGCCTGCACCGCGGGTGTCCCCAGGCCGTCGCACGTGCTGCTCGCCATGGGCCTGACGGAGGACGAGGCCCGGGGCGCCCAGCGCTTCAGCCTGGGGCATACATCCACCCCCGGTGACGTTGACGCGGTGGTGGGTGCCATCGGCGAGGCGTACGCCCGCGCCCGCAGGGCCGGCATGGCCGGGCACGCATCGACCATCCAGACGGCAGGAACAGGATTCTCATGAGGGTATTGGCAGCGATGAGCGGCGGCGTCGACTCCGCGGTAGCGGCGGCGCGGGCCGTGGAGGCGGGGCACGACGTCGTCGGCGTCCACCTCGCACTCTCCCGCATGCCCGGGACGCTCAGGACGGGCAGCCGCGGCTGCTGCACCATCGAGGACTCGCGGGACGCCTGGCGTGCCTGCGACATCCTCGGCATCCCGTACTACGTCTGGGACTTCTCGGAGCGGTTCAAGGAGGACGTCGTCGACGACTTCATCGCGGAGTACGCCGCCGGCCGCACCCCGAACCCCTGCATGCGCTGCAACGAGCGGATCAAGTTCGCGGCGCTGCTCGAGAAGGCGCTCGCGCTCGGGTTCGACGCCGTCTGCACCGGCCACTACGCGAAGGTCGTCGAGGACGCCGACGGCAACCCCGAGCTGCACCGGGCCGCCGACTGGGCCAAGGACCAGTCCTACGTGCTCGGCGTGCTCACGCACGAGCAGCTCCGGCACTCGATGTTCCCGCTGGCCGAGACGCCCTCGAAGGCCGAGGTCCGTGCCGAGGCCGAACGCCGCGGCCTGTCCGTCGCGAACAAGCCCGACAGCCATGACATCTGCTTCATCCCCGACGGTGACACCCGCGGCTGGCTCGAGGAGCGCATCGACATGACCGAGGGGGACATCCTCGACGTCGACGGCGGGAAGATCGGCAGCCACCCGGGCGCGAACGCGTTCACGGTCGGTCAGCGGCGCGGCCTCAAGCTCGGTACCCCGGCCGCCGACGGCAAGCCCCGCTTCGTGCTCGAGATCCGGCCCAAGCAGAACGAGGTCGTCGTCGGGCCCGAGCACCTGCTCGCCATCGACGAGATCCGGGGCATCAAGGTGTCCTGGGCCGGCGTGCCCATCGACGACGTGCTGACCGGCGACGAGTTCGAGTGCACGGCCCAGGTCCGGGCGCACGGCGATCCCGTGGCGGCCCGCGCGAGGGTCGAGGCGGACGGCGGCGCCCAGCAGCTCCTCGTGCGGCTGGTCGAGGCGATGCGCGGCGTGGCGCCCGGGCAGACGGTGGTGCTGTACCAGGGCACGCGGGTGCTCGGCCAGGCGACCATCGACTCGGCACGCTCCGCACTCCGCCCCGCAGCGGCGCAGGTCTAGTCGCAGTTCACGGAGCCCCGCGGGGTTCTGCTTGACTGGAGTCATGACGCATCCATGCAGCGGCTTCGACCCGGCAGCCAGTTCCCTCGCCGGAGGCGTCGCCCCCGAGGTGATGGCCGAGCTGCTCTCGGTGAGGAGCTCGATCGACAACATCGACGCCACCCTCGTGTACCTCCTGGCCGAACGTTTCAAGGCGACGCAGCGGGTGGGACACCTGAAGGCCGAGCACGACCTCCCCGCCGGCGATCCGCAGCGTGAGGCGGCCCAGATCGCCCGCCTCCGCATGCTCGCCGAGGAGGCGCAGCTCGATCCGGCGTTCGCCGAGAAGTTCCTGAACTTCATCATCTCGGAGGTGATCCGCCACCACCAGGCGATCTCCGAGAACCGCAGGCCGGCCGCCGATCCTGCCGATCCGACACCCGGGGCGCCTGCCGGTCAGGCGCCGGAAGCGCCCGCCGGGCCCGGGGCACAGGGCCCCCGTGCCTGACGCGACGCGGGACTCCGCGGTCGGGGCAACGGCGCCGGGGACCTGGCCGGGGACGGATCCGCACGAGGCGAACCGTGCCGTGCGCGGCGAGTTCGGGGGAGCCAATCTTCCCTTCCTGCCCTCCCTGCCGGCGCGGGGGCCGGGGAGCGATGGTATCGGGCGGACGCTGGGGGTGCTCGTCGAGTTGCCCTTCGACCTCCAGCCGCACGGCTGGCGCCTCGTCCAGCGGCCAGGCAAGGACCAGCGGCGTGCCGAATCGGCCCTGTCCTCCGACCTCAACGCCCTGGGCGACATCGCCGGCGCCGAGGAGAGCCCCGCGCCGCGCATCAAGCTGCACCTCCACGGACCGCTGTCGCTGGCGGCCGGCGTCCACCTGCACGCCGGCGAGCGCGTCCTCATCGACCACGGCGCGCGGCGCGAGCTCTACGAGTCGCTCGCCGTGGGCGCCGCGGACCTCGTCCGTCGGGTGTCGGCGGTCGCGCGGGGAGCCGAGGTGCTGCTGCAGCTCGATGAGCCCGACGCCGACGACGTCCTCACGGGCCGTGTGCCCACCGCGAGCGGCTACCGGACCCTCCGCGCACTGGACCGCCGGGAGGCGACCGAGGCATGGGACCTCGTCACGGCGTCCGTCGTCGCTGCCGGCGCGGCGCGCACGGTCCTGGCGCCCGGGCACGGCGACGTGGCGGTCGACGCCGCGCGGTCCAGTGCGGCGCACGCCCTGTCCCTGGACCTGCGCAATCTCTCCGATCGCCGCTGGGAGGACCTCGCCGGTGAGATCGAGTCAGGGCGACAGCTCTGGCTGGGAATCCTCGACGCCCGGTCCGGAACACCCCAGGTCCGGGTCCTCGCGGAATCGGTGCTCGCCGCCTGGCGGCGGGTCGGACTCCCCGCGAGCGCACTCTCCTCGTTGACGGTCACCGCCCTGCCCGGCCTCGACACGATCACCCCGGCCGGGGCCACGCAGGCCCTGACCAGGCTCACGCAGACCGCCGACGCCCTGGACCAGATCCGCGCCGAGGGGTGACCCTGCGCGGGCACGGGTCAGACGCGCTCTTCCCAGCGCCGTGGCCGGACCTCGGGCGGCAGCACACCATCGAAGTCCTCGAGGACGTAGTCGAAGCTCCCCGCATAGACCAGCAGGGTCCCCAGCTGGCGGTGGACGACCCGCGTGCTGATCCTGAACCGGCCGGCGTCGTCGTCCCACCACTGCTCCACATAGGCGAGCGCGCCGAGGGCGTCGGGCAGCGGCAGCCGGAGGCCGGCGAAAAGACGCGTCTGCGAGGACACCATGCGGATGCGGCCGTCGTCGGTGGCGGTGCAGGTCAGGAGGGTGGCCATGCGCCGGTGGCGGCCCACGTAGTCGGTCAGCACGCCGTCGCGCAGGGACGTGGTGTCCTCGAAGACGCGCAGGGCGGTCCCGAAGTCCAGTTCCCGGCGCGCCGTGAGGGCCGGCCGCCCGAACGGGTCGACGTGCGGGTAGTTGCGGATGGTGAACGGGACGTTGCTGTCGTACTCGGGGAAGAACGCATTCTCGAGGGCGGTGAGGCGGAAGGCCGGGCGGGCGAACCAGGCGGGACACCCGGCGACGTCGAACATCCCGCGGCCGTGGCCCGAGAGCCCGCTCTCCGCGTGCAGGCCGAAGTAGTCGCGCAGCTCCGGCTGGAGGCGGCCGAACTCGCTGCCCATCGCCTGCTGGTAGATCGAGGTCATGTCAGCCCGCTTCCGTCGTCCGGACCCCAGTCAACCACGGCGGCGGTGCGGCCCCCACCTCGTATGCTCGGTCCATGGGTGACAGACGGAGTGCGATCGGCTGGGACGCTGCGCGCGCGGCGAACCGGGTTAACTGGGAGGACCGGGTGCCGCTGCACGAGACGGCGTACGCGATCCGGGACCTCGACGATCCGGAGCACCTGAGCAGCGTGGTCCGGACGGACCTCGGCGTCCTGGCGCCCTTCCTCCCGGACGGCTCGGTGGCCGGACTGGACGTCTGCCACCTCCAGTGCCATATCGGCACCGACACCGTGTCCCTCGCGCGCGCCGGCGCCCGCGTCACCGGCGTGGACTTCTCCCCGGCGGCCCTGCGGTCGGCGGCCGGGCTCGCCCGGCGCCTCGGCCTCGACGCGACGTGGGTGGAGACCGACGTCCTCGACGCCCGGGCGGCCGTGAGCGGGGACTTCGACCTCGTGTACACGAGCATCGGGACGATCACGTGGCTGCCCGACCTGGACCGTTGGGCCCGGCAGGTCGCCGGGCTCCTCCGGGCCGGGGGGACGTTCTACATCCGGGACGGTCATCCCGTGCTCTACGCCCTGGACGAGACGGCCGACGGCCTGCAGCTCAGGTACCCGTACTTCAGCACCGGTCAGGCGCAGGTGTGGGACGAGGACTCCACATACGCGGGCGACGGCACGGTTGCGCACGCCCGGACGTACGAGTGGCCGCATCCGCTCTCCGCCATCGTCACCGCGCTCCTCGGTGCGGGCCTGCAGCTCCTCCGCCTCGAGGAGGGGAAGACCCTCCCGTGGAGGTTCTCGCCCCGCATGGTCGAGGTCCCGGACGGCTTCGCCTGGCCCGAGGCAGAGCAGGATCTCGTGCCCTGCACCTACACGATCATCGCCCGGAAGCCCTGAGCGCCCCGGCGGACCGGTCCGGGCGGGACGCCGTCGTACGTCAGAGGCGCCCGGTGGCCTTGAGCCTGATGTAGGTGTCGGCGAGGAGTGGCGGCAGGTCCGCGGGTGCCGCGTCCACGACCTCCGCCCCGAGCAGCCGGATCTGCTGCGCCACGGCGCCGCGGTCCAGGAGTGAGCGTTCCGCGGCGGCCGCCCGGAACGTCGCCGTCGCCGTCGAGCGGTCCGCGCCCATCTCGTCGAGCCGCGGGTCGCGTACCGACGCGACCACGACCACGTGGCGTTCGGTCAGGCCGGGCAGGGCGGGCAGGAGGCCCTCCTCCACGGCCCCGGCATCGAGCGAGGTGAGCAGGACCACGAGGGATCGGTGGGGGGACACGGCGCGCACCTGGGCCGGGAGGCGGGTCCAGTCGGCCTCGATCAGTTCCGCGTCGAGCGGGGCCATCGCCGTCACGAGCGAGGCCAGCAGGTTCCCCTTGGCGGTCGAATCGACCCGGGCGCGGAGCCTGCGGTCGTAGGCGAGGAAGTGCACCTTGTCGCCGCCGCGCTCGGCCAGCACCGACAGCAGCAGCGCGGCTTCGATCCCGGTGTCCAGCCGGGGCTCGTCGAGGACCCTCGCCGCGGAGGTGCGGGAGGTGTCCAGCACGACGACTACACGCCGGTCCCGTTCCGGGCGCCACGTCCTCACGACGGTGTCGCGGCGGCGCGCGGTGGCGCGCCAGTCGATCGAGCGGACGTCGTCGCCCCGGACGTAGTCCCGCAGGGAGTCGAACTCGGTGCCTGCACCCCGGATCTGGACGGCGGCCTGGCCGTCGAGTTCGCGCAGGCGGCGCAGCTTCGACGGGAGGTGCCGTTTGGAGTTGAAGGGTGGCAGCACCCGCAGGTCGCCCGGCGCCGGCACGGTGACCTGCCGCGCCGCCAGCCCGAGGGGGCCGGCGCTCCGCACCGTGACCGTCTCCACGCGGAGGACCCCGCGGCGCGTGGGCCGGAGGAGGAGCGTCAGGCGCCGCGCCTCGCCGGAGGGCACGACGACGGACTGCTCCGGGTCCGCGGCTCCCGCGGAGGGCTGCCACGCCTCGCGCACCGTCGCGCGCAGGGTGCGCGGGGTGTCGTTGCGCAGGACCACGATGCTGGTGCCCGACTCGCCGAGCCGCACACTGTCCGGGAGGGTCCGGCGGATCCCGACGCGTCGGGGAGACGCGGCCAGCGCGAGGTCGACACCCAGAACCGCGGCCAGGAGCAGGGCCCACAGCAGGATCGCCGTCGCGCCCGGGTACACGAGAACGGGCACGACGCCGAGCAGTGCCAGCAGGACCAGGCGGCCGGTGATGACCATGGGAGAGCTCCTCTCGGACCCCGGGGGCTGCGGCGCACCCGGGGCGGGCGGGGTGGTGGGCCTACCGCGGGACGGGGACGGAGCCGAGGATGCTGCCGAGCACGTCGTCCACGCCGACACCGTCCATCTGCGCCTCCGGCCGCAGGGCGACCCGGTGCCGGAGGGCCGGCAGGGTGAGGGCCTTGACGTCGTCGGGCGTCACGAAGGAGCGGCCCGAGAGCCAGGCCCAGGCGCGCGAGGTGTTCAGCAGCGCGGTGGCGCCGCGCGGCGAGACGCCGAGCTGGAAGGAGGGGGAGGAGCGTGTGGCGCGGACCAGGTCCACGATGTAGGCGAGGACCTCGGGCGCGATCGCGACGCGGGACACCGCCGCCCGGGCCCGGTCGATGTCTGCCGCGCCCGCGACGGCCCGTACACCGGCCGCGCCGAGGTTGCGGGGGTCGAATCCGACGCTGTGCCGACGGATCACCTCGATCTCGTCCTCGCGCCCGGGCAGCGGGAGGGTGAGCTTCAGCAGGAAGCGGTCGAGCTGGGCCTCGGGCAGGGGATAGGTGCCCTCGTACTCCACGGGGTTCTGCGTGGCGGCGACGACGAACGGCGTCGGCAGGCGCCGCGACACGCCGTCGACGGAGACCTGCCGCTCCTCCATCGCCTCGAGCAGCGACGCCTGGGTCTTGGGCGGGGTGCGGTTGATCTCGTCGGCGAGCAGGATGTTCGTGAACACGGGGCCCTCGCGGAAGGTGAACTCCGAGGTCTTCGACTCGTAGATGAGCGAGCCCGTGATGTCACCCGGCATGAGGTCCGGGGTGAACTGGACGCGCTTCGTGTCGAGGTCCAGGGCGGTGGCGAGCGTGCGGACGAGCAGGGTCTTGGCGACGCCGGGCACGCCCTCCAGCAGCACGTGCCCGTCGGCGAGCAGCCCGATGAGGAGGCCCGTGACGGCCGCATCCTGGCCCACGATCGACTTGCCCACCTCGGCGCGCACCCGCAGGAGGGCCGCCCGCGCCGAGGCACCGTCGACGGCGGCCCGGTCGTCCTGGTCGTCCGCCGGCGCGCCCCGGTCCTCGACGCGGGTCGCCGGGTGTGCGCCTCCGGATGCTGCGTCCGGTTCTGCGGGTCCGGCCGGCTCATCCTGCCAGCGTCGGGTCTGGTTCATGACGGCGTGATCTCCTTCTCGAGGTCGAGGACTTCCTGTGCCCAGAGCACAAGCTGGTGGTTGGTGGTGGGGACGAACAGCAGGCGCTGCTCGAGTTCCGTCCGCGACCGGCCGCTGTGGCGGGCGGCTGCGTCGATGACGTCCGCGGCGGACGCCGTCCGGTCCACGCGGAGCCGCCGGGCCATGCGCGTGAGGCTCGCTGCGCGCAGGATGGCTGCCGCGTGGCCCACGGCCCGGGAGTCCTGGTAGAGGCGGGCGCGGCCCTCCGCGGTCTCTGCGGCGCGGACGACGACGGGCAGCGGCTCGGTGGCCAGCGGACCCATCCGCCGTCCCCGCCACAGCATGGCGAGGACAGCGCAGGCGAGGAGCCAGACGAGCAGGGGATCCACCCAGGGCGGGAGGAGCGTCCTCGGGTCGATGCCCTCCCCGGTGGAGACCACGTCCGCGCCGGTCGGTTCGTACCAGACCAGCGTGGGCGAGGACCCGAGAGCCCGGAGTGCGAGGGCCGCGTTGCCCTCGTCCGGAACGGCATCGTTGGACAGGATCGCGGGGGCACCGAGGACGGCGACCGATCCGTCGTCGTTCGTGGTGTACAGGCCGCCCGTGGCGTTCCCCGTCGCGTCCTCGATCTCGACCGGGAAGCACTCGACGGCGCCGGAGTAGGCGACCCCCGTCGCGGTGAGCGAGCCTGCCGCGGTGGCGTCCGTGTCCGGGCACTCGGCGGGCACGGCCGGGGCGTCACCGGACAGGTCGAGGGGCACGGCGCCGACCTGCGCGACGTCACCGTCGAGGGCGGCCAGCTGGCGCTCTCCCGGCGCGGCGAGGACGGCGCGGTCCGCGAGGACCGTCAGGTCTCCCACCTGGCCGGCGCTGAGGTACTGCTGCGCGTCGTTGAGGAACAGTGTCGCGGGCCCCTCCTCGAGGGCGGAGACCGCCTCGTCGTAGGAGTCGGCACGAACGACGTCGATCCCCTCCGCGGCGAGGACCTCCGCGACCGCGCGTGCACCGCCGGGCGCTGCACTGGCCGGGGACAGCGGACCGGTGTCCTCGTCCTGGCCGGCGACGAGGTTGACCAGGAGGATCAGGGCCAGGACGAGCGCCCCCAGGATCAGGGGACGGGCGCGCCTCAGCCCGGTGCGGGCGGTCGTCAGCGCGCTCCCGCCGTCGCCCATGACCTCGCCGCCCGCCGCGAGTCCGGTCGGGACGGGTCCCCGGGGATCGGGCACGCCCGCACCGTACGGGCTGCCGTCGGCGCGGTCCGGGGCGGGAGTCCGCGGCCCGCGCGTCACCGGGGCGCCACCGGCGTCGCCGTGTCCGCGGGGGTGACGGGGCGTTCCGCGACGAGGCGCGCGTCGATCCCGGCCGCGCGCCGGTAGTCGCCCCCGGATGCGGTGCCGTTGCCGTAGTGCGTCTCGTTGAAGACCTCGGCGAGCCAGGCGACGTCGAGGGACAGCGTCGGGAACACGGCGCCGAGTTGGGCGGCGGCTTCCGTGGCCGTCCGGCCGGGCTGGTCGGCGACCACGAGGCGTTCCTCCGCCGACCGGATGACGGCCCGCAGCGTCTCGGCGACGGCCCCGTTCCAGTCCCCGCCGGCGGCGAGAGCGGCGGCCCGGCTGCGATGGTGATCGGCGGAGTGCGTCAGGGCGTCGTCGAACACGGCCGACTCCCGGTTCCTTCCGCGCGCGTTGAGCCGTGGCCTGATGAGCACCACGGCCACGATGATGAGCAGCGCCGCACCGAGGGCCAGCACGAGGGTGCCGGGCCCCGGCGCCAGCCCGCCCACCCCGTCGAGGAGGCGGCCGAGGCTGCGGAGGACCTCCGTGAGGATGCGCTCGAGGAGGCCCGGCTGCGCCTCGACGTACGCGCGTCCCGCCAGTTCCTCCTCGAGCAGGCGCCGTGCCTCCTCCGCGTCGGGGGCGAGGAGGAAGCGGACGCCGCCGCTCATGGGCATCCCTCGGAGCGGCGGCCGGGGCCGTCCGGCATCAGGCCGGTCCGCCCGGCTGGTGGCCGAACGAGGTGGTGCCGCCGGGAAGGACGTCCGTCCGGCCGGTACCGGCCTGCTCGTGCTCGCGCATGAGTGCGACGTCGAAGCCTTCCCTGCGGATGCGGAGGTCGACGTACAGCAGGGCGGTCACCCCCGCCTGGAAGGCGTAGCCCACAGCGGTGAAGAGGGCCGTGATGGCCTGGGACGCGGCGAGCACCGGGAGCGAATCCAGCGCATCGGGTGCGGCGGACGCGCTGGTGCTGAAGCCGAAGAGGAGTGTCACCGCGAAGGAGAGCGGCGCCGAGATGACGGAGGTGATGATCGAGACGATGATGCTCGTCAGGAGCACGATGCCGAAGGTCCGCCACCAGTTGCCCCGGGTCAGCTGCCAGGAGCGCGTGATGGCGGTCAAGGGTCCCACGCCTTCGAGCATGAGTGCGGCGGGGGCGACGACGAGCTTGGTGCTCACCCACACCATGACCACGAGCGCGACGAGCACGAGGGGGATGATGACGAGGGCCGAGTACTCCTCGAGCCCGAGGATCGCGAGGGCCGAGATGCCCACGAGGAGGGCGAGTCCGACGAGCCCCGCGGAGAAGGCGAGCAGGCCGAAGCCGAGCAACGGGAGGATACGCGCTCGGGCGAGCCTCCAGGCCTGGCCGAAGGTGGTCTTCTGGTTGATGACCGCGCGGGCGATCGGGATCACGAGGATTCCCTGCAGTACGAGCAGTGAGACTCCGGACACGACTCCGGCGATGGACGCGAAGGTCCCGAGGCCGGCGACGGCGGTGATCAGGCTGTCCGGGGTGGGGTTCGCCGACTCGAGGCCTTCGAGGGAGGACATGAGGTTGCCGAGCAGGAGCACGGTCACGAGCGCGACAACGGCCTGCAGGAGGATGGCGATGCCGAACGTGGCCAGGGGGTTCCTGCGGCACGCCTGGAACGCGCCGTCGAGGATCTCTCCCAGACCGAGGGGGCGCAACGGGATGACACCCGGCTTCGGCGGAGCCTGGTAACCGGCGCGCCGATCGAACCCGGGGCCACCGAGCCCACCCGGGCGCGCCGGGCCGGCAGGTTGTGCCGGGCCGGTAGCTTGCTGCCACGGGTTGGCGGGGACGGGAGGACCGGTCTGCTGCGTTCCCCAGGAGGGGGCGGGAGGGTGCTGCCGTCCGGGGGACTGCCATGGAGAGTCCACGGGAGTCCGAGCCTGCCACGGAGCCGGAGCCGGCGCCGGCCACGGGGCCGGAGCCTGCGGCGCGCGGTTCGGGTCCTGGGGCTGATCGGGCGTCCGGCCGGGTGGTGTGCCGTCGCCGGCCCTGCGGCCGTCCGGCTCGCCCTCCACCTGATCGTTCATGGCGTCCCCTCGCTCGATGCTCGCCGGGGCATGGCGTCAGCGGCCCCCTCCTGAATCATAGTGAGGCGGACGCCCGTTCGAGGCAGCCGCGCACGATCAATTCCGACGCGACCTCCCGTACCCCGCGGCGGATGGGACATTGCGGAGTCGATACGACAGTATTGGAGCATGAAGGCACGCATACTGGTCATCGACGACGACGAGGCCCTGTCCGAAATGATCGGCATCGTCCTGCGCAACGACGGCTTCGACCCGGTGTTCTGCGCCGACGGGGCGGCCGCTCTCGGCGTCTTCCGCTCGTCGCACCCCGATCTGGTGCTGCTGGACCTGATGCTCCCGGGCATGGACGGGATCGAGGTGTGCCGCCAGATCCGGGCGGAGTCCGACCTCCCCATCGTCATGCTGACCGCGAAGGCGGACACCTCCGACGTCGTGCGCGGTCTCGAATCGGGGGCCGACGACTACGTGCCCAAGCCCTTCAAGCCGGCCGAACTGGTGGCGCGCGTCCGAGCGCGCCTGCGGCCCGCCGAATCCAAGGCGCCGGAGACGCTGCGGATCGGCGACGTGACGATCGACGTCGCCGGGCACGAGGTGGCACGCGCGGGGAAACGGGTATCGCTGACGCCGCTGGAATTCGACCTGCTGGTGGCGCTCGCCCGCAAGCCGTGGCAGGTCTTCACGCGCGAACTCCTCCTCGAGCAGGTGTGGGGGTACCGGCATGCGGCCGACACGCGTCTCGTCAACGTCCATGTGCAGCGGCTTCGCTCCAAGATCGAACGCGATCCCGAGGCACCCGAGATCGTCCTGACGGTGCGTGGTGTCGGATACAAGGCCGGACAGGGCTGATCGGGGGAGTGCGGACAGCCCTTCCTCCGGCTCCCACGCTCCTCCCTCCGACGCCCGGCCCCGCGGCTCCACTCCGGGCCGCACCGTCGGCGTGGCCCGCCACGTGACGCCGGCACCGGCTGCACCGCCCCCACCCGTCGATCGGGCCGATCTCCCCGATCTTTTCCCCGCCGCGGCGGGGAAGCGGGACGCCGGCGTGTCCGCCCCGACGTCCGCCGCCGGGGACACCCCCGCGGACACCTCCGGGGAAACTCCCGGGGACACCTCCGGGAACACCCCGTCCGGGGGCGGGCGGTCCGTGGAGCCCGGTCCCGTCGCCGCGCGATGGCACGCCGTGTCGGGGCGTGCCCGCCCGCTGCTGCAGTCGGTGGCGCAGCACTGGCGCCGTTCCCTCCAGTTCAGGACCGTCGTCGCCACGATGCTGCTGACCTCGGTCTCCTTCGTCGCCGTCGGTGGATTCCTGTCGAACCAGATCGCCGGTGCCCTCTACGACCAGCGCTTCGACCAGTTCAGCGCCGAGGCCACCGAGGAGCTGACCCGGACGAAGGCGGTCTTCAGGGAATCCTCCGCGACCGACAGCGACACCACCAGCCGCCTCGTCCTCGATTCCGTGCAGGCCCTCGTCAGCCTGGACACCGACGCGCCGCGCCACGCGATCCTGGTGCCGATCTCGGGGGACGTCCTCATCCCGACGACGGTGAGCCAGGAGGGCGTGACGGCCAGCATGCTCCCCCAGGACCTGCAGGACGCCATCGTCGACGGCCCGGACATCCACTGGGCCCCCATGAAGATCCCCGTCACGGAGAGCGGCGAAACCAACGCGCCCGGCATCGCGTTCGGGACGCAGGTGCAGCTCCCGCCGGACCAGGCCTCGTATGCGCTGTACGTCTACTACGACCTGTCGGCGATGCAGTCCACCCTCAACGACATCCACCGGGTGCTGTGGCTGGCCGGGGTCGTCCTGCTGCTCATCGTCGGTGCGATCGCCTGGTACGTGACGCGGAGCGTCGTGCGGCCGGTGAGCCATGCGGCGTCCGTGTCCGAGAAGCTCGCTGCAGGGCAGCTGCAGGAGCGCATGGAGGTGAGCGGGGAGGACGAGGTGGCCAGGCTCGGCGTCTCCTTCAACCACATGGCCGCGAGCCTGCAGAACCAGATCACCCAGCTCGCCCAGTTGTCGCAGATGCAGCAGCGCTTCGTCTCGGATGTCTCCCACGAACTGCGGACCCCGCTCACCACCGTCCGGATGGCCGCGGAGGTCCTGCACGACGCGCGCGCCGAGTTCAACCCGATCAACAAGCGGTCCGCCGAGATCCTGTTCGATCAGGTGGAGCGGTTCCAGGACCTGCTCGCGGACCTGCTCGAGATCTCCCGGTTCGACGCCGGAGCCGCCGTCCTCGAGGCCGAATCGGTCGACCTCGTCCAGCTCGTCCAGCACGCGATCGAGGGCGCGCGGCCCCTCGCGGACCGGCTCGGCTCCGAGCTGGGCATCGTGTCGGTGGAGACGCGGTTCATCGTGGACGCCGACGCGCGCCGGATCGACCGCATCCTGCGCAACCTGATCGTCAATGCCCTCGAACACGGCGAGGCGAAGCCCGTCGAGGTCCACATCGCGAGCAGTCCCGAGGCGGTCGCCGTGGCGGTCCGGGATCATGGCATCGGGATGACGACGGTGCAGGCCTCGCGGGTGTTCGACCGTTTCTGGCGCGCCGACCCCGCCCGGGCGCGGACCACCGGGGGCAGCGGGCTCGGGCTCTCGATCGCCATGGAGGACGCCCGGCTGCACAACGCCTGGCTCGAGGCCTGGGGCATGCCGGGGGAGGGAGCCTGCTTCCGCCTCACGCTGCCCCGGACCCAGGGGACGGAACTGACGTCGTCGCCCCTTGCCCTGCCGCCGCCCGTCGGCGGACCCGGGCCGCACCGGGCCGACCCGCAGCCGCGGGCCGAACGACCACATGAAGTGAGCGAGGGAGAATAGTGGCAGATCAGGCCATGGCCGTCCGGCGGGGGCAGCGCGTCCGCGACGATCCCCGCGCCCGCACGGGTACCTGGGGCGCCCGCCTCGCCGTGCTGCTCGTCGCCTGTCTCCTCGTGCTCACCGGGTGCTCGGCGATTCCGACCACGGGCCCCGTGGGAGTCATCGAGGCGACCGACGGGGACCCGGACGTCGTCGCTCCGGTGTTCGACCCCGAGGGGCCCGCGCCCGGCGCGACACCCGAGCAGATCCTTCGCGACTTCATCACGGCCGGGACGGGCGCGGGCGACGGCTACAGCGTGGCACGCCAGTTCCTGACGCCGGACCTGCGCGCCACCTGGCAGCCCGAGGAGCGGATCGTCCTGTTCCGGTCCAATCCGCGCGTCGAGAAGCGCGGGAACGAGGGCGTCTACCAGATCCAGCTCGAGACCGCGGGGACCGTGGACGCCCGGGGGGTGCGGACCAACACCGTCGTCCCCGCGACGGAAACCCTGGGCGTGCGGATGGTCCAGTTCGACGGCGAGTGGCGGATCGACGAGATCCCGGACGGCATCATGCTCGCCCAGAGCAGCGCCCGTGACCTGCTGATCTCGCACAGCCTGTACTTCTACAGCAGCAACTACCGGTTCTGGGTGCCCGACGCCCGCTGGTTCGTCCGGCGCACCGGGGTGACGGCGCGGATCGTCGGGGCGATGCTCGCCGGGCCCGCGCCCTACCTGCAGGGGTCAGTCACGAGTGCCTTCCCCGAGGGCGTCACGCTCGCCCGCGATTCCGTTCCGATCACCTCCGGCAAGGCGTCGGTCGAACTCTCACCGGAGGTCCTGGAGAACGCCACCAACCTCAGGCTCCAGCAGATGAACCAGCAGCTCCAGGTGAATCTGGTGGGCCTCAACGATGTCACGTCGGTGGAGATGGCCAGCGACCAGCCCATCCAGCTCGGACCGCCGGACCCGGACCTGATCGTCCCCGATCTGACCCCCGATGTCGGCGGCGAGCAGGTGGCGATCGCGCAGGGCGAACTCGTCCGCGTCCGCAACGGTGCCGTCACCGAGATCGAGGGGCTGGACCCCGTGCGGGCGCTCGCACCGCGCGATCCCGCCACGTCCATCTCGGGCAGCGCCTACTCCTTCCTCGACGCCGACCGGGAGGCCCTGTACGTCACGGCACCGGGCAGCGAGGCACGCGTCGTCCTGCGGGGCAGCGCCCTCACGAAACCGTCGTTCGATCCCGACAACTGGCTGTGGACCACACGTTCGGCCGGGGGACAGCGCGAGGTGCTGGCCGTCCCGCCGGGAGGGACGGAGGCCAACGCCGCCGTCCTCGCGGCCGGGTGGCTGGGGGACAGGAGCGTCAAGGAGCTGCTCGTGGCCCGCGACGGATCGCGCGCGCTGATCGTCACCGAGCGCGACGGCAAGGACGAAGTCCTGCTGACGGGCATCACCCGGTCGACGGAAGGCGTTCCCCAGTCACTCACCACACCCCTGACGCTGCCGACGGACGGGGCCATCGACACGGCCACGTGGGCCGGCCAGAGCGTGATCGTGGCCTCGTCCGTCGGGCCCGGTGAGGCGACCCCGGTGATCCTGCACCTCGACGGCGACCGTGAGTCCATGGCCGCGCTCGCCGGCGTCCTGGGCCTCAGCGCGGGATCCGACGCGGAGGACACCCTGTACGCCGAGGCCGCCGGCACCCTGTACCGGCGCATCGGCGGCAGCTGGGTGGACGAGCAGGTCGAGGTGATGGACCCGTCGTTCCCCGGGTAGGCGGATATCCACATGGCGGCCGTCGGGCGTCGGGGCGGCGGCGCCTGATGATGGTCTGGAGGAATGCACGTCACCGACCCCTGGTCCATGCTGGACCGGATCGTCTTCGCACCGCCCTACCGGCGTGCCGCGCGGGCGGCCACCGCTTTCGCGGCGCTCGTCCTGCCGTCGTCCTGCGTGGTCTGCGGGCAGTGGGACACGTCCCTCTGCCCGGGGTGCGGCGCGGTCTTCCGGCGTGCGACGTCGCGGCCGTTCCGCGCTGAGTCGGGAGCGGAATTCCTGCCCGACGTCGCTCTGGGCCCGGCCGGGGTACCGGAACCCGACGATGGTGCGTTCGACGACGGAGCGGCCTACGGCCCGCTTCCCGTGATCGCCGCCGGGCGCTACCGGCACGCCGTGTCGGCCGTCCTGCTGGCCTACAAGAATCACGGGCACGTCGACCTCGCGGCCCCCGTGGCGGCGGCGCTGGCCGGAGCACTGCACGAGGCCGTGGCGCAGCTGCGGGCGGGCGGGGCGGGGTACGGTGCGGCACGCCCGGTCCTGCTCGTCCCCGTGCCGGGCCGCGCCTCGTCGCGGCGGCGGCGCGGCTACGACCCGCTCAGGCTGCTGCTGTCCCGCCTGGACCGGAACGGCGGCCTCCCGGCCGGGGCGATGATCGCCGCGGGGGCGCGCCACGTGGGCCCGGTCGCGCGCCTGGCCGATACCCCCCGCGGAGGACCCGGAGCGACCCTCCGGGCCGCTGCCGCCGCGCTGTCCGGGACGCGCGGCGGGCAGAAGGCCCTGGACCGTACCCGGCGCCGCACGAATGTCCTGTACTCGATGCGCGGCGTCAGGGATGCGCGGGCGCTGCTCGCGGGCCGCGACTGCATCGTCGTCGATGACGTCCTCACCACCGGGGCGACAATCGGTGAGCTGCACCGCGTCCTGCGCGGGTGTGGTGCCCGGGTGCTGGGCGCCGTCGTCGTCGCGGCGACGGCCCCGCCTGCCCGGACCGGGCCGGGCAGATAACGGGATCGGCCACCCTACACAGCACTCGCGGGGCGGAGTACCGGAAAGTTCGGAGCGGCGAGGGATGAATAACGGAGGGGGGTGAACTACCGTGAAGTACGGGTACAACACAGTGACGATACGTACCCGTCGGTGGCGGCTCTGGGGAAACGCCTCGGCCGCCGTCGTATCACCTAGTGATGTGGAGGGCACCATGGAATTCGTGATCAATGGTCGGAACCTTGCGGTATCGGACCGTTTCCGTGAGTACGCGACGGAGAAGATCGACAAGATAGAGCAACTCGGCGACAAGGTGCAGCGCGTCGATGCGAAAATCACCAAGGAGCCCAGTGCCCGCATGGCGGAGACCTCCCTCACGGTCGAGCTGACGGTGATCTGCAGGGGGCCGGTGGTCCGGGCCGAGGCATCGGCAGCCGACAAGTTCGCCGCGTTCGACCTCGCCTACGGGAAACTCCTCGAGCGCCTGCGCCGTGCCCGGGACCGCCGCAAGGTCCACCACGGCCGCCACACCCCGGTGGCCGTCCGCGTCGCCACGGCCGATCTCGAACCGGCCGATCCTGCGAAGCCCCTCTACCTCGAGGCGATGGCGAACACGTCCGCCGAGCAGGAACCCCCCGCGCAGCCGGACGACGCCGACGCCTACGCCCTGCCCGAGGACGTTCCCGCGGGCGACTCGCCGGTGCTGATCCGCCGCAAGGTCTTCTCCGGCGTCCCCATGAGCCTGGACGACGCCGTCGACAGCATGGAACTCGTCGGCCACGACTTCTACCTCTTCGTCGACTCCGCCACCGGAGCCCCCTCGGTGGTGTACCGGCGCCAGGCCTGGACCTACGGAGTCATCACCCTCGACTCCAACGGAGCGGAAGGAACCGAGGAGCTCCTGGCCTACCGCGCCCAGGAGGCGGCCTCCGCCTAGCCGCCACCGGCACGGCCGGCCCCCGCCGGCCGTGTTTCTCCATCGACGTTCACGGACCTGCCTCCGCGCCCCGCGTGGAGGCAGTTCCGTGCAGGAGCCCATGCCGAATCTCACCCTCGCCCAGGCACGGCGGATCGCTCTCGCCGCCCAGGGCCTGCATCGTCCCCGCCTCGACGGGCCGCCGTCCACCCGCGCCGTCGCGAGCGCCGCGCGGCGCCTGCAGGTCATCCAGATCGATTCGGTGAACGTCCTCACCCGGTCCCACTACCTGCCCCTGTTCTCGCGCCTGGGAGCGTACGACCGTGCGCGGTTCGATGCGCTCCACTCCCGGTCCCCGCGCAGGCTCATGGAGTACTGGGCGCACGAGGCGAGCCTCGTGCCTCCCGAGCTCTTCCCGCACCTGCGCGCATGGCAGCGCCGGACCTGGATGGGAGCGGGCAGCGTACCGGCGGCCCTGCGCGAATCCCTCGAAGCCGCGGTCCTCGACCTCCTCGGTGAGGGCACGCCACTCAGTGCCTCGAACGTCCAGCGGCTGCTCGGTGGGGACGCCGTGCGCCCCGCCGACGGGTGGGGGTGGCGGTGGACCGCCACGAAGCGCGTCCTCGAGGATCTCTTCGCCCGCGGCGAGATCGGCTCCGCAGGGCGGACGGACCAGTTCGAACGCCTGTACGCCCCCATCGCGCGCGTGCTGCCCGACCCCGACCTCGCCGCCGCCGTCCCGGACAGGACACGGTCCCTCTCGGTGCTGGCCGAACGGGCAGCGGGAGCGCTCGGCGTCGCGTCCGCGCGTTCCGTCGCCGACTACTTCCGCACCCCCGTCCGCGAGACGCGGTCCGTCCTCGACGCCCTGGTGGGCGCCGGGGCGCTGGAGGCCGTGACCGTCGACGCCGGGGTGGAGCCGTGGTACCTGCACCCCGCGGCGGCCCGCCCGCGCCAGGCACAGGGGAGGGCGCTCCTCAGCCCCTTCGACTCGCTGGTCTTCGAGCGGGACCGGCTCCACCGGCTCTTCGACTTCCACTACCGCATCGGGATCTACACTCCCGCCGAACGGCGCACACACGGGTACTACGTGCTGCCCTTCCTGCTGCGCGACTCCTTCGCCGCGCGGGTGGACCTCAAGGCGGACCGCGCAACAGCGCGGCTGCTGGTCCGCACCGCCCACGCGCAGCCCGGCGCTCCTGCCGACACGGCGGCCGAGCTCGCCGACGAATTGCGCCTGCTGGCGCAATGGCTGGGGCTCGACGACGTCGTCGTCGAGGACCGTGGCAACCTTGCAGACGCGCTCTCTTCGCAGATCGGCACGCTACTGTGAGCGGATACGCAGTTCCGCGTCGCCCCGGCGTGCCGTGAGGGAACTGGAACCCGGGGGCCGAACGTCCCTCCCGTACACTAGAGACGCCATCTTTGGGCAGCATCAGATTGGGAGCAAATACCAGTGCCATCACTTCTTGAACGAGTTCTACGCACCGGCGATAAGAAGACACTGAAGCGACTCCGGAACTACGCTGACGCGATCAATGTGCTGGAGGACGAATTCCGCGAGATGTCCGACGCAGAGCTGCGCGGGGAGACCGAGCGGCTGAAGAAGCGCCTCGCCGACGGCGCCACCCTGGACGATCTCCTCCCCGAGGCCTTCGCCGCGGTCCGCGAGGCGTCGAGCCGCACGCTCGGCCTGCGCCACTTCGACGTCCAACTCATGGGCGGTGCAGCCCTCCACCTGGGCAACATCGCCGAGATGAAGACCGGCGAGGGCAAGACCCTGGTCGCGACGGCGCCCGCCTACCTCAACGCCCTCAGCGGCAAGGGCGTCCACGTGGTCACGGTCAACGACTACCTCGCCGAGTACCAGTCGGACCTGATGGGACGCGTCTTCCGGTTCCTCGGGCTGACCAGCGGATGCATCCTCTCCAAGCAGGACCCGGCGACACGCCGTGAGCAGTACGCCGCGGACATCACGTACGGCACGAACAACGAGTTCGGGTTCGACTACCTGCGCGACAACATGGCGTGGAGCGCCGCGGAGCTCGTGCAGCGGGGCCACAACTTCGCGATTGTCGACGAGGTCGATTCGATCCTCATCGACGAGGCGCGCACCCCTCTCATCATCAGCGGCCAGGCGTCGGGTGACGTGAACCGCTGGTACAACGAATTCGCGAAGGTCGTCCAGAAGCTCACCGTCGACGCCGACTACGAGGTCGACGAGAAGAAGCGCACGGTGGGCGTCCTCGAGGACGGCATCGAGAAGGTCGAGGACTACCTCGGCATCACGAACCTGTACGAGTCGGCGAACACGCCCCTCATCGGGTTCCTGAACAACGCCATCAAGGCCAAGGAACTCTTCAAGCGGGACAAGGACTACGTGGTCCTCAACGGCGAGGTCATGATCGTCGACGAGCACACGGGGCGCATCCTCGCGGGACGGCGCTACAACGAGGGCATGCACCAGGCGATCGAGGCGAAGGAGGGCGTCGAGATCAAGGCGGAGAACCAGACCCTCGCTACCGTCACCCTGCAGAACTACTTCCGCCTCTACGACAAGCTCTCGGGCATGACCGGTACCGCCGAGACCGAAGCCGCCGAGTTCATGTCGACCTACAAGCTGGGAGTGGTCCCGATCCCCACCAACAGGGAGATGGCGCGCAAGGACCTCTCCGACCTCATCTACAAGAACGAGGTCGCGAAGTTCGACGCCGTCGTCAAGGACATCGTGGAGCGCCACGAGACCGGACAGCCCGTCCTCGTCGGTACGACGAGCGTCGAGAAGAGCGAGTACCTGTCGAAGCAGCTCGCCAAGGCGGGTGTACGTCACGAGGTCCTGAACGCGAAGAACCACGCACGTGAGGCCGCAATCATCGCCCAGGCCGGCCGCAAGGGGGCCGTCACGGTCGCCACCAACATGGCCGGCCGCGGCACCGACATCATGCTCGGAGGCAACGCGGAATTCAACGCCGTCGCGGCCCTGGAGAAGATGGGGCTCGACCCCGCGGACAATCCGGAGGAGTACGAGGCCCGATGGCCCGAGGCCCTCGAGGCCGCGAAGGAAGCGGTCAAGGCCGAGCAGGACGAGGTCCGCGAGATCGGCGGGCTGTACGTGCTCGGGACGGAGCGTCACGAGTCGCGCCGCATCGACAACCAGCTGCGTGGCCGCTCGGGCCGCCAGGGGGATCCCGGTCGGTCCCGCTTCTACCTGTCCCTGACCGATGACCTCATGCGCCTGTTCAACTCGGGCGGTGCGGAGCGCATCATGAACAGTGCGACGATGCCCGACGACGTCGCCCTCGAGTCGAAGATGGTCTCGAAGGCGATCGAGAGTGCGCAGGGTCAGGTCGAGGGCCGCAACGCCGAGCAGCGCAAGAACGTCCTGAAGTACGACGACGTGCTGAACCGTCAGCGCGAGGCCATCTACGGTGACCGCCGGAGGATCCTCGAGGGCGACGACCTCAAGGAAAAGGTGCAGTTCTTCCTGGAGGACGTCGTCACGGCGATGGTCGACGAGGCGACGGAGCAGGGACACGGCGACGACTGGGACTACGAGCTGCTGTGGACGAACCTCAGGACGTTGTACCCCATCACCCTGACGGCCGACGAGGTCATCGAGGAGGCCGGCGGTACGTCCAAGATCACCCGCGACTTCCTGCACGACGAGATCCTCTCCGACGCGAAGCTCGCCTACCAGGCGCGGGAGGAGGCACTCGGGGAGCAGACCGTGCGCGAACTCGAGCGCCGCGTGGTCCTGTCGGTCATCGGGCGGAAGTGGCAGGAGCACCTCTACGAGATGGACTATCTCAAGGAGGGCATCGGACTCCGCGCGATGGCGCAGAGGGACCCCCTGGTCGAGTACCAGCGTGAGGGCTTCATCCTCTTCCAGGCGATGATGGAGTCGATCCGCGAGGAGAGCATCGGCTACCTCTTCAACCTGGAGGTGGAGGTCTCCGCGCCGGCCCGGACCGGTCTCCCCGGAGTCACCGACGGCCGCGGACTGGTCCAGGCGCCGACGATCAAGGCGGCCGGACTCGAAGCGCCCGCCAAGCCTGCCACACTCAACTTCATCGCCCCCAATGCCCAGGGCGACGCCGAGGTGCACGTGGAGCGGAGCAGGACGCAGGCCGCGCCGTCGAACGGCAGGAAGAACAAGAAGAAGTAGTCAGCCGATCTCGAGGGCGGTCACCCGCCACGCTCCGCGCCGTTGCTCTATCCGAAGAGCGACGGCGCGGACGCGTTTCCGGTCGAACGCGACCACCGCGGCTTCGTACACGCCCGGGCTGATCGGGCAGATTCGGGCGGAACGGACCACGACGCGCCGGTGTGCACTCTCGAGGCCGTCGAGCCCGGCCGGAGATGCGCCGACGCAGCGCACCAGGTTGGCGCGCAGCTGGAGCCGTTCGTAGTTCTCTGCATCGAGCCAGCGGGACATCTGCTGCAGGGGACGTGATCCGGCCAGCACCTCGAGCGCTCCCTGGCAGACGGACCGTGCAATCCTCGCGATCCTGCGCTCGACCTCCGGATCGGCACTGCCCATGGCGTGTTCGTCCCGCACCGGCCCGGGGGCTGCCGCAGGCTCGCGGGCCGCTTCCGCGGGTACCGCCGCTTCTGCCGTCGACCTGAGCGGGATCACGGCGGCCCGGGCGTCCGGCGGACGGGGCGGTGATCCGAGCAGTGGTCGGGGCGCGCCGCTGGCCTCCGCGAGCTGGGCGGCGGCGGGACGGAGCTGGGTGACGGGGTTCATGCTGGTTCCCTTCGTGGATGGGCTGGAGGACGGGTGGGGGTGCCACCGGAGGGCTACGCGGGAGGCGCCTGCAGGACCGTGCCGGGGAGCAGGAAGGACGGATCGTCCCCGATGACGGCGCGGTTGGCGTGGTACCAGAGGGGCCATGTCTCGGCGATGTCCGCCGCGCTCGCCAGGGGTCCGAGGCGGGCGGCGACGATCGACCACAGGGAATCACCCGGTGCGACGACCGCCTCCTCCGCTTCGAGGACGGTGCGGCTCTCCCCGCGCAGCAGGGGCCCACCCTCCACCGGCATGGGCTCCGGCTTCCACGCCGGTGACACGGGGCCGGCCGGGTCCGGCGCCTTGAAGCCCGGAGCCCCGGAGCCCGGAGCGGGTGCGGGCCGCTCCTCGCCCCGCCGCGGGTCGCGACCGT
Source organism: Arthrobacter sp. TMS2-4 (assembly GCF_054511075.1). Classification (NCBI taxonomy): domain Bacteria; kingdom Bacillati; phylum Actinomycetota; class Actinomycetes; order Micrococcales; family Micrococcaceae; genus Arthrobacter; species Arthrobacter sp. TMS2-4. The sequence goes on from NZ_JBTNDI010000001.1 coordinate 365,538, forward strand.
CGGCGTCCGCGCGAGCAGCCCGCTCCAGGAACCAGGGACCATCCACGGACGCACGGAGGTCGGCGACCCGTTCGGTGTCGCCATGCGCTGCGGTCGCCGTCAGGGCCTGCGCCGCCCCGCCCTCGCTTCCGTGGGCCGCGGCCTGCGCCACCGCGGGGACGGCGAGGAGATTGACCCCGAGGAGTGCGACGGCGAGGCGTCGCATCAGCGCAGGGGTGCATGCGGAGGCGAGGGCCGCCATCGGGGAGGGGCCGCGTCGCCGGAGCAGTTCGGCGAGCACCGCGACGAGGAACAGGAGCATCCACGTCCCGACGACGGTGAGTCCGATCCCCGACAGGGCCACGCCGAGAACGCCCTCCACGGCCGGTCGGGGTGTCTGCCGCCCACCGACGAGGAGGGCGGCACCCGCCCCTGAGGTGACGACCCCGCACCCGAGGATCAGTCCGGCCTGGATCGTGTCTGACGTCTGCATGGCATCGCTCCTCAACGAGAACATCAGTTTGATGGCGTTTGATGTAGTTTGTCCATACTCGCTTTCTCTGATTCCGAACAAGTGTCATTGACGCTCCGGTTGAGCGGTCCTAGGTTGGGAAGATGCGCTGGGATGCCCTCTTCGACGACCTCGAATCGCAGCTCCGGACGGCTGCTGTCGTCGTCCAGGAGAGTGAGATCAGGGAGCGCACGAGGGCGGAGCAGTCGCGGTTGACCCTGGTGCAGAGGCTGCTGGGCCAGGTCGGGCGGCCGCTGGGGCTGTCCACACGCGGCGGCCGGTCGCTCGAGGGAATCCTCACGAATGTAGGGTCGGAGTGGATCGCCGTCGCGGTGGAGGGGCGCTCCGTGATCGTGCCGCTGTCGTCGCTGCACCTGCTGCGGGGCCTCGGGCGCGAGGTCGGCCGGCCGCTGTCGGGTGTCGGTGCCCGACTGGGACTGGGATCGGCGCTCCGGGTCCTGTCCCGCGACCGGGCGCAGGTGATGCTGTGGACCGTGGCGCCCCCGTCCCGCCACGCAGGGCTCATCCACAGGGTCGGCACGGACTTCGTGGACCTCGGGACCGCCGGACCCGAGCGTGGGAGGCGACCGGCGCAGGGCCGGGACATCCTGACCGTCCCTCTCGCGTCCATCGACACCGTCGACTCGGCCGGAACGGCGGACTGAGGACCGCGCCCTACGACCCCGCGGGTGCGGTCAGGCCGGCGGGGCGCTCGTGGCGTCGTTCTTCACTGCTGCCGCCGTCTTCTCGTAGGCCCGGGCGATGTACTCCTCGAGGACCCGCGTCTCCACGCGCCACTGACCCCGGCCCCCCACCTGGATGGCCGGGAGTTCCCCCGATCGGACGAGGGCGTATGTCTGGGACGAACTGATGTTGAGCACCTCGCCCACGTCGGTGAGGGTGAGGAAGCGCCGCTCGGCCACGGGACCGCCTTTCCTGATCGTTGCGGGTGTACGTTCAGTCTGCCACCGCCGTCCTCCATCGCAGCAGTTCTCCACACCTCGATCCTATTTGTGGCCGACCGGTTCCCTTGGCGCCTGCCGTGCACAACAATGACGTGCGGGGAGTGGGGCCCGATCGGGACCCCGCCGGTCGAGTGGGGGACGACAGTGAGCACCGACATGCGCACCGTGCAGTTGCCGAGTGAGGCTCCGCGTCTGCGGAAACCGTCCTGGAAGGATCCGAGACTGCTGATCGGACTCCTCCTGGTCCTCGCGTCCACTGCGGGGGTGATTGCGCTCCTGGAGAGCCAGAACACCACCACGCAGGTGTACTCGGCCCGGGAGGACCTCCCCGTGGGGTCCAAGCTGACCGAGGAGGACCTGGTCGCCGTACCGGTCCGTCTCGGGGACGCGTCCGGCGCCTACCTGCCCGTCGCCGACGGCATCCCCGACGGAGCGGTCGCCACACGGCTCGTCACCCGGGGTGAGCTCGTCCCGGTCACCGCGGTCGGCCGGACCGACGGACTCGATCGCAAACCGGTCGGGCTCACCGTGGAGGACCCGCTGCCCAGCGGGACCGCGGCAGGCGACCGGGTGGATGTCTGGGTCTCTCTGCGGACCGACACCAATTCCTATGAGGAACCCCGGCTGCTCCTCGAGGCCGCCGAGGTGGCGGAACTGACCGTGGGGGAGTCCGCCCTCGGAGCGAGCTCCTCCACGCTCGTCCAGGTCCTCGTGGACGACGACGCGATGCCCGAGTTGCTGGGCGCACTGTCCAACGACGCCCGGATCGCCGTCGTCCTGAACCCGGGGGCGGGTTCGTGAGCATCCCGGTCGTCACCCTCGGCGCTGAGGCGAACGCCCATGTGCCCGGGCTGGAACAGCTGCGCGGACCCGTGACCGTCGTGCGCCGCTGCACGGACCTCACCGAGCTCGTCGCCCTCTGCCAGAGCGGACTCGCGCGTGCGGTGATCATCGCCCCCGGCGCCGCCGACCTCACCACGTCCCTCGTCGACCGCCTGCGCTTCACCGGCGCTGTCGTCGTCGCGCTCTGCGATCGGCTCCCGGCACCGGGCGGGACCGTCATCGACGGGATCGAGTACGTCGAGGTGACGGCGGAGCCGGCGGCGCTGGCGGCAGCCGTCACCGCGGCGGTGGGACGGTTCGAGGCGGAGCCTGCCCGCGTGCAGGGGTCCCTCGCCTACTCCGATCCGCTGGACCTGCCCGACGCCGTGGCGGCCCTGCCCGCCGCCGCGGCAGAAGAGCCCGGTGCAGGGCGCGTCGTTGCCGTATGGGGACCGCCCGGCGCCCCGGGGCGCACCACCCTGGCCCTCAACATGGCCGCCGAGCTCGCCGCGGCGGGCAGTTCGGTCCTGCTGGTCGATGCCGACACCTACGGGGCGAGCATCGGTGCCTCGCTCGGGTTGCTGGACGAATCGGCCGGGCTGGCGCAGGCCTGCCGCATCGCGGACCAGGGGTGGTTCGACGCCCCGGCGCTGGGTAGGATCGCGGTGAGCGTCGCGGTGAAGGGCGGCCGCCTTCGGGTCCTGACGGGCATCACCCGCCCGGACCGGTGGCCCGAGGTGCGGCCCGCGGCCCTCGGCAAGGTCCTCGAGGCCGGGCGCTCCCTCGCGGAGGTGATCGTCGTCGACTGCGGATTCTGCCTGGAGGCTGACGAGGAGCTCAGCTTCGACACTCTCGCGCCACGCCGCAACGGGGCGACCCTGCGCTGCCTGGAGGTCGCGGACACGGTCTTCGCGATCGGAGCAGCGGATACCATCGGCGTGCCGCGCCTGGTGAAGGCGCTCGCGGAACTCGGCGACGCCGTTCCGACCGTGAGACCCCGGGTGGTGTTCAACAAGGTGCGGTCCGAGGCAGTGGGCCGCGCTCCGGAGACGCAGTTGCGGGAGGCGTGGGAGCGCTTCGGGCCGTCCATCGAGATCTCCGCTCTCCTGCCTGTGGACCATCCGGCGGCCGACCGTGCGCTGCTCGCCGGAACGGCCCTGCTCGAGACCGCGCCGGGCTCGCCGCTGAGGCTCGCGATCGCTGTTCTCGCCGACGTCCCAGCGGCCGGGGAGGCGCGGCGGCGGCGGGCCGGATGGCGGCCGCGGAACGTGAAGTTTCCGGGCATCCCGGCTAGGCTTCCACGGTAAGAGGTCGCAATGGAGCGGCCTTTCATCTCGTTACGGAGGCCTTTCCCATGTCGTCTGGATCCAGCACAACGGATCAGTCAAGCTCGGACACGTCACGGGAGGAATACGTAGAGCATTACTTCGAACACCTCGCGGCGGAGGACGCCGCCGGATACTCGCCCACCGACCTCCGCCAGCGGGCGTTCGCCCACCGTGATCTCGCCGAATCCCGCGAGCCGGGAACAGCCGCCGTCGGCGTCATGGACCAGGGCACCTCGAGCATCGTCATGATCGTCACCGACGACATGCCGTTCCTCGTCGACTCCGTCACGGCCGAGCTGGTCCGCCAGAACGCGGCGATCCGGCTGGTGGTGCACCCCACCTTCCTCGCAGTACGGGAGGACCAATCCCACGCCCTTACGGCGCTCGAGCGCGTGCCCTCGACCGCCGGGGCATCCAGTGGGGACACCGCGGCCCTGCCCGACATCGGGGACCTCGTCGGCCTGGACGGACGTACCACGCACATCGAGTCATGGATCTCCGTCGAGATCACACGGACGTCCGACGCCGCAGCGAAGGAAAAACTCATCGAAGGCCTGCACCGGGTACTGGGTGATGTCCGCGCCGCGGTCGAGGACTGGCCCGTGATGCGCGACACGGCGCGCTCCATCGAGGCGTCGCTCGGATCGGTCGCCGGTGCCGAGCAGCTTCCCGACCTGCGCCAGGCACAGGAACTCCTCCAATGGCTCGACGACGGCAATTTCACCTTCCTCGGCTACAAGGAGTACGACCTCGTGAAGGACGAGGAGGGGGCCGATGCGCTCCTGGTCCGGGAAGGCAGCGGTCTCGGACTGCTCCGGCACGGCACTTCGCACCTGCAGCAGCTCACTGCGGCCGGACGCGCGAAGGCGCGCGAACGGCGGGTCCTGGTGATCACGAAGGCGAACTCGCGGTCGACCGTGCACCGCGCGGCGTACCTCGACTACATCGGTATCAAGAGCTTCGACGCGCAGGGCAACGTGGACGGTGAGCGCCGCTTCATCGGTCTGTTCGCGACCAGCGCCTACACCGGGTCGGTCCTCAACGTGCCCGTTGTCCGCGACAAGGTCGCCGAGGTGCTGCGCCGCTGCGGATTCCCCTCCGACTCGCACTCGGGCAAGGACCTGCTGTCCATCCTCGAGACCTACCCGCGCGACGAACTGTTCCAGGTCGACGTCGCGGATCTGGTGTCCACGGCGCTCGGGATCCTGGGCCTGCAGGAGCGGCGGCGGACCCGGCTGTTCCTCCGGCCCGACGTGTACGGCCGTTTCATGTCCGCCCTCGTCTATCTTCCCCGGGATCGCTACACCACCAATGTGCGGCAGCGCATCGAAGGCGAGCTGGGCACGGCACTCAGGGCGGAGTCGATCGACTTCGAGGCGCGGATGAGCGAGTCCGCGCTCGCGCGGTTGTTCTTCCGCATCAGGATCCAGCGGGGCGTGGAGATCCCCGACTTCGACGCCGCCGAGCTCGAGGAACGACTCGTCCGCGCCGCCCGCTCCTGGTCCGAGGGCGTGGTCGAGGTAGCGCAGCAGAGGTTCGAGCAGGACAGGGCGGAGCGTCTGGCGACACTGTGGGCGGAGTCCTTCCCTCCCAGCTACCGCGTCGACTACGAGGTCGAGGACGCCCTGGAGGACATCTCACGGTTCGAGCAGCTGGCCGACGCCGGCGACGGAGCCCCGCAGCTCCACGTGTACGTGCCGCAGCGACAGGACGGGGAGGATGCACGTCTCAAGCTCTACCTGACCGAGGCGAAGAGCCTCACCCAGATCCTGCCCTATTTCCACAACCTCGGTCTCGAGGTGCTGGACGAGCGGCCTTTCGAGATCACCCGCTCGGACGACCGGTCGTTCTTCCTGTACGACCTCGGGCTGAAGCTACCGTCCGGCGTCTCCCCGCTCGACACCGCGCCGCTGCTCCGTGACGCGTTCACAGCGGCCGTGATGGGCGACAGCGAGTCCGATCAGTTCGACCGGCTCGTGCTCACCGAGGAACTCGGGTGGCGCCAGGTGGTGATCCTCCGGGCCTACGCGAAGTACATGCGCCAGATGGGCAACGCCAATTCCTACGGTTTCGTGGCAGACACCCTGCTCCGCAACCCGGGCGTCACCCGGGCCCTCGTGGCGCTGTTCACCGCGCGCTTCGATCCCGACCTCCAGGGTGACCGGGACGCGGCGTCGGACGCCGCCCGGGCCACGCTCGAGGAGGGCCTCGAGCAGGTTCCGACCCTCGACGCGGACCGCGTCCTCAGGACCTTCGCCAACCTCATCGAGGCGACGCTGCGGACCAACTACTTCCAGGACAAGCGCCACATCAGCCTGAAGTTCGACACGTCCCGCATCACCGGCGCCCCGTTCCCCCGGCCGAAGTTCGAGATCTGGGTCTACTCCCCGCAGGTCGAGGGAGTGCACCTGCGGTTCGGCAAGGTGGCACGCGGCGGTCTGCGCTGGTCGGACCGGCGCGAGGACTTCCGGACCGAGGTGCTCGGCCTCGTGAAGGCCCAGACCGTGAAGAACGCGGTGATCGTGCCGACCGGGGCCAAGGGTGGCTTCTTCGCCAAGCAGCTGCCCGATCCCTCACTCGATCGTCAGGCCTGGATCAGTGAGGGCCAGGCCAGCTACCGCACCTTCATCCGCGGACTGCTCGACATCACGGACAACATCATCACGAACGGGACCACAGAGACCGTGGCGCCACCGCCCCGGGTGGTCCGGCACGACGACGACGACACCTACCTCGTGGTCGCGGCGGACAAGGGCACGGCGTCGTTCTCGGACATCGCCAACGAGCTGTCCGCCGAGTACGACTTCTGGCTCGGTGACGCCTTCGCCTCCGGTGGATCCGTGGGCTACGACCACAAGGCCATGGGCATCACCGCGCGCGGTGCCTGGGAATCCGTGAAACGGCACTTCAGCGAGTTCGACGTCGACACCCAGACCGACGACTTCACCGTCGTCGGCGTGGGAGACATGAGCGGTGACGTCTTCGGGAACGGGATGCTCCTCTCCGAGCACATCCGCCTCCTGGCGGCCTTCGACCACCGCCACATCTTCCTCGACCCGAATCCGGACGCCGCGGCCTCGTTCGCCGAGCGGCGGCGCCTGTTCGAGCTCCCCCGATCGAGCTGGGAGGACTACGACGCCTCGCTCATCAGCTCCGGCGGCGGCGTGTATCCGCGGCAGGCCAAGTCCGTCCCCATCTCGCCCGAGGTGGCGGAGGCACTGGGCCTCGGGACCGGGGTCACCCGGCTGAGCCCGCCCGAACTCCTGCGCGCCATTCTCCGCGCCCCCGCCGACCTGCTGTACAACGGCGGGATCGGCACCTACGTGAAGGCCTCGGACGAGACGAACGCCGAGGTCGGCGACCGTGCCAACGACGCCATCCGCGTGAACGGCAGCGAACTGCGCGCGCGCGTCGTCGGCGAGGGCGGGAACCTCGGGATGACCCAGCGCGGGCGCATCGAGGCCGCGCTGTCCGGGGTCATCCTCAACACCGACGCCATCGACAACAGCGCCGGCGTGGACTGCTCGGACCACGAGGTCAACATCAAGATCTTCGTCGACCGCATGGTGCGCGCCGGGCGCCTTCAGCCGGAGGAACGCACGGAATTCCTGCAGTCGATGACCGACGAGGTCGGCCGCCTCGTGCTGCAGGACAACATCGACCAGAACGTGCTGCTGCTCAACGACCGCCAGCGGGTCGTCGAATGGGGCCCGAGCTACGAGCGCATGATGGACTGGCTGGAGAAGAAGGCCGATCTCGACCGGGACCTCGAAGCCCTGCCGACCACGGCGGAGCTGCGGAAACGGATCGACGCGGGCCAGGGCCTCACCTCGCCGGAACTCTCCGTCCTCGCGGCCTACGCGAAAATCGAACTCACCCGGGCACTGTCGGCCAGCACCCTCGCCGACGATCCCTACTTCAGCGGTACGCTGCGGCGGTACTTCCCCCGCCGGCTCGTCGAGCAGTTCGACGACCTGCTCGACACGCACCCCCTGCGCCGGGAGATCATCTCCACCGTCGTCGCCAACGACATCATCAACCTGGGCGGGATCACGTTCGCCTTCCGTGTGATGGAGGAGACCTCCGTTCCCGAGACGGTCATCGCCCGCGCCTTCGTCGCCCTGCGCGAGATCTACTCGCTGGACGAGACCGTCGACGCGCTCGCGGCATTGCCGGCAGACTTCCCCACGGAGCACTGGTGCACCGTGCACCTCGACCTGCGCCGGCTCCTGGACCGCGCCGTGCGCTGGTTCGTGAACCACGTCGAGGTGGGCACGTCCGTCGATCAGGACGTCGAGGCGTTCAAGCCTCTGATCGCACCGTTCCGCCTGCACCTCAGCGAGTACCTGCGCGGACGCGACCTGGAACGGGCGCTCCGCTGGAGGGAGCGGGCCGCCGAGTGGCAGCTTCCGGACGAGCTCGGCCGGCGCTGGGCCGAACAGTTCGAATCCTTCGCCCTGCTCGACATCGCGCACTGCACGCGCAGGATCGACGAGCCCGTGGAGAACATCGCCCGCGTCTACTACGCCGTGTACGCCCGCTTCGAGGTCGACGACCTGCTGGAGCGCATCACGAAGCTGCCGCGGAAGGACCGCTGGCAGGCGCTTGCACGTGCGGCGCTGCGTGATGATCTCTACTCCACGGCAGCGGACATCACCGTGGCAGTCATGCGGGCGTCGCAGGACCTGCAGGGTCGCGATGCAGGGGAGCGGCTGCAGGCCTGGCAGGACCAGAACGAGGACCAGCTCCAGCGGGCCAGCGCCATGTTCGCCGAGGTGAACATGCTGGAGCAGGACGACATCTCGTCGCTGTCGGTCGCACTGCGGCTCCTCCGCTCGATCGTCCGCTGATGGTCCTCCCGGTGGGCGCTCCCCACCGGGAGTGACAGACTGGACACCGGCATCCCCGCGCAGCTCCTGCAGCCGACGGTGGTCGGCCCTGCGCTTGGTTCGCCGCGCGGGACGCCCCGGGGCGATGCCGTGCCTGCCCGAGCTACAGAGGAACTTCATGGCCATCTTCACTGATCCGATCCGAGAGTTCGCCGGGTTCGAGCCCGGCGACGCCGAGTGGCTGCATCTGCTGGTGGGGGACTGGCAGATGGTCGCCGACCTCGCATTCGCCGACCTCGCGCTGTGGTTCCCGCTCGACGGCGGCGGGTACGTCGCGCTGGCGCATGCCCGACCGTCGACGTCGCACACCGTCTTCCACAGCGACTTCGTGGGCGAGCGGATCCGCGCCGACCTCCAGCCGCTCGTCGACGTCGCCTGGTCGTCGCAGAAGATCGAGCGCTCGGGCGAGACCAACTGGACCACGGAGATGGCCATGCGGGTCGAGGCCGTCCCCATGGTGCGGAACGGCCGCACCCTCGCCGTCGTGACCACCCACATGGACCTGTCCAGCTCGAGGATGCCGTCACGGCTCGAACTGACCTACCGCCAGTGCGCCTACGACCTCCTGCGCATGGGCACGCTGGGTCTGTGGCCCGACTTCGCCACGCCGACCGGGTCCCGCCGTGGCGCCCCCCGCGTGGGTGACGGGTTGATCCGGCTCGACGTCGACGGGATCGTCCAGTACGCGAGCCCCAACGGGGTGTCGGCCTTCCGTCGCCTCGGGGATGTGGAGACGCTCGAGGGGAGGCCCCTCGCCGAGATCACCACGGGCCTCCTGAAGGACCGGCGCATGGTCGACGAGACGCTGCCCCTGGTGGTGACCGGCAGGATGCCGTGGCGCACGGAGATCGAGTCCCGGGGCGTGAGCCTGTCCCTGCGGGCCATCCCGTTGCGGGACGAGAAGGAGCGCTTCGGGGCCCTGGTCCTATGCCGGGACGTATCGGAGCTCCGGCGCCGCGAGATGGAACTCGTGTCGAAGGACGCCACCATCCGTGAAATCCACCACCGCGTGAAGAACAACCTGCAGACCGTGGCCGCGCTGTTGCGGATGCAGTCGCGCAGGATGGTCAGCGATGAGGGGAAGCTCGGCCTCGAGCAGGCCATGCGGCGCGTGTCCACGATCGCCCTGGTGCACGAGACGCTGTCGCAGGGCCTCGCGCAGAGCGTCGACTTCGACGAGCTCATCTCCCGCCAGTTCCGTCTGTCCGCCGAGGTCGCATCACCGTCCCAGGCGGTGCGGACCGAACGGAGCGGCGACTTCGGGGAGCTTCCGAGCGACCTCGCGACGCCGCTCGCGCTGGTGATCAATGAACTCGTGACCAACGCCGTCGAGCACGGTCTGTCCGGCCGGGCCGGGACCGTGTGGCTACGGGCAAACCGTCGGACGGAGGAGGACGGCCAGGAGATCCTCCGCGTCACCATCGAGGACGACGGCGTCGGCCTGCCTATCGGCGGACACGCAGAAGGACTGGGCCTGCAGATCGTCAGGACGCTGGTCACGAGCGAGCTCGACGGGACGATCACCTGGAGCACGCGTCCCGGCGGCGGGACGTCGGTCGCGCTCGAACTGGGACTGCGCCTCAACCAGGGATCATAGGTCTGCCGGCCGGCCGTCGTGCCCCGACGACGGCCCCGACGACGAAGGGCCGCCCCGGGGCGGCCCTTCATCGATCAACCGGAGCCTGCACGGTCCAGGCCTCGGTCGGCGCCGGACCGACGCATCGGCCCGGGCTCCTTATGAGGCGCGGCGGGCCCTCGCGGCCCGGCGCTTCAGCGCCCGACGCTCGTCCTCACTCAGTCCGCCCCATACCCCCGCGTCCTGGCCGGATTCGATGGCCCACTGCAGGCAGGTATCCTGCACCGGGCAGCGGCGGCAAACACTTTTCGCTTCCTCGATCTGAAGAAGGGCCGGTCCGGTATTGCCGACCGGGAAGAACAATTCCGGGTCCTTGTCCAGACAGGCCGCGCGACTACGCCAATCCATGTGATCACATTCTCCTTCAGCCTCGCTCATCGTGTGCTTGTGAAAACATTCACGAGGGGACTCATAGTAAAGGGGCCGATTTCGGCCCCCCGGGTTTCAACTGGCTTTAAGGCTGACACGTAAACATTCGGTAAACAAGGGCCTGACCGGTCTGATTGGCATGAGGAGTGAGTGGTTTGTCACAACGATGCCTGCTATGGGCGGCCGGAGGCCCCCCGGTCGCGTAGCAGCGGGTCGGGTAGGGTTCGAGGGTGGCCACCGATCCAGCTCCGCAGCGGGCAACCCGCCCTCCCGGGGTCCTTCTGATCGCCGCGGTCCTGGTGCTCGAGGCGCTCGCCCTCCTCGCCCTGGCGGTCGGCTTCCTGCGGTCGATCGTCGGAGGGGATCCGGTGTCCCTCGGGGGATCGGTCTTCATGACCGTCCTGCTCCTGCTGGTCGCCGCGGGACTGGTGGCCATGGCGAGGAAACTCGCGGCGGGCTTCCGCTGGCCGCGATCGCCGTCGCTCGTGGTCCAGCTGTTCCTGGTGATCCTGGCCTTCCCCTTCTTCACGGAGGGGAATCCCCTCATCGGTTTCCTGCTCCTCATACCGGCCGCGGCCGTGATCGTCACCCTCTTCTCGAAGCCCGTCGTCGATTTCACGACCCGTGTGACGGGGCCCGAAAGAACGCTGTAGGAGTCGCCGCGGGAGGGCCCGTTCCCGCCCCAGGGAGATCCTTCCCGTCGTGATGGACCGGTCGCTGCGCCACCTGGACCTCCAGGACCCCCGACGTGTCGCAGGCATACCCGCGGCCAGGAATCGCGGATCCTTCCGGTTCGAGGCGCACCCCGAGGAAGTCGCCGTCGCCCGGTGCCCTCGGGGACAGCACGAGACCGCGGCCTAATCCTCGCGCCTGGCCGGCCAGGGGGACCCGCATCGCGAGGGCCGGCCCCGGTGCGGCGGTGAGCACCGCTGCGGCGCCCTGCGCGACCAGGCCGGCGAGCAGCTGATGGACGTCGGCGGGAAGGTGGTCCGCGTCGTCGACGAGCAGGAGGCAGTCCCTTGCCGGAGGGCGGGCAGCGTGCGCGGCGAGATCCCTCCAGAAGCCCATCGACGCCGAGGTCGAGGCGCCGTCCGGCGGCGCAACCACGGCAGGAGGCGGCCGGAGCCTGGCTGCCGAATCCCTGAGCACGCGGATCGTCGTGGCGCGACCCGCCCCCGGGTGGCCCAGCACGAGGAAGACCTCACCGGGCCGGAGACTGATCGCATACGCATCGAGATCGTCCCCGCACAGACCCACGGGGAGGTCGACCGACCCCTGGCGTGGCGTCGCCAGGGATCGACGATGCAGGCAGGCCACATCAACGGTGCGTGGCAGAGGATGGACCGGGAACGGCGCCCGCGCAGGGGATGGAAGGGGGTGGCCGGGGCGCGCGCCGTCCTGGACGAGCTGGCAGGTGCCGTCACCCCAGGCGCCGGTAATCCGGCCCTGGGCGAAGCCACGGCCTGCAACAGCATCCAGGGGCGGCAGCTTCGGCCAGGTCAGTGTCGTCTCCTGCTGGGCTCCCAGCGGGAGGTAGACGCGGTTCGGGAGGAGGGCGAAGAACCGTGCCGCGGTCAGTTCCCGATCCCCGCCGATGCAGACCGTGACACCGCGGAAGGCCCCATCGCGCACGAGCGTGTGCAGATCATCCTCCGCGCGGGAGACGCGGCCCTGCCGGAACTGGCTGCTCCACCGCCCCCACCCCGTGATGACGAGGACGATCCCCGGACCGCCGGGCGGACCGCCCGACCGACCCACGAGTCTCTCCAGGACGCGCCCGGCGCGTTTCGTCTCGTCCGGGCGGACGTAGGCACCCGTCTGCGGGTACGTCGAGCAGCCGGCCAGGCTGCCGTCGCCGTCGAGGCTGCCGTCGCCGTCGAGGAGGTACAGGTGCAGATCGGGGTCCGCGCCGGGCACGGCGGTGGCGACCGCCGCGAGGGCCTGCGTCGCCCCGCTGCCCGGGAGCCCGATGAACGCGAGATGGGAGTGTTCCTGCGGCCGCCAGAGCAGGAGCCGCTGGTCCTGGCGGTCGGGGAAGTCCGCGACGCCGAGGGCGATGCCGCGGCCGGGACCGGTGGACGGGGTGTCGTGCCCGCGTGTGGCGGGAGGAAAGGCCGTGCACGCCGTCGGGGTGAGCGCGGCGGGCAGGGGCGGCAGGACCGGGGGGCGCGGGGCGGACTCGCCGCCGGCGGCGGACCGCAGCGCACCGACCGCCTGGTCGAGCACGGTGTCGGAGGGCTGCTGGCGGGCATCGTCCCCGTCGTCGGGCGCCGGGGCAGGGCCTGCGGAGGGGCCGCCGATGTGGGTGGCGACGTCCTGCCAGCCCGCCCCGGGGTCCACGGCGAATACTGCCGAGGACGATGCGGACTGGAAGGCGACGGGAGCCTCGGACCCGCGGCGCAGGAAGGCGCGGCCCGGGATGTCGATGGGCAGGTCGGCGGCCGCCGACGTCCCGAGGAGGTCCTGCGACTCCATCGGGGTCTGGACCCTGAGGAGCACCGACGCGGTGATGTTCGCTCTCATGTCCGGCGTCACGGAGCCCTGGGGCCGCTGGGTGGCCAGGACCAGGTGCACGCCGAGTGACCGGCCGAGCGCGGCGATCCTCATGAGGTCGGGGACCGCGGACGGTACGTCGTCGCTCAGCATCCTGAACTCGTCGACCACGATCACCAGTCGTGGCGGGCAGGCCGCCGGTGCGGTGCCGCGCAGTTCGTCCAGGTCGCGGACGCGGTACTCGGAGCACAGCCGTTCCCGCCGGCGAAGCTCCGCCCGGAGCGACGTCAGGGCCCGCCCGGTCGATTCGGACGAGAGGTCGGTCAGGCTGCCGACGCAGTGCGGGAGGGAGGCCAGCGGACCGAGGCCGGATCCGCCCTTGTAGTCGATCAGGAGCAGGGTGAGGTGCTCGGGTGGCTGATGCAGGGCGAGGCCCAGGACCAGGGTCCTCAGGAACTCCGATTTTCCGGACCCGGTGGTGCCGGCGACCAGCAGATGCGGACCGTCCGTCACCAGGTCGATCGACAGCGGGCCGGCGACGGACCGGCCCACGCGGGCGGTGGCGTGCCTGCCGTCGGATGCCGACCACAGGCCGGTGACCGTCGGGACGAGCGTGTCGGGCATCAGCTCCTCCGACCAGAGGGAGACCGACTCCGGCAGGGCCGACGACGGCGTGAGCAGGGTCCGCGGACCGTCGGTCGGGGATGCCGGAGCCCGTGCCGCCGCCCGGGCGATCGCCCGGGCGGTCCACTCGAAGGTCCGCGCCGAGACCCCGTCCGGGAGCACCTCGACGTCGCGGCCCCCCAGGCGGGCCCGGGCCCTTCCGGCCGTGAGCACCATCCCCGGGTCGTCGGACCGCGCAGCACCTTCGGAGCCGGACGGGCCGGGTCGTGAACCGGCGGCGAAGCGGAGGACGACGACATTCGCCGCACCGGCGAGTCCGGGCAGGTCCTCGGAGAGCTGGAAGACCAGCAGGAGAGGAGCCTGTGCTGCGAGCGAGGCAAGGACGTGCGGGTCGTGAGTCAGGTGCACGTTCGGCAGGAAGCGGGCGTGGAGCGGGAGATCCCGCGCCGGACCCCAGCACACGAGGTGGGGGGCTGCGGACCGCGGATGGGCCGCCTGGAGCAGCAGTGCCCTCAGGACGCCGTGCACGGCCCCGCTGTCACCGCTGATCGTGAAGGGTCCGGTGCAGGAGGCCGCGCCGGGGTGCGGGGCTCCCGGACAGGGGAGCAGGAGCGGGACACCGTCCAGCATCGGTGGCTCGAACGGGGACGCAGCCCCGGGTGCCGAGAGGTGCGCCGGCTGGTCGGCCCTGCCGAGGCGTAGCAGGACGAGATCCCGGTCCTGTTTCCCGGCACGGGCCGCCCCCGACGACTGGTGGAGGGGCGCGCGGAGGGCATCGAGTCCCGTCTGGCCCGGATCGGGCGTCGCGCTCGAGCGCCTGGCGCCGTCGCGACGGGCGGCGTCCCGCACCTCGCCGGCGAAGACGGCCGCCTTCTGGCGGTACGTCATCAACGGCACGAGTCCGGTCACGGCGGAGAGGGCACTGAACGCGAGGAAGAACCACATGCCGGTGGTCAGCGCGAGGACGACCCCGAGGACGAGCGGCAGGAGCGCTGTCAGGACGAGGAGGCGCGACGGTGCGCCCGGTAGCACCGCATCGACGGGCAACGGCTCGAGGACGTCCCGCGGGTCCCCGGGGGTCCAGCCCGGATCGTCGATCAGCTCGATACCGCACCTGCTCGCTCCGACCCGCAGCTCCGCCACGCCGGTGATGTCCGCCCTCGTGATCCGGGCGTCGTCGACGAAGGTCCCGTTCGCGGACCCGAGGTCCTCGAGGAGGATGGAGTCCTCCGTCACCGTGAGCAGCGCATGCCGTCGGGAGAGGGCGGGATCCGCGATGGTGATGTCGGCCGCCGCGCGTCCGACGACGTAGCTGCCGCGCGTGAGCGGGATGACCTGGCCGGCGTCGGGGCCCGTGTGGACGACGAACGCGAGGTGGGGGAGCGCTACCGGGGCGGCGTGACCCGACGCCGCGCCGCACACGATGACGGCGCCCTGCACGAAGCTGCCGGAGTGGGGACGCAGGTCAGCGAGTGGGTGCCCGTCCACGGTGAACGGCCCCCGGTAGCCGTCCGCTGCGAGCCGGTCCGCCAGCGCTGCGCCGGTGCGGAGGGTGCCGGTGTCGACGACGATCTCCCGGGGTGGAAAGGCGCTCGGGGGAGCACCCGCGAGGGTGACGTGCAGATCCATCCGGGGCCTCCTGGTGTAGTGGCAGAGCCCAGACTAGGAGTGTCATCAGTCGGCAGCGCCGGCGTGGCGTCCGTTGTGGACAACGGGTCTGCCATCAGTGGGCGGTGCAGTACCGCGCCCGGCGCGCCGGACGGATTATGGCTGGGGAGGGCCGAATGACCCCGTAAGCTAGCGGATCGTGTCTAACGTGAGAATTGTTCATGGCGGTCGTTGAGGCGAGTCGTTCTGTTGCCCCGCGGGGTCGGGGTGGCGGCTCTGATCGGGGTTTCCGTCCTGAGGTGCAGGGGCTTCGTGCGCTTGCGGTGTTGATGGTGGTGTCGTATCACATCTGGTTCGGTCGGGTCTCCGGTGGTGTGGACATCTTCCTGCTGATCTCCGCTTTCCTTCTGTCCCTGTCCTTCCTGCGGAGGATCGAGGGGGGGAAGCCCCTGGATCTCGTGCGGCACTGGCTGCATCAGTTCAAGCGGTTGCTGCCGGCCGTCGTCGTGGTGATCGTCGGTGTCCTCGGCGCGAGTTACGTCCTGGTGCCGCAGTCGCGGTGGCCGGACATCATCGAGCAGTCCTGGGCGTCCCTGTTCTACGTGCAGAACTGGGTGCTGGCCTCGAACGCCGTCGACTACTACGCTGACGATCACAGCCTCGCGAGTCCTCTTCAGCATTTCTGGTCCCTCTCGGTCCAGGGTCAGGTGTTCATCCTGTGGCCTCTGCTGTTCCTCGCCAGCGCGCTGCTGGCCCGCAGGTTCCGGCTGAAGGTGCGCGGGGCCGTCCTGCTCGTGTTCGGGGTCGTGTTCATCGCCTCGCTGGCGTTCTCGGTGTGGGAGACGTACACGAACCAGGCGTACGCCTACTTCGACACCCGTGCCCGCCTCTGGGAGTTCGCCCTCGGTACCCTGCTGGCCCTGGCCCTGCCGTTTCTCCGACTGCCCCGAGCGGTTCGCATCCTCGCCGGTTGGGTGGGTGTCGTCGCGATGCTCAGCGGCGGTTTCATCCTCGATGTCCAGGGCCAGTTCCCGGGGTATGTCGCGCTATGGCCGTTACTGGCGGCGGCGTTGGTGATCGTCGCGGGCCAGACCGGCAGCGCGGTCGGCGCCGACCGCTTTCTGTCGGCCAAGCCCCTGGTCCGGGTCGGGGATCTGTCCTACGCCCTGTACCTGTGGCACTGGCCGGTCCTGGTGCTGGCCCTGATCTGGCGTGACAGGCCCTCCCCGGGGGTCCTGGGCGGGTTCATCATCATCGCGGTGTCGCTCGTGCTGGCGTATCTGACGATGCGCTTTGTTGAGCGCCCGATGCGGGCCCTGGCCTGGGCGGACAAGCGTCGTCGTCGCGCCGTGATCGTCCTGGCCGTATGTGTCGGCCTGGTCGCGGCGCCACTGGCTCTGTGGCAGGACAACCTCCGCCAAAAGAGCCTCCAACTTATGGCACAGACCGACGTGAACAATCCCGGTGCAACCGTGATGTTGCCGGGATGGACCGGGTCCATTCCTGCCGGCAGTCGCCCCATTCCCGATCCGACGGCGCTCAATCGAGAGTGGACCAACTTCGAGGAACGATGCAGCGGAACGGCGCCCGCCGCCAACTACCCAGAGCTGAGGGACCGCTGCAGTACCACTGCCTCGAACGCTCCAGGAGCCAAGCACGTGATGGTCGTCGGCGACTCGCACGCGGAGCAATGGATCAGCGCGCTCGGTCCCATGCTCGTCGAGAGGGACTACAAGGGCACATCACTCCTGCTCGGCGAATGCACCTTCGGGACGGAGGATGCTTCCCGTGCGGACGTCTGCAACAGATTCAATGACCAGGCCCTCGACTTGATTCAGCAGGTGAAGCCCGACGTCGTGTTCACCATCGGCACGAAAGCCAAATCCGGATCTGCGCAGGATGAAGTCGTTCCAGGACTGGCCGAGGCCGCAAACATCCTCGCGCATGACGGAGTCTCGGTGGTCGCCATCCGCGACACGCCGAGGATGGGTTTTGCGGTCACTGAGTGCCTGGAAACCCATGGTGATACGGCGGAAGAATGCATCGCCGCGCGCGCTGATGTACTGCAGGTGGAGTCGCCACTGCCGTTGCTTCGACAGGAGGCTCCGAGCGTCGGACTCATGGACCTCACGGATCTGTTCTGCACGATAGATCAGTGCAAGGGGATCATAGGCAACATCTATGTCTACATTGATGACAACCACATGACACGCAGCTACGGTTCTTCTACGCTTCCCGAGTTCTCGCGACAGTTCGAGGCAGCCGCGGGGTGGTAGAGGTCTCCTAAGGAATCCCCGGCGAAGCGACAACCCTTTCGCAAGGATCACTCGCACCGGCCTGCTTGTGGAGCGGCAGGCTCTGCGCCAGATCGTAGAGCAACGTCAGGTAGCCTTGACTGGCAGATTGCAGTCCTCTGCCCCTGCCCCAACACCCAGGAGATGTAGTGAATGTTGATCTCGTAGTTGTCGGCTCCGGCTTTTTCGGCCTGACCATCGCTGAGCGGGCCGCAACCCAGCTGGGCCTCAAGGTAGCTGTGCTCGACCGACGTCACCACATTGGGGGTAACGCGTACAGCGAGAATGAGGCCCGCACCGGGATCGAGGTCCACCGGTACGGGGCACACCTCTTCCACACGTCCAACGAGCGCGTGTGGGACTACGTCCACAACTTCACGGAGTTCACGAACTACGTGCACAAGGTGTACACCCGCCACAAGGGCGAGGTGTATCCCATGCCGATCAACCTCGGCACCATCAATCAGTTCTTCCGCTCGGCCCTGGGCCCCGCGGAGGCGCGTGCGCTGATCCAGGAGCAGGCGGGGGAGCTCGCTGGTACGGACCCTAAGAACCTCAACGACAAGGGCATTCAGTTGATCGGCCGCCCGCTGTACGAGGCGTTCATCAAGCACTACACGGGCAAGCAGTGGCAGACCGACCCGAAGGACCTGCCAGCGGAGATCATCTCGCGGCTGCCCGTCCGGTACACGTACGACAACCGGTACTTCAACGACAAGTACGAGGGGCTTCCGGTCGACGGCTACACGGCGTGGATCGAGCGCATGGCCGACCACCCGAACATCGACGTCCATCTCGACACCGACTTCTTCGACGAGGGCCACGAGTACTCGCGTTCGTCGACGCTCGGCCAGGTCCCGGTCATCTACACCGGACCCGTGGACCGGTACTTCGACTTTGCGGAGGGGGATCTTTCCTGGCGGACCATCGACCTGGAGGAGGAAGTGCTGCAGGTCGAGGACTTCCAGGGATGCTCGGTCATGAACTACCCCGACGAGGACTCCGCGTTCACCCGCATCCACGAGTTCCGCCATTTCCACCCGGAGCGCGACTACACCAAGGACGCCACGGTGATCATGCGGGAGTACTCGCGCTTCGCCGAGAAGGGCGATGAACCGTACTACCCGATCAACACCTCTGACGACCGCGCGAAGCTGCAGGCCTACCGGGACCTGGCGAGAGGCGAGAAGTCCGTGCTGTTCGGCGGTCGCCTCGGAACCTACAAGTACCTCGACATGCATATGGCGATCGGTTCCGCACTGAGTATGTTCGACAACAAGATCACCCCGCACTTCACCGGCGGGCAGAATCTCGAGAGCGGCGGAGTAGACGCATGACGCAGATTTCAACGAGCACGACCGTGGCGGATCAAGTCGATGGCGAGGTCCCGCAGTGGCACACGCTGCAACGTGTTGTCCTACCTCAGCAGAACCAGATGGACACGGCTGGCCTCTATGTAGACACCGGAAGCGCATTCGGCACGCATCTGAATACGACGGATGGGACGACAGTAGATTCGTCGACCGGGGCCAACGACTCGACTCAGGATCTTCACGTCGAAGACTTCAGATCTAGGCGTTCCACCTCGGTTCGCCCGGGTGAGCGTGTGTCCTTCGGCACCTACTTCAACGCGTTCCCTGCCAGTTACTGGCGGAGGTGGACGAGTCTCCGCGAGGTACGTCTACAGGTCCGTACCGAGGGCTCCGGTGTGGTGACGGTGTACAAGTCGAACGCCCGAGGGGCACTGCAGCACGTGAAAACCGCGAGAGTGGATGGAACTGCAACCAGTTCTTTCGATCTATCCCTCCAGCCTTTCGGTGACGGCGGCTGGTACTGGTTCGATCTCGTGGCCGGTAACAAGAGCCTCGTCCTCCACGACGCCGACTGGCTGGCAAGCGGTGAAGGGCCTCGACGCGGCAGCATCACACTCGAGATCACAACCCTCAATAAGCCAGACTTCTGCCTCAACAACCTGCGCATATTGGCTGAAAATCCCGGTGCGATCGAAGACGTCCAGGAAATTCTGATCGTTGATCAGGGTACCCAGAAGGTGGCATCACAGCCCGGCTTCGACGCCGTGAAGGACGAGTTGGGTGCCAAGCTTCGAATTATCGACCAGGACAATCTGGGAGGTTCGGGCGGATTCGCCCGCGGCATGTACGAAGCAGTCGAGAACGGCAGCGACTACGCGCTCCTACTCGACGACGATGTCGTCATGGAGCCCGAGAGCATCCCGCGCCTGCTGTCCTTCGCAACGCACTGCAAGTCGCCGACCATCGTCGGCGGCCACATGTTCGACCTCTACAACCAGACCGTTCTCCATACCTTCGGTGAGATCGTTAACCCTTACCGGTTCCAGCCGGATCAGCCCGTCGCAGATCAAGTCCTCGGACACGACTTCGCACGCGCGAACCTCCGTCAGACTCCATGGCTGCACCGACGGATCGACGTCGACTACAACGGCTGGTGGATGTGTCTCATACCCACCGCCGTCATCCGCGACATCGGCCTATCCCTACCAATCTTCATCAAATGGGATGACGCCGAGTACGGCCTTCGCGCGAAGAAGGCCGGCTATCCCACGGTATCCATGCCCGGCGCGGCGGTTTGGCACGTGTCGTGGATCGATAAGGACGACATGGTCGGCTGGCAAGCCTACTTCCACACCCGCAATCGGATGGTCGCCGCCCTCTTGCACAGCCCCTACGAACGTGGGGGACGCGTGGTGCGGGAATCGGGTTACTCGGACGTCAAGCACCTCGTGTCCATGCAGTATCACACAGCACGCGGGCGCGTCATGGCTATGAGCGACGTGCTCAAAGGTCCGGACCAGCTGCACGAGATCCTTGCCACCAAGTTGCCGGAGATCCGCGCAATGGCCAAGGGATATCCGGACGCGCAGCTCGAGTCAGACCCTGACACCTTCCCAACGCCGAAGATGGACAAGCCGCCGCGGCACGGCCAGGGCTTTAAGGCGCCGTCCTACAAGACCCTCGTGCCGTGGGCGGTGAAAACGATCGTCCGACAGCTCAGTATGCCCGTGTCGTCCTCGAGCGAAAAGCGCCCGCAGGCGTCCATCGCGCACCAGGACAACAAGTGGTGGCGAATGTCGCAGTACGACAGCGCCATTGTCTCCAACGCCGAGGGAACCGGGGCGTCCTGGTATCGGCGTAATCCTCGGGAAATGCGCACGCTGCTAGCCGAGGCTGCTCGCCTCAATGCGGAAATTCTCCGTCGCTGGCCGAGTCTGCGTGAGCAGTACCGCGATGCGTTGGAAGAGATCACCTCCTTTGAATCATGGAAGAAGACCTTTGAGTCCCACTCGTCAAAAGACCAGTGAAGTGACCAGCATCGAGATGACCACACCGGGCTTCGGCGGTGGTCTGCGGGATGTGCTGCGTTCGCGTTACCTTCTGCGGCTACTGGTCGCGAAGGAGTTGAAGGTGCGGTACCGGGGATCCGTTCTCGGTCTCCTATGGTCCTACGTGAAACCCGGCGTACAGTTCGTCGTGTTCTGGTTTGCGCTCGGGATATTTCTCGGCATGAATCGCAACACCGAGAATTACCCGATCTACCTGTTCTCAGGCATCGTCCTCATCAACTATTTCAATGAAGCACTTGGTAACGCCGCACGGTCGATCGTGGGCAATGGCGGGCTGATCAAGAAAATCTACCTTCCGCGTGAACTGTTCCCGGTCGCGTCGGTCTGGGTCTCCGCCGTCCACTTCGTTCCCCAACTGATCGTGCTGCTCATAGCCTGTTTCATCGGCGGGTGGTCGCCCGGTTTCGTGCACATTGCCGCAGCCGTGGCGGGCTTTCTCATCGTTACTCTCCTTGCGGTGGGGCTCGGCCTCTTCTTCGGGGCAGTCAACGTCTATTTCCGCGATTCCGAGAACTTCGTCGACATGCTCTTGATGATCGCCACTTGGGCGTCGCCCGTCCTCTACTCCTGGATCATGGTGCGAGACGGCTTGATCGACGCTTTCGGAGCTGCCACAGGACAGGTGCTCCTCACCATCTACCAGACGAATCCGTTGACCATCGCGGTCGAATTGTTCCACTTCGCCTTCTGGATGCCGACGACAACCGCGCCACGCACCGACCCGCTCCTGGCGGTCCCCCCGAACCTGCTCGACGTCTGGACTCCGATCGGGCTGGGTATCGCCCTCGTGGTGATCATTGCGGGCCAATTCACCTTCCGGCGCCTTGAGGGCCGATTCGCACAGGAGTTGTAGGACCAGTGGCCATCGCAGTCGACGTGCAGTCGATCTCCAAGCAGTTCGTCCTCCGGCACACCCGGTCCATCAAGGAGGCCTTCGTCTGGATCATGAAAGGGCGGAAGGGCGACCTGTCCCAGAAGTTCCACGCCCTCGATGCTGTCTCCCTTCAGGTGGATCAGGGCGAGGCGGTCGCCTTGCTGGGGCTCAACGGGTCCGGCAAGTCCACGCTGCTCAAGCACATCTCGGGTGTCATGCTTCCCGACTCGGGCGTCGTGCGGACGCGAGGAAGGGTCGCGGGTCTGATCGAGGTCGGCGCCGGCTTCCATCCCGACCTGAGCGGTCGCGACAACGTGTTCCTGAACGGTGCCATCCTCGGCATGACGCAGGACCAGATCGACGAACGCTTCGAGAGCATTCTCGAGTTCTCCGAGATCGGGCAGTTCATCGATACCGAGGTGAAGTTCTACTCCTCGGGCATGTACCTCCGGCTGGCGTTTTCCGTCGCCATCCACACCGATCCGGAAATCTTCCTCATCGACGAGATCCTCGCTGTGGGAGATGAGCCCTTCCAGAAGAAATGCCTGGAGAAGATCAAGGAACTGGGGGCGGCGGGCAAGACCCTCGTCGTCGTGAGCCATGACCTGGACCTCGTGTCCAAGGTCTGTCGACGAGGCATCCTTCTGGAACACGGGAGGGTGGTGTTCGACGGATCGGTCGAGGACGCCGTGGCAAGACTGAGGAGTCATCATTAGGGCGAGGACCAAAGGCGAGTGCCGGTCCCGATGAGCTGGGCCGACGCGACCCCTGTTGCAGCGGCGATGCTCGCCTGCCTGTTCCTGCCCGGACTCGCCGTGGCGATGGTCGGCCGATTGCGGGGACTGGCGGCGATCGCCTTGGCGCCGGCTCTGTCTCTCGGGCTGGGAGGCGTCGGCGCCCTGGCTCTCGGCTTCATAGCTGTCCCGTGGAGTCTCTGGAGCTACCTGGGCTTCTCCGCCGTGGCGGTCCTCGTACTCGCGATCCTGGTCCGGGTGCCTCTCGGAGGGCGTCGTCCTCCCCCTGGGGGAGACAGTACTTCCGCGTCCGATGCCGATGAGGCCCGAGAAGCGCGCGGGCTGGGCGCGCTGCGCGGCGCTGCCCCGTTCATCGGCGTCCTCATGGCGGGCGTGGTCAGTTTTGCGCCGCTGCGGGACGGGATGAGGAAACCGGACTTCCCCGCACTGACCTGGGATTCCGTCTTCCATCATAGTGCCGTCCGGTACATCATCGAGACGGGAAACGGGTCGAGCCTCGACCTCGGAGGCGTGTCGACGACGACCGACAAACCACGGTTCTACCCGGGGGCATGGCACGATTTGGTCAGCTTGACGGTCGGCCAGTTCCCCATCACGGTCAGCCTCAATGTTGCGGCCCTCCTGATGGCGTGCGTCGTCTGGCCACTGTCCATGGCCTATCTGGCGCGGGTTGCCTTCCCCCGACTGATCTGGATGCCGCTGCTCGCACCGGTCGTCGCTTCCGGTTTCGTCGCTTTTCCCGCCCGCATGATCTCCTATGGGACGGTGTGGCCCGCAGCGATGGGGACGGCACTAGTGCCTGCGCTCATCGCGCTGATCCTCATGGTCACCGCCCCGGGAGCAACCCGTGCGAGCAGGGTCCACCTGTCCCTACTGCTGGTGGTCGCTCTTGCAGGCGCGACCCTATGCCATCCCACCGCACCCATTGCGGCTGTCTTCCTCTCCCTGCCTATCCTCGTCTACCGGTACGCGGCGATAGTGGCCGCAACTGTCGAACGGGGCACGAAGAACCGAGCAGCAGCACTTATTGCAGTCCCGGTGTTCGGCATCGCGCTGGCTTGTGTTGCCGTTATGATCGTCCCCCGCATACGGTCTGTTTTCTTCTTCAAGACGGATGCGGTAGGTCCAGCAACCGATGCCGTTGGCGCCGCGATCTTTGACACGATGCTGATGCCTCTCGGCCACGGGAACTCCGAGCCGTTCTGGATCGGCGGTCTTCTCGCTCTCGCCGGCGTCGTCATGACGCTTGCGCTTCGGGAGTACCGTTGGGCATCTGCCAGTTGGGCGATCAGTATCGTGCTCTACACAGTCGCAGCGGGAGAGGAGACAGTTCTTCGTCCGTTGGTCGGACTCTGGTATTCCGACCCGGTGAGACTCGGAGGGCTGGTCCCGATCTTCACCTCGTTGTTGGCCTCGTACGCGGTGCTTCGCACCATCGATGCCTTGGTATCGCTGGTTGCGCGTTCGCGGACTGAACTACGCCGCCCCGCAGTCGCTCCCGCGATGTCGTTGGTCCTTCTCGTCGGCATTGCAGCGCCGCTGTACCCGCAGACGGACAGCCTGAGGACCAACGAGCGAACCGACCGCTTGTCGGCGGACTACTGGCAGCACCTCGAGTGGGACGGCGGGATCGCAAGCCTCGCCGAACTGGAGTTCATCGAGCGAATCAGCGCCGAATTGCCCGATGATGCCGTGGTGCTGGGAGATCCAACCTCCGGCGCGGCGCTCGTCTACTCCTTGGGGAAAACAGAAACCCTCTTCAGGACGATGTCCGGATCCCGGGATGCGGACGCGCGGTATCTCGGCAGGCATTTCAACGACATCGACACGGACCCGCGGATCTGTCGATTGCTGACCGAGTACGGAGTGACCCATTTCTACGACGACGACAGCCGCTACCTCCCCGATATCGTGCACCGCAAAGACATGGAGGGCCTGACCACCATAGGCGTCGCTCCCGAAACCCTCCAATTGATCGACGACAGCGGTGACGGAGCGAGGATCTACGAGATCGAGGCATGCGGACCGTGATGCGTCACTCGTGATCAGGCAGCGGGGGCTGGCTTAACAACCTATAAGCTTGAGCGGGACCAACGGGAGACCGCCAGACGCGAACATGAAAGGCCTTACGTGAAGATTGTCGTCATTGCCCTGGGTAAGATCGGGCTTCCGCTGGCGGTGCAGTTCGCTTCGAAGGGGCACGAGGTTGTCGGGGTGGACGTGAACCCGACCATCGTGAACGCCGTCAACGAAGGAACGGAACCGTTTCCCGGTGAAGCGCACCTGCAGGAGAAGTTGTCCGAGCTGGTGCCGGCCGGAAGGCTCCGGGCAACGACCGACTACGCCGACGCCGTGCCAGGAGCGGACGCCGTCGTCCTGGTGGTCCCGCTCTTCGTGGACGCCGACGCCAAGCCTGACTTCGGCTGGATGGACGCGGCAACCGCTGAACTGGCCCAGCACCTCACGCCGGGCACCCTGGTGTCGTACGAGACGACGCTCCCGGTGGGCACGACCCGCGATCGGTGGAAGCCGGCGCTCGAGGCAGGAAGCGGTCTCGTCGAGGGGAAGGACTTCCACCTCGTCTTCTCTCCCGAGCGGGTCCTGACCGGCCGGGTGTTCGAGGACCTGCGCAAGTACCCCAAGCTGGTCGGAGGTCTCTCGCCCGCAGGCGCGAAGCTCGCCGTCGAGTTCTACGAAGCCGTTCTGGACTTCGACGACCGCCCGGACCTGCAGCGCGGAAACGGTGTGTGGGACCTCGGATCGGCGGAGGCGTCCGAACTGGCCAAGCTCGCGGAAACGACCTATCGCGACGTGAACATCGGGCTCGCCAACCAGTTCGCCCGTTACGCCGCGACGGTCGGCATCGACATCTACCAGGTCATCGATGCGTCCAACTCGCAGCCCTACAGTCACATCCACCAGCCCGGCATCGCCGTCGGTGGACACTGCATCCCCGTCTACCCGCGGCTCTATCTCTGGAACGACCCGGCCGCCACGGTCGTGCGCGCGGCGCGCGAAGCCAACGCCGGGATGCCCGACTACACGATCGGGCTGCTCGAGGGTGCCCACGGATCGCTCGAGGGAGAACGCGTGGTGGTTCTCGGCGCGGCCTACCGCGGGGGAGTCAAGGAGACGGCCTTCTCGGGAGTCTTCGCCGCCGTCGATGCGCTGACCTCGCGCGGGGCGACAGCCCTGGTCCACGACCCGATGTACACGGACGAGGAACTCGAGAAGCTCGGATTCGCGCCGTACCACCTCGGGGACCCCGTGGACGCCGCCGTGGTCCAGGCCAATCACGCGGAGTACGTCTCCCTGGCGCCGGCCGACCTTCCCGGTGTCAGGACGTTCATCGACGGTCGGCGGGTGAGCAGCGCCGAACAGTGGACCGGCGTGACCTACCGTGTGATCGGCAAGGCTTGAGCCGCCGACCCGCCCGGGTCCTGGAAGACGGCGCGCGGGTTGCTCCGCGGCACGAAGAGATAGGAAGCGAAGCGACGTGAGCTACATAGCTGAGACGGCCGATGTCTCGCCCGACGCCGTCATCGGGCAGGGATCGAAGATCTGGCACCTCGCCCAGGTCCGGGAGGACGCGCTCCTGGGCGAGAACTGCATCGTAGGACGCGGGGCCTACGTGGGCACCGGTGTCCGGATCGGCGCCAACTCCAAGATCCAGAACTACGCACTCGTGTACGAGCCGGCAGTGCTGGGGGACGGCGTCTTCATCGGTCCGGCCGTGGTTCTCACGAACGACACCTACCCACGGTCTATCACTCCTGACGGAGAGCTGAAGAGTGCCCACGACTGGGTTCCCGTCGGCGTGACGATCGAACGGGGTGCGGCCATCGGCGCCCGCGCGGTCTGCGTGGCTCCCGTCACGATCGGGGCCTGGGCGACCGTCGCCGCCGGCGCCGTCGTCACGAAGGATGTCCCCCCGCATGCGCTCGTGGCCGGCGTCCCCGCCAGGCGGATCGCGTGGGTGGGCCGGGCGGGTCAGCCGCTGCGCGCCGAGGGCGACCTGTGGGTCTGCCCCCAGACCGGGGAACGGTACCAGGAAAACGACGAAACTCTGACACGAGTAGAGGTAGACGCATGAGCAAGGAATTCATCCCGGCGGCGAAGCCGATCGTCGGGGACGAGGAACGGAAGGCCGTCGACGCCGTGCTGCTGTCCGGCATGCTCGCGCAGGGGGCCGAGGTCGCCGCCTTCGAGAAGGAGTTCTCGGAGGTCCTCCTCGACGGCCGGAGTGCCGTCGCCGTGAACTCCGGTACGGCAGGTCTGCATCTCGGACTCCTGGCGGCCGGGATCGGTCCCGGGGACGAGGTCATCGTCCCATCCTTCACCTTCGCGGCGACGGCCAACTCCGTCGCGCTCACCGGAGCCACCCCCGTCTTCGCGGACATCGAACTCGATCATTACGCGCTCGACGTCGAGCACGTCGCCGGGCTCATCACGGAGAAGACCAAGGGCATCATGCCGGTCCACCTCTACGGGCACCCGGCAGACGTCGTCGCGCTCCGCGCCCTCGCCGACCAGCACGGCATAGCGCTCTTCGAGGACGCGGCCCAGGCCCACGGGGCGTCGTTCGCCGGGCGACAGGTCGGCACGTTCGGTGACTTCGCCATGTTCTCCCTCTACCCGACGAAGAACATGACCTCGGGAGAGGGCGGCATGGTGTCCACCGGCGATCCCGAGATCGAACGCCGCCTCCGGTTGCTGCGCAACCAGGGTATGGAGCGCCAGTACGAGAACGAGATCGTCGGGTTCAACGCCCGCATGACCAACCTGCACGCCGCGATCGGGAGGGTCCAGCTGACCAAGGTCGGCGGCTGGACGGCCCAGCGCCAGGCCAATGCGGCGTTCCTCACCGAGAACATCGACGGCGTGGAGACACCGAAGGTCGCCGACGGCGCGGTCCACGTCTACCACCAGTACACCGTGCGCATCGACGGGGACCGGGACGCGTTCGCCGCAGCCCTGAAGGACGAGTACAACATCGGGTCCGGGGTCTACTACCCCATCCCGAACCACCGGCTGCCCTCGTTCAGGCGCAGCGAGGACCTCCCTAACACGGAGATCGCCGCCCGGGAGGTCCTGTCCCTGCCGGTGCATCCGTCCCTGGACGACGAGGACCTCGACCGGATCGTCACCGCTGTCAACGCGCTGGCGAAGGCGGGGGCGTAGGACATGGCTGATCTGAGAGTCGGTCTCATCGGCCTGGGCATGATGGGCAGGCACCACGCCAGGGCCCTGAGGGAAGTCGACGGCCTCGAGCTCGTCGCCGTGGCGGACGCCTACGGGGACCCCCACAACGTGGGGGGCCGCCTGCCCCTGTGCGGTTCGATCGAGGAGCTCATCGATCAGGGCATCGACATGGCGGTCTGCGCGGTACCGACGGGCCTGCACGAGGCCGTCGGGCTGACCCTCGCGGCCGCCGGCGTCCACACGCTGGTGGAGAAGCCGATCGCCGACACCGTGGACGCCGGTCGCCGCCTGGTCGAGGCTTTCGAGAGTGCCGGTCTGGTCGGTGCGGTCGGACACATCGAGCGGTTCAATCCGGCGCTGCAGTCATTGCGCAGTCGGCTGGAGGCCGGTGACCTCGGCGAGGTCTACCAGATCGCGACCCGGAGGCAGGGGCCGTTCCCTGCGCGGATCGCCGACGTCGGTGTCGTGAAGGACCTCGGTACCCACGACATCGACCTCACGTCCTGGCTCGCGCAGTCGCCGTTCACCTCCGTCTCCGCTCGCACGAGCACCCGCTCGGGCCGGCCCCACGAGGACATGGTGACCGCCTCCGGACAGCTGGAGAACGGCGTCATCACAAGCCACCTCGTGAACTGGCTGTCGCCCATGAAGGAACGCCTCACGGTCGTCACGGGGGAGAAGGGCGCCTTCGTGGCCGACACGCTCACCGCGGACCTCACGTTCTACGAGAACGGGACCTTCACCACCGAGTGGGAGGCCGTGTCCAACTTCAGGGGCGTCTCGGAGGGGAACATCACCCGTCTGGCCCTGACCAAGCGGGAGCCCCTGCGCTCTGAGCTCGAGGCATTCCGAGACGCTGCTCTCGGTGGCGCCGACAACACGGTGACGATGCGCGACGGACTCGCCACGCTCAGGGTCGCCGAGGCGATGATCGAGGCGGCGAACAGCAACTCGACGATCGGGCTGTCTGCGTGGCGCTGAAGGTTCTCGTCGCGACCCGACTCTATCCACCGGAGGTCGGCGCCGCGGCCTTCCGGCTTGAAGCTCTCGTCCGCGGTCTGAGGGAGTGCGGGGCCGAGGTCACGGTGCTGACCACCCGGCCTCCCGGTCAGGCCGTGGCGGCGACTCCCTTTGTGAAACGGTGGCCCGTGCTGCGCGACAGCGGCGGGAACGTCCGCGGATACGTGCAGTACATGAGCTTCGACGTCCCGCTCTTCTTCAGGCTCCTCGCCCATCGGGCCGACGTCGTGGTCGCCGAACCGCCGCCGACGACGGGACTCATGGTGGCTGCATCGTCGATGCTGCGGCGGCGCCCCTACGTCTACTACGCCGCGGATATCTGGACCGATGCCCTCGCCGCAACGGGTGCTCCCGCTCCGATCGTAAAGCTGATGGCGCGTCTCGAGGGGATCGCCCTGCGGCGGTCGGAGAAGGTCATCGCCATCTCGGGCGGGGTGGCCGAGCAGACCCGGCAGTTCGATGTCGACCCCGGCCAGGTGGCCGTCGTCGGCAATGGCGTGAACACCGATGTCTTCTCCGCCGAGGGGCCCATGGCCGCGCCCGGTTACCGCTACTTCGTCTACACCGGCACCATGTCCGAGTGGCAGGGTGCCGAGATCTTCATCGATGCGATGGCCCTGGTCCTCGAGCGCTTCCCCGACGCCAGGCTCCATTTTTTCGGTCAGGGGTCAGCGGAGGCTGCCCTGCGCGCCCGGGCGCACGAGCTCGCCCCCGAACGCGTCACCTTCAACGGCGTCGTGCCCCCGGCGGAGGCGGCCCGCTGGCTACGTGGTGCTACGGCCGCTCTGGTGAGCATTGTGCCCGGCCAGGGCTACGATTTTGCGAAACCCACCAAGATCTACGCCGCTGCGGCCTGCGGGACCCCCGTCGTCTACGCGGGGGTCGGTGACGGCGCACAAATGGTCACGGAGAACGGTCTTGGGGCAGCGAGCAGCTACTCTGCTACCGATGTCGCGGAGACGATGACGCGCTTCCTCGAGGAGACGGATCATCAACGCGCGGAGCGCTCCACATGGGCCGAGGAGAATGCTTCGTTGCGCCTGTCGGGACGACGCGCTGCACAGGTGATCCTCAGCGCTGTTCCAGCAGCGCGCTGACCACCGCGTCTGCTGCTTCTCCGGTGCCGTAGGGCGCCGCCGTCGTGGGGTCCGGGGTCGGGCGCTGCACGACGGAGGCGAGGGAGGTGAGGTCTTCCGAGACCAGCACATTCCAGCCCAGCTCCACGGTCTCGACCCATTCGGTCTCCGGCCGGATCGTGGTGCACGGAACCCGCAGGAGGAACGCCTCCTTCTGCAGTCCCCCCGAGTCGGTGATCACTCCCGCACTGTTCATGACGGCGTTGATCAGTTGCGGATAGGCCAGGGGGGAGGCAACGCGGATGGCTCCGGTCTCGAGATCGAGACCGTGCCGTCGCGCGAGGTCGACCAGCCGGGGGTGCGCGAGCAGGACGACCGGCTTGTCCAGTGACGCCAGGGAGTGCACGATCTGCTTCAGCCGCTCCGGGTCATCGGTGTTGTCCGGGCGATGGATTGTGCTGACGTAGTAGTCGCCGGACTCCACACTGCTCGGCAGCGGTTCGTTGCGCGACTGCACGGCTGTCCGGGTCCTGAAGAGCACATCCGTCATGACGTCCCCCACCAGGACACTGCGATCCGCCAGGCCTTCGGTGGCGAGGTGCTGCATCGCGACCGTCGTGGGCGCGAGCAGCAGATCCGAGGCGTGGTCGGTGAGGACCCGATTGTGCTCCTCGGGCATCCGGCGGTTGAAGGACCGCAGGCCGGCCTCGAGATGCGCGAGCGGGACATGGATCTTCACGGCCGCGACGGCGGCGGCGAGCGTCGAGTTGGTGTCTCCGTAGACGAGCACCCAGTCCGGCCGCACTTCCTCGAAGATCTCCTCGAGCCCGCCGAGCATGGCTCCGGTCTGCTTCCCGTGCTTCCCCGACCCGACGCCCAGGTTGTAGTCCGGGGCCGGGATGCCGAGATCCGTGAAGAAGACGTCGGACATCATCTCGTCGTAGTGCTGTCCCGTGTGCACGATCAGGTGCTCGGCCTTTCCTCTCATTGCTTGGGCGATGGGGGCGAGTTTCACGAACTGGGGACGGGCACCGACAACACTCAAAATACGCATGGTCTCAATCTTAGCGTTGGGCAGGAGCGTTCCTGCGCCGCCTTGACCTGCATTGGAATGCGCGGCCGAGGCTGAGCTGCAAGCCATTCACCGAGCTCGCTGGAGTTCGGGAGGGGCGGAAACCGACGGCGCGGGATCGGAAGAGCGCCAGACAGGGAGCAACCGACGGGCGGATCATCATCCACAGCAATTATGGGTTCGATGGTGGATGTCGACGACCCGCACTCCTATCGCGTCAAAGGTTCTGTGCTCTGGGCACGAGGCGTTCAATGGACAGTTCCCTGTGAAAGGCGGTGCAGTATGCCTCGCACAACGGCGTCGTCGGTGTCCGAACTCAACAGGGGTGCCGCCCGGTCTGCATTCTGTTTGAACTCGGCGACCTGTTCAGCTGTCAGTTCGGCGAGTGCGGCCTTCAGTGATTCAGCACCGAAGTCGGTGGCGATCCTCCCTAGATCGAACTGTCGGATCAGACGTGCGATCTCCTCCGAGGGGCCGAAGACCATGCCGAGGCGCGCCTGCACGAAATCGAAGAACTTGTTCGGAAGGGCTAGCCGCTGGTTCGTCGTTGCAGGCGGAAGTTGGTAGACACCGATATCGAAGGCGTTGAGCGTTGCGGGCAGGGCGCTGGGGGGTACAGGCGGATGGAAAGTGATTCGTTCGCAATCACCCGCCAGCTGTTTCAATTTCGCCAGATAGCGACCACCGTCGCGCGCTTCCACGAGGAAAAGGTCGAGGGTGAACCGGTCATCGAGCTCCTTCACTGCGCCGATGATGCTTTCGATGTTCCGTCCTGGCACCGCTCCACCACTGTGGACGAGCCGAATTTTGTCAGCAGCGAGTGGTGTTGGAGTTAGTCGGGCATCGGGAAGGGAGTTGCGGACCACTTCGGTGTGCAGTCCGAATTGCTGATCGTACAGGTCCGCGATGGCCTGATTGACGGTGGTGACAGCGTCGGTTCTCGGAAGATAAGTGCGGCAAACGAAGCGCATGTGGGGCGCGACAAGAATGCGCCAGGATAATATCTGAGTGCGCTCCTCTGGCGCCCACTCGTGCATGTCACCCCAAATCGGCGCTCCCTTGGAGACTTTATGAGCAAGCGGGAGGGCCCTTGCCTCATTCGCGATGACGAGGTCGAACTGTCGACCTTCGAGCAAGCGCAGAGCGGCTTCGACCGCCGGTGCAGTGAGTTCGACGGAGCGGTGTCGCCTGATCGCCAACCGGGCCACGCCTCCCAGCGTCTGCGGCAGGGAAGGGAGGGCCGCGTCGATCTCGAGATGTTCGTGCACACCGGCAGGGGCTTGTCCGTAGCCGACAGTCGTCACTTCGCCGGCTTCGAACAGTAGTCTCAATTGGCGGAGGACACGGGAGTCCGCGGAGATATTCGAGAAGGAGATGCATAGTATTCGGAGCGCCATTCGTCAGTGCCCCAACTCAATTGCGATATTCATGATTCCAGCGTACTTGGTCTGGCACTGCAGCCGCAGGGGGCACTTCGTGGCAGCCCCTATGCGATACTGGACAGGTGAGTCGTACCTGGATTGTGATCCCGCTGTTCAACGAGGCCTCTATCATCGGCTCAGTGGTCGAGGAGCTTCTGCTGACGTTCCCCAACGTCGTCTGCGTGGACGACGGCAGCACGGACGCATCCGCCGATGCCGCGGGTCGTGCCGGGGCGATCGTTGTGGAGCACCCGGTAAATCTGGGCCAAGGCGCCGCACTCCAGACCGGGATTGAGTACGCGCTTCAGGATCCACAGATGACGAGTGTCGTGACCTTCGACGCCGACGGTCAGCATCGGGTGACCGACGCAGCGGCAATGGTGGGAAGAGTCGAATCAGGTGAGGCCGACGTGGTCCTCGGTTCTCGGTTCTTGGACTCACGCACGCAGATCGGGCCGCTGAAGCGGTTGGTGTTGCGAACCGCCGCCCTGCAGATACGGTGGAGTACAGGGCTCCCATTGACGGACGCCCACAACGGTTTACGCGCTTTTGATCGGCACGTCGCGAGCCATATTCAGATTACGCAGAACCGAATGGCACACGCCTCGGAGTTGATCGAGATGATTTCGGCGATGAAACCACGGTGGACCGAACACCCCGTCGAAATCATCTACACCGAGTATTCGAAGTCCAAAGGGCAATCCCTTCTCAATTCCGTCAACATCGTGGCGGACCTGCTTTTTAGGTAATAATCATGCTAATTGTTGTTCAAATCGTGCTCGTGCTCGTCGTCATAGGATTTTCGCTCGTCCTGATCCGGGGAGGATCGAACGCGAAACACATGGCAGTCCGCAGGATCATGATCCTTCTGTTCGCCGTCGCCGCCGTGTTGTCGATTTTCTTTCCATCGCTCCTGACATGGCTCGCTCAACTTGTCGGAGTCGGTCGTGGAACAGACCTCATGCTCTACGCCTTCATCGTCTCCTTTCTGGTGTACATGTCAACGACGCATCAGCGGTTCCGTTTGATGGAGATGACGCTCACAAAGCTGTCGCGCCGCATAGCCCTTGACGAGGCCGCGAGACCTTGGGAAGGCAGGGCGGGTTCGAGGATGAACGATGGCAGATCCTGAATCAATGGAGGCCGCGCTTCGGGCGACCTCTGCGGACATCAAAGTGGTGCACGTCAACGACTGCGCCTTTTACGCCGAGCGCCTCCTGACCGTAGCATCCGAGCAACAACTTCCCTGGAGCTTTTACCCCCGGGCTGTCGCAGACTACTCGGTATCGGGTCTCGGTGGCCGCTTACGATACGCAATGGACGGTGCCCGCTGGCTGGCTGGCCTGTCCCGACGGACGATGACTGCGGATCTCTTGCATATCCATTCGGGCGGAACGACGAAGCATACGAAGTTCGTTCCGAAGAACTATGTCCTGACGCTCCACGGTACTGATATACGCACTCTTCAGTACGACGCGCGTTGGCGGAAGACCATTCTTGACGGTGTACGCAAGGCGGCGGCGGTCATGTACACCACCCCTGACCTTCGGGAGCACATCCTGCCTCACCGGCCCGATGCGGTGTATCTGCCCGTTTCGATCGACCTCGGCCGATTGCCCGAGCCGACAGTCGAGAGGAAAGGTAAGCCGAGGGTATTCTTCGTGTCGCGTTGGGACGACTCGAAGAATGCGAGCGCCCAGCTGGAGATAGCGACTGAACTGCTGAAGCTACGAGGTGAGGCGTTCGATGTCGTCGGCCTGGACTGGGGGCCGACCGCACACGCGGCCGAGAGAGCCGGCGTACAGCTCGTCCCGAGGATGAGCCATCCGGAGTACCTCGCATTCATCAACGCATCGGACGTCGCGGTGGGACAATCCGCTGGCATCCTTGCTGCAAGCGAGCTGGAGGCCATGGCGCTCGGGGTGCCACTCTATATTGGCCTGACTGCGGGGCTGTATCCGTCGGACATCCCGGTGGGGCACGAGGCCAGCAGGTCTCCGCGCGCGATGGCCGAACTCATCGCGTCGGAGTTGCCCGACCGGGCGGTGCTGATGCGGCGTGGTAGTGCCGGTAGGCAATGGATCAAACAGCACCATGACCCCGTGAGAAGCGTTGAGCGCCTTCGAGAGATCTATGCTGCCGCAGTGAAGAGCTCGGGGCCATAACTCTGGTGACGCCCTGCGAGAGGCGTGCGGCTGAGTTGGTGCCCGACTGCAGCGTGGTCTTGATGGTAGCTGTTGGTTGGGCTAGCTTGTGATCGCTGCGACGCCTCGGGTCTGACGTCCTTCCCGAACGTCGGGCAGCCCGTCAGAAAGGGGTCAGTTGGAGCGCTTGACCTTGCCGTTGTCCTTCCGCATATGCGTCCAAATGCATTGAAGACAGGCCGCGGTCGCCTGGTTTTTCCGGGGAGATTCTTCCGATATGTGGCGCCGTCGTCGGTCTCGCCGCGGGTAACCTGGTGATGCTGTGAGCGGGAGGAACGCCCGTACCGGGGACCAGGCCCGATCGTCGGTCTTCCTCGCTGAGATTGCCGTCATCTACGTCCAAAGGACTCGACGTAAGGTCAGGGGTATCCAACGAAATCGGGGTGCCAGCCCGAGGAGGCCTTGCGGGTTCTGAGTTCCTCGGAAATCAGTTGAGGCCGGCCAGCTGTGCCTGATGGGCGAAATCTGGCACGGCAGCGACTACTTGATCGAAAGTTCCCTGCGCCACGATCCGACCATCGTGCATGAAGAAAACGATGTCTGCCGATCGGATCGTCGAGAGGCGGTGGGCGACCGTGATGACGGTGACCTCACCGTGAAGCTCACGAATGGCGGTAGTGACGGCAGCCTCGGTTGCCGTATCGAGGGCGCTTGTCGCTTCGTCCATCACCAGCACGTCGGGTTCGTTGTATAAAGCACGGGCTATCCCGAGGCGCTGGCGCTGCCCGCCAGAGAGAGCAAGACCGCGCTCGGCAATCAGGGCATCCCGCCCGCCCTCGCGGTTCATCACGACGTCGTACATCTGGGCCCGGCGCAGGGCCGCCTCCACTTTAAGGTGGTCGACCTTGTCCGGATCCCAGGTCAGCGCCACATTCTGACCGACCGTGGCGTCGAAGAGGGACACGTCCTGGGGAATGTACCCGATACGCTTGCGCCAGGATTTCATTACCCGGTCCATGCGCTCGGAGTCCACCTCGACGTGACCCGTGGTGGGTTTGAGTAGACCGAGAAGAATGTCGACGATCGTTGACTTGCCTGCCCCAGACGAGCCAACGAAGGCCACATGGCTACCCGCAGGAATCGTTGCATTGATTTCGCGTAGCGCAGGATGCCCTGCACCGGGATAGGTGAAAGAGACGTTATGAAGAACGATGTCGACCCGATCAGAACTGAGGTCGTGCTGCGGGTGTTCTCTCGAGGTTTCCGCCAGTAGTTCTTCACTTTCCCGGATGTCAGTCACCACCTGCTGCGCGAAGGCAGAGTTTGAGTTAACCTGCGACTGCACCGCTTGGAGTCGAGTGAGGGAAGGAACCAGCCTGAAGCCTGCGACGGCGAACAGGCCGACTGCGCTGACGGCGCCCTCGGTGCCCCCAGTAGCGAACCCTACCCCTCCGACGAGAACGAAGCCGACTATCAGAGCGGACTCGAGCACGTACCGGGGAACCTGGGCGAGAAAAACGGAATTGGCCCGTGCGGTTGAACTGTGGCTCCGTGTCTCGTGGACCTGCGCACGAACCTCCGAGGCGCGATCGGCCAAAGTGATCTCCTTCAGTGCTCCAAGAGCCTCGGTCAGGATCTTGACGGTCTTCGCGGACCAGGTCAGATTCCTCTGGCCCATGCGCACAGACATGGGTGAAATGACCCGCGCAAGGAGCAGCGCAACGAGTGCAAGATAGACGATGCTGACGACCGCGATGACCGGTTGAGCAACAACCAGCACGACGCCGACTGCGATGAGCGTCCCTATTTCACCGAACAACGTCATCGCCGGGATGAGCACACCTGCTACCGAAAGACCGACTCCGACGTCGACGGTTCTGACGAGCTCGCTCGAGTTCTTCTGCAAGCGTCTCTCCCACGGCGAGGAAAGATAAGACGCCAGAAGCCGGTCCCCGATGGCCACCTCGTGCTTCGCGAACCGCGCGGTCGCGGACCGCAAGATCACCACGGCGAAGACTCCTTTGGCGACAACCAAAGCGCACGCAATGCCCAGCAGGGTCAGCAGTTTACTCTGGCTGGAGACGCTTCCGATTACAGGCAGTTCGACGGACGCGCCTCCGACCAGGGACGGAAGGAGAACCGCGATGAGTCCAAGCGAGACGATGTCCAGCAGGGAGAGGCAGGCCGTCGCGGCTCCGTAACCGATGAGGAATCTGCGGCTTCCGGCAGGAAGCGTCTTGAGGAGAGGTCGAAGAGTTGCGAGGAGATTATTCATTCTGTGCTTCAGCTTACTAGAAGCAGCTCTTCCGCTTCCCTGGACTAGAAGTGGCAGTACCCCTTCCCGCGATACGGCATGTTGGCTTGTGGCCGGTGGTTAGAGTTTTCCTGCGGTGGTGGCGGGGGTGTATCCGGAGTTGGTGGGCATGCCGGTTCCGGTGAAGAGCCAGAGGGATCCGTCGGTGCGGGTGGCGAGCAGGTCGGTTTTGGTGTCGTTGGTGAAGTTGCCTGGGCCGAAGATGTCGGAGTAGATGTTCCATCCGGTGCCGATCTTGCGGGCTGGTTTGTAGCCTGTCTGGGTGGTGGAGGCTGTTCCAGTGCCGGCGTAGAACCAGAGGGTGCCGTCGGGTTTCCGGGCGATGAGGTCAACGCGTTTGTCGGCGTTGAAGTCTCCGGGGGTGATGACGTGGTTGAAGTTCTGCCAGCCGCCGTTCCCGATCTTCAGCGCCGAGGTGTAGCCTTCGGCGGTGTTGGTGATGCTTCCCGTGCCAGCCCATAGCCAGAGGGTTCCGTCGGTTTTGCGGCCCAGGAGGTCGGGTTTTCCGTCGCTGGTGTAGTCTCCGGGGGTCATGAGCTGGGTGAAGGCCTGCCAGCCGCCGTTACCGATTTTGCGGCCTGGTTTGTAGCCTTCGTTGGTGGCGTTGACGGTTCCGGTGCCGGCGTAGAACCAGAGGCTGCCGTCGGTGTGACGGGCCAGGAGGTCGACTCGGCCGTCGGCGTTGAAGTCTCCCGGGGCCAGGATCTGTGTGAAGACGTTCCAGCCGCTTGAGCCGATTTTCAGGGGGCTTCCGTAGCCGCCCTTACCGTCACCGTTGAAGAACCAGAGGGTGCCGTCCTTTTTTCGGGCGATGAGGTCTTTGGTGCCGTTGCGGTTGTAGTCACCGGGGGACAGGACGGTGCTGTAGTTTTGCCAGCCTGTGGTGGCGATGCGGGTGGCGGGCTTGTAGCCGTTGTCGGTCATGGCGGTCCCGGCGAAGAACCACAGGCTCAGGTCGGTCTTGTATCCGACAAGGTCGGTTTTTCCGTCGCGGTTGAAGTCGCTGGCCCCGACGACGTCGGCGTAGCCGGACCAGCCGCTGGCGATGCTGCGCCCTGGCTGGTAACCACTACTGGTGGTGCTGACAGTGCCGGTGCCCTGGTAGAGCCAGAGTGTTCCGTCGGGTTTGCGGGCGAGGAGGTCCGCGCGTCCGTCACCGGTGTAGTCTCCGGCGCCGGTAATCATGTCGAAGCCGGTCCAGCCGCCAGTGCCGATGCGGATTGAGCTGGTGACGATGCCCGGACTGGTACCGGTCCCGCGGTAGAGCCAGAGGGTACCGTCGGGTTTGCGGGCGATCAGGTCCGCCTTGGCGTCGCCTGTGAAGTCGCCCGGGGACACCATGATGTCGAAGGCTTTCCAGCCCGACCCGACCTTGACAGCGGCTTTGTACCCTTGCTGGCCGGCGGCGACGACGCCGGTGCCGGCGTAAAACCAGAGCGTGCCATCGGTCTTGCGGGCGACCAGGTCAGGGCGCTTGTCGCCGTTGAAGTCCTGGCCTCCGATGATCTGGCTGTAGATGCCCCACCCGGAACCGATCTTCACAGCAGTACGGAACGAACCAGTCCCCGTGCCGTCATGGAACCACAACGTGCCATCGACACGCCGCGAAACCAGGTCATGGGTGCCGTTACCGTTGAAATCCCCGGCATTCACAGCAGCCAACGACTTATCCAACACCACCGGAACGGAAGAAGGCGCCGTGGCGTTGCGCACGAAACGATCGAGGCTGTCAGCATTACCGTTCCAGCGATTCCAGTCCCCGACGACGGGCCCTTCGCTGGTGTATTGCCACAGGCTGTCTGCGCGCCAGCCAGCGGGCAGAGCGCCTGTGCAGCAGTTGTTGTACGAAGCGACGTGGAGTGGGTGGTCGGCGAAGGCCGTGCTGTACCCGGTACAGCGGTTCCACCAGTCGGTTGTCGTATAGATCATGGGAACCCGACCAGTTCGCTTGCGCATCGTGTCGGAGAAATCGCGGATCCAGCTGACCATCTGGGCAGGACTCATGTTGTAGCAGGTGTTGCCCAACTCTGGGTACGGGTTGTACTCGACATCGAGGAGGGGAGGGAGGGTCTTGCCGTCCGCGGACCAGCCGCCGCCATTCCGGAGGAAGTAATCAGCCTGGGCAGCGCCGCTTGACACGTTCGGAATAGCGAAGTGATAGGCGCCCCTGTCCATCCCCGATGTCTCAGCTCCACGATACTGGCCACCGAAGTAAGGATTCTTATACACCAGCGCTTCGGTTGCTTTGGTGTAGGCGAATCGGGAGCCCTGTCTCCACGCAGCCGCCCAATCGACGTTGCCTTGATGGCTGCTCACGTCAACTCCCAAAATGCCTACAGGCTTCCAGTAATTGATCATGGGCTGGAAGGCCGAAAGCGCGGACGGTTCGTCAGCCCGCGGAGAAGTGCTGAGGCGACCAGCCGGGTCGGCTTCGGGTGACGGATCGACGAGGGACGTAGTCCCGGCCTCCAGGGGGAACTTCTCCTCTGTGGCAATCTGGTTCAGCTCGTCCGCTGTCGGAACCTGCGGGTCACCCGATTCCGCTATCCGATCGACGCCCTGGCCAAGGCTCGCGCCGAGAGGGCCTATGAGTTGAGCCAACGCCTCCCTGTTGCGCGCCAGTTCCTCCGGCGTGAGTTCCGCAGGCAAAGCAGCCTCGTCGTATTCCTCGGCAGGCAACTGAGGCTGGACGGGCACTACGGTGGAGGAACTCCCCGTGGCAGGCTCTCTTTCCGGAGCGAGGTCCGACCTCTCCGAGGACGACGGCGCCGGCGTCGCCACTTCGATCGGATCCGTCGCCGTGGGTCCCTCCGAGGTGAAGGTCGACGTGTTGTCCCCAATCGGGCCAGTGAGGCCGGCGGCCGGTGCGACTCCGCTCATCAGGGTTAGGGCAAGAATGCTCGCTGAGAGGACGGCCGTTCGGCTGTGGTGTTTCACAATCGGGTCTCCAGGTAAATTTCGCTGATGTTGGCTTGTGGCCGGTGGTTAGAGTTTTCCTGCGGTGGTGGCGGGGGTGTATCCGGAGTTGGTGGGCATGCCGGTTCCGGTGAAGAGCCAGAGGGATCCGTCGGTGCGGGTGGCGAGCAGGTCGGTTTTGGTGTCGTTGGTGAAGTTGCCTGGGCCGAAGATGTCGGAGTAGATGTTCCATCCGGTGCCGATCTTGCGGGCTGGTTTGTAGCCTGTCTGGGTGGTGGAGGCTGTTCCAGTGCCGGCGTAGAACCAGAGGGTGCCGTCGGGTTTCCGGGCGATGAGGTCAACGCGTTTGTCGGCGTTGAAGTCTCCGGGGGTGATGACGTGGTTGAAGTTCTGCCAGCCGCCGTTCCCGATCTTCAGCGCCGAGGTGTAGCCTTCGGCGGTGTTGGTGATGCTTCCCGTGCCAGCCCATAGCCAGAGGGTTCCGTCGGTTTTGCGGCCCAGGAGGTCGGGTTTTCCGTCGCTGGTGTAGTCTCCGGGGGTCATGAGCTGGGTGAAGGCCTGCCAGCCGCCGTTACCGATTTTGCGGCCTGGTTTGTAGCCTTCGTTGGTGGCGTTGACGGTTCCGGTGCCGGCGTAGAACCAGAGGCTGCCGTCGGTGTGACGGGCCAGGAGGTCGACTCGGCCGTCGGCGTTGAAGTCTCCCGGGGCCAGGATCTGTGTGAAGACGTTCCAGCCGCTTGAGCCGATTTTCAGGGGGCTTCCGTAGCCGCCCTTACCGTCACCGTTGAAGAACCAGAGGGTGCCGTCCTTTTTTCGGGCGATGAGGTCTTTGGTGCCGTTGCGGTTGTAGTCACCGGGGGACAGGACGGTGCTGTAGTTTTGCCAGCCTGTGGTGGCGATGCGGGTGGCGGGCTTGTAGCCGTTGTCGGTCATGGCGGTCCCGGCGAAGAACCACAGGCTCAGGTCGGTCTTGTATCCGACAAGGTCGGTTTTTCCGTCGCGGTTGAAGTCGCTGGCCCCGACGACGTCGGCGTAGCCGGACCAGCCGCTGGCGATGCTGCGCCCTGGCTGGTAACCACTACTGGTGGTGCTGACAGTGCCGGTGCCCTGGTAGAGCCAGAGTGTTCCGTCGGGTTTGCGGGCGAGGAGGTCCGCGCGTCCGTCACCGGTGTAGTCTCCGGCGCCGGTAATCATGTCGAAGCCGGTCCAGCCGCCAGTGCCGATGCGGATTGAGCTGGTGACGATGCCCGGACTGGTACCGGTCCCGCGGTAGAGCCAGAGGGTACCGTCGGGTTTGCGGGCGATCAGGTCCGCCTTGGCGTCGCCTGTGAAGTCGCCCGGGGACACCATGATGTCGAAGGCTTTCCAGCCCGACCCGACCTTGACAGCGGCTTTGTACCCTTGCTGGCCGGCGGCGACGACGCCGGTGCCGGCGTAAAACCAGAGCGTGCCATCGGTCTTGCGGGCGACCAGGTCAGGGCGCTTGTCGCCGTTGAAGTCCTGGCCTCCGATGATCTGGCTGTAGATGCCCCACCCGGAACCGATCTTCACAGCAGTACGGAACGAACCAGTCCCCGTGCCGTCATGGAACCACAACGTGCCATCGACACGCCGCGAAACCAGGTCATGGGTGCCGTTACCGTTGAAATCCCCGGCATTCACAGCAGCCAACGACTTATCCAACACCACCGGAACAATCGCCTCCGCCGTGGCTACGGGTGTGATGGTGACGGAAGCGCTGGTTGTCCCCACGGAATCGATCTTGACTGTCGTTCCCGCATGGGTCCGGAAAGTCTGGCCCACCTGCCAGGTGAGGGACGTGTTGCCCCACCCCGACCGGAGGCTGTTGGGAGTAAGGACGATCGACGCGTTGCCGCTCCAACCTAGAACGTCCTTCTTGGTGATTTTGACTCCCTTGTTGCCGCCCGTTGCGGTGGCCGAGTCGGCTCCGATCGGGAGGCGAAGTTCGACGTAGTAGACCT
Source organism: Arthrobacter sp. TMS2-4 (assembly GCF_054511075.1). Lineage (NCBI taxonomy): Bacteria > Bacillati > Actinomycetota > Actinomycetes > Micrococcales > Micrococcaceae > Arthrobacter > Arthrobacter sp. TMS2-4. The sequence continues at coordinate 407,214 of NZ_JBTNDI010000001.1, forward strand.
CCTTGCTGACCGGGTCGGTGAACTTGATTGCCCGTCCCGCTTCAGCGCCTGCCCAAGGCTTGAGGGTGATCCTGGTGGCGCTGGACGGCGTGCCGATGTTCCGAATGTCCTGTCCGGTGCCAAACCCCCCGTACTCCCAAAGGAAAGCGTTGATCCGTGGAGAACTGACCTGGGCATAGCCCATGAGGTCCGAGGTGTCGCTGTATTCGGCGGAGTAGCAGGCGGGGTCGGCCCACGAGCCCCCCGAGCGCGGGACGTCCGAGCGGGCGTTGTTACAGGCCAGCGAGTTCGCATGGTGCAGTCCCAGGACGTGACCGAACTCGTGTGTGACGACGTTGTTCGTCAGCGCCGACGGGTAGGGCATGATTACGCGACCGCTGGTGGCACTGTCCGTGAACCCGCCCCCCAGAATGCCCCAGGATCCGTTGTAATTGAGGTCCGCATGCGGAACGAAGACCACCAGGGCTTCGTAGGACCGGTACTGCCAGCTCAGTTCCTTCGTCACGGTCGCCATGATCGTGCCGTAGGAGTCGGTGATTTTCGCGGCCGACTTGTGGCGGTATTCGTTGACCTTCGTTATCGACAGGCGCCCGGCAGAGGCTGCTTTCCAGTACGCGTTGGCGTTCGTGATGGAATTGCGCGCCGCCGTCATGTTGATCGCATCGGTATCGGCAACTGTCTTCCCCGACAGTTGCACGGTGACCAAGGTGACATTGAACGTTCCGGTCCGGGGGGCGATCGCCGCGGTGCCGGCACTGCCGTCGAGGTTCAACGGTGCGGCGGTCTTCAGGGGGGTGACGGGCTCCGCGTAATGCTCTCCGTAACGGGCGTTCGAGCCGGGCTCCTCGAGGGGATTCCAGTCCAGATCAGGGACGAAGGACGTCACTTCGTCCTGGGCCGCAGGATGCTCCGCAGGAGCCACGTCCTGCGTGGGTTCTGGAGTTGTTGGTGCGGTCGTTGCAACCGGGGCAGGGGCCGCTGTGGGAGCGGGGGCCGCCGTCGCGGCTGGGGCCGAAGTGGTCGCCGGCTCGGGAGCCGTCGGCGAGACGGTAGGAGTGGCCGTCGCGGGCGGCGACGGGGCGGTCACAGTATTGGTCGCTACTGCGGGAACCGCGCTACCGAGAAGTCCGACGGACAACAGGGCGGCGCACAACAGCCGAGCGGGGGAGGTCAGGGTCACAGGTTTCTCCAGCAGATTCCGGGCGTCAGCCAGGCGAGTGAATTCCCGTGCAGACTACAGTTCTGTTACGAACGTGACTAACGTTTCGGAAGTGAAAGTGGAATCTTAAGCAAAACCTGCGCTTCTGTCCGTATCGGTCTCGGCGTGTTGCTCGCGCGCCACTTAACGCCGTGTTTTAGATCGTGTTCCTGCGTTTACGCACTTATGCCGCCTGCCGCATCCAGGGCACGCTTCCGTTCCATATGCTGAAGCACAACTGAGGTTGCTCAAGCACTACCGTCGTACCGACGGCGTCGCGTGCGGACGTATGGGGGACATCAATAAATGCTGTTCACTTTGTCGACGGCGAGGTGCGGGAACTCCTCCGCAGGCGCGGACCCGACCCCGCCCGCCATGTCGGCGAGGCGCAACTCCTGGTGCACGACGCCGTCGCCGACTACGAGGAGCGCTCGATCCTCGTAGTCCTTCCACCGCTCGGACGGCTGGATGCCGCCCGCAAGCAGATCTTGCCGCCGTGGCCGGACTCAGAGCCCTCCAACCCCTGCTCGACGATCCGACCATCGAAGAGGTCTGGATCAATGCGCCAATCGACATCTATGTCGCAGCGGACGGTGAGTGTGAGCTCACGACCCTGTCGCTGATTGAGGAGCAGGTACGGGACCTCGTGGAGAGAATGCTGAAGTCCTCTCCACAGGCTGGACCGGTGTTGGCAGCGTATCGAAAGGCACACCCCCGGGCGCCGGAAGCGCTCTGCTTCACAACAGCCCGATGGTTGCCGAATGGTCCGAGCTACCTCAGGTACGAAGAGCCGCCTGAGGTAGCTGCAACCGGCTCATGAATGGTAATCGTCTGACGATGGTGCCCGGATGCAACTGCTGTGGTCAGCCAATGCGAGGAAGTGGTGCTGAACGGTGTGCGACACACAATTGCCTAAGGGCGCGCGTGAGCATCAGGTGACTTTAAAGCAGATGGTTCTGACGGCCGGGGATTTTGTTGTGGTGTATTCCTTGCTGACCGACAGCGAATAGCAGGAATTCCGACTGACGATGACCGAAAACGCGATGTTGCCTTGATGGCCCGAAGTCTTTTGGGTGCTGTACGTGCTATTAGCGGCAAGTTTCACGGTCTGATTAATGTTGTGACCGCCGTTCCCGGAAAGGACCGTCGACCGCAGGGACACCCTGGATCCCTTCCGAACCGTTGTGGAAAGCCGGGCACCGTTACTGTTGAAGACGCCAATAGGGCTGAGGGCCGCGGTCGGACGCCACTGCATGGAGTGCAAGGTCGCTGTCCTCGCCAGGCGCATGGACCACATCCCCAACTGCGCGTACTGAGTGCGCAGGGTGACATTTGCACTGACGAAAGCGGCATCCCGGAGTGCGTTCTGACCGTAGACCGAAGGGGAGAGGGACTGTTGCCGGACGCGACCCGTAATGTCGAAGTACGCGGGATACGTGGGAGGTTTCGCGAGCCAGGTCGCCATTCCTTCACTAAGCCATTTCCTGCCGTACAGGGTCACCGCCGACTCAAAGGTATAGGCATTATGATTTGCGTCCTGGACGGGGGGGCGCCCGAATGGGGTATTGCCAGAGGGGAGGTAAAGGTAGGCCCATCCGCCACCCTTTTCATTGTACGTCTCGATTCCCAGCCATTTTAGCTGGGAAACTACCTGAAATACCTTGACGAGTTTGGGGGGGTCACCTTCCAGGGCTCCTGAGTCCGCCACCTTGCTGAGGAATGCTGCGGCCCCTAGAGAGACGTTGACCACGCAGCCAGATTTCGAGGGACGGTCCGGCAGGCTCGTGGAATAAGCCATGCATTTGCCGTTGGGAGTGTCGTCGATCGGCGTACTCAGGAGTGAATCCACTGCACTGACAAGTTCTGCCCTTGGTACGGCGCCGGCAAGGTATCCAGCGAGCAGGACTTCTCCAACGTGATCCGCCGTCGAGACCGTGTACGTCGTCGAGACGGGGTTGACGGAGCCGTCCGAAAAGGCGTCCCAGGACTTGCCAAGCCCGTAGCCCCCGTCAGCTTTCCGGAGGCTGTAGACCTTTGTAAGGTACTGCTGGGTTGTTGGGTGCTTCCACCCTCGGTATTCAGCCGACATACGCGCTTGATAGGCATAGGTCCACGAAGCGTACTCCGGCTGACCGTCCGGATCGCTTTCCATTCGGTGGAACATGTCCCTGGCGATGGAGTTCCAGCCACTGCGTGATCCTGCTTCGGTAGGAGTTGGTGGAATTTCTTCGACCTTGGCTACCGGAACCGTCGTCGCGGACAGCTTGCCCGCGCTGGCGAATCCTGCTTTGGTCCCGGTCACCCGCAGCGCGAGTCGCTTCCCCAGCATGGCGGGCGTGGGGACATAGGACGAGGAGGACGCGCCGGTTATCCGGACGCCATTCGCGTACCAGGCGTAGGTGAGCGCGACCGGTGCCGGACCCCAAGCGCCGGTCGACACTGTCAGCTTTGAACCGACCAGCACCGGGCCGATGATTTTCGGCACCGGAGAAACGAGCGGCGGCAATGTGACTGGAGAAGTTGGTGTCGACGTACGGCTGACAGGCGGGTAGCCGGGCTTCTGACCGGTCACCCGGACGGTCAGCGATTTGCCGACGACGGCAGTGGAAGGGGCATAGGTGGCCGACGATGCACCCGAGATCGGTAGCCCGTTCGCAAACCAGGAGTAGGCGAGGTCGACGGGCCCAGGAGTCCAGGAGCCTGGGGAAACAGTCAGTTTCGATCCGACGGTGGCCGTGCCGTTGATGACCGGAGTCGGAGCGGTTAGCACTCCCTCTATCTGCGGCGTGGGAGCGGAACTTGCTGAGATCGACTCATACCCGGGTGCCGATGCCGTCACGATGACAGTGAGCTGGTGCCCTACATCCTCAGACGTGAGTGAGTATGTGCTGGTCTTGGAGCCCGCAACGAGGCTGCCGCCGCGCTTCCATTCATAGGTGATAGTCGCAGGTACCGGACCCGGGACGCCGGGGAGGGCAATGAGTGTGCTGCCAACTTTCGGAGTGCCGGCGATCGAGACGATTGGTGCCACGAGAGTTCCTGGCTGCACGACCTCGGGCAGGGCGTAAACCGAGACTGTGCTGTTCCAGCCCTCTCGGGTCAATGTCGCTTGAACCGAGACCTCGCGGCCAAGGTCCTCCCCCAGCAACTCGTATGCCACACCTGAAGCTCCGTCAATTGGCACGCTATCCCGGAACCACTGCAGTGACAGAACAGCCCCCGCGGTGAACCCGGATTGCTCGAAGACGACAGTCTGCCCGACCTGACTTACCCCGTCCAGACGGGGTGGCGTTGCGGAGAAAACAGGCGTCGGCTTGCCGAAAAGGCTCAATACGCTGTTTTGGGTGTTCGGCTCTTCGGGTACGGTCTCCTCCTCCGTGAACAAACCTACCGCTACTGCAGACTTCATCGCCTCCTCCCAGCCCGGTTCCTCGGAGAGCGGAGGTTCAAGGAGTGACGTGAAGTAGGCATCGAGGAGCTCCGGCGCCGAGACTGGTTGAACATCCTCCTGTTCCATGTGAGACAGGACCAGTGGACTAAGGTTGTGTTCTACTTCAAGCGTAGAAGTATGGACTTTTTTTTCCTCGTCCTCCAGGTTCTGAATGACCTGGAGGAAGTGCCCCGCCTTATCGTTCAGAACCACCGGTGCAAAGCCCAACTCATCCCGTGCAGCGTTGAACCGGGCAATGGCCTCGTCGACGGTGGTGGAAGATGGGGCTGACAGTGGGAGGTCTGTCGGCGGTGAGGGCTCGTACGTGGGCGTCTCGCTGCCCAGTTCGGGATGCTCGGCTGACGACGCTTCCGGCGACGAGGATGGTGAGGGCACCGGGGCGAGCACCTGACCGCCGGTTTCGGGTGCCGAGGGCGCTTCTTGAGCGGCGGCCGGCGGAAGAGACCCGCCAAGGATGGCGGCGGCGGTAAGCACAGCCGCCAGCGCTCTGCGGTGGGCTCCTAGCCGGTCGGAGCGCCGTCGGGATGGCGGGCGGACGGCAAGCGTGCGGGATCGGGGCACGGGTGCCCAAGGTGGTGCAGTCATTGTTTCCCCAGGTGAATGCTCCGAGACCATTTCCAACCCAAGTCGCGCCGCCGAGGTGCGTGACGTCTTCCGTGAGACGCACTCGGGCATGCATCAAAGGAGCGGTCGGATGCTTGCCACAAGCGCAGAAATACGCCGGGTCATGAGAGCGTAACCCATACCAGCTGGGCCGGACAGATTGTCCGGGTAGAAATCACTCTTCTGCTCCGTTGAGAGTCGACAGTAATCGGTCCACGTTATGGCTTCGGATCTCAGTCAATCCGGCGCAGATTCCGTCAAAGTGCACCGATGGGTCAGTTCTCGGAGTGTTTACCGCTCCCTATGCGATAGGACTTCGGGACTGCCCCATACCTGGGCCCTCCGGGCCGCTAATCCTCAGCGTATCCGCAGGATTAAGGCCTTAGGCCTCGGATTGCATGGGGGCCGCGCCGTCCGTTGTTAGCGTGACGTCCAGCGCTGGCGATCAGCCATCGGAACACGAGCCGGCACGTCCGGTATTACGTCCTCTGCCCGACCTCAGCGCGTGCCTCCTGGCGGCACCCGAGGTAGAACAGCCACGCCCCTAATGGCTCCGCCCGCTCCACGACGCCCATAAGGACGCCTCAATGATAACGCTTCTCACACGACTCTCCTGCGCCCTGGTCGCAACCGTCACCCTGGTGACGGCAACAGTAGGGTCGGCCTCCGCTGCGCCTCAGGGCCAGACCACCGCCGACACCTTTGCGTCGTCTCTCACGCAGGTCGACGACCAGGTCGTCTCCACCCTGACCGACAAGGCATCCGGAGCGCCGGCCGGCTACGACCCCGGGACCTTCGGCGTCCACCCCGCCGAGGACCCCCGGTCCGCCGGCGCCATGATGAACCAGACCGCCAAGTCCGCCGAGCACTTCGGCGCGCCGGCACCCTCCTCCCTACAGGAGTTCGTCGACCAAGCCCACATGGCAGGAGCCGCAGCCTACTCGCCGTGGCGGCCGAACGGGATCCAGGGCCTCGACGTCTCCTCCCACCAACCACAGATGAACTGGACGCTGGAGTGGAACCGCGGCGCACGCTTCGCCTACGTGAAGGCCACCGAGGGCAACTTCTACAAGTCCCCAGCCTTCGCCGACCAGTACACCGGGTCCTACCAGACCGGGATGATCCGCGGCGCCTACCACTTCGCGATCCCGGCAGCGTCCTCGGGGGCCGCCCAGGCCGATTACTTCGTCAACAGCGGCGGCGGATGGTCGGCCGACGGCAAGACGCTGCCCGGCCTGCTGGACATCGAGTACAACCCCTACCCGACCTACTATGGCAACAGCTGTTACAACATGTCCCCGATCCAGCTGAACACGTGGATCAAGGACTTCTCCACGCAGTACAAGGCACGCACCGGCCGCCTGCCGATGATTTACACCACCGCCGACTGGTGGCGCACCTGCACCGGTAACACTCCGGCGTTCAACGACCACCCGCTGCACCTGGCCTCCTACGGTGTCTCCTCCCCGCTCTGGTACCCCAACGGCTGGTCCACCTACGACCTCTGGCAGTACTCGGATTCCGGGCCCTTCGTTGGTACCGCCGGAGGTGACTCCAACGTCTTCGGAGGCACTCAGGCCCAGCTTGACGATCTGGCTAGGAACCCGCTCTACAAGCCTCTTGGCGGACGCGCGCCGGCAGGGGCAGCAGCCCCACAGCCCGTCATCGCCCCGACACCGTTCCGGGACGTAGCAGCCAGCCACGTGTTCGCCAAGGAGATCACCTGGATGTCGACCTCGGGTATCTCCGGAGGCTGGGCCGCTGCCGGCGGGACAAAGGAGTACCGTCCGAGTGTCGCAGTCAGCCGCGACGTGATGGCCGCGTTCCTCTACCGCATGGCGGGATCGCCGGCCTTCACGGCACCCAAGACGTCGCCATTCACCGATGTCACCCCTCAGGCAACCTTCTATAAGGAGATCTCGTGGATGGCGGCATCGGGAATCTCGACGGGATGGGCTGCTCCCGGCGGGAAGAAGGAGTACCGCCCGCATGTCGCGGTGAGCCGTGATGTGATGGCCGCGTTCCTCTACCGCATGGCGGGATCGCCAGCCTTCACTGCACCGACGACCTCATCGTTCGCAGACGTCATCCCTCAGACCACCTTCTATAAGGAGATGTCCTGGATGGCGGCATCGGAAATCTCAGGGGGCTGGGCCGTGGGAGGAACGAAGGAATACCGGCCGCACATCCCGGTCACCCGCGACGTCATGGCGGCCTTCCTCTACCGCCTCAACGACGTCATCTGAGCCTCGGGGCGCCCACCGTGGGTGGGCGCCCGAGGGATTTCTGTGTGGCATTGCCCGAGTGCCGCACAGCAACGGGCATGGTCGGTCGGACTCCATCCACCAAGCGCATGGTTCACATGTGTACGGCAGGCGTGGCACATGGACCACCGTCTGTACGAAGCCCTCGCCGGAGGGCTCAGCCGCAGTTGTCGCACTGCCCTGTGGCGGGTAGCTCGATGCCGTGTGTCGTCCACGTCGGGTAGTCCCTGGGCCCGGGTCCGGTCCGCCTGGCGATGCGCTTCGTATACTCGCGGGTGAGCGTGGCTTGGCGTCGTCGGGCAGGTCGGGCAGTACCGCCGGTAGCAATTCAGGCGCTCTTCCTCGGCGGGGGTCTCGAGCAGGGTCCGGGTGCCCAATCCTGTCCCGATCGGACCGGCGGAGGATCCCGTTGAACCTGGCGCCCACGGCTCCGTCCGAAGCTTGGACTACGAGCCGACAACGCTGGCGTAGTGCTTGTGGCGTTCCTCGTTGAGGTTCGGCAGCTCGTTCTCGTCCATCTCGAAGGCTTCCTTGCAGGGTGCGCGGCGGGGCCGTCGGCCAGACAGTCCGAGTTCGCCTTGGATGCACGAGGTGTACTGCCTAGGCAGGTTGGTTAACTGTGTGATCGGTGGTTTTCCTCCGATGGCGGTAGCGGCGAACCGGCGGCGAGCGGGGTTGCGCCAGGTCGACGGTCGGGCCGGTGGCAACGGTCCGCTGGGTGTGAGGGTGGTCTTTACGGCAACCCGCTCAGTGAGCTGGATCTGACCGGTCCGTCAGCCGAGTGGGATCACTGGCATTTACGCACATAGGTCGCCTGCCCTATCCGGGCACGCTTGCGTTCAGTAGGGTGAGGGTCGCGGAAGCAATTCCGGGCCCGAGCGCCATATCGACGTCGCGGGCGGACATATGGGGGACATCAATGGATGCTGTTCACTTTGTCGAGGGCGAGGTGCGGGAACTCATCCGCCGGCGCGGGCTCGATCCCGCCCGGCAGATCGGTGAGGTGCAGCTCCTGGTGCATGACGCCGTTGCCGACTACGAGGAGCGCTCGGTACTCGGTGTCCTTCCTCCGCTCGGGCGACTGGATGCCGCCCGCAAGCAGATCTACGACGCCGTGGCCGGATTCGGGGCCCTCCAACCCCTGCTCGACGATCCGACCGTCGAGGAGGTCTGGATCAATGCGCCCTCCGAGGTCTATGTCGCACGCAACGGTGAATCCGAGCTCACGGACCTGTCGCTGACCGACCAGCAGGTACGGGACCTCGTCGAGAAGATGCTGAAGTCCTCCGGACGGCGGCTCGACCTGTCCTCCCCGTTCGTCGACGCTTCCTTGCCCGATGGTTCCAGGCTGCACGTGGTGATCCCGGACGTGACCCGGAACCACTGGTCCGTGAACATCCGGAAGTTCATTGCGCGTGCCTCGAGGCTGGAGCACCTCGTAGAGCTCGGTACGCTGTCGCCTCACGCTGCACGGTTCCTCGGGGTGGCCGTCGCCGCCGGGTTGAACATCCTGGTCTCCGGCGCCACCCAGGCGGGCAAGACGACGATGCTCAACTGCCTGGGAGCGTCCATCGGCCCGCGGGAGCGTGTCATCACGGTCGAGGAGATCTTCGAGCTGCAGCTGCCATTGCGCGACGTCGTCGGGCTGCAGTGCCGCCAGCCCAACCTCGAAGGGCACGGGGAGATCCCGCTGCGGCGCCTTGTGAAGGAGGCGCTGCGGATGCGGCCGGACCGGCTGATTGTCGGCGAGGTACGCGAGGCCGAAAGCCTGGACATGCTCATCGCCCTCAATAGTGGGTTGCCCGGGATGTGCAGCGTCCATGCCAACAGCGCTCATGACGCCATCACGAAGATTTGTACGCTGCCTCTCCTGGCCGGTGAGAACATCTCGAGCAGCTTCGTGGTGCCGACGGTCGCCTCCTGCATCGACCTCGTGGTGCATTGCGCCCGGCTTCCCGGCGGCCAGCGCCGGGTCACCGAGATCATGGCCCTCGGGCGACGCGTGGAGAACGGTGTCATCGAGTCCTCCCCGGTCTTTCGGAGGATCGACGGGAGCCTGGAGCTGACGGCGACAGGCATGCCCGCCGAGGAGAAGTTCGCGGCCGCGGGCGTCGACGTCTCGTCCATCCTGGGCGCGCGCAGGTGAACACGGCGGCCGGGGTCGGTCTCGGGGTCGGCCTGTTCCTGATCTGGTGGTCGTGCTGGGAGCGGCCCCCGAGGGAACGTCGGGCTCCGGCGCGGCGGCAGCCCCTCGAGGATCTCCTTCTGCGGGCGGGGGTCGAGCGGGTGTCGGCCTACGGGCTGCTCGCCACCTGCGGCGCTACGGGGTTCGTCGTGCTGCTCATCGGGTTCGTCCTGACCCGCTCGGTGCCGATCGCGCTGTGTTTCGCGCTGTTCGGGGGTTTCCTGCCGTTCTCCGTCATTCGATGGCGGGCTGCGAAACGCAGCGCCTCCCTGCGTGAGCTGTGGCCCGACGTCGTGGACCACCTCCGCTCGGCCATCCGGGCCGGACTGTCGCTGCCCGAGGCGCTCATCCAGCTGGGTGAAAAGGGACCCGTCGAGTTGAGGTCGGCCTTTCAGGCCTTCGGTTCGGACTACCGCGCGGGCGGACGCTTCGACGACGCACTCAACAGACTCAAGGAGCGCCTGGCGGACCCGGTCGCGGACCGCATCGTCGAGGCGCTCCGCATGACGAGGGAGGTGGGTGGATCGGACCTCGGCCGGCTGCTCGGCACACTCTCCGAGTTCCTGCGCGACGCCGCCCGCACGCGCAGCGAACTGGAGGCGCGGCAGTCCTGGACCATCAACGCTGCGCGCCTGGCCGTCGCGGCACCCTGGTTCGTCCTTCTGCTCCTCGCCACCCGTCCCGAGGCCGTGCGCGCATACAACACGGCGGGCGGCGCAGTCGTGCTGCTGGGAGGCCTTGTGGTCTCCGTCGTCTGTTATCGCGTCATGCTCCGGATCGGGGCGCTGCCCGAGGACGAGCGGGTGCTTCGATGACGCCGACGCTCGCGCTGGGAATGCTGTGCGGTCTGCTGCTGGGTGCGGGTCTGTGGCTGGTCGTCGTCCGTCTGCCGGTCATGCGTGCTACGACCCTGACCCAGCGCATCGCGCCCCAGCTGCGCGCAGTGGACATCCGGTCCCGATTGCTCGCGGAACCCGCGGGCAACGTCACACCCTTCGGGCCGCTCGAGCGTATTGTGCGTCCCCTGCTCGCCGACGCCGTCGTGTGGTCGCACCGATTCAACCCGGCGGCGGCGACCCTCGCGAGGAGGCTCGCTCAGGCCGGCCGGGAGCAGACCGCCGCCGACTTCCGGGCCCAACAGCTGCTGTGGGCTGCGGGTGGGCTCGCCGCATCGACGCTGGTCATGGTGCTCCTGGCGGCTTCAGGGTCGATCAGCGTGCCGCTGGCCGTGGTGATCGTCCTCGGCTGCGCCGTTCTGGGGTTCGTCGGCCGCGACTACGTCCTGTCGTCCGATATCAGGAGACGCGAGGCGCGCATGCTCGCCGAGTTCCCGAGCCTCGCGGAGCTCATGGCCCTGGCCGTCTCCGCGGGGGAGAGCACGACCGGCGCGCTCGAACGCATCTGCAGGACGGCGACGGGGGAGTTGGCCGGCGAGTTCGCCCTCGTGCTCGCCGCGACGCGTGCGGGGAAGCCGCTCGTGGAGGCTCTGCAGGAATTCTCGCACCGGACCCGCATCGCGCCGCTCGCGCGTTTCGTCGACGGCATCACGGTCGCGGTCCAGCGCGGCACACCGCTCGCGGACGTGCTTCGCGCACAGGCCCAGGACGTCCGTGACCTGGCGAAGCGCGAACTGATGGAGTCCGCCGGCAAGAAGGAGATCGCGATGATGGTCCCGCTGGTCTTCGGGGTCCTTCCGCTGACTGTCCTCTTCGCCGTCTACCCGGGTATCGCCCTGATCAACCTCGGCTTCTGACACCGCAATCACGCAAACGAAGGGAAACGCCATGAAGGTCATCACCAGCACCTCGCGCCTCACCCAATTCTTCCTGGATGCCCTGGCGCTCCTGCTGGCCAGATCGGGGGACCGGGAACGGGGGGACGTGCCGGGCTGGGTGATGATCACACTGATGTCGGCGGTCCTTGTCGCCGCCCTGTTGGCGATCGCGGGGCCGGCCCTCGAGGGCCTGTTCAATCAGGCGATCGATCAGGTATCGCCCTAGGTCATGGTCGTGACGCTGCACTGTCCATGCTCCGGTCGCTCTCACTGCAAAGACCGGGAACGCGGTGCTGCCGTCGTCGACTTCGCCCTGGTCGGAGGTCTGCTGACGGTCGTCTTCATTGCGGTCATCCAGCTGACGCTCGTCCTGCACGTGCGGAACACCCTCATAGACGCCGCTGCCTCGGGAGCACGGTACGGTGCACTCGCGGACCGCTCGCCGCAGGATGCCGTCGGACGCGCGGAAGAGCTCATCCGCGGCTCGCTCGCCGATTCCTACGGATCCGACGTCTCGGTCGGTGAGAGTACGGTCGGCGGCGTCAGGACCCTCGAGGTGGTCGTCCGCGCTCCGCTGCCCGTCATCGGACTCGTCGGACCGGCGGGAATCATTGAGGTGCGCGGTCATGCGGCGCTCCCGTCCTGAAACGGAGCCTGGTCCGTCGAACCGCCGTGAGTGGACGGGAGTCGGCTGTCGCAGGGGCCAGCGATTCTGCCGTCTCGGGGAGGAGCGTGGCAGCGCCGTCGTGGAATTCGTCTTCCTGGGAGTCCTGCTCCTCGTACCGGTCGTCTACCTCGTCCTGACGGTCGGGCAGCTCCAGGGCGGGTCTTTCGCTGTCGTCGGGGCCGCCGATCAGGCGGCAAAGGTCTACGTGGACGCGACCACGCCGCAGGAAGCCGACGCGAGGGCGCGGGACGCGGTCCGCATCGCACTCGCCGACTTCGGTTTCAGCCCGGAGCAGGCCATGGTGGACATCGCGTGCAGCGGGCAGTGCCTCACGCCAGGGACAGCCGTGACCGTCGTCGTGCGCCTGGAAGTCCCTCTCCCGCTGGTCCCAGACATCGCGGGGACCCATCCCTCGGCCGCCACCGTCGACGCCACGTCGACGCAGATCGTCGAGCGCTTCGGATGACCCGGACCGCAGGAAGAGCACGCGCGGCCGGCGGCGACGGTGGGTTCTCGGAGGACGGGCAGATCGGCGTCCTCGTCATCGGCTACCTGTTCGTCTGTCTCCTCGTCGTCACCGTCGTCCTCGCGGTATCGGCCGTCTACATCGAACACAAGAAGCTTCTGTCGGCGGCCGATGGTGCGGCACTCGCGGCGGCCGACAACTACAGCATCGACGTCGGAGAAGGAGTGGACACGACGACGCCGCTTCCGACACTGCAGGACTCGGGGGTCGAGGAATCGGCGGCGGGTTACCTCGCCGCCACCGGGGCAGGGGACCGGTTCGAGCAGTTGTCCGTCGACCCGGCCACGGGCGCGGAGGACGGGCGGACCGCGCGGGTGGTCCTCACCGCCGTCGTACGCCCTCCCATCGTGAACTTCCTCGTGCCCGGCGGCATTCCGATCATCGCGCAGGCGGACGCCCGGGCCGAGCTCGTGCGCTAGATGGGCGGGCGCCGACGTCGCTCAGTGCTGTCACCGCGACGGTTGCACACCATGTGTGGAGAGAGGGGGATGCCGCCCGTAGTCAGTCCCGAGACAGGGGCCTACACTCGGCGTGCAACCCCGCCGCGGAGAACTTCAGAACCCGTCACTCATCGGATGAACTGGGCGTACGCATGGGTTTCTGTTCTGGCCTGAGCAGCATAGGAACGAACCATGACCAAGTATCTGTTCCAAGGAAACTATGTGGGTGCGGGCATCGAAGGTCTGATGCAGGAGGGCGGGTCCAAGCGCCGGGACGCGGTCGTCAACGCCCTGGAGTCCGTGGGGGGATCACTGGAGTGCTTCTACTACGCATTCGGTGACACGGATGTCCTCGGGGTCCTCGACGTCCCCGATCAACCCAGCGCAGTGTCATTGTCACTGATGATCAATTCCACCGGCGCCGTGAATCTGCGGCTCACCCCCTCCTGACGCCTGAGGGCCTCGACGCAGCAGCAAGCAAGACACCGTCGTATCGGGCACCCGGACAGTAGCGGGTTCGGGCAGCGTCCTCCTCACCACGGCGCCCGCCGCCGCCCGCGCCGAGCTCGTCGGGTGGACGGGCGGGAGAGGCCATGACGTAGGCTGGACGGACCATGGCAACCACTGATTTTCCCGCAGAGATCCGCGCCTTGCGCGCCAAGTACCAGTCGATCGAGCAGGTCTCCGACGTCGAGGGGATCCGCAAGGACATCGAGGAACTGAGCGAGGAAGCGGGAGCCCCGGACCTCTGGGACGATCCCTCGGCGGGCCAGAAGGTGACCTCGAAACTGTCCCACCGGCAGTCGGCCCTCGAGCGCCTCGAAACCCTCGAGAGCCGGATCGACGACCTCGAGGTCCTCGTCGGGCTGGCGCAGGACGAGAGCGACGAGGACACTCTCGCCGAGGCCGAGCGGGAACTCGTGTCCCTCGGCAGGTCCCTCGACGACCTCGAGATCGTCACGCTGCTGGCCGGCGAGTGGGACGAACGTGAGGCCGTCGTCACCATCCGCTCCGGCGCCGGGGGCGTGGACGCCGCCGACTTTGCCGAGATGCTCCTGCGCATGTACCTGCGCTGGGCCGAACGCCACGGCTACCCGACGCAGGTCCTCGACACCTCCTACGCGGAGGAGGCCGGTCTGAAGTCCGCCACGTTCGAGGTCAAGGCGCCCTACGCCTTCGGCACGCTGTCCGTGGAGGCCGGAACGCACCGCCTCGTCCGCATCAGCCCCTTCGACAACCAGGGCCGCCGCCAGACCTCGTTCGCCGCGGTCGAGGTCATCCCGCTGATCGAGCAGACGGACGTCATCGAGGTACCCGACAACGAGATCCGCGTCGACGTCTTCCGGTCCTCGGGACCCGGAGGCCAGTCCGTCAACACCACGGACTCCGCGGTGCGGCTGACGCACCTGCCCACGGGCGTCGTCGTCTCCATGCAGAACGAGAAGTCGCAGATCCAGAACCGCGCCGCAGCCATGCGGGTGCTCCAGTCCCGGCTGCTGCTGCTCAAGAAGGAACAGGAGGACGCCGAGAAGAAGGCGTTCGCCGGCGACGTCAAGGCCTCGTGGGGCGACCAGATGCGCTCCTACGTGCTCAACCCGTATCAGATGGTCAAGGACCTGCGCACCAATCACGAAGTCGGCAACACGTCGTCCGTGTTCGACGGCGAGATCGACGACTTCATTGACGCCGGTATCCGGTGGCGCACGAACAACCGCAACGACGCAGGCTAAGCGCTACGCGTCTTTCAGCGAGAATTACTTGTTTTCCGACGTTGCTCTTGCTCACGACACACCGCAGAGGTAGTAGGCGTTTTCCGGCCAGTCGTTATAGTCGAGGAGCCGGCGCCCCCTTTCCCGAGCCAGTGCCCGTGCCCCGGCGAGCGCGGGCGCAGAGTGATCATGATCCGATTCGACGAAGTCACGAAGACCTACGACCACACGTCGCATCCCGCCCTTGATGCCGTCTCCCTGGACATCGACCGCGGTGAGTTCGTCTTCCTCGTGGGCGCTTCCGGCTCCGGCAAGTCGACGTTCATCCGCCTGGTGCTCAAGGAGGACCGCGCCTCGCGGGGAGCGGTCTATGTGGCCGGCCAGAACGTCGCGAACATCCCCAGCTGGCGTGTGCCGCGTCTGCGCCGGGGCATCGGCGTCGTCTTCCAGGACTTCCGCCTCCTCCCCAACAAGACGGTCTTCGCCAACGTCGCCTTCGCGATGCAGGTCATCGGCAGGAGCCGGGCCGTCATCCGCGAGACCGTGCCGGACGTCCTCGCCACGGTGGGCCTCGAGGGCAAGGACAACCGCATGCCGCACGAACTCTCCGGCGGCGAGCAGCAGCGCGTCGCGATCGCCCGCGCGATCGTGAACCGCCCCGGTATCCTGCTGGCCGACGAGCCCACCGGCAACCTCGACCCGACCACCTCCATGGGCATCATGAAGATCCTCGACACGATCAACCAGAACGGCACCACGGTGGTCATGGCCACGCACGACGACGACATCGTGAACACGATGCGCAAGCGCGTCGTGGAGCTCCGCAGCGGGTCGGTGGTGCGCGACGACGCCCAGGGCATCTACGTGGGCCGGTCCGAAGTACTCGCCGGATGAGGGTCGCCTTCGTCCTGTCCGAACTCGGCTCGGGCATCCGCCGGAACCTGTCCATGGTCACCTCCGTGATCCTGGTGACCTTCATCTCGCTGACCTTCGTGGGTGCCGCCGGCCTGTTCCAACTGCAGATCAACCAGATGAAGGGGTACTGGTACGACCGCGTCCAGGTCACCATCTACCTCTGCGTGGACAACTCCTCGGAGGCGAGCTGCGCCGCCGGGCCGGTCACGGACGACCAGCGTGCCGCCATCGAGACGAAGCTCGAGTCCGAGCAGTTCGCCCCCTACGTCGACACCGTCACGCACGAGACGCAGGAGGAGGCACTCGCCCACTTCCGCGACCAGTTCGCCAACTCGCCGATCGTCGATTCCGTCACCGCCGATCAACTGCCCGAATCCTTCCGCGTCAGCCTCGTCGACGCAGAGAAGTACGAGGTCATCAGCGAGGCGTTCTCCTCGGAGCCCGGCATCGACGCGGTCAGCGACCAGCGCGACTTCCTCGAGGCGATCTTCCGCTACATGAACTGGGCGTCCGTCGTCGCGCTCGGCATCGCCGGCGTCATGACGTTCTGCGCCGTCCTGCTGATCGCCACGACCATCCGGCTCTCGGCGTTCAGCCGCCGCCGGGAGACAGGCATCATGCGCCTCGTCGGCGCGTCCAAGGCGGTCATCCAGCTGCCCTTCATCCTCGAGGGAGTGATCGCCGCCGTGATCGGGGCGGTCCTCGCATCGGCGACGCTCTGGGGGGCCTCCCGCTTCCTGATCGACGGCTGGCTCGTGACCACCTTCCCGCAGACGGCGTTCATCTCCTCCCAGCAGGTCCTGCTCCTGGTCCCGGCACTCATCCTGCTGGGCGCCCTCCTTGCGGGGATCTCGTCCCTGCTCACTCTTCGACGATACGTAAAGGTCTGACAGCGATGACGCTCCGCGCCCGGGGACACATGCGCACGCCAGGATCATCGTGGCGTGCGCAGCAGGACAAGCGGCCCCATGCCCACCGCGGCAGGGCGGGAGTGTCGATCGCGCTCGCCGCGGTCCTCACCCTCGGGTCCGGCGCGCCGGTGGCGGCGGACGAGCTCGAGGACCGCAAGAGCGCACTGGAGAAGGAGGTCGCCGAGGTCCAGCAGTCCATGGAGTACCTCGACGAGGACATCGCGGAGACCATCGGCGCGCTCAGGACCTACCAGGACCAGCTGCCTGAAGCGCAGCAGTCCCTGGCGGACGCCCAGGGCCGGGTCGAGACGGCGGCGGACGACGTCGGGGCCCTCGCGGTGCGTGTCGACCTGGCGCAGGAGACGAAGACGAAGATCGCCGAGGAGCTCCGCGCCGACCGGGAGGAGATGGACGAGACCCGCGAGGTGATCGGCCAGATCGCCGCCGAGGCCTACAAGAACGGCGGTGTCCCCACCAACGTGTCGCTGCTTCTGGGGGCCGACGGCGTCGAGGACTTCACCCGGTCCATGGACATGGTGGACCAGGCTCTGCGCAGCCAGAACGCCGCGATGGCACGCTTGTCCGAGCAGAACGCGACGAACGTGAACAGCCAGGCGCGCCTCGTCGCCGTCGAGGCCGAGATCGCGAAGCTCAAGGAGAAGGCGGACGCCGCCCTGGCCGCGGAGCAGTCGGCGCGCGACGCCGCGGCGGGCGAGAAGGCGAAAGTCGACAGGCTCGTGGCCGACACCTCGGCCCTGTCCGCGAAGCTGCAGGACCAGAAGCCCGTCATCGAGGCGAAGCTGGCAGGCGTGGAGAAGGCGCAGCAAAAGGTCAACGCGGACATCGCCGAGCGCCAGCGCCGTCAGATCGAAGAGGCTCGCAAGGCCGAGGAGGCCCGCCAGAAAGCCGAGCAGGCCCGCCAGAAGGCAGAGCAGGAACGCGTCCGCGCGGAGGCCGAGGCAGCCGCCGCCGCCGAGGAGGCCCGCCGGCGAGCCGAGGCCGAGGCAGCAGCCGAAGCAGAGACGGCACGCCGCGCCGCCGAAGCGGCGGCCGCGAACAAGCCGGCGCCCCCGCCCGTGCAGCCGCAGGTCGTCACTCCCGTCGCGCCCGTCATCCCGGACCCTCCCGACATCCCTGTCCCTCCCGTCGCGCCACCATCGGGCCCGACCGCTTTCGGCCTGAGGGCTCCGGTCAGCGCCCCGATCTCGTCCGGCTTCGGGTTCCGCCCGACGCCGCTGGGAACCATCGACTTCAACGGCGCCGGCGGTTACGTGCACACGGGCATCGACTACGCGGTGGGCTGCGGCACGCCCCTGTACGCGCCGGCCGCCGGCGAGGTCTGGTACGCGGATTCAGGGGTCCTGCCCGGCGCGGGCAACCGGATCGTCCTCAACCACGGCGTGGTCGGCGGCAACGCCCTCGCGACCAACTACTACCACCTCACGAGCTCCGTGGTCTCGGTGGGGCAGCGCGTCAGTGCCGGCCAGCTGATCGGCCACACGGGCCGCACGGGCAACTCCGACGGCTGCCATCTCCACTTCGAGACGATGCTGAACGGTGCGCTCGTGGACCCGCTCGGTCTGCTCGGGTCGTAGGATGGAAGGCACTGCCCACCCGCGGGCCGCCGTCCGCAGCAGTGTCGCGAGAAGGAGTAACGCCGTGCCGAAGGAAAGTGGCCGGAAAGTGGTGGCCACCAATCGGAAGGCCTTCCACGACTACGCCGTGCTCGACACCTACGAGGCGGGGATCGCCCTGATGGGCACCGAGGTCAAGTCACTGCGGGCGGGGCGCGCCTCTCTCGTCGACGGTTACGCGGTCTTCTACAACGACGAGCTCTGGCTCGAAGGCATCCACATCTCCGAGTACTCGCAGGGCAGCTGGACCAATCACGCCGCGCGTCGCCGGAGGAAGCTGCTGCTGCACCGCGAGGAGCTCACCAAGATCTCGCAGAAGATCCGCGAGTCCGGCTTCACCCTCGTCCCGCTGCAGCTCTACTTCCTCAACGGCAGGGCAAAGGTCGAGATCGCCGTCGCCCGGGGAAAGCGCGACTACGACAAGCGGCAGACCCTGCGCGAGAAGCAGGACAACAGGGAAGCGCTGCGCGCCATGCGTGAGAAGAACCTCGGCGCGTGAGCGACATCTTCTGGGAGACCCAGGAGGACGACGGTCCGGAGCCGTCGGAGTTGAAGTACAGGCGGCCCTGGTGGGTGACGCTCGGGGCCCTCGTGGACCTGATCCTGCTGCTCATCGTGGTGCCGGTCGGGATCCTCTCCCTGATCCCGTTCGTCTTCCTCATCTACGTCTTCTTCGCGCAGGTCCTCGTCTGGATCTCACCCGTTCTGCTGATCCTGAACGCAGCCATCTTCTGGTGGGGTTTTCGCCGCAAGCAGGCCGCGACCACCGCGCTGGCGGCCCTCGGCATCGCCTTCGTCACCCTCGCCTTCGTGATCGTGCGTCTCTGGCAGTCGCCCGTCGTCATCCTGGGCATCACGCTGGGTCGATGACCCGTTCACCAGGGGCGAAGCCCTGCCGGCCGACCCCGCGGGTGCGGTACAGTGAAGGAACTGGTCGGTCCATGGGCCACCCAGAGCAGGAATCACTTGATAACTGAACATGGGGATGACAGGTTTCGACGATGTTAGTCGCGACAGGGGAAGCGGGCCGAGGATACAGGGTTATCTCGTAAACGCTCCTTGTAAAACAATAAGTGCCGAACAAAAGCGCACTGACTTCGCTCTCGCTGCCTAAGCAGCCTAGCTAGTCCGTCAGCCCGGGTTTGCTCTCGCCCCGGATACTGGCGTCATTTAGAGGGCCACTGCTCCCGGTCCTCGTTGTAGGGACCGGGGGGACTCTTATACAACTGGGCTCGGCAGTCACTTGTTCGCACGATGACTGGAGCCGAGAAAAACCGACGCGAACTGCGCCCGGAGAAGCCCTGACTACACTGCATCGGACGCGGGTTCAATTCCCGCCATCTCCACCAACGACGAAGCGCTCCGCCGGTCCCCGGCGGGGCGCTTCGTCGTTCCCAGGGCCTGCGGCCCCTTCTCCCGCGTGACCGTCGCGTCTACTCTTGAGCGACGCCGACGTCCGGGGGGAAAAAATGAACCGCACACTCGAGCACCTGCTGATAGCCCTCTGCTGCGCCCTCATGGCCTCCGGCAGTCTTGCCACGGCCCCACCGGGCCACGCCCTGACGGCGATCGACGCGCGGTACGCGCAGCTCGGCGGCGCCGGCGGGCGTCTCGGGCCTCCGGTGGGCGCCGAGTTCTGCGGGCTCCGCAATGGAGGATGCCAGCGGAACTACCAGCGCGGTGTCATCGTCTGGTCGCCGGCCACCGGAGCCCAGCCCTCGTACGGTGCCATCCGTCAGACCTGGCGGGCATACGGCTCCGAGAACGGCCGCTTCGGGTATCCCATCGGGCGCGAGGTCTGCGGCCTGCGTGGTGGCGGCTGCTTCCAGAACTACCAGGGCGGATCGATCATCTGGTCGCCGACCACGGGAGCGCGGATCTCCGTCGGGGCCATCAGGGCCCGGTGGGCTACGACCAACTACGAGAACGGCGCCCTGGGCTATCCGGTCTCGAACGAGTCGTGCAGCGCGGGGACCTGTACGCAGCGCTACCAGCGTGGCCTCATCACATGGACCGCGAGGGGCGGGACGGTGCTGAGGCGCGACATCGACGTCGCGTCCTCGTCGGTGGTCGTGGTCAACAAGCGGCGTCCGCTGAACCCCGCGCGGTACACGCCCGGCCCGCTGGTGGGGGTAGGGGGCCCGGTGCTGCGCAGCGACGCGGCGCAGCAGTTCACCCGGCTGCTCGCCGACGCGAGGGCAGCCGGGATCGCGATGGTGCCGGTGAGCGGGTACCGCTCGTACGACACGCAGGCCTCCCTCTACACCTCCTACGTCAACCAGTACGGGCGGGCGACGGCCGACCTCATCTCGGCGCGTCCCGGCTACAGCGAGCACCAGACCGGCCTCGCCATCGACATCGGCAACAGCAACGGGGCGTGCGGTCTGCAGGAATGCTTCGCGGGCACACCGGCGGGGGCATGGGCGGCGCAGAACGCATGGCGGTACGGGTTCATCATCCGCTATCCGCGCGGCCAGACCTCGGTGACCGGCTATGCGTACGAGCCCTGGCACCTGCGCTATGTCGGCACCACGATCTCCTCGGAGATGCGCACCCACGGACTGCCGACGCTCGAGCACTACATGTCGATCCCCGCGGCGCCGACCTACTGACCGATCACCCGCCGACCGGGAGCCGGGAGCGCGAACTACACTGGGGCGATGAGCTGGACTGACAGGACGCCGTCGTGGCTCCCGCCGCTACCGCCGCCCCGTCGGGGCCGCGGCCTGATCGTGCTCGGCTGGATCCTCGTGGGGAGCACCTTCGTGTACATCTTCGTCATGAGCTACGTCGGGGGAACCCACACGCTCTACACCCTCATTCCCCTCCTGCTCGGTCTCCTCTGCCTGATCGCGGGCCTGCTTCGGAGGGACACCCGCGCACGGTAGGCGTGTTGCCCGAGGAGTTATTTACACGCTAAAAATAATATATGACCTCCGAACCCCTCCACCTCTCGCGCGGCGGCACCAGCGTGGTGCTCGACCCTCATCCGCACGGCATGCCGACCATCGCGTACTGGGGTCCGGCCCTCGGCGACGTGAGCCCCGCCGAGCTGCGCGGCATCACCACCGCACATCAGCCGCAGCGCGTGTCCGGCGGGATCGACGTCCCCGCCCTCCTGACCGTCCTGCCGCTCGAATCGTCCGGCTGGCAGGGGACACCCGGGCTCACGGGTGACCGCACCGGCGCCCAGCTCTACCCCCGGTTCACCGTGACCTCGATGGACCGCCGAGGCGACGGTGCACTCGTCGAGGCGCGCGACGACGACGCCGGGCTCTCCGTGCGCGCGCGCCTGGCCCTCACGGAGGCGGGTCTCTTCACGCAGAGCCTGGAGCTGACGAACACGGGTGACGACGACTACGAGGTGCGCGCCCTCAATCTGTTCTTCCCGCTGCACCACACGGCGGCGGAGATCCTGGACACGACCGGTCGGCACCTGCGCGAACGGTCCCCGCAGCGCCACGACCTGACCACGGGCACCTACTCGCGGACGAGCCGGCGCGGCAGGCCCGGCGCTGACGCCACGGTCCTGCTCGCCGCGGGCACCCCAGGGTTCGGGTTCGAGCACGGCCTCGTCCAGGGCATCCACCTCGCGTGGAGCGGCAACCAGCACGTGCTCGCCGAGAAGACCCCCGCCGGCTCCGTGTTCCTCGCCGCGGGCGAGGTGCTGTCCCCCCGCGAGGTCGTCCTCGGACCGGGGGAGAGCTACACGACCCCGCCCGCCGTCGGCTCCTGGGGACACGGGCTGAACGAGTTGTCCGGTCGGTTCCACAGGGACGTCAGGGCCCGCGATTCCCACCCGCGGCGTCCCCGCCCGGTCACGCTCAACACGTGGGAGGCCGTCTACTTCGCGCTGGACCTCCCACGTCTGCGAGCCCTCGCGGACCGTGCGGCGTCCCTCGGCGTCGAACGGTTCGTGCTCGACGACGGATGGTTCCGCGGGCGGCGCGACGACACCTCCAGCCTCGGTGACTGGTACGTGGACGAGACGGTGTGGCCCGACGGGCTGGCGCCGATCATCGACCACGTGCGGAACCTCGGCATGGAGTTCGGCCTGTGGTTCGAACCCGAGATGGTCAACCCCGACTCGGACCTGGCGCGCGCCCATCCGGACTGGATCCTGCAGGCGGAGGGGCGCCTGCCGCTGCCGGGGCGCCAGCAGCAGGTCCTCAACCTCGGCAACCCGGACGCCTACGCGTACATCCTCGAACGGCTCGACGACATCCTCACGGCCAATGACATCGCGTACGTCAAGTGGGACCACAATCGGGACCTCCTCGAGGCCGCGGACGCGAGGACGGGCCAGGCCGCCGTCCACCGGCACGTCGAGGCGCTCTACCGCCTGCTCGACGAGGTGCGCAGCAGGCACCCCGACCTCGAGATCGAGAGCTGCGCCTCGGGCGGTGCACGCGTGGACCTGGGGATTCTCGCCCGGACGGACCGCATCTGGACGAGCGACTGCATCGATCCGATCGAACGGCTCGTGAACCAGAAATACACCGGCCTCGTCGTACCGCCGGAGCTGCTGGGCATGCACATCGGCGGGCCGGTCTCGCACTCGACCGGCCGGGCCCATACGCTGCCGTTCCGGGCCGCCACCGCGATCTTCGGCCACTACGGCATCGAGTGGGACATCTCGGACCTGACGGAGGCGGAGTACGAGATCCTCGGCCGCTACGTGGACCTCCACCGCTCCTGGCGTGACGACCTGCACCGCGGCAGCGTGGTGCACGCCGAGTGTCCGGACCCCGCGATGGACCTGCGGGGCATCGTGTCCGAGGACCGGCGCCGCGCCCTGTTCGGCTACTCGCTCACCGCGTCCAGTGCAAGCTACCCGCCCGGCCCCCTGACGTTCCCCGGCCTCGACCCCGAGACCCTGTACGAGGTGTGTCCCGCGGTTCCGGAGGAGGGGCATCCCGGTAACGGACAGTCCCCGCTGGCCTGGCTGCAGCTGGCCCTCGAAGGGGAGCCGGTGCGCCTGTCCGGCCGCGCCCTGGCCCAGGCCGGCGTCCAGGCCCCCGTGCTGCTGCCCGAGCAGAGCCTGCTGATCGAGTTCCGCGCGGTCGACGCGTAGACCAGCGCCTCACCCCCTACGGCTCGTAGGTGAGCGTCTCCGTGTAGAGCGACAGCAGTGCCGCGGTGCCGCCCTCGTGCATGGCGCGGCGCTGGCGCTGCGCACCGGTGCCGCGTTCGCCGATGGTCTCGAGGCCCGCCTTCACCCATTCCGTGTCGCCCTCGGCCTCGAGGGCGGCGCCGACGTGCTCGATGAACGCGGCGAGGTGTTGCTCGGCGGGCACGGGCTCCGCCGTCGCGAGGTCCATGAGGTGGCGTCCCATGCCGTCGCGTGCGGCCTGCCACAGGGCGGCGTCCAGCAGTTCCGGATCCGGGACGAGGGGAGCGGTACCGGCCTCGACCGCCTGGAGTTCGGTGACGACGAGTGCGCGTGTGAGGGCGCCGAGCAGCACGGAGTCCTGGGCCTCGAGTTGGACGTCGCACGCCCTGAGCTCCAGGGTGGGGTAGTGGTCGGAGAGCCGCGCCACCCAGGTGAGGACACCGCGGTCCAGGATCGCGCCCGTCGCGGCGAGACGCGTGATCCGGCGTTCGTAGTCGGCGGCGTCCGCGAAGTACGGGGCGATCCCCTGGACCGCCCACCTCCGGTAATGGATGACCCGCCAGCTGTCGAACCCGCTGTCGCGACCCAGCCAGTACGGCGAGTTCACGCTGAGGGCCGCCAGCAGGGGGATCCATGGCCGGATCCGGTTGAGCGCCTGCACGCCCCGTTCCGGATCCGGTACGCCCACGTGGACGTGCAGACCGTTGACGAACTGGTCGCCGACGATACCCGGCGCACTGGCCCTGAGGTCCTCGTAGCGTTGCTTGTCGGTCAGTTCCGGATACGCCTGGGGGATCTGCGGGGCCGTGCCGGTCGCCGCGCCGAGGCTTCCGGTGCGTGCGGCTGCGTCCGCGAACCTCCTCCTGAAGTTCAGCAGCGACTCCTCGGCTTCCGTCAGGGTGGAACAGACCGGTGTGGCCGTCTCGATCTGGCACGAGAGCAGCTCGCGCTGGATCTCGTCCGGGCCGACCTCGGGATGGGAGGCGAGGATGCCCTCCACCTCGGCGGCGCGGTGGATCGGCAGTCCCGACTGCGGGTCGAGGAGAAGGTACTCCTCCTCAAGTCCGAGCGTGGTCATCGGGGCACTCCGTTCAGATGGCAGGACGCGGCGCATTACAGGTCCCGACCAGTCTAGGAGGGCGTGACGCGCTCCCGTCATTCCGTGTCGACAGTGCACCCCGCGTGCGGAGCCGTGCTCTCGATCCACAGCGACCGCGCGAGAGTCCCGTCCACGGGCAGGCTCGGCGCGGAGGCGTCCGCGCGGAGGCGCAGCTCGATGAGCGGACCCTCGCCACGCCGCGCCAGCTGGACGTCGGCGTCGAGGGTGATGCCGTGGCGGTCGAGGAGGCGCAGCACGTCAGGATCGTCGTCGCTGACCCGGCAGAGCCTGCCGAGGTGGCCCTCGTCCAGGCCGTCGAGACGATGTGCCGGCGGGTAGCGGACGCGGCCGTCCGCTCCCGGGATCGGATCGCCGTGCGGGTCCCGTGCGGGGCGGCCCAGTTTCAGATCGAGCCGCTCGACGAAGGCATCCGAGACCGTGTGCTCGAGCAGTTCAGCCTCGTCGTGCACCTCGTCCCAGCCGTAGCCGAGTTCCGTGACGAGGAACGTCTCGATGAGCCGGTGGCGGCGGACCATCGCGAGGGCGAGCACCCGGCCGGACGGCGTGAGGCTGATCGGCCCGTACTTGCGGTGCTCGGCCAGGCCGAGGTCCACCAGCTTGCCCACCATCCCGGTGACGGACGAGTTCGCGACCATCAGGCGGGCGGCGAGGTGCGATGCGGTGATCGGCTCCGCCTGCCATTCCGTGAAGGCGTAGATGGCCTTCACGTAGTCCTGCACGCTGGTCGATTCGATACTGAGCACGGCGCCCCGGCGGCCCGCCATCAGGCGTCCCGCAGTCGCGCGCCCGAAGCACCCGGCGTGCCGGAGGGACCGGCCGCCGGGCTGGGCGGAGCGGCTGCCGGGCGCCGTCGTCGTACCTGCCACAGGACGCCGTCCGGCCTGCCGACGAGGTAGACGACGGCGAACACGAGAGCCTGGCACAGCACGACGGCGGCGCCGGTGGAGATATCGAGGTAGTAGCTGGCGTAGATCCCGGCCACGGATGCCGCCACGGTCAGGACGACGGCGATCACCAGCATGCGGTCGAAGCTGCGGGCGAGCAGGAACGCGGTGGCTCCGGGCGTGATCAGCATGGCCACGACGAGGATGATGCCCACGGCCTGAAGGCCCACGACGACGGTCAGGGCGAGCAGGCCGAGGAGGAGCGCGGACAGGAACCGCGTGTTCAGGCCGATCACATGGGCATGCGTGCGGTCGAAGGCCAGGAGGGTGAGGTCGCGACGCTTGACCAGCAGGATGGCCAGGGTCAGCACGCCGAGGATCAGCACCTGCCGGACATCGCCCGCGGACACCCCGAGGACGTTCCCGAACAGGATGTGCATGAGGTCGATCTGGGACGGCGTGGCCGAGACGATCGCCAGCCCGGCGGCGAAGAGGCCGGTGAAGACGACGCCGATCACGGTGTCCCCCTTCAGCTTGGTGGTCGACCGGACGAGCCCGATGAGCGCGACGGCCCCGACGCCGAAGACGAAGGCCCCGATGGAGAAGGGGATGCCGAGGATGTAGGCGAGGGCGACGCCGGGCAGGACCGCGTGCGAGACGGCGTCGCCCATCAGCGACCACCCCATGAGGATGAGCCAGCAGGAGAGCACCGCGGCGACGACAGCCGCCGCGACGGTGACGGCGAGGGCCCGGGTGAGGAAACCGTACTGGAGCGGTTCGAGGAGGAACGCGAGGACGTCCATGTCAGGATGCACCGTTCGGGGAGGAGGGGGCCGCACCGGGGGCGGGGGAGGAGATGCCGGCGGGCGGGGGACCGAAGGCGAGCGCGAGGTTGCCGTGGGTCAGGACCTGCGACGGATCGCCGTGGGCGAGGACGCGCTGCTGCAGGAGGACCGCCTCGTCGCACAGTTCGGGGACGCCCGCGAGATCGTGCGTGGACACGAGCACCGACCGACCCTCGTCCCGAAGCGCCTTCAGCAGGGCGGTCATGGTGTGCTCGCTCGACTGGTCGACCCCCGCGAACGGTTCGTCGAGGAGCAGGAGCCGGGCGTCCTGGGCGATGCTCCGGGCGATGAACACGCGCTTGCGCTGCCCGCCCGAGAGCTGCCCGATCTGGCGCCTCCTCAGCTCGGACAGGCCGACGCGCTCGATGGCGTCGTCGACGGCCGCCCGGTCGGCCGCCCGCAGGCGGCGCGCGGTCCCGAGCCGGCCGTACAGGCCCATACCGACGACGTCGGCCACCGACACCGGGAACGTCCAGTCGACGCCCTCCGACTGCGGCATGTAGGCGACGAGCCCGCTCTTCCTCGCCCGGGCGATGGAGGTCCCGAAGAGCTCCATGGAGCCCGCCTGCGGCGTGAGGAGCCCCATGAGCGAGGTGAACAGCGTCGACTTCCCGGACCCGTTGACGCCGATGAGCCCGCAGATCCTCCCGGGTAGGAGCTGCATGCTGACGTCGTCGAGGGCCAGCACGTCGCTGTAGCGGACGGTGAGGTGCCGTACGTCGATGACGGGCACGGGCCCTGCCTCCGGATGGGTGGTCATCGGGCGAGTCCTTCCGCGATGGTGTGCAGGTCGTATTCGATGAGGTCGAGGAAGTTCGGCACCGGGCCCTCGGGCCCGGACAGCGAGTCGACGTACAGCGTCCCGCCGAGCCGCGACCCGGTGGCGAGGGCCACCTGCTCCTGGGCGGAGGGATTGACCGTGGACTCGCAGAAGAGTGTCGGCACGCGGTTGTCCTCGACGAAGGTGATGACCTCGCGGATCTGCCGCGGCGTCCCCTCGGAGTCGGCGTTGACCGGCCAGATGAACGCCTCCCGGAGCCCAGCGTCGCGGGCGAGATAGGAGAAGGCCCCTTCGCAGGTCACCAGCGCCGCGGTCTCGACGCCCGCGAGGTCCTCCCGGAAGTCGGCCAGCAGGTCGGCGAGGTCGGCCTTGAGTCGGAGGCCGTTCGCCTCGAAGTCGGCGGCGTGCTCCGGTGCGAGCCCCGAGAGGGCATCGACGGTGTTGTCCACGTAGGTCTGCGCGGCGATGGGGGACATCCACGCGTGGGGGTTCGCCCGGCCGCGGTAGTCGCCGGTCCGGATGTCGATGGGTTCGACGCCGTCGGACAGGACCGCGTGGGGCGCGTCGACGGAGTTCAGGAACCGCTCGAACCAGCGCTCGAGGCCCAGGCCGTTGTCGATGATGAGGTCGGCGTCCTGCGCCCGGACCAGGTCCGACGGCGTGGGTTCGTACCCGTGGATCTCCGCTCCCACCTTGGTGATCGACTCGACCCGGACGTGCCCGCCACCGACGGTGTCGACGAGGTCCGCGAGGACCGAGAAGGTGGTCAGCACGAGCGGTCGGTCGTCCGTGGCGGATGATGCCGGTGTCTGCCGGGCGCAACCGGTCGTCACGACGACGAGGGCGAGGCACGAGAGGATCACTGCCAGGAGGCGAGCGCGCCGCAGAATTTGAGGCATGCCTAAATCTAACGTTTAGGCATGGCGAAATCTAGGTCGTCCGGAGGGATGCCCGCCAGGCGTGGGTGTAGTACGGCAGCCGGAGCGACGCATCCGGGGCGAAGGCGAGATAGTCGGTGAGGTACCACCGCAGATTCGCCTCGACGCGGGCCTGCAGCGCGGGCGCCGCCCGGCGGTAGTAGCTCCGGGACCGTGCGAGGTCGAGGACGCCGGCGACGTCCAGTTCCTGGGTCCAGTGCACCACCAGCTCCTCCGGGGCGTCGAACGCGTCCCCGAACCAGGGGCGGTAGGAGGGCGAGAACACGTCGCCGGCGTGCATGATCCTGGACAGGCGGTGCACCCACGGGATCGAGACGTCGAGCTGGTTCCAGAGCAGGGCGAGCCGGCCTGCCGGCCTCAGGACCCGGCCGGCCTCCCGGACCGTGGCGGCCTGATCGCACCAGTGCCAGGTCTGGGCCAGGGTGAGCAGATCCATGGAGGCATCCGGGA
Source organism: Arthrobacter sp. TMS2-4 (assembly GCF_054511075.1). Taxonomy (NCBI): domain Bacteria; kingdom Bacillati; phylum Actinomycetota; class Actinomycetes; order Micrococcales; family Micrococcaceae; genus Arthrobacter; species Arthrobacter sp. TMS2-4. The sequence continues at coordinate 435,622 of NZ_JBTNDI010000001.1, forward strand.
GGTGCGACTCCTCGGCCGTGCCCCGGACCGTGGGCAGCCCGGGCAACCGCTGCCCGAGGACGGCGAGCATGTCTTCGGAGGGGTCCACCGCCGTCACGGCGAGTCCACGCGCTACGAGCAGTTCCGAGAACAGGCCGGTGCCGGCCCCGAGGTCGGCGGCGTGGGGGGCATCCGGAGGCGTGATCCAGTCGGCGACGACGGCAGGGTAGCCGGGGCGGACACGGTCGTACCGGCCGGCCCCCGACAGGTAGGCGGCGGCCAGGTCCCTGCGGCGTTCCTCGGCGAGCCGGGGCCCGCCCTTCACCGTGCGGGGTCCAGGGTGCGGCACCCGCTGCTAGAGCAGGTCATCCACATCGGGGTTGAGGGTTCGCAGCACTTCGCTGTGCAGGGTGCCGTTGGTTGCGAGGGCGTTGCCGCCGTGGGGTCCGTCCTCGCCGTCGAGGGAGGTGAAGCGGCCGCCGGCCTCGGTGACGATCGGCACGAGCGCGGCCATGTCGTAAAGGTTCAGTGACGGCTCGCAGGCGATGTCCACCGCGCCCTCCGCCACGAGACAGTAGGACCAGAAGTCCCCGTAGGCGCGCGTGCGCCACACCCGGTCCGTGAGGTTCACGAATTCGGCGAGCGTCCCGCGGTCCCGCCAGCCGGACAGGCTGGAGTAGGACAGCGATGCGTCCTCGAGGCGGGAGACGTTGGAGACCCGGAGGCGCTGGGCGGCGGCGAGGGACTTCCCGGTGTAGGCGCCGGTGCCCTGGGCCGCCCACCACCGCTTGCCCAGCGCGGGGGCGCTGACCAGGCCGACGACGGGCTTGCCGTCGTCGACGAGCGAGATGAGCGTGGCCCAGACCGGGACGCCGCGCACAAAGTTCTTGGTGCCGTCGATCGGGTCGATCACCCAGCGGCGTGAGCCGGACCCGGTGCTGCCGAACTCCTCGCCGAGGACAGCGTCCCGGGGCCTGGCACGGGAGAGCTGCCCGCGGATGGCCTCCTCCGCGCCCTTGTCGGCGTCGGTCACGGGAGTGAGATCGGGTTTGGTCTCCACCCGCAGGTCGAGCGCCTTGAAACGCGACATCGTCTGGTCGTCCACCGAATCGGCCATGATGTGGGCGAGACGAAGGTCGTCGTTGTAGCCCTGCGTGAAACTCATACCGTTCAACCTATCGTCTCGGTGGGCGCATCCCGTGCGGGGCGCGGGGAGTGGCCCGGAACAGCAGAAAGCCACCGGGGGCTTGCGCCGCACGGTGGCTTTCCGGCCGTCACCGCCAGGCGGTGTCGGAAGAATCAGAGAACGGTGATGTTCTCGGCCTGGGGACCCTTGGGACCCTGGGTGGTCTCGAAGTTGACCTTCTGGTTCTCTTCGAGGGAACGGTAGCCGTTCGAGTTGATCGCGGAGAAGTGGGCGAACACGTCAGCGCCGCCGTCCTCGGGAGCGATGAAGCCGAAGCCCTTTTCGGCGTTGAACCATTTCACAGTGCCAGTAGCCATTGAGATTTCCTTACCAGGTGAGAGCGTCCCGACGTTCGGGGCTCATCGTGCAGTTCGTTACCCGCTTATCAAAAAAGCTGTCGAACTCCAGGTGGAGGGTCAAGGCTTAGAGATGTAATGCGCAAACAACAACAGGATCGACCCTACCAGTGATCGGGCCGATCACTGGTGTCCGAGTTCCTTGGCGTCATGTGAGCTGCCTCGCGCGTCGGCTGTCCCTGCGCTGAGCAGACGGCGCAGCGACGCCAGGCGCACCGGCCCGGAGTCGCCCGCGAGTCCCTCGGCCACGTAGCTGTCGAGGCCGCATCCGACGGCGTGGTCGTCGTGCCGGCAGCCCCGTTCGCAGCGCTCGGTCCCCGGCTCCAGGTCGGGGAACGCCTTGAGGATCCTGTCCGCCTCCACATGCGCGAGCCCGAAGGACCGGATGCCGGGGGTGTCGATGATCCACGTGCCGGGGGCGGCGTCGGCGGCCTTCAGCGCGAGTGCCGAGGACGACGTGTGCCGTCCCCTGCCTGTCACCGCGTTCACGCCGCCGGTGGCACGCGTGGACCCGGTCAGCGCGTTGACCATGGTGGATTTGCCGACCCCGGAGTGGCCCAGGAGGACGCTCACCTGCCCGTCGAGCTCCTCGCGCAGGGCGTCGACGGCGGCGGAGGACAGTTGCGCGGACTCGCCGTCGTCGGAGGTGGCGGCGATGCCGGTGCCTTCGTCCGTCCCGCTGATAATGACGCGCAGGTCCAGGTGCTCGTAGTTGGCGAGCAGGGGGGCCGGGTCGCGGAGGTCGGCCTTGGTGATGCACAGCAGGGGTTCGATCCCGGCGTCGTAGGCGGCGACGAGCGCCCGGTCGATGAAGCCCGTCCTCGGTTCGGGGTTGGCGGCGGCGACGACGATCACGAGCTGGTCCGCGTTGGCGACCACCACGCGCTCCACCGGGTCGGTGTCGTCCGCGCTCCGGCGCAGGACCGTCGTCCGCTCCTCGATGCGCACGAGGCGCGCGAGGGAGTCCGGGCCGCCCGAGAGGTCACCCACGAGGGCCACGAGGTCCCCGGCGACGACGGCGTTGCGGCGCAGCTCGCGCGCCCGGGCGGCGATGACCGTCCGCTCGTCGGGCGTACCCTCGTCGACCACGGTGGTGTACCGACCGCGGTCGACCGTCACGACGCGTCCCGTCACGGCGTCCTCGTAGGCGGGGCGGTTCTTCGTGCGGGGGCGGGTCCCCTTCTTGTTGGGGCGGATCCGGACGTCGGACTCGTCCCAGGCCCGCGAGCCGCGGCGGGTGCCGGCCTCGCTCATGCCCGGGCCACGGGCGCAGTGGCGGCCGGCTCACCGTCGGACGCAGGCTCGCCCGCGGGGCATACGACGGCGGCCCACAGCTCGGGGAACTCCGGCATCGTCTTGGCCGTCGTGCCGATGTTCTCGACCTCCACGCCGTCCACGGCGAGGCCGATGATCGCGCCGGCGGTGGCCATCCGGTGGTCGTCGTAGGTGCTGAACAGGCCCCCATGGAGCGGAGCCGGTCGGATGAGGAGGCCGTCAGCCGTCTCCTCGGCGTCCCCGCCGAGGTTGGTGATCTCCGTGACGAGCGCCGCGAGCCGGTCGGTCTCGTGTCCGCGGAGGTGGGCGATCCCGGTGAGGGTCGACGGCGTCGTGGCCAGCGCGCAGAGCGCGGCGACGGTGGGCGCGAGTTCCGAGGTATCGGCGAACGTCCCGCCGGTGATCGTCGGGCCGCCAGTGACGGTGAGCACGCCGCCGCGGAGGTCCGCGGTCGCGCCCATCTGGGGCAGGATGCGCCGCCAGGCGTCACCGACCTGCGTGGTGCCCTCCGGCCAGTTCCGTACGCGGACGGTGCCGCCCGTGACGACGGCGGCGGCGAGGAAGGGGCCGGCATTGGAGAGGTCGGGTTCCACGGCGACGTCGAACGCGGCGACCGGGCCGGGGGAGACGCGCCAGTGGTTCGGCACGGAGTCGTCCACGGCGACGCCGACGGCCCGGAGGGTCTCGACGGTCATCCGGACGTGGTCGAGGCTGGGCACGGGCTTGCCGACGTGTTCGAGGTGCAGCCCGTCGGTGAAGCGCGCGCCGACGAGCAGGAGCGCCGAGACGAACTGGGAGGACGCGGAGGCGTCGATGACCAGGCGGCCACCGCGCACCTGGCCCTCTCCGTGGACGGAGAACGGAAGGGCCCCCGCGCCGCCGTCGTCGATCCGCAGGCCGAGACCGCGGAGGCCGTCGATGATACTGCCCATGGGGCGGCGACGCGCGTGCGGATCGCCGTCGAACGTGGTGGTGCCGGTGACCAGGCCCGCCAGCGCGGGCACGAAGCGCATGACGGTGCCCGCGAGGCCGCAGTCCACCGCGCGGGACGCCGACGCACCGCTCTGCAGGGGGGTCACGCGGAGGTCGGGGCCGAAGTCGCCGTCGCCGGGGACCTCCTCGATGACGGCGCCGAGGACGCGCAGCGCGGCGATCATGAGGGCCGAGTCACGCGAGTGCAGGGGCCGTCGCAGGCGGCAGGGGCCGTCGGCGAGGGCCGCGAGCACGAGATAGCGGTTGGTGAGGGACTTGGAGCCGGGGACCGAGAGGTCCGCGTCCACGGGACGGGTCAGGCGGGGTGCCTTCCACCCGGTCCGGTGGGGCGCCCCGCCTGATGTCGCTGCCATGGAGCCTAGGAACCCACGACGTCGGACGCGGTCTTGCGGACGGCCTTGTCCGCCTTCTTCAGCTGCTTCCGGGCGTCCGTCGCGAGGTGCTCGGCGCGCCAGGCGATGCCGGGGCGTCCGTTGGTGTCGACGGCGGCGAGCAGGACGGCGCCGATCAGGGAGAGGTTCTTGAGCAGCTGGGAGCGGCGGGCCTTCTTGCCCTCGGGGGTCGACGAATCCGCGGAGCGGTAGTCGACGAGCGCGTTTACCGTGGTGGTGACGGTCAGCAGCAGCGCCGCCAGCCGGGAGAACCGGCCGATGCCGAGGAGCACGGCCGCGCCGACCTGGGTGGCGCCGAGGACCTGGCCCACGAGCTTCTCGTTGCCGGTGATCGCGCCCGCCGACGGGACCATCTTCGCGACGCCGGACAGGACGGGCTTGAGCTGCGGAGCCGTGGCACCCGCCGTGCGGAGCCGATCGACGCCGCTCACGACGAAGCTGCTGGCGATCAGGGGTCGGGCGATTACGCGGACAAGGGTCATGACTGCCTCCTGGGTGCCGGCGCGTCGGCCGGACATGGGTTTCGAGTACGAAGCACGCTGGCTCTAGTTTTGCATGCCCTCCCACCGGGCACGATCCTCGACCCGGGCCGGCGGGTGGGTTGCGGACGGCGCCGGGGCGGCACGCTGGTCGCGGACCGGAGAACGGACAGGAATAAGGGGATGCGGCGACGGGTTGGAACAGGCGTAACGGACAGCAGGACGGTGAGAGGAATTCGGATGGCAGGGGCACGGACCGCGACGGCCGAGAGACCGGAGTTCCAGTTGTCGACCTCTCCCAGGCGGGCTGACACCACGGCGTCGCGACAGCAGGGGCGCGTAGACTTTCGCTCGATGGATACCACAGCCCCCGCAGGCAGCAGCCCGGCAGAAGATGCACAGTTGGACGTGTCCACGGAGTCGGAAGCGGACCGCAAGGCGCGCTTCGAACGCGACGCCATGCAGTACGTCGACCAGCTCTACTCGGCCGCCATGCGCATGGCCCGCAATCCCAGCGACGCGGAGGACCTGGTGCAGGAGGCCTACACCAAGGCGTTCTCTGCCTTCCACCAGTACAAGCCGGGCACGAACCTGAAGGCGTGGCTGTACCGCATCCTCACCAACACCTACATCAACCTCTATCGGAAGAGGCAGCGCGAGCCCCTCCAGTCGCACTCGGACACCATCGAGGACTGGCAGCTGGCCAAGGCGGCCGAGCACACCTCCCTGGGGCTCCGCTCGGCCGAGGTCGAAGCGCTCGACCACCTGCCCGATTCGGACGTGAAGGACGCGCTGCAGGCGATCCCCGAGGAGTTCAGGCTCGCGGTGTACTTCTCCGACGTCGAGGGCTTCGCGTACAAGGAGATCTCGGAAATCATGAACACGCCGATCGGGACGGTCATGTCCCGGCTGCACCGCGGCCGCAAGCTACTCCGCGAGCATCTCGCGGAATATGCGCGCGACCGGGGGCTGGGTGTCAGCACCGGAGCTGGCACGAAGGCCACGGTCGCAGCGGGGGCGAAGGGTAAGGGTAAGGAACAGGAGATGGAGAAATGAGCGATTGCGGGAACATGGGCGACTGCGCCGATGCGAGGATCGAGCGGCTGTACGAGTACCTGGACGGTGCGCTGTCCCACCAGGACCTCGTGGAGATCAAGGACCACCTGAACGACTGCCCCCAGTGCGCCGAGGAGCATGACCTCGAGTGCGTCATCCGGTCGGTCGTGAAGCGGTCCTGCACCGAGGTGGCGCCGTCCACCCTGAAGGCGAGCATCCTGGACCGGATCAGCCACCTCAAGACCGTGGACCACTGAGCAGCCGACGCAGAGCCCGATAGACAGAGAACCTCCGGCACCCTCAGGGGCCGGAGGTTCTCTGTCGGTGCATCCCCGAACAGCAGGGACGCCGTGTACGCCTGGACTCAGGTGTTGGGGCGCTTACCGTGGTTCGCGCCACCACGCTTCCGGTCGCGACGCTTGCGTGCTCGCTTGCTCATGGCTGCCTCCTTCTTCTTCAGGCACTGTATACAGTGCAGAACTGCACCCCAGTCTCCCACACGGCGACGGGCGCCACCTAAACAGGGCCGCCGCCTAGGATTGGGGAACCATCCATGATCGAAGGAGCTTATGTATGCGCGCTGCCTACGCCGCAACCCAGTCCGCGGACACGCCCCTCGCCGGCCTCACCGTCGGGGACCTCGACGTCCCCGCGGCTCCTGAGGGCTTCGTGCGGGTGAAGGTCGTGGCCTCCTGCCTCAACCACCACGACCTGTGGTCCCTGAAGGGCGTCGGACTGCCGGAGGACAGCCTGCCGATGGTGCTCGGCTGCGATGCCGCCGGGATCGACGACGACGGCAACGAGGTGATCGTGCACGGTGTGGTCTCCTCGGACGGCTGGCGCGGTGACGAGACCCTCGACCCGAAGCGCTCCCTGCTCTCCGAGCGGTACCCCGGCACGATGGCCGACTACGTCTGGGTTCCTGCGCGCAACCTGGTGCCCAAGCCGGCAGAGCTGTCCTTCGAGGAGGCGGCGTGCCTGCCGACGGCGTGGCTGACGGCGTATCGCATGCTGTTCACGGTCTCTCCCGCGTCGCCCGGCTCCACGGTGCTCGTCCAGGGGGCTGGAGGCGGGGTCGCCTCCGCCCTGGTCGCGCTCGCCTCGGCGGCCGGCTACCGGGTATGGGCGACGAGCCGCAGCGGGGAGAAGCGGCAGCGTGCCCTCGACCTCGGGGCCGAGCAGGCGTTCGACGCCGGGGCGCGCCTGCCCGAGCGCGTCGACGTCGTCTTCGACTCCGTGGGGGAGGCCACCTGGGCGCACTCCCTGAAGTCCCTCGTGCCGGGCGGCACCGTGGTCACGTGCGGCGCGACGAGCGGCGCGGCCCCTTCCGCGGACCTGAACCGGGTCTTCTTCCTGCAGCTGCGTGTGCTGGGCTCCACCATGGGCACGCGGGACGAGCTCGTCCGGCTGACGCGCTTCCTCGTGGCCACCGGCGTCCGGCCCGTCATCGACGCCGTCCTCCCGCTCGACGACGCCGCGCAGGGGTTCCGGCGCATGCTCGACGGCGACCTCTTCGGGAAGATCGTCTTCCGCCACTGAGCGGAGGCCCCGCCCCACGACGAAGGACCCCTCCGGAGAGCAGTTCAGAAAGGAGGGGTCCTTCGTCGTCGTGCAGGGTCCGGCTACTCGGACACGCCGGCCGCCAGGATGGCCGAGCGCTGCCGGCGCCGGACCGCCTGCTCCGCCGGGTCGGGCACGGGCGCCGCTGCGAGCAGACGGCGCGTGTACGGATCGCGGGGGTACTTCAGGATCTGCTCCGTGCTGCCCTGCTCGACGAGCACGCCCTTGTTGAGCACCGCGATGTGGCTGGCCAGCAGCTCGACGACGGCGAGGTCGTGGCTGACGAAGAGGCACGCGAAGCCCCGCTCCCGCTGCAGTTCCTGCAGCAGGTCGAGGACCTTCGCCTGCACGGACACGTCCAGCGCCGACGTCGGCTCGTCCGCGACGAGGAGGTCGGGCTGGAGCGACAGTGCGCGGGCGATCCCGACGCGCTGGCGCTGGCCGCCGGAGAGCTCGTGCGGGTACCGGTTGCGGAAGGCGACCGGCAGTTGCACGTCCTCCAGCAGCGCCGCGACACGCTGATCCAGTTCCGCACGCTTCAGCTTCTCGTGCAGGAACAGGGGCTCCCCGATGCTCTCCCCGATCGACATGCGCGGGTTGAGGGATGCTGCGGGATCCTGGAACACGATCGCGAAGCGCTTGCGCAGCGGCAGGAGCTGCCGGGCGCTGAGCTTCGTGATGTCCGTGCCGCCGATGCTGACCGTACCCCCGGACGTCTTGATCAGGCCGGTGACGGCGCGTGCGATCGTCGACTTGCCGGAGCCCGACTCCCCGACGAGGCCCAGGACCTCGCCCGGGTTGATGGTGAGCGAGACGCCCGAGACCGCCTTGAAGGCGGGCTGACGGAAGCGCCCGGGGTACTCGATGTCCACATCGACGAGTTCGAGCGCCGGGACGACGCCGGACGCGGTATGCGACTCCCGCGTGCGCAGGGCCTGCGCGGCGTACTCCTCGTGGATGCTCACGTGCCCGTCGACGACCTCGACGTCCGTGAGGACACCTCCCACCTTCGAGCCCAGGTGGGGCACCGACCCGAGGAGCTGCCGGGTGTAGGCCTCTGCCGGGGCGGCGAACAGCTGTGCCGTCGGCGCGGCCTCGACGATCCGCCCCCGCTCCATGACGACCACGTGGTCGGCGAGATCGGCGACCACTCCCATGTCATGGGTGATCAGGAGTACGGCGCTGTTGAGCCGCTTGTTGAGCTTGCGAAGGAGGTCCAGGACCTCGGCCTGCACGGTGACGTCGAGCGCAGTCGTCGGCTCGTCGGCGATGAGCAGCATCGGGTCGTTGGCCAGCGCGATGGCGATCATGGCCCGCTGGCGCTGGCCGCCCGAGAACTGGTGCGGGAAGTTGTCGTAGCGGCGCTCCGGCTCCGGGATCTCCACCATGCGCAGGAGTTCGATGGAGCGTTTCTTCGCCTGGGCGGGGGAGAGCTCGGTGTGCTGCTCGACGGCTTCGCGGATCTGCTCGCCCACGGTGAGCACCGGGTTCAGCGCGGTCATGGGCTCCTGGAAGATCATCGCGATCTCGTTGCCGCGCACGCGCCGGAGCGTGCTCTGCGGCGCGCCGATGAGTTCCTTGCCGAGCATCCTGGCGCTGCCGTGCGCGCGCCCGTTGCGGGGGAGGAGGCCGAGCAGGGCCATGGAGGACATGCTCTTGCCGGAGCCGGACTCGCCGACGATCGCGAGGATCTCGCCGGGGTGGATCTCGTAGGAGACGTCCTCGGCGGCCATGACCCACTCGTTGTCCACGTTGAACTCGACGCCGAGGCCCTCGACCGCGAGGATCGGGCCGTTGACGGGGGGTGCCTGTTCGTCCGTGATGGTGACGGTACTGGAACTCATTACTGCTTCACCCTTGTCTGCTTGGGATCGAATGCGTCGCGCAGGCCGTCACCGATGAAATTGACGGCCAGCGCGATGCCGATGATGAACGCGCCGGGCCAGAGGAACAGCCACGGCCGGACCGTGAGGGCGGAGCGGTTGTCGTTGATGGCCTTGCCGAGCGAGGTGTCCGGGGCGACGACGCCGAGCCCGAGGTAGCTCAGGGCGGTCTCCAGCAGGATTGCCCCGGAGATGGCGAGCGTCGTCGAGACGATGATGACGCCGACGGTGTTCGGCAGGATGTGGCGGAAGATGATGCGGAACGAGCTCGCGCCCACGGACTTCGCCGATTCGACGAACTCCTTCTCGCGCAGGGACAGGAACTCCCCGCGCACGAGACGCGCCAGTCCGGTCCACGTGACGACGCCGAGGAACACGGCGAAGGGGATGATGCCCGCCTTCGCGACGATCCCGGCCACCGCTGCGGCGATGACGACAGTGGGGATGGTGATGACGACATCGGTGATCCGCATGAGGAACGCCTCGGTCCAGCCGCGGAAGTAGCCGGCGATCGCACCGACGGTGGTGCCGATCACCATCGCGACCAGCCCGACGATGAAGGCGATGATGAGCGAGGTCTGGGTCCCACGCATCGTCAGCGCGAAGTAGTCACGGCCGAGGACGTCCTGCCCGAACGGATGCTCGCCGAGGCTGAACGGCCACAGCGTGAGCGTGGGCCGGCCCTCGTTGAAGCGTGCCGCGAGGACGTCGTACTCCTTGTTCCACCAGCCGGGGATGCCGGCGAAGCCGATGGAACTGAAGGCGAGGATCACGATCATCACCAGCAGGGTGATACCTGCCAGCGCGCCCTTGTGGCGGAAGAACCGCTCGCGGATCAGGCGCCCCTGGCTCTTGGCGGCCGTGGTCCCGATGCGGTCCGTCTGCTCACGGGTGGGGGCGGCGGTCACGATGTCGGTGTCCTGGCTCTGCAGGGTCATCTCGGACAACTCGGCCGATGCCCGCGAGTCGTTGGGTTCGAACTTCTTCTCACTCATGGTGTTGGTCCTAGCTCAGGGTGATGCGCGGGTCGAGGAACGCGTAGGCGATATCGGCCAGCATGTTGAACAGCACGGCCGCGGTGCCGACGACCAGGAAGAAGGCCATCACCGGTCCGGGGTCCACGTTGTTGATGCCGTCGATGAACATCTTGCCCATGCCGTTCCAGCCGAAGACCTGCTCGGTGATGACTGCGCCGCCCAGGACGCCGGCGAAGTCGAACGCCATCAGGGTGGTGATGGGGATCATCGCGTTGCGGAAGGCGTGCTTCACGAGCACGGTCCGCTCACTGAGGCCCTTGGCGCGTGCGGTCCGGATGTAGTCCTGGTTCATGACGTCGAGCTGGCTTGCCCTCGTGTACCGGGTGTAGGTGGCGAAGGAGATGAGCGTCAGCGCGATGGTCGGGAGGATCAGGTGCAGCGCGTAGTCGAGGTTGATCTCCCAGAACGTTCCCTCCAGGTTGGCCGACTGCGACCCGGTGGTCGGGATGGGCCGCCCGCCGGACTTGGCCGACAGCGTCGGGTACGCCTGGAGGAGGCGATCGAGAACGACCAGGAGGCTCACGGACACCGCGATGACCGCTCCGATCTTCGCTGCCTGTGCGCGGAACGGTCCACCGACGACGCCGGCGACGACGTATGCGAGCACCGCCGTGACGACCACGAGTGCCAGCACCACGAGCCAGTTCGGATCCTCGAAGAGGAAGAGTGAGACGAGGTAGCCGACGAAGCTGACGCCGGCGGCGGCGAGCGCGGCGTTGAGAACGCGCTTCCGACGGAAGCCCGCGAGGAGAGCCGTCCAGAGGACGGCGATGCCCGCGGCGGAGACGAGCATGCCGACGACCCCGAGGCCCGGGCTGACGAACCAGCCGGTGACCAGCAGCAGGTAGAGCGCGACGGCGGTTACCGCGGCGGCGATGCCGAAGGTGCTCAGACGCCGCTTCCGGTCGCCTCCGACGACCACGGCCCAGATGACGCCGGAGACCACCCCTATGAGGGCGATCGCCAGGTACGAGAACTGCGGATTCGCCAGCCACGTGTTCAGGTCGATCGCGAGGTACTGCTTCAGCAGCGTCGAGAGCCAGAACAGCGGCAGCGAGAACAGCAGGAACGAGATGAAGGTGACGGAGTAGTCGAAGGTGCTGTACTGGCGGATCGCCGTCACGATGCCGACGACGACGCCGAGGATGAGCGCGAGGATCGTCGCGACGACGACGAGGCGCAGCGTCGATCCCATGGCGTTCTCGAGCTGGGGGAGCACGGCGGCGCCGGTGCGGTCCATGCCGAGCGTGCAGCCCACACCGCCGGGGACGAGGCAGTGGCCCACTTCCTGCAGCCACAGGAAGTAGCGGGGGATGGGCGGGACATCGAGGTTCATGGCGGCGGTACGGGCCGCGATCGTGGCGGCCTTCTCGGGGCCGCTCGTCTCACCGAGGTCCTCGAAGGGATCGCCCGACGAGATGGTGAGGAAGTACATCAGCGTGGTCGCTGCGAGCATGATGAAGAACGAGATGATCGTTCTCTTGGCGATGAAGTAGAACACGTGGGGGCTCCTAGGAAGCGGTGCAGGACATAGCAGCGCCGGGCACAGGGACGGGCAGGCCCGAGGGCCTGCCCGTCCTCATGCGTCGGCCGGCAGAAGCAACTAGTTCTGCTTCGTCCAGTCGTAGGCGTTCCAGGTGATGCCGGTCTGCGTCGGGTTCATCTCGACGCCCTCGAGCTTCGAGGAGTGGCCGATGATGTCGGCGTTCGCGTAGAGCACCACGTTGTACTGCGTCTCGGCGAGGCGCTGCTCGAGTTCGGTCTTCAGCGGGACGACCTGCTCGGCGTCCGTGCTGGAGGCGATCTCATCCCAGAGGCGGTCGACCTCTTCGTCGGCGTAGCCACCGAAGTTCTGCTCTCCGTCGGAGACGTAGATGGACTGGCCGGAAGCGACGAGGCCGGAGCCCGCCCAACCGAAGACCACGGCATCCCAGGCGCCGGGCTGCGAGAGCTTGGAGGACCACTCGGCTTCGGGCTGCGGGATGATCTCGAAGCCGGCCTTGTCGCAGGAGTCCTTGACCAGTGCGACCATGTCGGCGCGCAGCTGGCTCGTCGAGGCGAACATCAGGCTGACCTTGACGGGCTCGGTCTTGCCGGCTTCCGCGAGGAGGGCCTTGGCGCCCTCGATGTCGGCAGTGCCGTCGCCCTGCGCGGCGGGCGCTCCCTCGAGGACGGTGTCGTAGTCGGGCTGTCCGGGCTGGTACTCGCGCAGGTTCATCACGGTGCCCTCGGGATCGATCGGCGTGACGAACTTGTCGACCATGTCAGCGCGGGGGACACAGGCCTGGAAGGCCTGTCGGACCCGCAGGTCCTCGAAGACGGCGCCCGGGCGCTGGTCGAGGTCGATGTGCGAGAAGGTGAGCGACGTGCCGGTGTCGACCGTGACGGTCTCGCCGATCTGCTCGAGGGCCGCCTTCGTGTCGACGGTGGGGCTGGAAGGATCGATGACGTCGACGTCACCGTTCTGAAGGGCCTGGACGGCCTCCTCGTCGACGATGGTCTTGAAGACGATGGTGTCGGTCTTGCCGGCGCGCTCCTCGCCCCAGTACTGGTCGTTCTTGACGAGCGTCAGCGTGCCCTCTGTGGCGTTGTCGAGCTTGTAGGGACCGGAGGCGGGGAGAAGGGCCGTGTCCGGCAGGGTGGGCAGGTCTGCCTCGTAGTTCCAGCCGGTGTTCCAGAATTCGGCCACGGGTGCCAGGGCGGCAGTGTCCTTGGCCTTGAGGGCCTCGACCAGTTCGGCGCCGTCACCGTCGACGGACAGGCCGCCCTGCTCGGCGGCGATGTGGGCCGGCATGAAGCCACCCGCTCCGAAGAGGGCCTCCCAGTCGGCGTAGGGCTCGGCGAAGACGACCTCGAACTCCTTGTCGCCGGGCTCGCCCTCGATCATCTCCATCTGGTCGAAGCCGTTGGTGGACGCGGCGAGGAAGAGGTCGCTCTCCGCGCCGGTCTCGGGGTCCTTCTCACCGCTGGGGAAGGTTCCCGAGCGGCTCGCCCAGCTGAGCAGGACGTCGTCGTAGTCGATCGGCGTTCCGTCGGACCAGACAGCATCTTCGTTGATGGTGTATTTGACGGTCAGCGGATCGTCGCTGGTCTTCTCGTAGGTCCCGAAGTCCTCGTTGGGGACGAGCTCCCCGGCCGCCGTGAAGTCAGCGAATCCGCTCGAGGTCAGGTTGTCCACGTAGGTGTTGTAGACGGCGTTCGTGGCGGCGGTGTTGCCGTTGTAGCCGGTCGGAGCCTGGCTGATCGCGATGTTGATCGTCGATGCCAGGTTCTCCTCGGCATTCTCGGACGCCGGGGTTTCAGCCGTCCCACCCGCCGATCCACAGGCGCTCAGCATGAGCGCTCCGATGGACAGTGCGGCGAGCGACATTGTGCGCTTATTACGCATTCGATAGTCCTTACTGTGCTGGGCGCGAGGGACGGAGATAGGTCCCACGAGGCGGATTGCTGTAGTGACGGCAATCACACTCGCACAGCATAGCCACAGATCGTTGCCTCTAGACACTCAGTAAGGCGTGTCTAACCCATTTGTTACCCCGGTGAAACATAAGGGCCCTGAACAAGCGAAAAGGCCCCGTGGACAGCGTGTCCCGGGGCCTCTTCGGCTCTCGCGTGCCCTACTCTGGCGCGGGTACTTCCAGCCACTGGAACCAGCCGCGGTGCAGCACGAGCCAGGCCATCAGGCCGTACCCGGCCTGGCCCGGTGTCCCGCCGTTCGCCGCGAGGTCGTGCCGCCACTGCTCGTGGGCGAGCAGCGGGGTGAAGGTGTCCACGAAGACGTGCTTGCGGCGCGTGGTGACGTCGCCGAAGGCGGCGGAGAGGTCGGCGAGCCGGCGGTTGCGTTCGGCGTCGAGCCCGGGCGGAGGTCCGACGACGAGCGCCTTGACGCTCGACTGCGAGGCGCCGTCGAGGATGTTCGCCAGGTTGAGGCGGCTCCTCGCCGTGGACAGCTCGAGGTCGAGGTCGCGGTCGGACAGGCCGATCACCAGCCGGTTGTCGCAGCCGTCGGCGAAGCGGCGCCCGGCCTCCTGCAGCCAGCGGTTCGCCAGGGCCTCGGTTCCCTCGCCGGGGGCGGCCAGGCTGTAGGCCTCGACCGACACGTTGTCGGGCCTGGTCCTCGCCATCACGCGACCGAGCCAGCCGAGGGCCCGCGGATCACCGAGCCCTGCGAGGAGTTCGTCGCCCACTGCTGCTAGCCGGATTTTGCGTTGTTCCACTGGTTCCTCGGTGTACTCGTCGAAGGTGCATGGCTGCCCGGACGTGCCGCTGACAGGCCCTTAAAGACATCGGGTGGGGCCTCGAGCCCCACCCGACATCATACTGATGGCTTGCTAGTCCCGGCCGAACGCCCGCTTGACCAGGAGTTCCTGCTCCTTGGCGTGGTTCTTGGCCGAACCCGTCGCCGTGGAGGCCGAGGCGGGACGCGACGCGAGCCGGAGGGGCCGGTCGAGCTCCTGCGGGAGGTTGAGCCCGATGAAGGGCCACGGCCCCTGGTTGGCCGGCTCGTCCTGCGCCCAGACGATCTCCGCCCCGGGGTAGGTGTCCAGGGCGGCGCGGATCTCCTCCACCGGCAGGGGGTAGAGCTGCTCCACGCGCACGATGGCCGTCCTGCCGTCGTCGAGCTTCTGGCGCGAGGCCAGCAGGTCGTAGTAGAGCCGACCCGAGACGAGGATGACCCGCTCGACGTCCTTCCCCGGAGTCTCGAGCGTGTCGGGGATGACCGGCTGGAACGTGCCCTGGGTGAAGTCCTCCACCGAGCTCGCAGCGGCCTTGAGTCGCAGGAGCTGCTTGGGTGTGAAGATGATCAGCGGCTTCCTCGGCCGTGTGTAGGCGTGCCGGCGCAGCAGGTGGAAGTGCGAGGCGGCGGTGCTCGGGTTGGCGACGACCATGTTCTCCTCCGCACACATTTGCAGGAAGCGTTCGATGCGGGCGGACGAGTGGTCGGGACCCTGTCCCTCGTAGCCGTGGGGCAGCATCAGGACCAGGGAGGACCGTTGTCCCCACTTCTGCTCCGCCGAGCTGATGAACTCGTCGATGATGGTCTGCGCGCCGTTGACGAAGTCACCGAACTGCGCCTCCCAGATCACGAGGGCATCGGGACGTTCGACCGAGTAGCCGTACTCGAAGCCCATGGCCGCGTATTCGCTCAGCAGGGAGTCGTAGATCCAGAATTTCGCCTGGTCCTCGCCGAGGTCGTCCAGCGGCAGCCACTCGTTCCCGGTGGCGCGGTCGTGGAAGACGGCGTGCCGCTGCACGAAGGTGCCACGGCGCGAATCCTGGCCCGCGAGCCGGACGGGGACGCCTTCCAGCAGGAGTGAGCCGAAGGCCGCGATCTCACCGAAGCCCCAGTCGATCCCGCCCTCACGGGACATCTGCTCGCGCTTGTCGAGCAGTGCCTTGAGCTTCGGGTGGACCGTGAAGCCGTCCGGGATCGCAGTGTGCGCCGCTCCGATGTGTGCCAGCGTCCCGGTGCTGATCGCGGTCTGTGGTGCCGCGGCGGTATCGCCGTCGGACTGCTGCGCGTAGGGCCGCTCGAGGTCGGACACCGCCTGCGGGTCCTTGGCGATGACCGGGATGGGCGAGGTCTGCGCCGCGTGCGTCTCGGCGAAGACGCGTTCGAGGCGTTCCTGGTAGTCGCGCAGGGCCTGCTCGGCCTCTTCCTGCGTGATGTCGCCGCGGCCGATCAGGGCCTCGGTGTACAGCTTGCGGACCGAGCGCTTCGCCTCGATGAGGTTGTACATCATGGGCTGCGTCATCGAGGGATCGTCGCCCTCGTTGTGGCCGCGCCGGCGGTAGCAGACCATGTCGATGACGACGTCCTTGTTGAACCGCTGCCGGAACTGGTACGCCATCTGGGCCACACGGACCACGGCCTCGGGGTCGTCACCGTTCACGTGGAAGATGGGCGCCTGGACCATCTTTGCGACGTCGGTCGAGTACACGGAGGAGCGCGACGACGTCGGGCTCGTGGTGAAGCCGACCTGGTTGTTCACGATGACGTGGATGGTGCCGCCGGTGCGGTAGCCGCGCAGCTGCGACAGGTTGAGGGTCTCCGCCACGACGCCCTGGCCCGCGAAGGCCGCGTCGCCGTGGATGAGGATCGGCAGGACGGGGAAGGTGCCACCCTGGTCCAGGAGGTCCTGCTTGGCGCGGACGATGCCCTCCAGGACCGGGTCCACCGCCTCGAGGTGGGACGGGTTCGCTGCGAGGTAGACCTTGGTCTCGTTGCCGGCGTCGGACGTGAACGTCCCCTCGGTGCCGAGGTGGTACTTGACGTCGCCCGAGCCCTGGACCGAGCGCGGATCCTGCGTGCCCTCGAACTCGCGGAAGACCTGCGCGTAGGTCTTGCCGGCGATGTTGGTGAGCACGTTGAGCCGGCCGCGGTGTGCCATGCCGATCGCGACCTCGTCGAGGCCGTCGTCGGCCGCGCCGGAGATCACGGCGTCGAGCAGCGGGATCAGGGACTCGCCGCCCTCGAGGGAGAATCGCTTCTGGCCCACGAACTTCGTCTGCAGGAACGTCTCGAACGCCTCGGCGGAGTTCAGCTTGTGCAGGATGCGCAGCTGCTCCTCGCGGCTCGGCTTGGAGTACGGGTGTTCCAGCTCGTCCTGGAACCACTGGCGTTCCTCGGGGTCCTGCAGGTGCATGTACTCGATGCCGGTGGTGCGGCAGTAGGCGTCACGGAGCACTCCGAGCATGTCGCGGAACTTGAGGGTCGGCTGGCCGCCGAACCCGCCGGTGGGCCATTCGCGGTCGAGGTCCCACAGGGTCAGGCCGTGCGTGCGGATGTCGAGGTCGGCGTGCTTGCGCTGGACGTACTCGAGCGGATTGGTGTCGGCCATGAGGTGGCCGCGCACGCGGTAGGCATGGATGAGCTGCTGGATCCGGGCCACCTTGTTGATCTGGTCCATCGGATCGACCTGGATGTCCGCGCTCCAGCGCACGGGCTCGTAGGGGATGCGCAGCGATTCGAAGATGTCGTCGTAGAAGTTCTGCTCGCCCAGCAGCAGCTGGTGGATGATGCGCAGGAACTCGCCGCTGCCGGCACCCTGGATCACGCGGTGATCGTAGGTCGAGGTCAGGGTGATGGTCTTGCTGATGGCGTGCTTCGCGAGCGTCTTCTCGCTCGAGCCCTGGAACTCGGCGGGGTACTCGAGGGCGCCCGCGCCGATGATGCAGGCCTGGCCCTTGGACAGGCGCGGCACGGAGTGCACCGTGCCGATGCCGCCCGGGTTGGTCAGGGACACCGTGGTGCCGGCGTAGTCGTCGGCGCCGAGCTTGCCGGCCCGCGCCTTCTTCACGAGGTCCTCGTAGGCGTGCCAGAACTCCGAGAAGTTCATGGTCTCGGCCTTCTTGATGTTCGGCACCACGAGTGAGCGGGTGCCGTCCGGCTTCGGCATGTCGATCGCCAGGCCGAAGTTCACGTGCGCGGGCTGCACCGCGGACGGCTTGCCGTCGACGACGTCGTAGTAGACGTTCTGCGAGGGGAACTGCGCGAGCGCGCGGATGATCGCGTATCCGATGAGGTGGGTGAAGGACACCTTGCCGCCGCGGGCACGGGCGAGGTTGCTGTTGATCACCACGCGGTTGTCGATGAGCAGCTTCGCTGGGATGGCCCGGACGCTCGTGGCGGTCGGGACGCTGAGGCTCGCCTCCATGTTGGTGGAGATGGCCTTCGCCGGGCCGCGCAGCACGCTGACCTTGTTCTCGTCCATCTCGGCGGTGCGGTCCGAGGCGGGGAGTTGGGCGGGGATGGGCTTCGTGGCGGGCTTGTCCTCCCGCGAGGAGTCGGGCTTCTTCGCCGGCTCGTTGGCAACGGGAGGCTTCCCGCTCTGCTGGCTGCTCGCGGGGGACTCCCCGGAGGCCTTCGGTGCTGCGGCCTGCGCGTCCACGACCGGCAGCTCGCGTGTGGGGGGATTCCCGCCGGACGGGGCTACGGACGGCGGTCCGGCCGGTGCGGGAGCGGCCGGCTTGGTGACGGCCGGCGACGCGGCCTTGTCGGCCGGTGCGTTTGCGGCGGGCTTGCTGTTGCCGGACGGCGTGCCCTCGGCATCGAACGAGTCGAAGAGCTCCCACCACTTGCGGTCCACCGAGTGGCGGTCGCGCTGGAACTGCTCGTAGAGCTCGTCAACAAGCCACTCGTTTCCGCCGAATTCCTCAGGTAAACGGTGGCTGGTCTGTTCTGGCACTTGGTATACGCCTCTTCCGTGAATCGCCGTGAGCGCTCTGCGGTCTGCAGGATCGGCGCGAAGCCGTGCCCAGACCCTGTCCAAGTGTAGTGACAGGAGTAACGAACAATCCAATCAGCCGGGCCGCACCCACTAGACTTTCTGCGGCTGTCTATCAAGGAGAACCATGCGCTTCATCAACCCGCCCGCCACCGACCTCACCTACTCGGATGTCTTCCTCGTTCCCTCCGCGTCCGAGGTCGTCTCCCGCTTCGATGTCGACCTTTCCTCGGACGACGGCACGGGCACCACGATTCCCCTCGTCGTGGCCAACATGACGGCCGTCACCGGGCGGCGCATGGTCGAGACCATCGCACGGCGCGGGGGCATCGGGGTCCTGCCGCAGGACGTCCCCGTCGAGGTCATCTCCGAGGTCACCTCGTGGGTCAAGGACCGCCACCCCGTGTTCGAGACCCCGTTGCAGCTCCAGCCGGGAAACACCGTGGTGGATGCGCTGCACCTCATGCACAAGCGCGCGCACGGAGCGGTCCTCGTCACGGACGACACCGGCGGGTGCGTCGGCGTGGTCGACGCCGACGACTGCGAGGAGGTGGACCGCTTCGCCTCCCTGGAGTCGGTGATGCGACCGGCGCCCGCCGCGTTCCAGGCGTCGATGTTCGACGCCGATCCCGCGGCGGCGCTGCAGAAGGCCTTCGAGGACCTCGACGGATCCCGCGTCTCGCTGGCGCCCGTGGTCCGGAACGGCGCGCTGCAGGGGGTCATCACCCGCACCGGGGCACTCCGCTCCACCATCTACGAGCCCGCGCTCGACGCCGGGGGCCGGCTCAGGGTGGCGGCCGCCGTCGGCATCAACGGTGATGTGGAGGCGAAGGCGGCGGCGCTGCTCGACGCCGGCGTCGACGTCCTCGTCGTCGACACCGCCCACGGCCACCAGCGGAAGATGCTCGACGCACTCGCCGTCGTCCGCGGCCTGCACCCGACGGTGCCGATCGTCGCCGGGAACGTGGTCAGCGCCGAGGGGGTGCGCGACCTCGTCGCCGCCGGGGCGTCCATCATCAAGGTGGGCGTGGGCCCCGGTGCCATGTGCACCACGCGCATGATGACCGCGGTCGGCCGCCCGCAGTTCTCCGCCGTCCACGAGTGCGCCCAGGCAGCGGCGGAGCTCGGCGCCCACGTCTGGGCCGACGGCGGTGTGCGGTACCCGCGCGACGTGGCCCTGGCCCTCGCGGCCGGCGCGAGCCAGGTCATGATCGGCTCCTGGTTCGCCGGGACCTACGAGAGCCCGGGCGACCTGCAGACCGACAGCAGCGGACGCCGCTACAAGGAGAGCTTCGGCATGGCCTCCGCCCGGGCGGTGCAGAACCGGACCCGGAGCGACGACGTCTTCGCGCGGGCCCGCAAGGGATTGTTCGAGGAGGGGATCTCGACCTCGAAGATGTACCTCGACCCGGCGCGGCCCGGTGTCGAGGACCTGCTCGACCTGATCACGGCCGGGGTCCGCAGCTCGATGACCTACGCCGGGGCGACGACGCTGGCCGAGTTCCGCGAGCGTGCCGTGGTCGGCGTGCAGTCCGCCGCCGGCTACGAGGAGGGGCGCCCCCTCCCGCAGAGCTGGTGACGGCCCGTCCCGGGCGCCCGCGCGCCCGGGACCACAGACCGGCCGTTGCGCTGTGAGCGAAGAACACGGGGTGCCGTGGCCGGTTCCGTCCGCCGGTCGCGGGCCCGGCACGTAAACTGGGAGCCTTATGGACAGTCCTTCCAGGGGCCGGCTCGATGCCGGTGCACCCTCCCCTCATGCCCACCCGCTGCCCGGAGCCGATTCCGGGCGAGTCGTGGACGCCGATTCCGACCACGGTGGCGCACTGCCTGCCCCGTCGGACGCCGCGGACCCCCTTAAACGCGGACCGCTGCCTTCCCGCCCCGGCCTGACCGAGGAGGGGAAGTAGCGGTGGAATGGATCTACCTGGCCGCCGGCCTGCTCCTCGTCCTGGGCACGGGCTTCTTCGTGGCCGTCGAGTTCGCCCTCGTGGCCCTCGACCAGACCTACGTCCAGCGCGCGGTGGACGAGGGGGACACGAAGGCCGCGCCCCTCCTGCGCTGCCTGAAATCCCTCTCGACGCAGCTCTCCAGCTGTCAGCTGGGCATCACGCTCACCACGCTGCTGACCGGCTACGTCATGGAGCCCTCCGTGGGCAAGCTCCTCGAGACGCCGCTCGCCGCGCTCGGCCTCTCGGAGGCCCTTGTCGCCTCCGCCTCGCTCGTCATCGCGATGATCCTCGCGACCCTGCTGTCCATGCTCATCGGTGAACTGGTCCCCAAGAATCTCTCCATCGCGCTGCCCTTCAGGGTCGGCCGGGCGCTGGCCCGCCCGCAGCTGATGTTCACGGCCGTCTTCAAGCCCGCCATCCTCGTGCTCAACGGGTTCTCCAACCGCATCCTCAACATCTTCGGGCTCGAGGCCAAGGAGGAGATCTCCGGCGCACGGACGCCGTCGGAGCTCTCCTCGCTCGTGCGGCGTTCCGCCGAGATGGGCACGCTCGACCAGGGCACCGCGAACTTCCTGGCGCGCACGTTCAGCTTCTCCGAGCGGACGGCGGCGGACGTCATGACCCCGCGGATCCGCATGGAGGTCATCGACTCGGACCAGTCGGTGGCCGACGTCGTCGAAGCCGCGCGCCGCACCGGCTTCTCGCGCTTCCCGCTGATCGGCGAGTCCGCGGACGACATCCGGGGCGTGGTCCACGTCAAGAAGGCCGTCGCGGTGCCGCGCCACAAGCGCGCGGAGCTGCCCGCCGGCACCATCATGACCGACGTCCTGCGCGTCCCCGAGACCGTGCACCTCGACTCGCTCCTCAGCGAACTGCGTGAGGCGAACCTTCAACTGGCCGTGGTGCTCGACGAATACGGGGGCACCGCCGGCGTCGCCACGCTCGAGGACCTGGTCGAGGAGATCGTGGGCGAGGTGGCGGACGAGCATGACAAGCTCAAGCTCGGGGTGCTGCAGAGCGCCGCGGGGGACTGGTTCTTCCCCGGCCTCATGCGCCCCGACGAGGTCACCCTGCAGATCCCCGGCCTCGTGGTGCCCGACGAGGCCGGCTACGAGACCGTCGCCGGGTTCATCATGGCCGAGCTCGGCCGGGTCGCAGCGCCCGGGGACGCCGTCGACGTCCCCGCGGGAACGCTCACCGTGGAACGCATGGACGGACGGCGCATCGACCGCGTCCAGTTCCGTCCCGCGCCCGTCAGCACGGAGCACGACGCCGACAGCGCCGTCGTGCCCGAGCACCAGCCGGTGCCCCAGGGCTCCTCGGGCGCCGAGGGAACCACCGGACCCGTCCTCGCCGGCAGCACGGCCTACCGGAAGGACTCGCGATGAGTGACTGGGCGGGAATCGTGTGGCTCGTCGTCCTCCTGGCCGGCAATGCCTTCTTCGTCGGTGCGGAGTTCGCCATCATGTCGGCGCGGCGCAGCCAGATCGAGCCCCTGGCCGAGGCGGGCTCGAAGCGCGCCAAGACCACCATCTGGGCCATGGAGCACGTCTCCCTCATGCTCGCGTGCGCACAGCTGGGCATCACGGTCTGCTCGCTCCTGATCCTGCAGGTCGCGGAGCCGGCAATCCATCACCTGCTCGAGGTTCCCCTCGAGGCCGTCGGCATCCCCGAAGCCCTGGCCGGCGGTCTGGCCTTCGCGATCGCCCTGCTCCTGGTGACCTTCCTGCACGTGACCTTCGGTGAGATGGTGCCGAAGAACATCTCGGTGTCCGTCGCGGACAAGGCAGCGCTCCTCCTGGCCCCACCGCTCGTGATGATCGCGCGGATCGTCAACCCTGTGATCTCGTCGCTCAACTGGGCTGCGAACCACATCCTCCGCGCCCTCAGGGTGGAGCCGAAGGACGAGGTGTCCTCGACCTACACGCTGGAGGAGGTGCAGTCGATCGTGGAGGAGTCGACGAAGAGCGGACTCGTGGACGACGAGTCGGGCCTCATCACGGGGGCCCTGGAGTTCTCCGGCCAGACGGCGGAGACCACGATGGTGCCGCTGGGCGAGTTGGTCACCGTCCGCACCGACGCCACCCCGGAGGATTTCGAGCGCGCCGTCGGCCGGACCGGGTTCTCCCGGTTCGTCATGGTGGACGAACACGACAACCTCACCGGCTACATGCACCTGAAGGACATCATGTCCATGCCGCAGGCGATGTACCGGCGGCCCATCACGGAGAACAAGGTCCGTACGCTGGCCAATCTGTCGCTGCAGGACGAGATCGAGGACGCCCTGACGGTGATGCAGCGGACCGGATCCCACCTGGCGCGGGTGCTCGGACCCGACGGCTCGACGCGCGGTGTCCTCTTCCTCGAGGACGTCATCGAGCAGCTCATCGGTGAGATCCGCGACGCCACCCAGAATCAGGGCGCTCGCAGGTCGGGAGAGGGCATCGGTGGGCCCGACACCCCGGGTGCCTGACCGACGGCGGGGGTGGAGATGCGAACGATTCGCGTCTGGGCTATGCTCGGAGGCCTAGCCGGAACAATTCTCATTAGTCAGATCGAGGTCCCATGCGTGTCTCCCGTCGTCTCACTCTTCCCGCGTTGGTGGCCGTCTCGGCCCTCGGACTCGCAGCCTGCGGGGACGGAGGGTCCGGCGCCACGGACGGGCAGGCGGAGGCTGCGGGCGATGCGGCGGTCACGGTCGTCACCGCGACGAACGTGTACGGCGACATCGCCGCTGCGGTGGGCGGCGACGACGTCGAGGTCACGTCGATCGTCAACAGCTTGAGCCAGGATCCGCATTCGTACGAGCCGACGGTGCAGGACAAGCTGTCCGTCTCGGAGGCGGACCTCGTCATCGAGAACGGTGGAGGGTACGACGCCTTCCTCGGCCGCCTCGCAGACGAGACCGGCGTCGACAGTGTCCTGAATGCCGTCGAGCTGTCCGGCCTCGAGGAGCATGCCGGTGAGGACCACGCCGGCGGGGAGGACCACGCCGGCGAGGAGGAACACGCGGGTGAGGAGCACGCGGGTGAGGAACACGCCCACGGATCCTTCAACGAGCACGTCTGGTACGACCTGCCGGTCATGGCGACGCTCGCGGGCGCCATCGCCGACGAGCTGGCCCGCCTGGACGAGCCCAACGCCGACGCCTACCGCCAGCGCGCCGACGCCTTCGTCGAGGAGCTGCAGCCCGTCCAGGAGCGACTGGCAGCGCTGGCCTCGGAGAACGAAGGCAACGACGTCGAGGTGGCGGTGACCGAGCCCGTCCCTGCGTACCTGCTCGAGGCCGCCGGTCTCGAGGACGTGACGCCGGAGGGCTTCATCGAGGCGATCGAGGAGGAGTCGGACGTCCCTGTGGCGGCCCTGGACGAGATGAAGACCCTCGCCTCGGGTGGCGGCCTTGCCTTCCTTGCCTACAATGGCCAGACCGAGGGAGCGCAGACGGAAGCCGTCCGTTCCGTCGCCGAGGAGGCAGACCTGCCCATCGTCGAGTTCACCGAGACCCTGCCCGACGGCGAGGACTACGTGTCCTGGATGGCGGGCAACACCGACAGCATCGAAGCCGCCCTCGGCTCCTGAGGAACCCGCGCCACGACCCTGCACCACGTGCCCGGAACGCACGTCGAACCACTGCATCACACTGAACACACCGCGAACCACGACAGACTGGAAGCCGATCCGCATGACCTCGACACTGCCTCGGTCGGCGACCTCCTCCTCCGGGGGGACTGCCGTGCGACCGGCGATCAGTCTGCGTGACGCGGCGCTGTCCTTCGGCAGCCGCACACTGTGGGCAGGGCTGGACCTCGACATCATGCCCGGCGAGTTCTTCGCCGTGCTGGGCCCCAACGGCTCGGGCAAGACGAGCTTCCTGAAAGTCCTGCTGGGACTGCAGCCCCTGGACTCCGGCACCGCGATGATCGACGGCGGCCCCGTCACGCGGGGCAGCAGGGCTCTCGGGTACATCCCGCAGCAGAAATCCTTCCCGCCCGAGACGCCGCTGCGGGCCCGCGACCTCGTGGGACTCGGCGTGGACGGGCACCGCTGGGGGCTGCGCGTGAGGAGCCGGGGGTACCGCGAGCACGTGGACCGGCTGCTGCGCGACGTCGGCGCCGAATCCTACGCGGATGCGCCCGTCGGCCTGCTCTCGGGGGGCGAGCAGCAAAGGCTCCGCGTCGCGCAGGCGCTCGCCACCGACCCGGCCGTCCTCCTGTGCGACGAGCCGCTGCTCTCGCTGGACCTGAATCATCAGCAGGCCGTGAGCTCGCTCATCAACCGGCAGTGCCATGAGGAGAACAGTGCGGTGGTCTTCGTGACGCACGAAATCAACCCCGTGATCGACTACGTCGACCGCGTGCTGTACCTCGCCGACGGGAAGTTCCGGGTGGGCAGCCCCGCCGAGGTCATGACCAGCGAGGTGCTCTCGGATCTGTATGACAGCCCCGTCGAGGTGCTCCACAGCAACGGGAGGATCGTCGTCGTCGGTCTGCCGGACGCCACGACACACCATCACGAGAGCGCCTAGGGCATGGACTTCCAGGACATCCTCGACGCCATCTTCACGTTCGACAATTACGCCCAGCTGCTGCCGCTGGTCAGGAACTCGCTCATCGCCGGAGCGGTGCTAGGACTCCTCGGCGGGCTGATCGGCACCTTCGTGATGATGCGCGACCTCGCCTTCGCCGTGCACGGCATCGCCGAACTCTCCTTCGCCGGGGCGGCATTCGCGCTGCTCGTAGGGGCCAATGTGGTGGGCGGTTCGCTCGTCGGCTCCGTCCTCGCCGCTCTCGTCCTCGGACTGATGGGCATCCGCGCCCGCGACCGGAACTCGATCATCGGCGTCGTCATGCCCTTCGGGCTCGGCCTCGGGATCCTGTTCCTCGCGCTCTACGAGGGGCGCGCCGCCAACAAGTTCGGCCTCCTGACCGGGCAGATCGTCTCGGTCGACGACGTCCAGCTGAACCTGCTCGTGGGGTGCGCGGTCGTCGTCATGCTCGCGCTGGCCGCGATCTGGCGCCCACTGACGTTCGCGAGCGCGGATCCCGATCTCGCGGAGGCCCGCGGCGTGCCGGTAGGCGGGCTCTCGATCCTGTTCATGGTGCTGCTGGGAGTTTCCGTGGCCCTGTCCATCCAGGTGGTCGGTGCCCTCCTGGTCCTGGCCCTGCTGATCACGCCCGCAGCCGCCGCGCTGAAGGTCTCGTCGGCGCCCGGGATGGTCGTGCTGCTCAGTGTGGTGTTCGCGTGTACTTCCGTGGTGGGAGGGATCCTGCTCGCCCTGGGCGGACGCATCCCCATCAGCCCCTACGTCACCACCATCTCGTTCGCGATCTACCTCGTGTGCCGCCTGATCGGCTTCCGCCGCTCGCGGCGGAACTCACGCCGAGCGGGCGAGAGCGTCGGAGCGGAGCGGACGAGCGCCGGTGTCCCCGCCTGAGAGCGGATATCCACGGAGCAGGGACCAGACGCTGCGGGCCTAGGAGTGGGAGTCGTGGCCCGGCTGCCGGACGGCGTCGGCGATCGCCCGTTCCATGCTCCGCAGGAAGCGGGTGACCGTCTCGGTCTCCTCGCCCGTGAGCCCGTCGGCGGCGGCGAGGACGCCGCGCTTCTCGATGTCGAATGCGGCCCGGAACTCTCCGGTGGCCTTGTCCCCGGGTCTCAGGATGACGGAGCGGCGATCGACGGGATGGCGGCGGCGCCGGGTGAAACCGGCCTTCTCGAGTCGGTCGATGACGAGTGTGGTCGATGCACTCGAGATCCCCAGGGCGAGCGCGAGTTCCTTCGGGCTCGCCCCCTCGTCCTTCTGCCAGACGCCGAGGAGGTAGCGCAGGGCTCCGAGATCGGTCTCGTTGATGCCGAGTCGCTCGCTGAGGGTCCGTCGGAGGCCACTCTCCACGGTCCGGTAGGCCCTGAGTGCATTGAGGACGTCGATGCCCGTCGCGGCCGGGTGGGCTACGCCTTCTCCGGACGGGGGATACCAATATCCTGCTCCCTGCCGCGCGTCCGAAGGATTCATGGACTTATCCTAGACCATCTAGTAGTCAGTCTCCCTAGCTACACGGCGGGTGCGGCGGCGTCGCGGGTGTCAGGAGGTTCCGGCGGAGAAACCGGCAGGCCCGACGGCGGGAAAATCCAGTTCCGGCAACGCCTGGCCGAGGGCGACGAGGAACCGGTGGATGGTGACGCTGTCCTCGGGCGGGAGGGCGGAGGCGATCTGCATCATGCGCTCGTGCAGGGTGCCCATGGTGGACCGCACCTCGTGCTCGGTCGTCGTCGTCGGCCAGATCTCGATCGCCCGCTTGTCCGTGACGCTTCGGCGTCGTTCGGCGTGGCCGCTCTCTTCCAGGCGGTCGATCAGCACCGTGGTCGCGGCCGAGGAGATCCCGAGCTCACGGGACAGGGCCGCGGCGCTGAGCGGCTGCCCGGCCTGGCCCGCGCGCAGCATGACGCGCAGCGCGGTCATGTCGGTCTTGCCGAGGTGCATGGAGTCGCGGCTCTGGCTCCGCATGAACTTTTCGGCGTCCCGGTACCGGCGCACGGCATCCACGAGGTCGTGGACGGGATCCGCGTCGCGCGCGGCGCTGTTCGGGGACATCACGGCATCAGCCTATGCGACGGCACCGACACCGTCCGCACCCCCGGCCGCAGTGGCGCGCGGAGGAGTACAGTGCAGCGTCGGTCGGGGCTCAGGGCCGGGCAGCCGCCGTGCAGTCCGGGCACAGGCCGTGGATCTCGACGGTGTGGGCCGCATCGGTGAATCCGTGGTCCGCCGCGACCCGGGCGGCCCACTGCTCGACGGCCGGCGCCTCGATCTCAACGGCGCGTCCGCAGTTCCTGCAGAGCAGGTGATGGTGGTGGTGGTCGACGGCGCACCGGCGGTAGACCGCTTCGTTGTCGCCGTTGCGCAGGACGTCCACCAGGCCGTCGTCGGCCATGGACTGGAGGATGCGGTAGGCGGTGGCGAGCGAGACGGACTCGCCGCGCTCGTGGAGCACGCGGTGGAGCTCCTGCGTGCTCACGAAGTCGTCCAGGGCGTCGAGGGCAGCGCTCACGGCACGCCGCTGCCGGGTGACGCGCTGCTCGGAACCCCTGCGGGCGGGTGGAGCCGGCGGCGTGGGTCGCGCCGGCGGCGCAGCCGAGCCCGTCCTCGTTCCTGCCTGGGAAGTCGCCTCTGGCGTCATGTCCTACCCTTCCTGCGGGCTCGGATGCCCGGGATCAGAGACAAGATTATCAGCGCGGGCGCCGGTAGTCTGAGGCGATGCTGCTGACCAAGTACTCCCATGCGTGCGTGAGGCTGGAACAGGACGGATCCGTGCTCGTGCTCGATCCGGGCACCTACTCCGAGGTCGAGGAGGCGCTCGCGGGAGCCGCGGCCGTCCTGATCACGCACGAGCATCCCGACCACATCGCCGTCGCCCGCGTGGTCGCCGTGCTGGCGGAGAACCCCTCGGCGGAACTGTGGGCACCCCGCACCGTGGCCGACGCCGTCATCGAGGGTCTGGGTGACGCTGCAGGGGAGCGGATCCACGCCGTAAGCGGAGGCGAGGAGTTCACGGCCGGGGGGTTCCGGGTGAGGACCTTCGGCGGGCAGCACGCGCTGATCCACCCCCTGATCCCCGTCATCGCCAATGTGGGCTTCCTCATCCAGGACTCCGTCTACCATCCGGGTGACGCGCTGATCGTGCCGGACGGGATCGGCGTCGAGACGCTGCTGGTCCCGGTGCACGCGCCGTGGTCGAAGCTGGCCGAGGTCGTCGACTTCGTGGCGTCGGTCCGGGCGCCCCGCGCCTTCCAGATCCATGACGCCCTGCTCAACGAGAACGGCCTCGGCATCGTCGAGGGCCATCTCACGCGACTGGGTGCGCGGTACGGCACGTCCTACCGGCACCTCGCGGTCCGCGAGAGCATCGACGTCTGATTCCGGTCGACCCCGTGGGTCGCAGGACCGGTTCCTTGGTGGGTGCATCCGCGTGTGGTGGACTGGCCTGCATCAGGACCGGCCGCGGTGAACTCCGTGGTCCGGTCACCCGTTCCGACAGGAGATCTCGATGAAGACTCTGATGGATGTGCAGGAGCTGCGGGACCGGATGACCTCCGGCCGGCAGACCATCCTGCTGGATGTGCGCTGGTCCCTGGGCGATCCCCACGGCCACCGGCACTACCGCGAAGCCCACATACCCGGCGCCGTGTACGTGGACCTGGAGACGCAGCTCTGCGGCCCCGGCGGTCCCGGCCTCGGGCGCCATCCGCTGCCCGACCCGGAGGCACTCCAGGAGGCCGCCCGCCAGTGGGGGCTCAGCGACGGCGACACCGTGGTCGCCTACGACGACTCCGGGAACCTCGCCGCAGCACGCCTCTGGTGGCTCCTCCGCGACGCCGGCTTCGCGTCGGTCGGCCTCCTCGACGGCGGGCTGAGAGCCTGGCGGGAGGCAGGGTACGACGTCGAGGGCGGGGAGGAGCGGCACTGCGTGGGCAGCGTCCACCTCACCTCGGGCCGGATGCCCGTGGTGTCCATCCCCGATCTGCTCGACCCCGCGCAGGGCGACGTCGTCCTCGACGCCCGCGCCGGTGAACGCTTCCGGGGCGAGCACGAACCGATCGATCCGAAGGCCGGCCACATCCCCGGCGCAGTCAGCGCCCCGGCGGCCGACAGCCTCGGCGACGACAGCCGCTTCCGGTCCGCGGAGGAGCTCCGCCGCCGCTTCGAAGGCCTGGGTGCGGGACGAGGGCGCACCGTGGTCTACTGCGGTTCGGGCATCACGGCGTCCCACGCGATCGCGGCGCTGGACATCGCCGGGATCGACGCGGCGTTGTTCCCGGGCTCGTGGTCCCAGTGGTCGACGACGGAGGGACTGCCCGTCGCGACGGGTGCCTGACCCGCGGGGGCGCTCGGAACGGACCGGCGGCGGGGCGCACGGTGGCCCCGCCGCACGGCGGCGCGGTAGCGTCGGGTCATGACCCCCGGACGACCCGCACCGCCGCCCCTGCGCGGCGGCATCCCGCTGCCTGCCCGGCGGGCGGGTCGTGGCGTTCCGACGGCAGCAACCCCAGGAGGACCGATGACCACCCTCTTCACCAGAATCATCAACGGCGAGGTGCCCGGCCGCTTCGTGTGGCAGGACGACGACGTCGTCGCGTTCCTCACCATCGCCCCGATCACCCCCGGGCACACCCTCGTGGTGCCGCGGCGGGAGATCACGCAGTGGCTCGAGGCCGATCCGGAGACCCTGACCCGGGTGATGGCCGTGGCACAGACCATCGGCAGGGCGCAGGAGGCGGCCTTCGGAGCCAGGCGCGTCGGTGTCCTCCTCGAGGGCTACGAGGTACCCCACCTGCACGTGCACGTCTGGCCGACGCAGTCGCCGGAGGATTTCGACGTCAAGCGGGTGGACCACGCGCCCGATCCGGCAGCGATGGACCGGAATGCCGAGGCCCTGCGAAGCGCGTTGCGGGATGCCGGGCATTCCGCCTCCGTGCCTTCCTGAAGGGGCCGTAGACCGCTACCGCTATCCGCGTCCCGCTGGTAGGTTCCCCGTGCATGGAAGCTATCGAGAGCATGTTGACGGGCGGGCACCCCAACTCGATGGGACGCACCGTCGAGGTCGCCGAACTGGTGGCGGCGGACCGGTCGCGGCTGCAGGAGTTGTTCGACTGCTACGCAGTGCGGACCCGGTGGTCCGGTTGCGCACCTCCAGCGCCCTCAAGCGCCTCGAAGCCGCGCGGCACGAGTGGCTGATCCCGTTCGCGGACCGGCTCATCGATGACATCGGGACGCTGGACCAGGCGTCCGCGCAGTGGACGCTGGCGAAGCTGTTCCTGCGGCTCACACCGGACCTGACGCCGGACCAGCGCGACCGCGCGACGGTTGTCCTGCAGCGCAACCTGGAGCAGGAGCACGACTGGATCGTCCTGATCAACACCATGGAGACGCTCTCCGCCTGGTCCGACGGCGATCCCGTCCTGCGCGTGTGGCTGGAACCCCAGCTCGAGCGCCTGGCGGACGACCCGCGGACGTCGGTGGCCGAGCGGGCGCGGAACCTCGCTGCCCGTGCCAGGGACGGGCGGACGCCGGTCGGTGCCCCCGCACCGGACGACGTCGGGCGGCTCGAGGTCAGCGCGTCTCGGCGAGGGCCTCGTTGAGCGCCGTCCGGACGCGCTTCTCGGACACCGAGTAGGCGGTGCCGAGGTCCTGCGCGAACAGGCTCACCCGCAGTTCCTCGATCATCCAGCGGACGCGCGCCAGGGACGTGGGCCGGTGCCGTCCCGCAGCGAGGGAGGCGACGGCGTCGTCGTACTCGTCCTCGAGCCGTTGGATGACCGCGGTGCCGAGTCCGTCGCGCTGCACGTTGGTCGGCAGCTTCTCCAGCCGCACCTCGATGGCCCGCAGGTAGCGCGGCAGATGAGCCAGCTGGGAGTATCCCGTGGCCGCGACGAAGCCGGGGTGGACGAGGTGCTCGAGCTGGCTGCGGACATCGTTCAGGGCCGTGATCAGTGCCAGGCTCGTGGTGCCCTTGAGCTGCTTCTGGATGCGCCGGTTGCTGGAGAGCACCTTCTCCACCGTCGCCGTCACGATGAAGACGGTGTCGATGAGCTCCGCGCGCACGTCCTCGTAGAGCCGGTTGAACGCCTCCTCGGACCAGGGCAGCTGATCCGGCACGAGCTTGTCGATGGCCGCGAGTGAGCAGTCGCGGATGAGCTCGGCGACGCTGCCGTGCGGATTCTGGCTGAAGGTGAGTTTCTCGGTGTTGCTGAGGTGCTCCAGGACGTACTTCGCCGGGCTCGGGATGCGCAGGGACAGGAGTCGGATGATCCCGGCCCGCATCGCCGTCGACTGCTCACCCGGAGTCGGGAACACCCGCAGGCCCACCGAGGTGCCCTCGTCGACGACGGCGGGGAACCCGGTGACCCGGTGCCCGGCGACGGTCCGGGACACCTCACGCTGGAGGTCACCGAAGACCCACGTGCTCTCACCCGTGCGCTCGGCGATCGCCGGAGCCTGCGCCACGGCTACCACCCCGCGCGACTCGGACGACCCCTGCGCGGACTGCCCGCCCGCACCGGAGGCGTCTACCGCGGGCGTCCGACCGGAGCCGCGACCGGCCGGCCCCGGTCCCGTGTCGTTCCGACCGGCGGGACCTGCGGACGCCTTGCCGCGCCCCCCGCGGCCCGGTCCGCCCGCCGGACGGGTACTCCCCGGCGTGGCGCCGAGGGACTCCGCGATCGCGCGGCTGACCGCAGGCGCGAGGGCCTCCCTGAGCGCCTCGAGGTCACGGGATTCGTCGAGCACGCGCCCGGCGGCGTCGACGATCCGGAACATCATGAGCAGGTGTGGCGGCACCGCGGACCAGGTCCACGATCCGGGCGGGATGACATGGCCCCGCAGGCGGCGCAGCGCGAGTTCGAGGGACGCTTCCAGATCGTCCTGCGCCGGATCGAAGTCCGCCGCGAGGGCCGCGACGGCGCTCCGGGCGACATCGGGCGCAGGCACGAAGTTCTTCCGTACCTGTTTCGGCAGCGACTTGATGAGCGCGGTGACGAGTTCCACGCGCTGGCCGGGGATCTGCCAGCGGAACGGCTTCGGGTCCAGCTGGTTCAGGAACAGGACCGGGATGGTGACGGTGACGCCGTCGTGCGCGCCGGGGGTGAGCGGCGAGAACTCGTAGGCCAGGGGCAGCTCGAAGCCCGCCTGGTGCCAGGTGCTCGGGAAGGCCGTCTCGTCGAGTTCCGCCGCGTCCTCGGCGAGCAGCTGCTCCGGGTCGAAGTCGAGCAGGTCCGGGCGTTCGTGGCGCGCCTGCTTCCACCAGGAGTCGAAGTGCCGCTCGGAGACGACGTCCGGTCCGATCCGCTGGTCGTAGAACTCGAACAGGGTCTCGTCGTCCACCCGCAGGTCACGCCGTCGCAGGCGGTTCTCGAGCTCCTCCACCTCGGCGAGGCGGGCCTGGTTGCGGCTGAAGAACGTGTGGTGGGTCTTCCAGTCGCCCTCGACGAGGGCATGCCGGATGAACAGCTCGCGGGCCACCTCGCGGTCGATCCGCCCGTAGTTGATGCGGCGCTGCGGCACGATCGGCACACCGTAGAGCGTCACCTTCTCGTACGCCATGACCGAGCCCATCTTCCGGGACCAGTGCGGCTCGCTGTACGTGCGCTTCACGAGGTGAGGCGCCACCTGCTCGGCCCACAGCGGATCGATGCGCGCCACGACGCGCGCCCAGAGCCGGGAGGTCTCCACGAGTTCCGCGGCCATGACCCAGTCCGGTGACTTCTTGAAGAGGGCAGAGCCGGGGAACACGGCGAAGCGGGTCCCGCGGGCGCCGGAGTATTCACGCTTGCGCTGGTCGTAGAGGCCGATGTTGCCGAGCAGACCCGAGAGCAGGCTGATGTGGATCTGTTCGTGCAGCCCCACGGGATCCACCGGGCCGGCGGGCAGTGTGATGCCCAGTGGCTTCGCGAGCTGGCGCAGCTGCTGGAAGAGGTCCTGCCACTCCCGCACCCGCAGGTAGTTGATGAACTCCGTGCGGCACAGTTTCCGGAACTGCGTCGAGGAGAGTTCGTCCTGCTTCTCCTGCAGGTACCGCCACAGGTTGAGGTAGGCGGTGAAGTCCGAGTTCTCGTCGACGAAGCGCTTGTGCTTCTCCGCGGCCTGCTGCTGCTTGGCCGGCTGGTCCGCCGACGGCCGCTCCCGCGGATCCTGGATGGTCAGCGCCGCGGCGAGCACCATGACCTCCTTGACGGCACCGCGCGTCCCCGCTTCCACGATCATGCGCCCGAGGCGCGGATCGACCGGGAGTTGGGCGAGCTTGCGGCCCACCGGAGACAGACCGCCGTCGTCCTTCAGCGCACCGAGCTCGCGCAGCAGGGCGACGCCGTCGTTGATCGCCTTGGTCTCGGGAGGCTCGACGAACGGGAACTCCGCAATGTCCTTGGGACTGCGGGTCACACCCATGGCCGCCATCTGCAGGATGACCGCGGCGAGGCTCGTCCGCAGGATCTCCGGCTCGGTGAACGGGCGCCGTGACTCGTAGTCCTCCTCCGAGTAGAGGCGGATGGCGATGCCGTCGGACACGCGGCCGCTGCGGCCCGACCGCTGGTTCGCGGAGGCCTGGGAGACCCGCTCGATCGGCAGCCGCTGCACCTTGGTGCGGTGCGAGTACCGCGAGATGCGTGCGGTGCCGGTGTCGATGACGTACTTGATGCCGGGCACGGTGAGCGAGGTCTCCGCGACGTTCGTCGCGAGGATGATGCGGCGGTGGCTGCCGGTGGGGCGGAAGACGCGGTGCTGCTCCTCGAGGGAGAGCCTCGCGAAGAGGGGGAGCACCTCCGTACCGCGCAGGCGGGTGGTGGACTGGATGCGTGCGCGGAGGGCGTCGGCGGCGTCGCGGATCTCGCGCTCGCCGGAGAAGAACACGAGGACGTCACCGGGCGCTTCGAAGGACAGTTCGTCCACAGCGTCGCAGACGGCGTCGAGCGGATCGCGTTCCTCCTCCAGCTCGCTGTCCGCGCCGCCCTCGCCCTCGTCGAGCCCGCCCGGCGGCTGGTCGAGCGGCCGGTAGCGGATCTCGACGGGGTAGGTGCGCCCTGAGACCTCGATGATCGGAGCGGGAGAGGTGTCCGTGACGGCGGCGTCGGCGGCGAAATGCGCCGCGAAGCGTTCGGGGTCGATGGTCGCCGAGGTGATGATGACCTTCAGGTCCGGCCGCTCGGGCAGGATCCGCTTGAGGTAGCCGAGGATGAAGTCGATGTTGAGGCTGCGCTCGTGGGCCTCGTCGATGATGATCGTGCTGTACTTGCGGAGCATCCGGTCGTGCTGGATCTCGGCGAGGAGAATGCCGTCCGTCATCAGCTTGATCTTGGTGCGGCGGCCCACCGAGCCGGTGAAGCGGACCTGGTAGCCCACCTCCTCACCCAGCGGGACCTGCAGTTCCTCGGCAATGCGCTCGGCGACGGTGCGGGCCGCGAGGCGCCGGGGCTGGGTATGACCGATCAGCCCGTGCTCCGCGAGGCCGAGCTCGAGGCACATCTTGGGGATCTGCGTCGTCTTCCCGGACCCGGTCTCGCCGGCGATGATGGTGACCTGGTTGGCTGCGATGGCGGCCATGATGTCGGCCCGGCGTTCCGAGACTGGGAGATCCGCGGGGTAGGAGATTGTCAGTGGCATAGTTGCCTGCCAGTCTAGTTCCTCGTGCGGGGCCCCAGGGGATGTTCACCGGGTTCGGAGTCCGGCGCCCCGTCGTCGGGTGGTTCCGGCGCTCCTGCCCCGGTCGCGCGGTGAAGCCGGGCGGCGACGACGACGGCACGCTCGCGCATCGCGGCCGGTTCGAGGACCTCGAAGTCGATGTCCCAGCTCGCCAGGTAGGCCAGCGGGAAGTCGAGGGAGTCGAAGCCCGCCCGCAGGAGCGTGTGGTGCTCGCCATCGGCCTCGAGGGTGCCCGTGCTGGGCGGGACGTGAGGTTCCAGCTCGTGCAGGGGCGCGTGGAACCGGATGACGGCGTCGTAGGAGTAGGGCGAGCGCGTGATGGACTCCTGCACGTAGACCGCGAGGTCGGGCGCGGGCAGGGGACGGGGCAGGAAGCGGTCCCGCGCCACCGGCACGCTCCGGCACCGGTCCACGCGGAACGTCCGCCAGTCCTCCCGCGAGCGGTCGAAGGCCACCAGGTACCACCGTCGGCCGGTGTCCACGAGCCGGTACGGTTCGACGACGCGTCGGGACGACTCGCCGTCGTGCCGGTCGTAGCGGAACGCGACGCTGCGGCGCTCGGTGATGGCTGCGGAGAGTGCGGTCAGGATCTCCGGGTTCACCGGCGTGCTGACCGCCGCCATCCGCGTCACTGCCGAGCGCAGTCCCGCGAAGCGGGGCCGGAGCCGGGGCGGCAGGACCTGTTCGAGCTTGGTGAGGGCGCGCACGGATGCTTCCCCCACGCCGGAGACCGGGCTGGCGGTGACGGCGGTCAGGCCGATCGCGACGGCGAGTGCCTCGTCGTCGTCGAGCAGGAGGGGCGGAAGCTGGGCGCCGGCACCGAGCTGGTATCCGCCGGCCACGCCGGGGGAGGCGTTGATGGGATAGCCGAGCGTACGCAGCTTGCCGATGTCCCGCCGGACCGTGCGTTCCGTGACGCCCATGCGCTGCGCGAGCGCGGGGCCGGTCCACTCGCGTCGGAGCTGGAGGAGCGAGAGGAGCTGCAGCAGGCGTGCCGAGGTCTCGATCATGGAACAACGGTACGGCGGAATGCGGACGGAGACCGTCCGCGATCAGGCGCCGTCTCGTCGGATCCCGTGACCGAGGGTTCGGATCGGAGGGCTGACATCGACGCTACAGAGCGTTCTCCTGAAAGAGTCGGTCGATCTGTTTACGGGACGCTCCCATAACTGTCGAGAGGTGCTTCAGAAACTTCCTTGGCGATCGGAGGAGGGGCTGATTCCAGTCGATCCGTACCAGACCGGCCCTAGTCGGCTGATTGGTGGAAGATGTAAAACGATCGTTGTACTATCGTCGGTATGCCCTCGTTATCAGAACAGATCACCGCCAGCGCTGAACGCGTGTTCGATAGCGGTGGGTTCGCCGCAAGCGGGATGGACGCCCTTACTCGAGCAGCCGGCGTATCGACCCGGACGCTTTACAAGCACATTGGTAGTAAGTCAGACCTCATCGCTGCCGTGCTCCGCATCCGTAGCACCCGGTTCTTCGAACGACTCGACGTCGTCGACGATGTCGACGGACTGTTTGCCGCCCTGGAGCAGTGGGTGCAGTCCGAGGGAGCCCGAGGATGCCTGTTCCTGCGTGCTGCAGGAGAGCTGAGTGCAGAGTTCCCTGCGGCATTGGAAGAGGTCTCAAATTACCGTCGACGTCTCCGCGAACTCATCAACAAGCTCGTGCAGCAAGAGGGTGAACCCTGTAGTGACCTCTTGACTGATCAGGTCTTGGTGCTGTTCGAAGGTGCGACCTCGGCGGCTTCCTACCGCGGACTTCCAGCGGTTTCAGCTGCCCGGAGCGCGGCAGCGATGCTCATGCGATGCCCCTGAGAGGTCGCAGGTCTCACCTCCATCTCGCCAAAGAAAGTACAAGCTCTCCATGCATCTGCTAACTGTCTCTTCCCACCCATTGTCCGACAGGTACCCGTCGGCCGTCGTGGACTCCTTCCACGAGCCCTTCCGGGAACTGGGCCACACTATTGACGTGCTCGATCTGCACCAGGAGAACTTTGATCCTCGGTTCACGGAGGCTGATCATGCACACTTCTGGGGTGGTCCTACCCCACCGGGTATCACCGAGATGCACGAGCGTGTCGATGCTGCCGACCGGTTGGCGTTCGTGTTCCCCGTGTACTGGTGGAGCATGCCCGCGCTGATGAAGGGTTGGATAGAACGCGTGTTCACCGGGGGTTGGGCCTACCAGTACGGCCAAGGGGTCGAGGATCGGGGTCGAGAACCTTTGACCTCACTCCTTCGCAACACACCGACGACACTCATCGGTATCGGTGGATCGAAGGAGCGCACCTACGACAGATACGGGTATCGCCAGGCCATGCGGACGCAGCTCGACGTCGGTATCTTCGCGTACTGCGGAGTGACCGACGTCGAAAGTCACGTGATCTTCGACGTCGAAGGCGACAACAACCGTCCCCAACGCGACACCGGGTTGCAGATTGCCCGCCGAATCGGGGAAGCCTTCGTCAATCCCGACAGGGTTCCACGAAATGCGAAGGAAGAGCATCTACGGCACCTTGAAGTCACCCCAGCTGCGCGTCGAGCCTGAATCGTCGCGTCAACATCCTTCCAGTACACCGCCTTGATTCCGATCGGTAGGAGGAGCCACGTCGACCCTTGAGTCGACGCTGCTGACGATCAGGCTGTTCACTTCGATAACCAGCATTCTTTCGCCCAGCAGGATCTTTGTTGGTGCAGCTCCGTAGGTTCCAGTGCCTTCCATCCCGGCCTGCAGGACCTCCCCGAACCCCGTGATGAAGTCGAGAGCCTCCTGGTAGCCCACAGCGGTCGTGGGGAACTTCTGATCAGCCAAGGGTTTCCCGTACTCGGTGACAACGGCGACGTGATGGGTATCAGCATGGGTGCCGATTCCGACCACAACGCGACGGTCCTGCACCTCAGTCTCTGACATGTCTGCCTCTCGATAGCAGTGAATCTCCACGCGGCCAGGACAGGCAGGCAATTCGGTACGGGGATCTCGTCAGGCCCCTCTCAAGCCATACCCGTCAGCACGTGAAGCGATCGAGGGCCGGCGGACAAGTCCTGTGAAAGACAGCGACCCACAGAGCTGCGTCAGGTGGACAGAGAGCCACACCGGAACCGCGATCATTTTTCACTATTACGGGGTAGCAAGGGCCCCAATAATGTCGGTGGTGGTTGGGAGAATTCAGTATGGACAGCAGCCGGAACGCTCCTCCCGAAGTGGTCACCGTCAGCGGTGGCGCTCCCCGGCAGAGTGCGGTTCCGGCCGGTTCCATGCGGGTTGGCTGTGTGCGGGAGCTGATCGACGCGATGGGCTCCCTGCCCATGTCGGCGGATGGTGCTTCGTTGATCGATGAGGTGCGTGCCCTGGAGGAGTTGAAGTCGGCGATCGCGGGCCGGCAGGCGCGGGCTGCGGTGGCGTTCGATCTGGTCCGGCGTCAGTGCGATGCCGCGGCCGGTGTCCCTGCCGTTGAGCAGGGTCGTGGGGTGGCCGCGCAGCTCGCCCTGGCCCGCCGGGAGTCCCCGGCACGGGGTGGCCGGCTACTCGGGTTGGCGCGGGCGCTGGTGACGGAGATGCCCCACACCCTGGCAGCCCTGGAGGCGGGACAGGTGAATGAGTGGCGGGCGACCCTCATGGTCCGGGAAACGGCGTGCCTGTCAGCGGCGGACCGGTGCGCGGTCGACGACGAGGTGGCAGCGGATGCGGGCACGTTCGACGGCGCCGGAGACCGGGCACTGGTCGCCGCGGTGCGGGCGGCGGCGTACCGGCGGGACCCGCGGTCGGTGACCGAGCGGGCGAGCCGGGCCGCGGCGGACCGGCACGTGAGTCTGCGCCCGGCACCGGACACCATGACCTACCTCACCGCGCTGCTCCCCGTCGCGCAGGGGGTGGCGGTGCACGCGGAACTCACCCGGCACGCCGACATGGAGCGCGCTAAAGGTGATTCCCGCAGCCGCGGCCAGCTCATGGCCGACGCCCTCGTCGAACGCACCACCGGCACCCCGGGCGGGTTCTCCCGCATCGAGGTGCAGCTGATCATGACCGACCGCACCCTGTTCCAGGGCGAGAGCGAACCGGCCCGACTGCCGGGCTACGGGATCGTCCCCGCCGGCTGGGCCCGAGACCTCCTCACCCAGAAGAACGCAGGGCCCCCCGGACAGCAGGCCGGGCGACCGGCAGGGCACCGGGCGGAGCACGCACCCGATCAGCCCACCAGGCGGCCCGGACAGGGTGCAGGACACGCGTCGAGGAGCGAAGCCAATCCCGCAGCCGATCCCGCAGCCGATCCCGCCGCCGATCCCGCAGCCGCGCAGGCCTTCCAGGTCTGGCTCCGGCGCCTCTACACCGCCCCCGGGAGCGGAGAGCTGATCGCCGCCGACTCCCGCGCCCGCCTCTTCACCGCCGGGCAACGCCGGTTCATCCAGGCCCGGGACCACCTCTGCCGCACCCCGTACTGCGACGCCCCGATCCGGCACTACGACCACATCATCCCCTGGCACACCAACGGACCCACCAACCTCGCCAACGGGGCAGGGCTCTGCGAGGCATGCAACCACACCAAAGAACTCCCCGGCTGGAAAACCACAGCACCACCCAGCAGCCTCAATCCCGACCCCGGCTTTGATTCCGGTCACGATCCAGGCGCCAGGCACGCCCTCGCCATCAGCACGCCCACCGGCCACACCTACCACTCCACCGCACCACCCCTCCCCGGCAACAAGTGCAGTTCGCCGCCCGACGACACGCCGGCCCACCAACAACCGGCTGTCCGCCGGAGGATCACAGCGCAACGACGGGCCCGGGCACAGCGAACAGAGCGGGGACAGAGCTCGGAACGGGGAAAGAGCGCAGGACTCGTCCCGGCCTGAACCACCGGACAGGGCACGTGACCGAGCTACGCACGGGGGCTCGCTCAGGATGGCACTGTCGTGAGTCGGCACATCACCCCTCTGCGCGTCCCCTCACCAGCCAGACCGCCCACGCGAGAAGGGCTGCTACGCCCGCCAGCACCACGGGGAGGCTGGACCCGGCGTCGCCCACCAGCAGGGCAAGGACGGCGACGGGCTGCGCCACGGCCTGGATCCGGAGGTAGGACAGCGCGAGCTGACGCAGCGCTGCAGTGCTGATCCACCCCCGCAGGGGCAGATGCAGGAGCAGGAGGTACAGGATGAAGACGGCATGCAGTCCGGCAACGAACACGAGGAGCCACGCGGACCCTTCAGCCACGTTCACCGCATACGCGATCGAGAGCAGCAGCAGGGACAGCGTGACCAGGCCGACCGACGGGAGTACCGCCGCGCCCGCGGCCACGACGATGGTCAGGACGATCCACGCCGAGCCGCTCCAGGCGATGCTGCCGAGAAGGACCGCCAGGAGGGCCGTCGCGCTGCGTATCACCCACAGGGCCACGAGGCCGTTCCGGTCGGGCACGGCGGGCGAACCTGCGGGCCGGGCGGATCGCTCCGGTCTCATGAGGTTCTCCGGCTCGAACCCTGGCCGGTACGCCGATCGGCCTGCCGCGCCAGCAGCCGGAGGCCGGTGTCGAGGTCCGGCCCGTAGGGCGCATCGAAACCGTCCCCCCGTACGGGGCGCTGCGCGTCGGCGGTCGCTCCGGCGATCACGGGGATGCCGTCGCCCCGCAGGCCCTCGAGCAGCAGTCGACGCCGCAGAAGCGTGAGCCGCACGGCCTCGGCCTGCGCCGTCGTCGTCTCCGTACGGTCCAGCGGCATCATGCAGTCGATCCCGGCCACCACATGCCCTTGTGCGTGCCAGAAGCGCAGCAGGCGTGCCGGCTCGGCGTCCAGGAAAGCGGAGAACACGACGACGACGGCACCCTGCGGCGGCACGGGATCCCTCCGGCGGCGACGCCGCGGCACCACAGCAGTACCCGCCAGCCGAACCCGGATCTGCTCGAGGTGGCGTGCTCCCGCCGCCGAGCGCAGGGCACGCCGCGTCCCCGACAGGTCGTCGAGGCCTACACGGTCACCGACAGCGAGGTAGGAGGCAGCAACCGTCGTCGCAGCAGTCCGCGCCACGTGCAGCGATCCGGCGGCCAGGCGCGGAGGAGCAGCGGCGAACCAGTCCTCCGTCGAGGACGGCAGGTCATGTGCCTGATCGACGACCAGGAAGACCGAGGCCTCCGCATCCGCGAAGCTGCGCCGCACCATGAGCCTGTCCTGGTCGGTGGACCGCCGGGCCGTGGCACGCCAGTCGATCCGCCGCAGCGGATCTCCGGGCTGCAGGGAAGCGACGGAGCGCAGTTCACCGCCGTCGCCCGGGCGTCCCGACCGGTGGGTCCCGGCGAGGCCCACGAGCCGCCGGGAGACCGGCCGCGCGAGTGTCGGCCCGACTCGCGGCAGGATGCTCACGCGGAGCGGCGGCGCGGGCGCGAAGGCGGTGGGCCGGGCCAGATCCGCCGTGAAGCTCGCGGCACCGTACGCGAGGACGTCCTGTTCCCCCGACGGCGGCGCATCCACCAGGAACGGGCACTCCTCGTCGTCCAGTAGGACGACGGCGTCCTCCGGACACCCGGGAGCGGCCAGGGTGGTGACCATCAGGCGTCCCGACGCCGGGGTGCCGGCCTCCCGCGGGGCGAGCCGCACGCGCAGGCGCTGGCCATCGGCGTCGACCGATCGGTCCGGCGAGATATGGATCGTGCGGGCGGTGCCCTGCGCCGGGCCGGCGCGACCGGCGAGCGCGAGGAACGCGAACGGCGCGGCGAGAGCCACGGTGTCCGGACGGCCGGACACGAGGCCCGCCACGGCGCACACGAGCATGAGGATGACCGCGAGGGCCCAGACGGGGGACCGGGCGGCTGCTGCGGCCCTAGCCACGCGGCACGGTCGGCGGGGTGGGCACCTCGGCCAGTACGTCCCACACCACCTTCTCCGTCGCCACGCCCTGCGCCCAGGACGACGGCGTCAGCGTCAGCCGGTGGGCGAGCACGGCCTCGGCGCCCTCCTTCACGTCCTCCGGCAGTACGAAGGTGCGGCCGTCGAGGACGGCGAGTGCGCGGCCCAGCAGGACCAGTGCCTGTGACCCGCGGGGAGACGCGCCCACCTCCACGGCCGGATGGGTCCGTGTCGCTGCGGTGAGCCGGACCGCGTAGTCGATGACGTCGTCGTCCACGTTCACGGACTCGGCGGCGGCCTGCAGGCGCAGCAGCCCCTCGGCCGTCGTCACGTTCGCCACGTGCGTCTCGTCCTTCCGCCGCGTGATGCGCCGCGAGATGATGTCCTGTTCGCCGCCGGGCCCGGGGTAGCCGAAGCGTAGGCGGACCAGGAAGCGGTCCAGCTGTGCCTCGGGCAGCGGGTACGTGCCCTCGAACTCGATCGGGTTGGAGGTGGCGAACACATGGAATGGACGCCGGAGGGGCAGGGTGGCGCCCTCCACGGACACCTGTGCCTCCGCCATCGCCTCGAGGAGCGCGGACTGGGTCTTCGGGGACGTCCTGTTGATCTCGTCGGCGAGGAACAGTCCCGTGAAGATGGGGCCGGGTCTGAACTCGAACTCGCGCGTGGCCGGGTTGAAGATGGACGATCCGGTCACGTCCGAGGGCAGGAGATCAGGCGTGAACTGCAGGCGCCGGAAGTCGAGGCCCAGCACCTGGGCGAGGGTCTTGGCTGCGAGGGTCTTCCCGAGACCCGGCAGGTCCTCGAACAGGACATGACCTCCCGCGAGCACGGCCGCCAGTGCCAGGCGCAGGGCTCCTTCGGCGCCGACGACGACGGTACCCGCGCGGGCGAGGATTTCGCGGCCCACCCGGGCGGCGTAAGCCGTTGCCGTGCTGTCAGCCGGGCCCGTGAGGACCGCGCCCGGCTCCTGACCGGCGCCGGGCGGGTGGGGGTTCGGCTCAGTCATGGCGCCTCCTGGTGAGAAGTCGGATCGGGTGCGGGGGAGAGGACGATGCGTTCCAGTTCCACGCCCAGAGCCTGGAGTTCGCGGTGGGTCAGCTCGGGTGGCCGGGGGTCGGCGACGAAGGCGTCGAGCGCTGTGCTCCGGGGCGTATGGGGCCGTGCCGCCACGACCGAGCGGGCGAGGGTCCGCACTTCGAGGAGGGCGCGCATCCCGGGGTCTGCGGACGCGAGGGAGAACTCGAGCGCCTGCAGGTCGGCGAGTCCGCGCTCCGGTTCGGGCGGACGCGGCAGGACGACCCGTGGGACGTCCAAGCCCTCGAGGACGCCGTTCGCGATGCCCGCAGCGCCCGCCGCCCCGACAAGGACGACGGCGTGCCGGGCATCGAGACCGAAGAACCAGACGGCGACGAGCGCGAGGCCGATCAGCACGGCCGTGATGGCCCACGCGGACCGCTTCACGGCCGTGCCCCTGAGTGCCGGGCCCGTGCGGCGAGGGACCGTCCCAGCTCGTCGACGCTCGCGGCCGCTGCTTCGCGGTCGGCGGGGCCGAGGGAACCGGTGGAGCGATCCTGACCGGCCCGCCCGAAACGCGCGCGCTGGTACAGGTGGTTCAAGGTGGTCAGCGGCCCGGGAGGAAGATCGAGCCTGATCGCGACAACGGACGCGAAGTCCGACGTCGTCTGCGTGCGTGTGCGGCCGACGCCCGCGTCGGCGCAGATGCGCTCGAACTCGAGCCAGCAGCGGATGACCGCGTCCGATGTGCTGCCGCCGTCCAGCAGCGCGGCACTCGACTCCCTGACCCACCGCGGCAGGGCCTCGGACACCAGGGTGACGGTACCGGCGTGGTGCGGCCCGGCCTGCTCCGGCGAATCCCCGTCGGGTCCGTGCCGACCACGGAACCGCAGCAGGAACCGGGTCAGGAGGGCCACCGCGAGCATGAGGAGGATCAGGGCTCCCGCTGCCAGCGTGCCGCCGTCGATCACGAGGCGCTCGCCCTCGGACGGTGGTGGTGCTGTGACCGTGGCGGTCGGGGGCGGCGCGTCCGTCCGTCGGGTGGAGGAGTCCGGCGCGACCGTCACGGGTTCGGCGGAGAACTCGCCGAGGAAGGCTGCGGCGAGCACGGTGAGGGCGAGGACGATCAGGGCCAGGACGGCGGGGGCGCGCGGCGGTCCGGCTGTCGTCCCCACGTTCCCCCTGCCGATAGGTGCTCGTGCGGGTCCCGAGGGCCGCATCCTGTGGAGCCTACCAAAACAGAACCGCCGTCGGCCTGATGGCCGACGGCGGTGGATGTGCCCTCGATAGGATTCGAACCTACGACCTTCTGCTCCGGAGGCAGACGCTCTATCCCCTGAGCTACGAAGGCAGATACGGAAACTCCCGTACCCGTAAGGGACTTATTGAGCTTAGCAGGTGGCGCATGGTGGGGAAAACGCCGGCACGGGGTCCGTGGGTTGATCGCCACGGTTACCCGCGCACTCGGTCAGATGGTGATGGCGACCTTGCCGCGCACCTTCCCGGCGTGCAG
This sequence comes from Arthrobacter sp. TMS2-4, assembly GCF_054511075.1. Taxonomy (NCBI): domain Bacteria; kingdom Bacillati; phylum Actinomycetota; class Actinomycetes; order Micrococcales; family Micrococcaceae; genus Arthrobacter; species Arthrobacter sp. TMS2-4. The sequence goes on from NZ_JBTNDI010000001.1 coordinate 479,558, forward strand.
GTACCGGATGGCGTCCGGAGCCGCCTCGAGCGGGAAGGTGCGATCGAGCGGCACGCGCAGTCGGCCGGCCTCGATCAACCCGCCGAGGGTGTCGAGATCGTCGCGGCGTGTCACGGCCATGAGCCCCCGGAGTTTCTGGCGGGTGACGAGCGACAGGGCCGGTGCGCCGAGCGTCGCCCGCTCGAAGCCGCCGAGCAGTCCTCGGCCGCCCTCCCCACCGACGATGACGAGTGTCCCGTCGGGGGTGAGGGCCCGTCGCAGCGTCCGTAGCGGGCGGTTGCCGCCGGTGTCGAGGATGAGGTCGAAGCGGCGTGTACCGTCCACGGGGTCCTGACGGGTGTAATCAAGCACCTCGTCGGCGCCGAGGTCGCGGACGAAGTCGAGCTTGCTGGTGCTCGCGACTCCAGTGACGTGGGCGCCGAACTCCTTGGCCAATTGCGCTGCGATCGATCCGACGCCGCCCGAGGCGCCGAGCACGAGCACGCGTGTGCCTGCTGCCACGCCACCCCTGCGGAGCCCCTGGAGCGCGGTGCAGCCGGAGATCGGCATGACCGCCGCCTCGGCGAAGCCCAGCCCTGCCGGCTTGTGTGCCAGCCCTTTCTCCGACGAGGCGAGCGCGAAGTCGGCGAAGCTGCCGGATGCGACACCGAAGACCTCGTCGCCCGGGGCGAACCGCGTGACCTCGGGGCCGACCGCTTCGACGATGCCCGCCACATCAGCCCCGCGGGTGCGCTGCCGCGGCCTGCGGATACCGAAGGCGGGCCGCACGCCGATCGGCCGGCCCGCCATGATGTGCCACACGCCGGGATCGACGCCCGCCGCCCGGACACGGATAAGGACCTGATGGCGTCCGGGTTCCGGTCGCTCGACGTCCTCGAGGCGCAGCACATCCGCGTCTCCGTATTCGTCCTGCACGATTGCCCTCATGTGGATGCTCCTTCGGAGGTTTCGTGGCTTCTATACGCGGCCGAGGGTCTCGATATCCTCCAGGAAGTCCTGGTGGACCGCATCGCTGACGGTGGTCCGCGTCTCCCCGATGGCGTCGAGGTAGTCCTGCGTGGCGGGACCCTTGCGGCCGTCCTCGCGGACGGACGCTATGCGTCCGGAGGCCAACCCGCCGTCGTCGTACACAGCCTTCTCCAGTGCCCGTTGGGAGGCGCTGCGGGCGGCATACTCGATGTCCGCGGGGGAGAAACCCTGCGTGCGGTCCACGAGCAGTGCGACGTCCACCGAAGCCGCCACGGGAGCGGGAATGAAGCGCCGCCACATCGCTTCGCGGGCCTGCCGGTCCGGCAGGCCGATCGGGATGACGTAGTCGAACCGCCCGTGCCGCAGGAACGCCGAGTCCAGGGAACGGATGAAGTTGGTGGCACACACCAGCAGGCGCCCGGGCTGTTCCCGGAAGGCCGGGATGATCTTCAGGAGCTCGTTGGTGACACCCTGCAGGGGCGACGGCGGCTCACCGGAGCGGTGCGAGGCGATCTCCTCGACCTCGTCGATGAACACCACGGCGTGTTCCAGCTCGGCAATCTCCAGGAAGGTCTCACGGAGGGCGCCGGCCAGTCCCTGGGGATCGGCTGCCAGGCGGGAGGGGAACACCTCCACGAAGGGCCACTCCAGGCGGGAGGCGATGGCTTTGGCGAAAGTGGTCTTGCCGGTGCCGGGTGGTCCGAAGAGGACGACGGCGCGCGGCGGCACGACGCCGAACTCGTCGGCCAGATCGGCCTCGGCCAGGGGGAGTACCAGGCGGCGCTCGAGCAACTCTTTCTCCTTGCGCATCCCCGCCACCTTCTCCCACTGGTCGCGTGCCAGGATGCGGCCACCGAGTTGACCCAGGGCGCCGAGCTCCTGGCGCTGGACGGGGATGGTGCGCTCGAAGTACCGCAGGTTCTTCTTCAACGCGAAGCCGCGGCTCAGGAACGCCTCGACCCTCGCCTCCGAATCCGGCATCAGCGCCGAGAGCCTGTTCAGCCCGTGCGGTGACATACTGTTCTCGACCGCCGTCAGCAGCGACGTGCCGATTCCACGGCCGCGGAACTCGGGAAGCGTGGCGAGGAAGACGATCCAGCCCTGATCGTGCGCGGCGCGTCCGACGGCCGCTCCCACCACGTGGTCGCCCTGTACGGCGACCACGGCATGATCCTTCTCGCAGGATGCGAGCACCTCGGAGAGGGCATACACCGGGTCGACGTTGTTCGCCTTGAGGGTCTCCCACAGGTGCAGGATTCCGTCCAGGTCCGCCGAGTGGAAATCCCTGATCCGCCAGCTGGTCATCCGTGTCTCCTCGAGGTTTCCTACCACGCTGGTGCGACGGACCGGCCATGTCAATCGGGTTGTCACGGGCCGCCACACTCCACGGCTGCACGGTCCGGAGTCTGCGACGTCCCTGCGCGCACTCACGGCCTGGTTCACCCGCAACCGGTGAGGGGTGCCGGTGCCGGAGGCAGTAGCTTGGCAACCGTGTGAGCCCGACGCGAACCACCAGGTCCATCCCCGGGCCGACGTCATCCACTGAGGAGCCCCATGACAGCCCTTTCCTCCAGCAGCATCGATCGTGTATGGGCAGCGGCGGCGGGGGACCGCTCGCGGCAGGCGTTCACGTGCGTCGCGGCCGCGGGCCAGGTGCTGCTGCCCACCGTCTACGGCCCGCGGTTCCGCGGAGAGGACACTCCGCCCAACGTGATCCAGCCGGCCCCCTACGCCTTCGCCGTCTGGTTCCCGATCTTCGCGTCGTCCATCGCCTACGCGGTCCAGCAGGCTCGCGGCCCCGCCCGTACCCGGGACGTCTGGCGGGCGGCGGGTTGGCCCCTCGCCGGGGCCTTCGCCGCAGCCGGTCTCTGGGCGCCGCTGGCACGGTCCGGCCGGGTCTGGGGAGCACAGGCGGCGCTGACCGCGCTCGCCGTGCTGGCCGAAAGGGGACGACGCCGGATCGCGCAGGCGGAGGCGGTGGGCGGACTGAGCGGTGCCGAGGTGGCCGTGGCCGCTCCCACCGCGGGCATGCTGGCCGCGTGGGGCCAGGTGGCGTGCGGCGTGAACCTGGCCGCCGTACTCGTCGCACGGGGCATCGTTCCCGCGGGACCGAAGGCTGCCACGGTCGGAGCGACCCTCCTCGCCGGGCTGGGTGCGCTCGGCGCCCGAGCGGCCGCCGGTCCGGAACGGGCGAGCGTCTCGTCCCGGACCTACGTCGGGACACTCCTCTGGGCCTTCGCCGGCGTGATGGTCGGGCAGCGACGACGGTCGAGGTCCGCGGTCGCCGCCGCCGCGGCGGCCGCCGCCGTCGTACTGCTGGCCGCCGGGATCCGGAAACGGTGACCGTGGCAGAGATTCGCCCACCGGGCGGATGTAGGCCGCATTGCCGCTGATGGCCGGCTCGTACCGACCTCGTAGGGTCATGTCGCGCCGTCGTGGCCATCGGACACCACGAACGCGACCCGCTGCTCCGGCGACCACACGTACGTGGCATCACACCGATAGCCCCTCAGCCAGGACTGTCCGTCCACGATGCGGAGGTAGAACCCCTTCGGGTACTCCACGTCCTCGCTGACCGGCTCGGAGGCGATGTGGATCGCGTTCCGACAGCCTGCCATGCCGCACCGAAGCCCGAATCGCCGGATAGAAAGTTGTTGAACAATCCCTTGCAAACATTGTTCAACAACCTGTAGCGTCAGCCCCATCACGAAATGTGACTCCAGTCACCTCGATGAATCGGACGGATCCCATGGCAGATACCCAGAATAGACCGAAGCTGAGCTCCTCCGCCCGGCGCACCGCGCTGTTGGGGGCCATGTTCCTCATGGCCACCAGCGCCATCGGGCCGGGCTTCATCACCCAGACCACAGTGTTCACCGCCCAGATCGGTGCAGCGTTCGCGTTCGCCATCCTGGCGTCGATCCTCATCGACATCGCCGTCCAGATGAATGTCTGGCGCGTCATCGGTGTCTCGGGACTCCGCGCCCACGAGCTCGGCAACAAGGTTCTTCCCGGCGTCGGCTGGTTCCTCGCCGGACTCGTCTTCGTGGGCGGCGTGGTCTTCAACATCGGCAACATCGCCGGCACCGGGCTCGGTGCCAACGCGATGCTCGGCATCGACCCGAAGATCGGCGGCGCCGTCTCGGCGGGCATCGCCATCATGATCTTCATCAGCAAGAGAGCCGGCATGGCACTGGACCGCATCGTGGTGCTCCTCGGCGGACTCATGATCCTCCTGATGATCTACGTGGCCATCGTCGCGGCCCCGCCCGTCGGTGACGCGCTCAGGAACGCGGTCCTTCCGGAGCAGATCGACTTCCTCATCATCACCACCCTGGTGGGCGGCACTGTGGGCGGGTACATCACCTACGCCGGTGCGCACCGCATGCTCGACTCCGGCGCAACGGGTGTCGAGAACGTCAAGCAGATCACCCGCAGCTCGGTGCTCGGCATCCTGGTCACCGGCGTCATGCGGGTCCTGTTGTTCCTGGCGATCCTCGGCGTCGTGGCTGGTGGAGCGGTTCTGTCGAGTGAGAACATGGCCGCCGAAGCCTTCGGTATCGCAGCCGGCGACATCGGCATGAGGCTCTTCGGCATCGTCCTTTGGGCGGCCGCTCTCACCTCGGTGATCGGCGCCGCGTTCACCTCCGTCTCCTTCATCACCACCTCGAAGACCCGCGAGCGCAGGCGGAATCTCATCACTGTCGTCTTCATCGCCGGCTGCGCCGTGGTCTACCTCTTCCTGGGGCAGGCACCCCAGGAACTGTTGATCTTCGCCGGGGCGTTCAACGGCCTGATCCTGCCGGTCGGCTTCGGTGTGCTGCTCTGGGTGGCGTGGCGCCGCCGGGACCTGTTGAACGGGTACGTCTACCCCAAGTGGCTGCTGATCGTCGGCATCATCACCTGGTTCCTGACCCTGTTCCTCGGCTACACCGCACTCACCGGGCTGGCCCAGCTGTGGGGCTGACTCCGGCCGGCCTCCCGGACGATCCGGCGGCGACGCTGCCCGCTGACGCGCGGGCCGCCTTCCGGGCCGGCCTGGTGACGCCGACGTCGGGCTGGTCACGCGGCTACGCGCAGGTGAACGTGCTGTCGATCCCGCGCGAGCAGGCTTTCGACCTGTTGCTCTTCGCCCAGCGCAATCCCAAACCGTGCCCGATCCTCGGGGTGCTGGAACCCGGTGAGACCTCCGGCCCGCTGCTGGCGGGCGGGGACATCCGGACCGACGTCCCCCGGTACACCGTCTACCACGACGGCACGTTGGTGGACGAGCCCACCGACGTCCTGGCTCACTGGCGCGACGACCTGGTGACCTTCCTGTTCGGGTGCTCCTTCACCTTCGAGACGGCGCTGCAGGACGGCGGCGTCAGGATCGCGCACATCGATCAGGGGGTGAACGTGCCGATGTACCGGACGAACCGGGAGGCCGCTCCCGCCGGTGCGATGGCCGGTCCCCTGGTGGTGTCGATGCGCCCGGTGCCGGCGGCGCAGGTGGCGGACGCCGTCCGCATCACCTCGCGCTACCCGGCCGTGCACGGCGCGCCGGTGCACGTGGGCAATCCGGAGGAACTGGGGGTCGACCTGGGGTCGCCGGACTTCGGTGACTCCGTGCGGATCCCCGAGGGGCATCTGCCGGTGTTCTGGGCCTGCGGGGTGACCCCGCAGGCGGCCGTGATGCAGTCCCGGCCGCCGCTGGCCATCGGCCACGCGCCGGGGCACATGCTCATCACCGACGCCCGGGACAGCGACTACCTGGTGCCGTAGTCCAGGCGGTCGGGGCTATGCGGTCCCGTCGACGAGCCGGTCCAGGAGTTCGGCCTCGGCGGAGTCCAGGTACGCGCTCAGGCCTGAGGCCGCCTCCTCACGCTGCCCGGCCCGGAGCCGTTCGACGAGCTGCACGTTGCGGTCCACGTAGTGGCTGTGGAAGTCCGGGGCCGAGGCCATGGCGTGGAACACGAGCCGCATCTCGGCGAGCACGCGGTCCATCAGGGTCTGCAGCGACTGGCTCCCGGTCAGGCCGACGACGGCGCGGTGCAGCGCCTGATTGGCGTCCGCCATATCGGCGACCGCTCCGGCGTCGCGCGCTTCCTGCGCCCGCCGGACGATGGCCTCCATGGTGTCGAGCACCTCGGGGGTCACCTCGCCCCACAGCGCTGCGGCAGGTTCGATCATCCGGCGGACGCGGTAGATCTCGCGCACCTCGTCGGCTCCGGGGGAGGCGACGAACACGCCGCGATTGGGGATCCGGGTCACCATCGATTCGCCGGCGAGCGTGGAGAACGCCTCGCGCAGCGTGTTCCGGGATACGCCGAGCGCCGTCGACAGCGCCTGTTCCGACAGCTTCGACCCGGGTGTGAGCTCACCGGCGGCGATGCGACTCCGCAATACGGTGGCGATCCAGGTTGCCGTGTGCGCGTGTTCGGCCGTTCCCGCCGTCGCGCGATCGAGCTCCTCTACTGCTCTCATTGCCGTGGTCTCCCCCCATTTCCCGTCACCAGCCGATGTTAGCCGACCGTCCCCAGGACACCGCCCAGGGCCTCACCGCGTGCGACGGCGGCACCCGGCTCCTGTCCGCCGCGCTGGAAGGTGCCGGCAACCCTCGACAGGACCTCGGTCTCCATCTTCATCGCCTCGAGCACCGCGACGGGCTGTCCCGCGCGGACGGTGGCGCCGTCGTCGGCCAGCCACTTCACGAGCGTGCCGCCCATCGAGGCCGTGACCGTGGAGCCGTCATCGGTGGCGACGGCGGACGCGACGGCGGCGCCCGGACCGCCGTTGCCGCCGCCGTTCATCAGCGCGGCGAACACCTCGGCGGGCAGCCCCAGCTGGACGGCCTTGCCGTCGATCTCCACCGTCAGGGTCTCCCGGCGGGCCAGCTGCCCCGCCGTCCCGCTCGAGAGGGCGGCGTCCAAGCGTCCGGCGAATGCCGATTCGATCCACGTGGTGTACACGCCCAGCCGGTCGGGGTCGGTGAAGTCGGGGTCCCGGACCACCGCACGGTGGAAGGGGACCACCGTGGGGAGGCCTTCGATCCGCAGTTCGTCGAGGGCGGCCCGGGCACGGCGGAGTGCCTGCGGCCGGTCGTCGCCGTGGACGATGAGCTTGGCCATCAGGGAGTCGTACTCGGCGGGGACGCTGGACCCGGAGCGCACCCCGGTGTCGACGCGGATGCCGGCCCCGGTGGGAGCCTCGAAGATGTCGACCGGGCCGGGGGAGGGCAGGAACCCGCGGCCGGCGTCCTCGGCATTGAGCCGGAATTCGATGGCGTGGCCCCGCGGTGCCGGATCCTCGGTGACACTGACGGACAGGCCGGCGGCGATGCGGAACTGCTCGCGGACCAGGTCGATGCCCGAGGTCTCCTCGGTCACGGGGTGCTCCACCTGCAGGCGGGTGTTGACCTCCAGGAAGGAGATCACGCCGTCGGGCGCCACCAGGTATTCGACGGTGCCGGCACTGGTGTAGCCGGCCTCGCGGCAGATGGCGCGGGCCGACTCGTGGATGCGGGTGCGCTGGTCGTCGGTCAGGAACGGCGCGGGGGCTTCCTCGACCAGCTTCTGGTTTCGGCGTTGCAGTGAGCAGTCTCGGGTCCCGACGACGACGATGTTCCCGTGGGTGTCCGCGAGGACCTGCGCCTCGACGTGCCGCGGCTTGTCGAGGAACCGCTCGACGAAGCATTCACCGCGGCCGAAGGCGACGGTGGCCTCGCGGACCGCCGAGTCGAACGCGTCGTCGATGTCCTCCATCCGGTAGGCGATCCGCATGCCCCGGCCGCCGCCTCCGTAGGCGGCCTTGATCGCGACGGGGACGCCGTACTGCTCGGCGAAGGCGTGGACTTCCTCGGCGTCGGCGGCAGGTCCGTCGGATCCGGGGACGAGGGGTGCGCCGACCTTGACGGCGATCTCGCGGGCGGTGACCTTGTTGCCGAGGCTGCGGATCGCGTCCGGCGACGGACCGATCCAGATGAGCCCCGCGTCCTGCACCGCGTCCGCGAAGTCGGCGTTCTCCGAGAGGAAACCGTAGCCGGGGTGGACGGCGTCGGCGCCGGCCCTGGCGGCGACGGCGAGGAGCTTGTCCATGGCGAGGTAGGTGTCGGCGCTCGCCGATCCGCCCAGCGGATACGCTTCGTCGGCGAGGCGGACGTGGAGCGCGTCGGCGTCGGGCTCGGAGTACACGGCGACGGAGGTCAGTTCCGCATCGGTGCACGCGCGGGCGATGCGGACGGCGATCTCGCCGCGGTTGGCGATCAGGACCTTCTTCATGGCTGCTACTTTCACGAGCTTCGGGTGGGGAGCGGGTGCCGGGGCGGGACGGGTTGCAGGCTTTCGGGATCCACGGCCCGGAATCGGAGACGGGTTCCCGGCACCAGCTGGGCAGCGATGCCCAGGTCGTCGGGGACGACGACGCCGATCACCGGATACCCGCCGGTCACCGGGTGGTCGGCGAGGAAGAGCACGGGCAGGCCCGAGGGCGGTACCTGCAGCGATCCGGCGACGACCCCTTCGCTGGGCAGCTCGTCGGTGGTGAGGCGTTCCAGCGGCCGGCCGGTCGTGCCCGGTTCACCGACGGCGAGGCGCACCCCGATCCGGTTCGATTCGGCGGTCACGCTCCAGGTCTGGCCGGTGAGCGCCTCGTGGGCGTCAGCGGTGAACCAGTCGTGGCGTGGACCTCCGGTGATGCGGAGGACCACCGGTTCCTGCGTTCCCGACCGGACGGCGTCGGGAAGGGTGGAGGGTTCGGCAGCGCCGACGATGCGGCCCCGGTCGATCGTGCCGATCGGCAGCACGGTTCCCGCAGCGAGGGGCGCCGGGCCGATCCCCGACATCACGTCGGTCGAACGGCTGCCCAGCACCTCCGGCACGTCGATGCCGCCGCGGACGGCCAGATAGGTGCGCAGTCCGGCGTCGGGCAGGTCGAGGCGGAGGGTCTCCCCGTCGTGCAGGGCGAACGGTGAGCACATGGGCGCCGGGCGGGTTCTTCCGTCACCGCTGATCCCGAGGGGCGTGTGTGCCCCGGTCACGGCCACGGTCAGCTCTCCGTGGGCCTCGAGGGTGAGGCCACCGAGGATCGTCTCGATGACTGCGTCACCGGGAGCATTCCCGACCAGCCGGTTCGCTTGCCGGGCGCTCGCGGTATCGGCGGCACCGGCTTTCGACACGCCCGCGTCTCCGAGGCCGGGCCGGCCGAGGTCCTGGACGAGCGACTGCGGCCCTGGGGCGAGGACTTCCAGGGCGTCCGCCTGCCCGAGCGGGGTCTCCGACGTCCTGGCTGGAGCGTCCGCCCGGTCAGCGAGCACGACCGACTCCCGAACGGCCACGTACTGCACAGCGGTCCCCGGTCGGAGGAGGGCCGGCTGATCCCGGTCCAGGTCCCACAGCCGCGAGGCGGTTCGCCCGATGAGCTGCCAGCCGCCCGGCGAGCGGCGCGGATAGACGGCCGAGAAGTTGCCCGCCAACGCCACCGCCCCGGCGGGGACCGCGGTGCGCGGCGTGGTGCGGCGGGGGACCGTGAGCGACTCGTTCTCCCCGACCAGGTAGGCGAATCCCGGGGCGAACCCGCCGAACGCGGCGGTCCACAGCTGGCCCGTGTGTGCGGCGATGACGCCGTCGGGGTCGAGGCCGGTGAGGCGGCCCACCTCGGCGAGGTCGTCGCCGTCGTACACCACCTCGATCCGGACCGGGTCACCGATCGGGGCAGCGTCCGGGGACGGCGCCGTGTCCAGCTGCGCGACGGCGGAGCGCGCGGCGCGGGCGTTGACGCCGGAATCGAAGACGGCCAGGACGGTCCGGGCCGCCGCGAGCACGTCGACCTGCCCACGGAGCGGGTGTCGCTGCAGCCGGGCATGCACCGTGAGGACCGACTCCAGCGATTCAAGCTGGATCAGGAGGGCGCGCGGTCCGGCCCAGCGGATCTCCGGAAGACTCACACGAAGCTCCGGATGGATACGCCGGCGGCCTCGAGCGCGCGGCGGACGGCGGCGGACATGGACACGGCACCGGGGGTATCGCCATGGAGGCAGATGCTTTCCGCCGCGGTCCTGATGGTCGAGCCGTCGCGGGCGATGAGAACTCCGTCGCCGGCGAGACGGACCATGTTGGCCGAGACCTCGTCCTCGTCGTGGAGGACCGCGCCCGGTTCGCGGCGGGACACCAGGGTGCCGTCCGGGTTGTAGGCCCGGTCGGCGAAGGCCTCGGCCACGCCGCGGAGGCCTGCCGCTTCCGCTGCCGTCAGCGCCACGGAGCCGGGGAGGAGCAGCAGCGGGAGGTCGCCGCCGAACGCCTTGACCGCATCCACCACGGCCCGGGCCTGGACCTCGTGGGTGACGATGGTGTTGTAGAGGGCGCCGTGGGGTTTCACGTACTTGATGGTGCCGCCCGCCGCCCGGGAGATCGCGTCGAGGGCACCGATCTGATACAGGACGTCGTCGGCCAGTTCAGTGGGGGAGCAGTCCAGGAAGCGGCGGCCGAACCCGGCCAGATCCCGATAGCCGACGTGCGCGCCGATCGTCACACCGGCGGTCACCGCATCCCGGCAGGTCTGCGCGATGGTGGAGGGGTCTCCGGCGTGGAAGCCACAGGCGACGTTGGCGCTGGAGACGGAACGGAAGATCGCGGCGTCGTCCCCCATGCTCCAGTTGCCGAACGATTCGCCGACGTCGCTGTTGAGGTCGATAGAAACCAATGTGATCCTCGTCTCTCCTGAGTGGTTCCTCTAGGATGCCCGAGTCCATCGGATTGTTCAACAATAATTCTGCTCAGGAAGGCCGGAGGCGTCCTGACCCGTCGGTGCGACGGCGCCACACGGCTAGGACTCGTCGTCCTGCTTCGCCTCCATGAGCTGGATGAGGTTGCCGCAGGTGTCGTCGAAGATCGCCACGACGGCTGCGCCGATGTCCAGCGGCGGCTGGGTGAAGGTCACGCCCCTGCCGCTCAGTCGGGTGTACTCGGCCTCGGCGTCCTCGACCGCGAACTGGGCCAGTGGGATGCCGTCCCGGACCAGGGCATCCCGGAACGGCTTCACGGCCGGATGGTTGGACGGCTCCAGGAGCATCTCGGGCCCTTGCGGTGATTCGGGGGACACCACGGTGAGCCAGGAGTACGTGCCGAGGGGGACGTCCTGGCGTTTCACGAACCCGAGCACGTCGGTGTAGAAGGCGAGGGCCTCCCGCTGGTCGTCGACGAACAGACTCGTCAGGGCTATCCTCATGGCTCACTCCTCGTCCTCACCGACCGGAGTCCGTCCTCACCGGCCGAAGTGCCGCCCAGAGTATGCCGCATCGTGAGCGTTGAGAAGGGCCGGACGGGAGCCGACCGCGGTTCAGTAGCCGAGGAAGGCGTCGGTGGTCACGCGCGAGACGCCTGCTGTGCGCACCGCCGCGCGCACTCGTCCGATGAACGCGGGGGAGCCCGAGACGAGGACCTTCCGTCGGGCGAGGTCCGGCACCGCCGCGAGGAGCGCGTCCGCCGTCGGCTCCGCCCCAGCGAAGGACCACTCGCCGGGCAGGGCCGGGGCGTCACCGGTCGTCGGCACGAACAGCACCACGCGCGTGCCCAGCCCGGCCAGCTCGTCCCGGAAGGCGATCTCCTGCTCAGTGCGGACCGCGTAGGCGAGCACGACGTCGCGCTCCTCGCCGCGCTCGGCGAGGTCGCGGAGCTGACTGATGAACGGTGTCACCCCGATGCCGCCCGCGACCAGCAGCAGGGGCGCCGCCGGATCGCGGGGCAGGTGGAAGTCGCCCCCGACGAGTGTTCCCGTGACGCGCGCGTTGTCCGGGAGAGCGAGGAGGGCGCTCTTGAACGAGCTGCCCGCGTCGGTGGTCCGCAGCCCGAAGGTCACCGCGTCGCGCTGCTGCGGCGCGGACGTGATGCTGAAGACCCGGCGGCTGCCGCGGCTGTCGACCCCGCGGTGGGGCAGGGTCAGCTCCATGTACTGGCCGGCACGGAAGCGCACGGGGTGCTCGGGCTCGAAGACCAGCTCCGTGCTGGTGGGAGTCAGCTGCCGTCGTCCTGCGAGGGAGAGCCGCACGCCGCGGCGCTGCCCCATGACGAAGGCGAGGGCGTTGCCGAGCACGAGGGCGAACTCGGGCCCCAGGAAGACCGGTCCGATGGAGAGCTGCAGGGCGAACACCCCGCCCACGACGGCGGCGACGAGCCACTGCTGCCATCGCAGCGGCGGCAGGGTCAGCGGTTCGGTCAGCATGAAGCCGAGCAGGAACAGGACGGGGTAGGAGGTGAGGACGAGCTGGAGACCGGCTGCGGGCATGACGCCGTTCTGCACCAGGCCGTAGAGAAGGATGCCGATGGTCACGACGAGGAACACGGCCGCCATGGACAGCTTCCGCGTCCGGTACAGCAGGAGCGCGCCTGCGACCGCGACGACGGGAAGCATGTAGGCATTCGCGACCCACCACCCGGCGACTCCCACGCCGAGCAGGGTGGCGACCACGGCGCCCGTCGCCGCCGGATTGAAGACGTGGCGGCCCCGCACCGCCAGGAGGAACTTCGAGGCGCCGGCCGCTACCCCGGCGGCGAGGATGCCCCCGAGCCCCGCTCCGGTGTCCGACGGGAACATGATCAGGAACAGGATCAGCCCGGTGATGAGCGAGGACTCGCCGTGGGGACGCAGCCGGAGGATCAACGCCATCAGCCGGGTACCGATGATCGTGCCGCCCACGGCAGCCACCAGGGTCCCGCCGATCTCCGCCGGGGTGAATGCGAGCAGGCCGGCCAGCGAGAGGACCAGCGCCTGGACGGTCAGGATCCCCAGGAGCGTCAGCGTGAGCCGGTACATGGTCATGCGGCCCAGGAGGCCGTCGAGCGCTGCGGTCATGAGAAGAGGGCTCCTGCGAGGGGTGCGGAACAGCGGGCGCGTCCGTCCGAATACATGAGGACGTAGTCGAAGGCGAACGTCCCTGCGAGGTCGGCGGGATCGGCGAGGAACAGGGCGGTGCACAGGCCGTCGGCGGTCATGGCGTCCGTCGCGATCGCCCAGGTCGCGACGACGGTGTCCACGCTCCGGCCGGTCCTCGCATCCAGGACGTGGTGCAGGCCGTCGCCCCACGCACGGCGGTTCGAGGCGGAGGCGCACAGTGCGCCGGTCCCCAGTGGAACCGCGCCGATCGCCGACGTCGGGTCGTAGGGGTGCTCGAGGGCGACGGTGATGGTGCCGTCGCCGGCCCTGCGCATGTCCCCGCTGGCATCGACGATCACGTCGTCGTGGCCCTCGGCGTGCAGGTACTCGACCATGAGGTCGACGAGCTGTCCCTTGCCGGCCGCGCCGACGTCGAGGATCGCCGGTTCCCGGAGCGTGACGGCGCCCTCCGTCCAGACCAGGACGTCGTCCCAGGCCCGGGCGGGGGCAGGCGGCCCCGTGGGCGTGAGCGAGTAGCCGGCGTCGTAGCCCCGAGCGGCGAGCGGGTCACCGACGAGCGGTGAGACACCGCCGTGCGTGAGCTCGTAGAGCGAGCGCAGCAGGCGACCGAGGTCCGCACCGTGGGGCGGGAGAGGCAGCGAGCCGCCCGCAGCCGCCAGGGCCGTGACGCCGGAGTCGGCGCGGAACCGGGAGTAGAGCGCGTCGTACTCCTCGGCGAGGTACAGCAGCCGTGCCCGCTGGGGAGGCAGCAATGCCGCACCGGTGTCCACGCGCCAGTCGGTGCCGATCGCCTCGAAGCTGAAGGAATCCGCCATCCCGGCTAGAGCTGCGCTTCGCTCTTGATCTTGCCCAGGGCGTCGTTGAACCCGCCGCTCGTCAGGGACGACCCGGCCACCTTGTCCACGGACAGTTCGTCCAGCTTCTTCCCGACGACGGCCTCGGAGATCCCGCCCGCGAAGCGGCCCTGGTACTCCGTGGTCGTGGGGTTGTCGGGCATCGGCTCCACCTCGACGGCAGTGACGACGTCGGCCTCGAGGGTGAGCGTCACGCCCACCTCCTCCTGCCCGGCAGGGGACTGGTAGTTGCCCGTCTCGGTGTAGGTGCCGTCCTCGTAGGCCCCGCCGCTCGATCCGGCGGCTCCGCCGGCTGCTGCCGTCGGCGCGGGAGCGTCGGTCGCGGGCTGTTCGGAAGCCGGCGTTCCTCCGGTGGGCTCCTCGGCCTCGGCTCCGGCGCATCCTGTGGCGCCGAGGATCGACACGACCGCGAGCGCCGTCAGGACCCTCTGGTGGCGGAGCCCGGGGGCGCCGGCCGCGGCTCGGACGGCGGTGCGGGTGGGGCCGATCCTGGTCATGGGGTGCTCCTGTCGGTGTGCGGCGGCGGACCGGGCGAACGCCCGTGCCGTCGATATCATTGAACCTGAAACCGACGGCGGTGGTCAGCCCGACGATCTCCTCACCCATTCGTTTCCGGTACCGCTCCGGACTGTTCCTCCGCGGGAGCCCGCGGAGACTTGACCCACGTCACGAAAATCCGGGCCGCCGGGACCGCGCCGCTATGCTGGACGAGTGACTCCCGAAGAACTCTCCGCCGCTATTTCCGCCTGCCTGACGGCCGCCGTCGAGGCCGGCGACCTCACGATCGACCTCCCCTCGGAGGTGCGTGTCGAGCGGCCGAAGAACCGTGAGCACGGCGACTGGGCCACGAACATCGCCCTGCAGCTCGGCAAGAAGGCCGGGATGAACCCCCGCGACTTCGCCCAGATCCTGAGTGACCGCCTCGCCGGTATCGAGGGCGTCAAGAGCGTGGAGATCGCCGGCCCCGGCTTCCTCAACATCACGCTCGACGCCGGAGCGGCCGGCGAGCTCGCCCGCACGATCGTCGAGGCGGGCCCGGCGTACGGTGGCAGCACGGCGCTCGCAGGCCAGAAAATCAACCTCGAATTCGTGTCGGCGAACCCCACGGGCCCGATCCACATCGGCGGGACGCGCTGGGCCGCCGTAGGGGACGCTCTCGCCCGGGTGCTTCAGTCGCAGGGTGCCACCGTGGTGCGCGAGTACTACTTCAACGATCACGGTGCGCAGATCGAGCGGTTCGCCCGCTCGCTCCACGCGAGCGCCGCCGGCAGGCCCGCCCCCGACGACGGGTACGGCGGACAGTACATCGAGGACATCGCGCAGCGCGTGATGGCCGCCGAGCCGGACATCCTGGCGCTCCCCGAAGCGGACGCCGTCGAGCGCTTCCGTGCGGTCGGCGTCGATTTCATGTTCACCGACATCAAGGCGTCGCTCCACGACTTCGGTGTCGACTTCGACGTCTACTTCCATGAGCACTCGCTGTTCGAGAACAACTTCGTGGGTGGGCTGCTCGAGCAACTCAAGGAATCGGGCAACCTCTTCTTCGAGGACGGTGCCTGGTGGCTGAAGTCCACCGACTTCGGTGACGACCGGGACCGCGTGGTCATCAAGTCCGATGGTGCCCCGGCGTACATCGCCGGTGACATCGGCTACTTCGTCAACAAGCGTCGCAGGGGGTTCGACCTCAACATCATCATGCTCGGCGCCGATCATCACGGGTACGTGGCCCGCCTCAAGGCCGCCGCTGCCGCTCTGGGCGACGACCCCGACAGCGTCGAGGTGCTGATCGGCCAGATGGTGAACCTCATGCAGAACGGCGCGCCCGTCCGCATGTCCAAGCGCGCCGGCACGGTGGTGACGCTCGAGGACCTCGTGGACGCCGTCGGTGTGGACGCCGCCCGGTACACCCTCGCCCGGTTCTCCGCGGACTCGAACATCGACATCGACCTCGACCTGCTGACCCGGCGCACCAACGAGAACCCGGTGTTCTACGTGCAGTACGCCCACGCCAGGACCCACGCCGTCGCCCGCAACGCCGTCTCGGCGGGCGTGGACACCGGGTCCTTCGACGCGGCGTCGCTCAGCCACCCCACCGAGGGTGAGCTGCTCGCGGCCCTCGGCCAGTTCCCCGGCGTCGTCGCGCAGGCCGCAACCTTCCGCGAGCCGCACCGGGTGGCCCGCCACCTCGAGGTGATCGCCGGGACCTACCACCGCTGGTACGACGCCTGCCGGGTCGCGCCGCTCGGCGACGCGCCCGTCGAGGACGTCCACCGTTCACGCCTGTGGCTGAACAACGCCACCCAGCAGGTCCTGGCCAACGGCCTCGACCTCCTCGGCGTCTCCGCACCGGAGAGGATGTGACGGTGGACAGGGCCGCGCCGACCGAGGCCTCACCGCTCGCCCCCGAATGGCTCACGCTCCCTCAGGACCAGGCCCGGCTGGACGCGAAGCTGTGGGCCGAGGACGTGGAGCGCGGCGACGACGGAGTGCTGCGCATCGACGGTGTCACCGTCACCGACCTCGCCGACGAGTACGGCACCCCGCTGTTCGTCATGTCCGAGCGCGATTTCCGCTCGCGCGCCGCGACATTCCGCGACGCCTTCGACGACGCCTTCCGCGACCTCTGCGGGGGAGTGGACGTCTTCTACGCCGGCAAGTCCTTCCTGTGCACCGAGGTGGTCCACTGGGTCCGCGAGGAAGGCCTCGGCCTCGACACCTGCTCGGGCGGGGAACTCGCCGTCGCCCTCCGCGCCGGCATGCCCGGCCACCGGCTCGGGCTCCATGGGAACAACAAGTCCGCGGCGGAGATCACGCGCGCCATCGACGCCGACCTCGGCCGGATCGTCGTCGACAGCCTGCAGGAGGTCGCCCTCGTCGGCGACCTGGCCGTGCAGCGCGGGCGCCGCGCCAACGTGATGCTCCGCCTGACGCCGGGCGTCCACGCCTCCACGCACGAATTCATCGCCACGGCGCACGAGGACCAGAAGTTCGGCCTGTCCCTCACCACCGAGCAGGGCCCCGGCCAGGCTCCGGGGGAGGGCGGGGGTCAGGACGACGTCGCCTCGCCCGCCGCGCGCGCCGTCGCGGACGCCCTCGCCCACCCGGGCGTCAACCTCCTGGGCGTGCACTGCCACATCGGGTCGCAGATCTTCGAGCCCGAGGGCTTCGAACTGGCAGCACAGCGGCTGCTCGGCTTCCTCGCGGAGGTCCGCGACCGGCACGGCGTCGAACTCGCCGAACTCGACCTCGGCGGCGGCTACGGCATCGCCTACACCGAGGAGGACGAACCGCGACCGGCGGCGGAGATCGCCCGCGCCATGGCGTCCGTCGTCGGCACGACCTGCCGGGAGCTGCGCCTGCAGGTCCCGCGGATCTCGATCGAACCCGGTCGCGCCATCGTCGGTCCCACGACGTTCACGCTGTACACCGCCGGCACCACGAAGACCGTGCGCGTGGACGCCGCGGCCAACGGGTCCGAGGAACTGCAGGACGCCTCCGTTACGCACCCGCGACGCTATGTGTCGGTGGACGGCGGCATGAGCGACAACGCCCGCCCGGTGCTCTACGGCGCGGATTACTCGGCCGCCCTGGCCTCCCGGATGCCCGAGGCGGACCCGGTGCTCTCCCGCGTGGTTGGAAAACACTGCGAGAGCGGTGACATTGTGGTGCGGGACGTCTACCTCCCCGAGGACACCAAAGCCGGTGACCTCCTCGCCGTCCCGGGCACCGGAGCCTACTGCTGGGTGCTCTCGAGCAACTACAACTACCTGACGCGCCCGCCCGTCGTGGCGGTGGCCGACGGCCGTGCCCGGCTGATCGTGCGCGGCGAGACCGAGGAGGACCTGTTCCGCAGGGACGTCCAGCGCCCACCGGCGTCGCACGACGCCGCCTCACCCGCCCCGGAACCAGGAGCACCACGGACCGTATGATGACCCCAGCCACGCCTTCCCGCCAGCCCCTCCGCGTCGCCCTGCTCGGCTGCGGCAACGTCGGCTCGCAGGTTGCCCGCATCCTGCTCGAGGACGCGGAGAACCTCGGACGCCGTGCCGGAGCGCCCCTCGAACTCGTCGGGATCGCGGTCCGTACCCTCGACGGCCGACGTGACGTCGACCTCCCCGCCGGGCTCCTGACGCTCGACGCCGAGAAGCTCGTCGAGGACGCCGACATCGTCATCGAGCTCATGGGCGGCATCGAGCCCGCGAAGTCCCTGATCCTCCGCGCCATCGGGCACGGGGCCACGGTGGTCAGCGGCAACAAGGCGCTCTTAGCCCAGGACGGCCCCGAGCTCTACGAGCAGGCCGACGCCGCAGGCGTCCAGCTCTCCTACGAGGCCGCCGTCGCGGGCGCCATCCCGATCCTGCGCCCCATCCGGGACAGCCTCTCCGGCGACCGCATCACGCGTGTGCTCGGCATCGTCAACGGGACCACGAACTACATCCTCGACCAGATGGACTCCACGGGAGCCTCCTTCGCCGATGCACTCAAGGACGCGCAGGATCTCGGGTACGCGGAGGCGGACCCGACCGCCGACATCGAGGGCCACGACGCCGCCGCGAAGGCGGCGATCCTCGCCTCGCTGTCCTTCCACACCCGCTTCGCCCTCGAGGACGTCCACTGCGAGGGCATCACCTCGGTCACGGCCGACGACATCGCCGCCGCGGCGGAGGACGGCTACGTCATCAAGTTGCTGGCCATCGCCGAGATACTCACCGATGACGCCGGTGCTGCCGGGGTAGGTGTCCGCGTCCACCCCACGCTCCTTCCGCGCACCCACCCGCTGGCCGCCGTCCGGGGCGCGTTCAACGCCGTGTTCATCGAGGCGGAGAACGCCGGGGAACTGATGTTCTACGGCCAGGGAGCCGGCGGAACCCCCACGGCCTCGGCGGTGCTGGGCGATGTCATCAGCGCGGCGCGCCGCATGGTGCTCGGCGGACCGGGCCGCACCGAGACCACCACCGGGCACGTCCCGCCGCTGAGCATCGACACCGTCCGGACGAGCTACTGCATCGGCCTCGAGGTCGCGGACCAGCCGGGTGTCCTCGCCCGGATCGCCCAGATCTTCGCCGAGAACGGCGTCTCCATCGAGACCATGCGCCAGCGCATCCACCAGGGCGGGCCCGACGGCACCACCACCGCGGAACTGCGCATCGTCACCCATCGCGCACCCGAGGCGTCCCTCGCCGCGACCGTCGAGCAGGTCGCTGCGCTCGAGGTCATCACCGCCGTCTCATCCGTGCTCCGAGTAGAGGGAATCTAAGTGGCCCACCAGTGGCGCGGAGTCATCCGCGAATACGCCGAACGCCTGCCCGTCACCGACACCACCGAGGTCATCACCCTCGGCGAGGGCGGCACGCCGCTCGTGCACGCCCGGCACCTGAGTGAGCTGACGGGTTCGAGCGTCTACCTCAAGGTCGAAGGCATGAATCCCACGGGATCCTTCAAGGACCGGGGCATGACCATGGCGATGACCGCCGCCGTCGCCGCCGGAGCGAAGGCCGTGGTCTGCGCCTCCACGGGCAACACCTCCGCCTCGGCCGCTGCCTACGCCACGCAGGCCGGCATCACGTGCGCCGTGCTCGTGCCGGACGGCAAGATCTCGATGGGCAAGCTGAGCCAGGCCATCGCGCACGGCGCGCAGCTGCTGCAGGTCAACGGCAACTTCGACAACTGCCTCGACGTCGCCCGCAAGCTCGCGGAGGCGTACCCGGTATTCCTCGTCAACTCGGTGAACCCGGCGCGCCTCGAGGGACAGAAGACGGCGGCCTTCGAGGTCGTCGACACCCTCGGCGACGCCCCGGACTACCACCTCATGCCGGTGGGCAACGCGGGCAACATCAGCGCGTACTGGAAGGGCTACAAGGAGTACGCCGCACCCTACGACTCCATGTACCACGGCGAACTCCCCGCCGTCGCGACGCACACCCCGATCATGTGGGGCTTCCAGGCGGAGGGCGCCTCGCCGCTCGTGAAGGGCCACCCGATCACCGAGCCGGACACCATCGCGACCGCCATCCGCATCGGCAACCCGGCGTCGTGGGACTTCGCGGTCGCCGCGCGCGACGAGTCCGGCGGGCTCATCGAGGCCGTGACCGACGAGGAGATCCTGGACGCCCACCGCTGGCTGTCCTCCCGCGAGGGCGTCTTCGTCGAACCCGCGTCCGCCGCGGGTGTCGCCGGCCTGCTGAAGAAGCATGCCGAGGGCGTCGTCCCGACGGGCAAGACGATCGTTATCACCGTCACCGGCCACGGGCTCAAGGACCCGCAGTGGGCGCTGCGCACCGCGGACGGGGCCGACGTCGAGCCCACCAAGGTGGAGTTCGACGTCGTGAGCGTCGCCGCCGCCCTGGGACTCGAGGACTGACATGCTGCATGCGGCACTCCTCCCGGAGGACCTGCTCGACCTCCCGCTCGTCGCAGCCGGCCAGGACGTCCAGGTCAGCGTCCCCGCCACGAGCGCGAACCTCGGTCCCGGCTTCGATGCGCTCGGACTGGCGCTCTCGCTCCACGACACCGTGCGCGTCCGCACGACGACGTCGGGCTCGACGACCGTGCGGCCCACGGGAGAGGGTGCCGACGACCTGCCGCTCGACGGGAGGCACCTCGTGGCGCGCTCCCTCATCAGCACCCTCCACCGGGCGGGGCGCCGTGCTCCGGGTCTCGAACTCGACACCGTGAACGTGATCCCGCACGGCAGGGGCCTCGGCTCCTCCGCGTCCGCGATCGTCGCAGGGGTCCTCGCCGGCAACGCGCTGCTGCCGGTCGACGAGCGGATGGACGCCGCACACCTCCTGCAGTGGGCCGCCTCGATCGAGGGACACCCGGACAACGTAGCCCCCGCCCTGATGGGCGCCCTCGCGATCTCCTGGGAGAGCGGGCGGGCGTTCCACAGCACACGCGTGGAGGTGCACCCGGACGTCGTCCCGATCCTCGCGGTGCCCGACCTGGCGCTCTCCACCGAGAGCGCCCGGGCGCTGCTTCCCGCGTCCGTGTCCCACGCCAGTGCCGCGGCCAACGCAGGCCGGGCGGCCCTGATGGTGCATGCGCTCGGCGCCGATCCGTCCCTGCTGTTCCCCGCCACGCACGACTCGATCCACCAGGACTTCCGCGCGCCGGCCATGCTGACGAGCGCCACCCTGCTGCGCGGGCTGCGCGCCGCCGGGTTCGCCAGCACCATCTCCGGGGCGGGGCCCAGCGTCCTGACCCTCGCCGTGGGAGAGGCCGGAGCCGACGCGGCCGAGGAGGCGCTGCACCGCTTGATCGGCGTGGGCGACACGCCGGGAGCATGGCGGGTGCTCCGGCTGGCTGTGGAGCGGGAAGGTGCTAAAATAGGAAGGCACCACGGGTAGTGCGGCGTTCACGCCGACCTACTGTGCATCTCGACAGTACGTGGCGAGATGTGCCGTGTGCTTCTGTTGAGTCGGCCGTCCTCTCTGGACCGCCGCAACACTGCAGGTACCATCAGCAGCAGCACATCCTGACGGTGTAGCCTCCGACCCTATCCCGGAGCGTATGGACTCATCCTCCCGCGCAGGGACATTCTCTGGCTCCCAGCATCATCCAGGCCTGCCGGATCACATCCGGTTCGGCTGATCCCCCGCCTGCTTCATATGCGGCACGGGGCAAACCACCGCGGACCACTGATCATGTGGCCGCCCGACGAGGGGGAAGGATCCTTCGTGACTGAAACCACTGACCTGTTACCAGGTGTGGCCACCCAAGACGCTGAAGCAACCGGCGCAACGACTTCCAAGAGCAGTGGGCTTGCCGGCCTGAAGCTCGCGCAGCTGCAGGCGCTTGCCGGCCAGCTCGGCATCACCGGTGGGTCGAGGATGCGCAAGAGCGATCTCGTCTCCGCGATCTCCGACCACCAGCGCGGTGGGGCAGTCGCCGACCGGCAGCAGGCCCCCAGCGTCCGCACCGAGCGCACCGAGCGCACTGCCGAGGCAGAGCGACCTGTTGCGGACGGCACCCAGACCGGGGCAGAGGACACCCGGGGGCAGGACGCGCAGTCCGCCCCGGCCGAGCGCCAGCCCCGTACCCGTAACCGCAACCGCCGCGCGGGCAGCGACGGCGTGGTCTCCGTGCCGGCGGCCGATACCGCAACCGCCGACCAGGCCGAGGCCCCGTCGCGCGACGTCGCCGAGGAAGGCGCGGGCTCCGAGCAGCAGGACCGCGGCGACCGCGAGAACGGCGGCCGCAACCAGCGCAACCGCCGCAACCGCCGCGGCGAGGACCGCTCCGACGCGCCCTCGGGCCAGAACGAGTCCTCCAACGGCGCGGTGGGCGAGTCCACCAACGCCGGGCAGGGCGAGGCGCAGGCCGACTCCCCATCCGGGCAGCAGGGCGACGCCCGCGGCGAGCGACGCAGCCGCTCCCGCAACGGTCGGGACGACAACCAGTCGGGCAACGGCTCGGGCAACCAGTCGGGCAACCAGTCGGGCAACCAGTTCAACAGCCCGTCGAACGGCCAGTCGACCAACGACGGCCAGAACGACGGCGGCCGCAGCGGCAACGAGCGCAGCGACAACCGCGGCAACAACTCCAACGAGGACGAGGGCCGCGGACGCAACCGCCGCAACCGTGCGAACCGCAACGGAGGGAACGGTCCCGAGGACCGCAACAGCCGCTTCCGTGACCGCAACGAGCGCAACGACCGCCGTCGGGGCCGGAACCAGAACCCCGAGGTCGACGACGTCGAGGTCACCGACGACGACGTCCTGCTGCCCGTCGCGGGCATCCTCGACGTCCTCGAGAACTACGCCTTCGTGCGTACCTCCGGCTACCTTCCGGGCCCGAACGACGTCTACGTCTCGCTCGCCCAGGTCAAGAAGCACAACCTGCGCAAGGGCGACGCCGTCGTCGGAGCCATCCGTGCTCCCCGCGAGGGCGAGACCCAGGCCAGCACCCGCCAGAAGTTCAACGCGCTGGTCCGTGTCACCTCCATCAACGGCAAGCCTGCCGAGGAGCTGAAGGACCGCGTCGAGTTCGCGAAGCTCGTCCCGCTGTACCCCTCGGACCGCCTGCGCCTCGAGACGGACCCGAAGAAGATCGGTCCCCGCGTGATCGACCTCGTAGCCCCGATCGGCAAGGGCCAGCGTGGCCTGATCGTGTCGCCGCCCAAGGCCGGCAAGACCCTGATCCTGCAGGCGATCGCCAACGCCATCACGATCAACAATCCTGAGGTCCACCTCATGATGGTCCTCGTCGACGAGCGTCCCGAAGAAGTCACGGACATGCAGCGGACGGTCAAGGGAGAGGTCATCGCCTCGACGTTCGACCGCCCCGCCGACGACCACACCACGGTCGCCGAACTCTCCATCGAGCGTGCCAAGCGTCTCGTCGAGATGGGCATGGACGTCGTCGTGCTCCTGGACTCGATGACCCGCCTCGGCCGCGCCTACAACCTGGCCGCTCCGGCGTCGGGCCGTATCCTCTCCGGTGGCGTCGACTCCGCGGCGCTGTACCCGCCGAAGCGTTTCTTCGGTGCCGCCCGCAACATCGAGAACGGTGGTTCGCTCACCATCCTCGCGACCGCCCTCGTGGAGACCGGGTCCAAGATGGACGAGGTCATCTTCGAGGAGTTCAAGGGCACCGGCAACATGGAGCTCCGCCTCTCGCGGAACCTCGCCGACAAGCGCATCTTCCCCGCCGTCGACGTCAATGCCTCCGGCACGCGTCGCGAGGAGAACCTGCTCTCGCCCGACGAGGTCAAGATCATGTGGAAGCTGCGCCGCGTCCTGTCGGGCCTTGAGACCCAGCAGGCCCTGGAACTGCTCACCAACAAGATCCGGGAGACGCAGTCCAACGTCGAGTTCCTGATGCAGGTCCAGAAGACCACACTGGGCTCCAAGGACTCCGACTAGGGCTTACCCCGCCGCTCGTACTGCCGGCCCCGGCCGGCAGTACGAGCGGCTTTGCCCGTTAACCGGGATTCTCTGCCCCCTCGACCTTCGTAGACTGGCTGCACAAGCCGAAAGAGGTACATCCGATGTTTGAGTCCATCCAGGGACTGCTCGACGAACACTCCGAGCTGCAGGACCAGCTCGCCGACCCGGCGGTCCACGCCGACCAGTCGCTGGCCCGCCGGCTCGGCCGCCGGTACGCGGAACTGGGGCGCATCGTCGACGCGCACAACCGCTGGAGCGCGCTCGAGGACGACCTCGAGGCCGCCCGCGGCATGGCGTCCGAGGATCCCGAGTTCGCGGCCGAGGTGCCCGTCCTCGAGGAGCAGCTCGCGACGGCGCAGGAGAAGCTGCGCCGACTCCTCATCCCCCGCGACCCGAACGACAGCCGCAACGTCATCATCGAGGTCAAGGGCGGCGAGGGCGGCGACGAGGCCGCGCTGTTCGCCGGCGACCTCCTCCGCATGTACACGCGCTACGCGGAGTCCCGCGGCTGGAAGACCGAGCTGATCTCCGCGAACGAGTCCGACCTCGGCGGGTACAAGGACGTGCAGATGGCCATCAAGGGGTCCTCGAACGACCCCGCGGAGGGCGTCTACGCACGCCTCAAGTTCGAGGGCGGGGTGCATCGCGTCCAGCGCGTGCCCGTCACCGAGTCGCAGGGCCGCATCCACACCTCGGCCGCCGGCGTGCTCGTGCTGCCCGAGGTGGACGAGCCCGAAGAGGTCGAGATCAGCCAGAACGACCTCAAGATCGACGTCTACCGCTCCTCGGGCCCGGGCGGCCAGTCCGTGAACACGACCGACTCGGCCGTGCGTATCACGCACCTGCCCACCGGGATCGTCGTCGCCATGCAGAACGAGAAGTCCCAGCTGCAGAACCGTGAAGCCGCGATGCGCGTGCTCCGCTCCCGTATCCTCGCCCACGAGCAGGAGAAGATCGACGCCGCCAACTCCGACATCCGGAAGTCACAGATCCGCACGATGGACCGTTCGGAGCGCATCCGCACGTACAACTACCCGGAGAACCGCGTCGCCGACCACCGGACCGGGTACAAGGCCTACAACCTCGACGCCGTCATGAACGGAGACCTCGAGCCCGTGGTGCAGTCGGCCATCGAGATGGACGAGCAGGCCCGCCTGGACGCCATCGGCGCGGACGAGTAGTCGTGGAGGAAGCCCTGCGGGCCGCCGAACGGCAGCTCCGCGCGGCGGGTGTCCCCAGTCCGCGGGTCGACGCCGAGCTGCTGGCCGCCCACCTGCTGGGAGTCTCCCGCGGACGGCTGCGGGCCCTGGCGCTGATGGGATCGGCGGTACCCGTGGGCTTCCAGGCCCTCGTCGACGAGCGTGCCCGGCGCGTGCCGCTGCAGCACCTGACCGGCGTCGCGTACTTCCGCCGGATCGAGCTGTCCGTGGGCCCCGGTGTCTTCGTCCCGAGGCCGGAGACCGAGACCGTCGCGCAACTCGTGATCGACCGGGCCCTGGGCCTCGCCGCGCCCAGGATCGTCGACCTCGGCACGGGGTCCGGCGCCATCGCCGCCGCCGTCGCCGATGAGGTGCCCGGCGCCGACGTGTACGCCGTCGAACTCAGCGACCTCGCCCTCGCCTGGGCGGGACCGAATCTCGCGCGCTACGGCGTGCAGCTGGTGCAGGGCGACCTCGCCACGGCCCTCCCTGAGCACGACGGGACGTTCGACATCGTGGTCTCCAATCCCCCCTACATCCCCGCCGGCGCCGTACCGCACGAGCCGGAGGTGGCCGAGCACGACCCGCGGATGGCACTGTACGGCGGGGGAGCGGACGGCCTGGAGCTGCCCCGCGCCGCCGCGGCGTCCGCGGCCCGCCTGCTGAAGCCCGGAGGGTGCTTCGTGATGGAGCACGCGGAGGTGCAGGCCCCGTGGGTCTCCGCCTTCCTCGAGCGGACGGGCCTCTGGACCGCGGTCTCCACGCACCAGGACCTCACCGGCCGCGACCGCGCCACGAGCGCCGTGCTGACCACCGCCGGCCCGGCGAACGACACCCGAGAGGCACACCGATGACCGAGCACACCCCACCCGCCCGGCCGGACGCGGGCGTGACCGCCACGGTCGCCGTCGCGGCGGTCACCTACGACCGGCACGAGGAACTGGCACAGCTCCTGCGCTCCCTCGCGGCCCAGACCGCACCGATCGGCACCGTGGCCCTCGTCGACTCGGGGACGAAACCCGCGACCGACGTCGTCGACGCCGCCACGGCGGCCGGCGGCACCATCCACTACCTGCGCTCGGAGGCCAACCTCGGGGGAGCAGGCGGCTTCGCCTTCGCCATCCTCGCGGCCATCGCGAGCGGCGCCGAGTGGATCTGGCTCATGGACGACGACGGCCACCCCGAGGACGGCCGGTGCCTCGCCGAGCTGCTGAAGGCCGCGCACGACCACGACCTCGACATCGTGAGCCCGCTCGTCGCGGCGACGTCCGACCCCTCGCGGCTGTCCTTCAACTTCCGTATCAACGGACTGCTGACGAACGACCGCGCCGCCCTCGAGGCCAAGGGCTACCTGCCCGACATGGTGCACTTCTTCAACGGTGCCCTCGTCCGCGCGGAGGTGTTCTCGACGATCGGCCTGCCGGACATGAAGTTCTTCATCCGCGGCGACGAGGTGGACTTCCTGGCGCGAGTGCGGAAGGCCGGCCTGAAGTACGGGACACTCGCCACGGTGGCGGTGCGGCATCCGGCCACGTGGTCGGAGATGAAGCCGATCTTCGGCGGATTCATCACCCCGGTGATCCCCGACGGCGACTTCAAACGATTCTCCTACTTCCGGAACCGCGCCTACCTCGCCCGCAAGTACCGCAACCTCCGGTGGTTCGTGGCGGACGTCATCGGCTTCCCCTACTACTTCATCACGCAGCGCGACGTCAGGGGCCTGCGGGCCTGGTTCGCCGCCTACTCCGCGGGGCTCCGCGGGACAGGCTTCGGACCGCCCCCGTCGTCCTGATGCACGGGCCTCGGGCGGGTGGACGCGCCCGATGTGCGCGGCCGCGTCCAGCAGTGGAAGGATGATCGGGTGACAACGAGCTACGACTGTTCCGATCCCGCCCAGCGAAGCGAAGGGCTGGCCGCCGCCCAGCGCGCGGTATCGCTCAAGCAGTGCATCGTCCTGCCGACCGACACCGTCTACGGCATCGGCGCGGACGCCTTCTCCCCGCAGGCCGTGGCCACCCTGCTCGCCTCCAAGGGGCGCGGACGGAACATGCCACCCCCGGTCCTGATCCCGCGGATCGAGACCCTCGACGGCCTCGCGACCGACATCCACCCCGACGCCCGCCGTCTCGCCGAAGCGTTCTGGCCCGGCGGCCTCACCCTCATCTGCCTGGCGCAGCCATCACTCACCTGGGATCTCGGGGACACCCTCGGCACCGTCGCGCTGCGCATGCCCGACGACGATCTGGCTCTCGAACTGCTGACGCTCACCGGCCCGCTCGCGGTGTCCTCCGCGAACCGGACGGGCCACCCGGCCGCGACGACGGCGGCAGAGGCCGCCGGGCAGCTCTCGGAGTCGGTGGCCGTCTACCTCGACGCCGGTCCGCGGGCCGACGCCGGTGGCACGGGATCCACCATCGTCGACGCGACAGGGGAGGCACTGCGCGTGGTCCGGCAGGGCACTGTGTCGCTCGGGCAGCTGCGGGAGGTCGTGCCGGGCGTCGTCGGGATCGACGGCGGGATCGACGGCGGGGCTCCCGCCGCGCCGGCCGCCGGGACATAGCTCAGCGCCCGCCGGTCCCCGGGATTGCCCGGCGCGCGTCGGCGAGGACGTCGCGGATCCTGCCCGCCGGGACCAGGCCCTGCTCAGCGGCCCAGCCGGTCACCTGGTCCTGGCCGAACCACATCAGTTCGGCGCGCCGCACGTGCCCGTCGAGGCGTCCGCGCACCAGGGCCGAGAGCAGATAGCCGGTCCGGACAAGGGAGCGGCACAGCACCGCCGGCAGCACCCGGGGGTGCCCGCCCGCCGCCTCGAGGACCGTGCGCACCGTGAGGCCCTCCCAGGGCTGCAGCACCCGTGCCGGAAGGACGCCGCGATGGCGGCCGACGGCCAGGACCAGCTCCGCGAGAGTGTCGACCGACGTGACCGGCGATCGCGCGGTCCCCGGGGATGCCACCGAGGCGAGCGGCGAGCGGGCAAGACGCGCCAGGGCCGCCGTCGTCGGACGCCCCTCGCCCTGCACCGACGTGGCCCGCACCGTCACGACGGACAGGGACCGCTCCCGCGCCGCCGCGGCCTCCAGTGCCTGCTCGCCGAGCGCCTTGCTGCGGGAGTAGGCCGAGAAGGGCCGGACGGTCCCGGTCTCGTCGAGCATCGGTGTCCGGCCCTGCACGGCTGCGCTGCTGAGGTGGATCAGGCGGCGGACCCCTGCGGCCGACGCCGCGCGGACGAGCACGGCGGGCAGCAGGGCATTGGCACCGAGCAGGTCCGCACCGTCGGTCGCCGAGGGGGTGGCGAGGCCGGCCGCATTCACGACGACGTCATATCCCGCCAACGCGGTCTCCAGCCCGGCGGTGTCCGCGGCGGCCGCGGCAGCGAGGAGGGCCTCCGGTGCGTCGGCCGTCGTCGTGAACCGCGGCGCGGACAGGGCGTGCGCGTCGATGCCCGCCGCGTGCAGGGCCCGCAGCACCGCCGAGCCGACGAAGCCGGAGCCGCCGAGCACCAGCCAGCGCATCAGGAACCGCCCGTCCGGCGGACGGTGTCCGGCAGGGGCGGCTCGGGCTGCCAGTGGGGATCACGGAGGATCACGCGGGCGGCCCGCCACCCTCGCCACACGTGGGAGGCGCCGGAGATCGAGCGCTCGACGGCGACCAGGCGGACGAGCTCCTTCGCGGCGGACAGGAACGTGCCGAGACCGAATCCTGCCCGATGGTAGCGGCCATGGAGCTGGAGATACCGCGCAAGGTGCCCGCGGTTGCGCATCCCGCAGAAACGCGACAGGTCGCTCGACTCGTTCAGGTGCCGGACGCCGAGGTCGACCTGCCGCTGCGCGCGTGTCTTGCGGAGCACGAAGGCGTCGATGTACGCCACGGGGTACCGCCGGGAGACGAGCCACCCGTAGGTGAGGTCGTCGCCGTTGAGGAAGAACCGGGCGTCGGGCAGGCCGATCTCGCGGACGACGTCCGCCGCGATCAGCATTCCCTCGAAACACGCCACGTTGGTGTGGAAGACCGGCGACCCGGCGAAGACGTCACCCCGGACCGGCAGATGGACGCCGGTGTACTCGTCGAGGACGTGCTGCCAGAAGAAGGGCCGGCCCGCGGCGTCGTAGCGGCGTCCGTGGATGCAGGAGTACCGGCTCATCCAGGGCTCGAAGGACGCGAGGGCGTCGGGGAGGACGACGACGTCGTCGTCCATCAGCCAGAGCCAGTCGGCACCCTCCTCGAGGGCGCGCGCGACGCCGGCCGCGAAGCCGCCCGAGCCGCCCGCGTTCACGGGCAGGCGCTCCACGATGAGAGGTACCGGGAGACGGATGTCGGCGAGGACGTCGCCGGTGCCGTCGGAGCTGGCGTTGTCGACCACGACGACGGCGGCGGGCGCCGGTCGGAGCGCCGCGATCGACTCGAGGAGCTCCTGCAGGAGGGCCGCCCGGTTGAAGGTCGTGACCACGAGGAATACACGGGGAGAGCCGGCGTCGGGGACGTGCAACCTGTTCCTTCCGGGCCGCGCCATGACGGTGCGGAACGGACCTGGCACAGGCGGGGCGGTTAGTATTCTGGGGTACCAGCAGTCTATTACACCGTGTTCCAGCCCCGGCCGGACGGGTCCGACACCACGGGTGACGGGCGCTCCCGGGCAGCCGCACGCCCGGTTTGCGGTGGACCGCCTGCATGACACCGTTAGGAATCATGGGACTCAACGAAGGCCGGGCCTCCGCCCGGACAACCGGCTCGACGGCCCTGGCCGCCTCCGGTGACAAACCGGCCATCTGGCTGTGGTCGCAGTACCTGCTGGACGCCGCCGCCTGGATCGTGGCCATCCTGCTCGCGCTGATCCTCCGCTACGAACTCCTCGTCAAGGAGATCAACGTCCCGGGCATCGCCGTGTTCTGCGCGGTGGCCGTCGTCTCGCAGCTGGCGGTGGGCCTCAGCTTCGCGCTGTACCGGGGGAGGTACAGCTTCGGGAGCTTCCACGAGGCGAAGCTCCTCGTCATCGTCGCGGTGCTGGTCGCCGTCATCCTGGTGCTCGTCAGCGTGGCGTTCTTCACGGTCATCGAGGTCCCGCGCAGCATCGGCGTCATCGCGTTCCCGTTCGCCTGCATGTTCCTGGCCGCCACCCGCTACCTCAAGCGGATGTACGTGGAGAGCAAGGCGAAGCCCGGCGAGGACGCGCAGCGCACGCTCATCTACGGTGCGGGGTTCCTCGGCAACTCGCTCGTGGGCCGCATGATGCAGGACCCGGATTCGCCCTACTTCCCGGTCGGCCTGATCGACGACGATCCGGCCAAGAAGCACCTGCGGCTCTCCACCGTGCCCGTCCTCGGGCGGGTAGACGACCTGCGGGACGTCGTGTCGAGGACGCAGGCCTCGGTCCTGGTCATCGCGTTCTCCGAGGTGGAGGCCGCGCAGGTGCGCCGCGTATCCGACCTCGTGGCCGGCCTCGGCATCAGGGTGCTCGTCCTGCCCCCGCTCCGGGACATGCTCGGAGCCGCAGGCGCCGCCATCGCGGACTTCCGCGAGGTGGCCGTCGAGGACCTCATCGGACGCCGTCCGGTGGACATCCACCCGGACGAGGTTGCCGGGTACGTCGCGGACAAGCGCGTGCTCGTGACCGGGGCGGGTGGGTCGATCGGCTCCGAACTGTGCCGCCAGCTGGCGGCCTTCGCCCCGTCCGAGCTCATCATGCTCGACCGCGACGAGAGCGGGCTGCAGTCCACGCAGATCTCGCTCACCGGGCGCGGCCTGCTGACCGGCCGCGACACCGTCCTCGCCGACATCCGGGACGCGGACGCCCTGCTGAACATCTTCGAGGACCGCCGGCCCGAGGTCGTCTTCCACGCGGCCGCCCTCAAGCACGTGTCCCTGCTCGAGCAGTACCCGGAGGAAGCCTGGAAGACGAACGTCCAGGGTTCGCTCAACGTCCTCCGGGCCTCCGCGGCCGTCGGCGTGACCAACTTCGTCAACATCTCCACGGACAAGGCGGCGGACCCCACGAGCGTCCTCGGCCACTCCAAGCGTGTCGCCGAGAAGCTCACGTCCTGGCACGCCGAGGCCACGGGCCAGCGGTACGTGTCGGTGCGCTTCGGCAACGTGATCGGCAGCCGTGGTTCCATGCTGCCGCTGTTCACCGAGCAGATCCGCAACGGCGGTCCCATCACGGTGACCGACCCCGAGGTGACGCGCTTCTTCATGACCATCCCCGAGGCCTGCCAGCTCGTCGTCCAGGCGGGCGCGATCGGCAGGGGAGGGGAGGTGCTCATCCTCGACATGGGTGAGGCCGTGAAGATCCTCGACGTCGCCCAGCGCATGATCGCGATGTCCGGCAAGGACATCGACATCGTCTTCACGGGCCTGCGGCCGGGGGAGAAGATGCACGAGGACCTGATGGGCGTGGGCGAGAACGATTCCCGTCCCCTGCACCCGAAGATCTCCCACACGTCCGTGGACGCGCTGAACCCGGGCACGCTGAGCCTCCAGCGCTGGAAGACCGAGGGTGGCTTCGGGCAGGGGCAGCTCGACGTCCTCCCGGAGGACGGCCGGGACGTCGCGGGCCGTCCCGCCGGCACCGCGCCTCCGGCCGCCGGCACCCCACGACCGGCCGCCAGCCCGGCGCCGTCCACCGCCAGCGCCGGACCCGCAGCATGAGCGCCGACCTGGTGATCGTCGGGCTCGTCGCCCTGGGGCTGTCCCTCGCGCTGCCCGTGGCCGTGAAGCCCCTGCTGAAGCGGTGGGGTGTGGTCGACATCCCCAACGACCGCTCCTCGCACACCACAGTCGTGATCCGGGGCATGGGGATGGCCGTCGCGGTCGCGATCCTCGTGGCACTGGCCGTCTCCCTGGCCATCGGGCTCGTCGCCGTCGACCGCTCGCTCATCCTCGCCGTGATCGGAATGGTGGGGGCGGCCGCCACCCTGGGCTGGATCGAGGACTTCCGCGGCCTGACCATCCGGGTGCGGGCCACCGCGCAGCTCCTGATCGGGGTGCTCGGCACGGTCGTCCTCGCGACGACCATCGAGGACAGCAGCTACTGGTGGGTCCCCGTCGGGGCGGTCGCCGTGGCCACGTACATCAACGCCGCCAACTTCATGGACGGCATCAACGGCATCTCCGGCATGCACGGGGTGGTCGTGGGCCTCTTCTACTCGTGGGCCGGGTTCCTCAGCGACCAGTTGTGGCTCACGGTCGCCGGGCTCGTGGTCGCCGCCGCCTTCGCAGGCTTCCTGCCCTGGAACCTGGGCCGGGGCTTCGTGTTCCTGGGCGACGTCGGCAGCTACCTGCTCGGGGCGTCGATCGCGGCCATCGCCGTCACGGGCCTGCTCGCGGGCGTCTACCTCGAGTACCTCCTCTCGCCGGTGCTCATCTATCTGGCGGACACGTTCACCACGTTCCTGCGCCGTGCGCGGCGCGGGGAGCGGCTGGCCGTCGCGCACCGGCAGCACGTGTACCAGAGGCTCACCGACACGGGGCTGAACCACGTGCAGGTCGCGCTCTTCGTGAGCGTGCTGTCCGCACTCACCGGTGCTGCGGGCTTCGTGCTCGCCACCGCGCCCGCGCCGCTCGCGGTATCGGCCTCGCTGTTCGCCGCGGCCGTGGTCGCGCTGTACCTCTACTCCCCGCGGATCTTCCGGGCACTCGCGCGTCGTCGGGCGGCGATCGACGCCTGATCGAACCCCCCTGTGGGGTAGAATTTCAGGCGCCGGGCGCGGTGACCCACCGTCCCGCAGTTCCGGCCCCAGACCTCACGACGCCGTCGTTCGGGGACCAGCAGGGCGCCCACGGCGCAGCCGACAGAGCGGACAGCACGTGCCACGACCGGAGGACCCGGCCACCGGAGCCGACCATGCGACGTTCTCCCCGGCGTCGGGGCCCACGGAGAGTCCCTGGCTGCGCATCCTCGGATGGAGTGCGGCCGGGGGAGCGTCGGTCGCCGTCCTGCTCGCGATCGCGGCGCTGCTGGCGGCCTCACCCGCCGCCGGCCTGAGTGTCCTGTTCGGCGCGGCCCTCGTCATGGTGTTCTTCGGCCTCAGCCTCCTCATCGGCCACTTCACCGGCAGGACCAACCCCTCCGGGGCGCTCGGGTTGTTCGCCGTCACCTACGCCATCAAGGTCGTGGGGTTCGCCGCCGTCCTGTTCCTGTTCGGGACGCCGGGCTGGCTGGACCGGACCTGGTTCTTCTGGGGCGCCCTCGCAACCGTCGTCGTGTGGCAGGTCGCGGAGGTCGTCGCGTTCTCGCGGCTCCGTACGCCCCTCTACGACGACACGCCCGGGGCGGTGGCGGGTCCCCCCGCGCCCTCGCGACGGGAAGGGCACTGACGTGACCGGACCTTCCCACGGCCCCGGCGACTCCTCCGGCGACACCCCGACGCCGGGTGAAGCGCGATTCTCCAACGGCGGCTACAACGCCGGTATCGCGGTCCTGAGCTACATGATTGGCGGGATCGCGGTATGGAGTTTGATAGGCTGGGGGCTGGATAATCTCCTCGACACGCGCTGGTTGGTGCTGGCGGGAGCGTTCGTAGGTGCAGCAGGGGGTTTCTACCTCTCCCACATGCACAACCTCACCCAGAACCACACGCCGGATCCGCAGCGCGGAGCCCGGTCGACGTCCGGTGCCGAGGATGAACCGGAGTGAATCCCCAGAACTTCATGAGTCGGACCAGTCACGCTGCGGCCGAACAGATCTTGCCCAACGATGGACACTGCAGAGAGGAAACGCGTTGATCGCGCTTGCGCTCCCGGCCGCAACTACTGAAGAGGGATTCGTAGCCCCGACTATCGACGACACCCACTACCGGGACATCCTCCCGTGGGGTGACGCCTACGGAGTCTGGTTCGATCCCGGCTTCGGCAAGCAGATGCTCATGGTCATCCTGTCCGTGGTCCTCATCGCCGCATTCTTCCTGGTCGCGTCACGGCGCAACCAGCTGGTCCCCGGCAAGGTGCAGTTCCTCGGCGAGTCCGCATACGGCTTCGTCCGCAACTCCATCGGCAAGGACATCATCGGCGGCAGGGACTTCATGCGGTACGTCCCGTGGCTGTTCACCGCGTTCTTCTTCGTGCTGGTGAACAACATCTTCGGGGCCATCCCGTTCCTGCAGCTGCCCAGCTTCTCCCACCCGGGCAGTGCCTACGCCATCGCGGCGATCTTCTACCTGCTCTGGGTGGGCATCGGCATCCAGAAGCACGGCCTCCGCTACTTCAAGCTGGCCGTAGTCCCCTCGGGCGTCCCGTGGTACATCCTGCCGATCGTCGTGCCGATCGAGATCATCTCGAACTTCATCGTCCGTCCTGTCACCCACTCGCTGCGACTCTTCGCGACGATGCTCGCCGGCCACCTGATCGTGACCCTCGCCGGATCCGCCATCGAGTACATGGTGATGACCGGCAACATCCTGCTGCAGGGAACCAGCGTCCTGGTCCTTCTCGGCGCCATCGCGATGTACATGCTCGAGGTGCTGATCATGATCCTGCAGGCCTACGTCTTCACGCTGCTCGCCGCGATCTACATCGAAGGCGCGCTGCACGCGGACGCTCACTGATTCACACAAGTCTTCCCCGTCGGGGATGATCCCAAGCAACCTGTCGCATCAAGGCGGCATCTTGAAAGGAACACAATGGAAGTACAGGGTAGCCTCAACCTCGTTGGATACGGTCTCTCCGCAATCGGCGGTGGTATCGGCGTCGGTCTCGTCTTCGCGGCCTACATCAATGGTGTGGCTCGCCAGCCCGAGGCGCAGCGTGTTCTCCAGCCCATCGCCTTCCTCGGCCTGGCGCTGACCGAAGCCCTCGCGATCCTGGGTCTCGTCTTCGCCTTCGTCATCGGCGCCTGACAAGGCCGCCCTGACCGACCGAAGACCAGCTGAAGAAAGACGGGTGAAAAATGCTTAACGCAGCGATTATGGCGGCGGAGGAGGGCACAAGCCCGCTCGCACCGAACTGGTGGGAGTTCCTCGTGACATTGGCCGGCTTCGCCGTGCTGATGTTCATCGTCATCAAGTACGTCATGCCGGCATTCGAGAAGACGTTCGAACAACGGACGGCTGCCATCGAGGGCGGTATCGCCAAGGCGGAAGCCGCACAGGCGGAGGCCAACGCGGCGCTGGAAGAGTACAAGCAGCAGCTTGTGGACGCCCGCACCGAGGCCAACCGCATCCGTGAGGAAGCACGTGCCGAGGGTGCCCAGATCCTCGCGGACCTGAAGGAGAAGGCGGCCGCCGAGTCGGCACGCATCTCCGAGCAGGCCCACGTCCAGATCGAAGCCGAGCGCCAGGCCGCCGTGGTCTCGCTCCGCGCGGAGGTCGGCACGCTCGCGACCGATCTCGCGAGCCGGATCGTCGGGGAGTCCCTCGCGGACGACGCCCGCTCGTCCCGCGTCATCGACCGCTTCCTCGCTGACCTCGAGACTTCGTCACAGAGCGCAGGTGCGGCGAAGTAATGGCAGGAGTATCGAGCCAGTCCCTGGCAACGGTCCGTGAAGGGCTGGAGTCCCGCCTGCAGGGCGCGACCCTGGGCCTCGCAGAGGAGCTGTTCGGCGTGCTGTCGATCCTCGACAGCAATGCCGGGCTGCGCCGCGCACTCACGGATCCTTCCCGCACCGGCAAGGACAAGGCGGTGCTCGTCGATCAGCTGATCGCCGGCCGCGTCTCGTCCGAAGCTGCAGCCGTGGTCAGGGACCTCGTCAGCGAGCGGTGGGCCAACGCCCGCGACATCGGTGATGCCCTGGAGACCCTCGCGGCGACCGTGGTCATCGCGGTGGCCGAGCGCGGCAACGGTGTGGAGGGCCTGGACCGGCTCGAGAACGAGCTGTTCTCCTTCATCCAGGTGGTCGCTTCGAACCACGCCCTGCAGAGGGCGCTCTCGGACGCGCAGGCCACCGCGGAGTCGAAGGTGGTCCTCGGCCTCAAGCTCGTGCCCCAGGCAGGGCCCGCCGGCAAGCTCCTCATCGAACAGGCCGTGCGGTCGCCGCGCGGGTTGAAGCCCGCAATCCTCGTCGAACGGTTCCTCGAACTGGTCGCCGCGCGCCAGCAGCGCTGGATCGCCAATGTCAGCGTCACCCGTCCGCTGACGGCAAGCCAGCTCGAACGGCTGGAGTCCGGTCTGAACACCATGTACAACCGCGAGCTCAAGGTCAACGTCACGGTAGACCCCACACTGATCGGCGGAGTCCGCGTCAACGTGGGCGACGAGATGGTCGATTCGACCGTCATCACGCGGCTGTCCGAACTTCGCCGCAGGCTGGCGGGATAGGGCGCTCGCGCCTTGTCCGATCCGCGCCACACCCACTGAATCACACACCGGTCGCCACGCATCCCATGGTGATCACAACACAGGAGAGCAGGGACTGAGATGGCCGAATTGACCATCAACGCCGAAGACGTCCGTAGTGCGTTGAACGACTTTGCGGCGTCCTACGAGCCCGGAAACGCGGAGCGCGTCGAAGTCGGCCGCGTGACCACCGCAAGCGACGGCATTGCCCGTGTCGAGGGTCTTCCCTCGGTCATGGCCAACGAGCTGCTGCGGTTCGAGGACGGCACGCTCGGACTCGCCCAGAACCTCGACACCCGCGAAATCGGTGTCGTCGTGCTCGGTGACTACAACGGGATCGAAGAAGGCCAGGAAGTGCACCGCACGGGCGAGATCCTCTCGGTCCCCGTCGGTGACGCCTTCCTCGGCCGCGTTGTCGACCCCCTGGGCCAGCCGATCGACGACCTCGGCGAGATCGTCGCCGAAGGGCGCCGTGCGCTCGAGACCCAGGCTCCTGGCGTCACGCAGCGCAAGTCGGTGCACGAGCCCATGCAGACCGGTCTCAAGGCCATCGACGCCATGATCCCGATCGGCCGTGGACAGCGCCAGCTGATCATCGGTGACCGCCAGACCGGCAAGACCGCGATCGCCGTCGACACCATCATCAACCAGAAGGCCAACTGGGCTTCCGGTGATGTGAACAAGCAGGTGCGCTGCATCTATGTGGCCATCGGCCAGAAGGCGTCGACGATCGCCGCCGTCCGCCAGACCCTCGAGGACAAGGGCGCCCTGGAGTACACGACCATCGTCGCGTCTCCCGCCTCCGACCCCGCGGGCTTCAAGTACCTCGCCCCCTATGCCGGTTCCGCCATCGGGCAGCACTGGATGTACGGCGGCAAGCACGTCCTGATCGTGTTCGACGACCTGTCGAAGCAGGCCGAGGCCTACCGTGCGGTGTCCCTGCTGCTCCGGCGCCCGCCGGGACGCGAGGCCTACCCGGGCGACGTGTTCTACCTGCACTCCCGCCTGCTGGAGCGTTGCGCCAAGCTCTCCGACGAGCTCGGTGCCGGTTCGATGACGGGCCTGCCCCTCGTCGAGACGAAGGCGAACGACGTCTCGGCATACATCCCGACCAACGTCATCTCGATCACCGACGGTCAGATCTTCCTGCAGTCGGACCTCTTCAACGCCAACCAGCGTCCCGCCGTGGACGTCGGCGTGTCGGTGTCCCGCGTGGGCGGTGCCGCACAGGTGAAGTCGATGAAGAAGGTCTCGGGCACGTTGAAGCTGGACCTGGCGCAGTACCGCGACATGCAGGCGTTCGCGATGTTCGCGTCCGACCTGGACGCGGCGTCCCGCCAGCAGCTGACCCGCGGTGCTCGCCTGATGGAGCTGCTCAAGCAGGGCCAGTACTCGCCGATGCCGGTCGAGCAGCAGGTCGTGTCCATCTGGGCCGGTACCAACGGGTACCTCGACGACGTCCCGGTAGAGGACATCAACCGCTTCGAGACGGAGTTCCTGGAGCACCTCGGACACAAGTCGCAGGTCCTCACCACGCTCGCCCAGACGGG
This sequence comes from Arthrobacter sp. TMS2-4, assembly GCF_054511075.1. Taxonomy (NCBI): domain Bacteria; kingdom Bacillati; phylum Actinomycetota; class Actinomycetes; order Micrococcales; family Micrococcaceae; genus Arthrobacter; species Arthrobacter sp. TMS2-4. The sequence goes on from NZ_JBTNDI010000001.1 coordinate 517,147, forward strand.
CAAGCTGGAGGACTCGACCGCCGAGGAACTGAAGACGCAGATCACCGGTTTCAAGCAGGGCTTCTTCGGGGCCGGTGCGGACGGCTTCGGTGCAGGTCACGAGGAATTCGAAGCGATCGACGCCGATTCGGTCGAGCAGGAAAAGATCGTTCGACAGAAGCGCTAGAGGATCTGCTCGCCGGGAGGGGCCAAGCCCCTCCCGGCCGCAGGACCCTGGCCTGATCGCTTCCCTCAGCGGAGGCGAAGGAAAGGACAAGAATGGGAGCCCAGATCCGGGTCTACCGCCAGAAGATCGCCTCGACCACGTCGACGCGGAAGATCTTCAAGGCGATGGAGCTGATCGCGACTTCTCGCATCGGCAAGGCGCGTTCGCGTGTCGCGGCGGCTCTGCCGTACGCCAACGCGATCACGCGCGCCGTTTCGGCCGTATCGTCGCAGTCTGAAATCGACCACCCGCTGACCACCGAACACGGTCAGGTCCGGCGTGCAGCCGTCCTGGTGATGACCTCGGATCGCGGGCTGGCCGGGTCGTACTCGGCCAGCGCACTCAAGCAGGCGGAGGGCCTCTTCGAGACGCTCCGTTCGGAGGGCAAGGAGACCCACGCCTTCCTGGTCGGACGCAAGGCCCAGGTGTACTTCGACTTCCGCGGCCGCGACTACGAGAAGGTCTGGACAGGATCCACGGACGCTCCTGAGTTCAGCACGGCCCGCGAGGTCGGCGAGGCACTGCTGGCAGCCTTCCTGAAGGACTACGAGGACGGCGGAGTGGACGAGATCCACGTCGTCTACACGAAGTTCCGCTCCATGGTCGTGCAGGAGCCGGCGGTCATGCGCCTGCTCCCGCTCGAGGTCGTGGAGGAGGAAGTGACCCAGCCGGGCGACCTCCTGCCGCTGTACGAGTACGAGCCGGAACCCGAGCAGGTCCTGGACGCCCTGCTGCCGCGCTACATCGAATCGCGCATCTTCGCTGCCATGCTGCAGGCCGCGGCGAGCGAACTCGCGGCTCGCCAGCGGGCGATGAAGTCCGCCGGCGACAACGCGACGGAGCTCATCAAGAAGTACACGCGCCTGCGCAACACCGCCCGCCAGGCAGAGATCACCCAGGAACTCTCGGAGATCGTGGCCGGTGCGGACGCACTGAACGCCTCCTGACCCGCCTCCCCATCCGGGCCCTCGAGGGTGCCGGGTGCACAGCTAGACTTGTTTCCACGCCATCTACGTAAATGAAGTGAGAGAGATGACTGCCCAGACTGTTGAACACGGTACGGACTCAGTTGCCCCCGGCGCCACCGGCCGTATTGCACGTGTCATCGGCCCGGTTGTCGACGTCGAGTTCCCGGCCGACGCAATCCCCGCAATGTACAACGCCCTCACCACCGAGGTCACCCTCAGCGGTGAGACGCGCATGATCACCTTCGAGGTCTCGCAGCACCTCGGTGACAACCTCGTGCGCGCCATCTCGCTGCAGGCCACCGACGGCCTCGTCCGCGGGACCGTGGTGCAGGACACCGGATCGGCGATCTCGGTGCCCGTCGGTGACGGCGTCAAGGGACACATCTTCAACGTCCTGGGCAAGCCGCTCGACGTCGAGGAATCCGAACTGGAGATCACGGAGCGCTGGCCGATCCACCGCAAGCCCCCGAGCTTCGCGTCCCTCGAGGGATCGACGGAAATGCTCGAGACCGGCATCAAGGTCATCGACCTCCTGACGCCGTACATCAAGGGTGGCAAGATCGGCCTGTTCGGCGGCGCCGGTGTCGGCAAGACCGTGCTCATCCAGGAGATGATCACGCGTGTGGCCCGCAACTTCGGCGGCACGTCGGTGTTCGCCGGCGTCGGAGAGCGTACCCGCGAGGGCAACGACCTCTGGGTCGAGATGGAGGAGGCGGGCGTCCTCAAGGACACCGCGCTCGTCTTCGGCCAGATGGACGAGCCGCCCGGAACGCGCCTCCGCGTGGCACTCTCGGCCCTGACCATGGCGGAGTACTTCCGCGACGTGCAGAACCAGGACGTGCTGCTCTTCATCGACAACATCTTCCGGTTCACCCAGGCGGGCTCCGAGGTGTCGACCCTGCTGGGCCGCATGCCGTCCGCCGTGGGCTACCAGCCGAACCTGGCCGACGAGATGGGTCTCCTCCAGGAGCGCATCACCTCGACCAAGGGCCACTCGATCACCTCGATGCAGGCGATCTACGTGCCCGCCGACGACTACACCGACCCGGCTCCCGCGACCACCTTCGCGCACCTCGATGCGACCACCGAGCTCTCCCGCGAGATCGCGTCCCGTGGCCTGTACCCGGCCGTGGATCCGCTCGCCTCGACCTCGCGCATCCTGGACCCGCAGTACATCGGCCACGACCACTACAACACGGCCGTGCGCGTGAAGCAGATCCTGCAGAAGAACAAGGAGCTGCAGGACATCATCGCGATCCTCGGTATCGACGAGCTCAGCGAGGAGGACAAGGTCGTCGTCGCGCGTGCGCGCCGCATCCAGCAGTTCCTCTCGCAGAACACCTACACCGCCAAGCAGTTCACCGGCGTCGAGGGTTCGACGGTCTCCATCAAGGACACCATCGAGGGCTTCTCGGCGATCTGCAACGGCGACCTCGACCACATCGCGGAGCAGGCGTTCTTCAACGTCGGCGGGCTCGATGACGTCGAGCGCCAGTGGGCCAAGATCCAAGACCAGACCGGGAAGTAACGCCCATGGCATCACAGGGCGAACTCGAGGTCGAAGTTGTCGCGGCCGACCACTTCGTGTGGTCGGGTGCGGCACGCAAGGTCAACGCACGCACGGCGAACGGGCAGATCGGTATCCTTCCCGGACACGCCCCGATCCTGGCGATCCTCGAAGCGGGCGAGCTCTCGGTGGAGCCCGTCAGCGGCGAACGCCTCGTGGTCGGCGTGGACGGAGGGTTCTTCTCGGTCGATTCCAACCGCGTCGTGATCGTGGCGGACAACGCCAAGGTCGGCGGTTCGGTGACTCCGGAATCCGACTAGGCCTCCCAGCATGGAGGCACTGGGTGTGACGTTCATCTGCCTTGCAGTCGTCTTCGGCCTGCTCGTGCTGGTGATCGGAGCATTCCTCCTCCGCCGCTATCAGCTCAATCGTGCCCTCGGCACGTTCGACGCCTCCATCCGCCTCCCTCCCAAGGGATGGCGGGTGGGGGTTTGTCGTTATACGGACAATCATCTGGAGTGGCTCAGCCTGCTGTCGTTGAGCCCCATCCCCAGGTTCCGGTTCCTCCGCAGCTCCCTCGAGGTCGAGGGGTGGCGTGCGCCCACGGAGGCCGAACGCGTGCGCATCCAGCCGGGTGCGATCATCGTCCAGCTCTCCCATGAGGGTGAGACGTTCGACCTCGCCATGCGCTACGACGTGTACGCCGGCCTCTCCTCCTGGATCGAGGCCGGGCCGGTCATCGGTATCGGCACCTGGCGCTGACCCCAGGCCGGAGGCCACCCGGACACTGCCGCCGTCAGTCCTCGAGGGGCCTGACCCAGGTCCCGTTGCGCAGCACGCCCTTGAGCTGAAGATCGGGCGAGACCACGACGGCGTCGGCGCGCAGCCCGCCGCGCAGACTGCCCACCTCGTCTCCGATCCCCAGGACGATCGCGGGCACGAAGGTCGCGGCGCGCACCGCGTCGACGACGTCGACACCCGCCTCGACGGTGCACCGGACGATGTCCAGGAGACTGCCGGCACCTCCGGCGAGGACTCCCGTCGCCGTGATGACGGCCGCGCCGTCGACGACGGCGATGGGGGCCTGCCCGAGGCGGTACTCCCCGGAGGTGCAGCCCGCTGCGGCGGTCGAGTCGCTCACCAGGCAGATGTTCTCGGAGCCAGCGATCGTGAAGGCCATCCGAACGGTCTCCGGGTGGAGGTGGACGTTGTCGGCGATGAGCTCGACGGCGATCTCCCCGGCGCGTGCCCTCTGCAGGAGCAGGGGGACCGGGCCTGGCGAGCGGTGATGCATCACGGGCATCGCGTTGAACAGGTGGGTCGCCGTCGGGCGTCCGCTGAAGCCCGCGAAACCGGTCGAGGCGAGCTCTTCGTTGATGAGGTCCAGGGCGTCCGACGTCTCCTCCGTGGAGCTGTCCGTATGCCCGAGCGAGGGGATCACCCCGTGCGTCACGAGCTCGAAGACCAGGACGTCGCAGCCGGGCAGCTCCGGCGCGTACGTCATCGAGACGAGGTGGCCCCGGCCGGCGGTGACGAGGCGGGAGACGTCCTCCTGGGTGGGCAGGATGAGGAAGGCCGGGTCATGGGCGCCGCATCGTTCCTTCGACAGGAACGGCCCCTCTGCATGGATGCCGGCGATCAACCCCGCCTCCGCAGCCTCCGCGAGCCTGCCGAAGGCGGCCTCGAGATCCGTCATCGGCGCCGAGCACGTGCTCGCGAGTACCGTCGTCGAACCACTGCGGTGGAGGTGGTCCGCCGCCCGCGCGATGTCGGCGTCCGAGCCGGAGGTGAAGTCACCTCCGCCTGCGCCATGGCAGTGCAGGTCGATGAGTCCCGGAAGAATGAGGTAGCCCTCGGGCAGCTGCTCCGCCGGCGCGCCGTCGCGCGCCGTGCCGGCCTCGGTGATCCGCGAGCCCTGCCATCGCAGGACGCCGTCATCGATGATCCCCGCAGCGGTGACCATTCGTCCGGACAGGGCAGTGGGCGTTCTGCTCGAGAGGGCCATGGTCCGAGTCTAGGGGGCTGCGGGCGGCCGCCCTAGAAGCCTGCTCAGAACAGGCGGGACGCGCTGTCGTCGACGCCGCGCATGGCGTCGTAGTCCAGCGTCAGGCAGTCGATGCCGCGATCCGTGGCGAGGACCCGCGCCTGGGGCTTGATCTGCTGGGCGGCGAACACACCACGCACGGGGGACATGAGCGGGTCGCGGTTCAGCAGCTCGAGGTAGCGGGTGAGCTGCTCGACGCCGTCGATGTCCCCCCGTCGCTTCAGCTCGATGGCCACGGTGCGGCCCTCGGCGTCGCGGGCGAGGATGTCCACGGGCCCGATGGCCGTCATGTACTCGCGCCGGATCAGGGTGAAGCCTGCCCCCAGCAGTTCGATCTGCTCGGCGAGGAGGCGCTGGAGGTCGGCCTCCACGCCGTCCTTGACGAGTCCGGGGTCCACGCCGAGGTCGTGGGCGGAGTCGTGCAGGTGTTCGCGGATGTTGATGACGAGCCGGTCGTCGCTCTTGGCGTGCTGCACCGTCCACACCTCGGTGATGCCCTCGGCGCGGTCGGCGTCGTCGGGCGCGCTCACGCGCAGGTTGGCGGGCGGACTCATCCAGTTCAGGGGCTTGTAGGAACCCCCGTCGGAGTGCACCAGCACGGAGCCGTCCGCCTTCACCATGAGGAGCCGGGTGGCCAGGGGCAGATGGGCCCGGAGGCGGCCGATGTAGTCGACGGAGCAACGGGCAATGACGAGACGCACGGGGACGACTCTACCGGGCGGAGTGCGCGGGGCATGATTCGCTCCGGGGAACGGACCGGGGCGCCGACCGGATGGCAGACTGGAACGGTGCCCCGTTCCAACCGACCCAGCCGGCCCGGTGGTGGTGCGCGGAGCAAATGGACCCCGCCGCCCGAACTGGACCTCGAGCGCGCACGGGCGGGCATTCCCGCCCGTGAGAGCGCGCCCGACGGCGAGTGGTCCGTGCGCCGCATCACGGAACGGAACGCCGCGAAGACCTACACCTGTCCGGGCTGCCATTCCTTCATCCCGCCGGGGATCGCGCACCTCGTCGTCTGGCGGGAGGATTCGCTGTTCGGTCCGCAGACAGCACTCGCCGAGCGCCGGCACTGGCACGTGCGCTGCTGGCAGACGCGCAGCTTCCGCTACTGACGCGGCGAGCCGCCCCCGGGATCGCCGACCTAGACTGGGGACATGGCGAGCGACACCACCGACTACACCTACTCCACCAGCCACGATCCGATCGAGATCCGCGCCTCCACGGTGCTTCCCGCCGATCGGCGCGAGATCGAGCTGCATACCGCGGACGGGCTGACGCTCGTGGGGGAGTTCTCCGCGCCGGCCGGCGGGCGTCCCCCCAGGGCGACGCTCGTGACACTCCACCCTCTGCCCACGCACGGCGGCTTCATGGACTCCCACGTCTACCGGAAGGCGTCCTTCCGCCTGCCCGCCCTCGCGGACATCGCCGTCCTCCGCTTCAACACGCGCGGCACGTGCTCGCCGCGCGGTTGCAGTGACGGGACGTTCGACGGCGGGGACGGCGAGCGATTGGACCTCCAGGCGGCGGTCGACTGGGTGGTGGCGCAGGGCCTGCACCACATCTGGCTCGTGGGCTGGTCCTTCGGCACCGAGCTGTGCCTCAAGTACGGCGCCCAGGACCCGGTCGCGGAGCACATCGAGGGGGCCATCCTGCTGTCGCCCCCGCTGCACCGGGCGGACGACGCGGATCTGGACGCCTGGGGTGCCAGCGGACTGCCCCTGAAGGTACTGGTGCCGGAGTTCGACGACTACCTGGTGCCGGAGGCGGCCGCCGCCCGGTTCTCCCGTGTGCCGCAGGCCGAGCTCACGGGTGTGGACGGCGCGAAACACCTCTGGGTGGGGGAGAAGTACGCGGCGCGCGCGCTCGACGAGATCGTCGGCGTCGTTCGCCCCGACATGGATCGTCCGCTGCCGACCGAGTGGTCGGGCCCGGCCGCCGTCGCGCCGTCCGCGGTGGCGGCGAGCTGACCTCCGATCGCGGACGCGCCCGGCCCGCTAGTTGCGGTCCTGGCGGGCGATGAATACTTCCTTGAGCAGCAGCATCGCGGCGGCCGCCGTCGGGATGGCGATCAGCGCGCCGAGCACCCCGAGGAGGGTGCCGCCGGCGATGACCGCGATCACCGCGACGGAGCCGGGCACCGCGACGGCGCGCTGCATGATCCGCGGGGAGATGAAGTACGCCTCGAACTGCAGGTAGGCCACATACGGGATGGCGAACAGCAGGGTGGTCTGCCAGCCCACGGTCAGGGCGATCAGGGAGACGAGGACGGCCGCGGTCGCTGCGCCGATCAGCGGGATGAAGGCCAGGAGCACGACCACGAAGGTCAGCAGCACGGAGAACGGGATGCCCGCGATCGACATCACGATGAACGCGAACGTGCCGTTGAGCAACGCCACGCACGCCTGCCCGATGACGTAGAGGCCGACACTGCGGGTGATCTCCTCCGAGAGCACCTCGACACGGGGCCTGCGGGAGCGGGGAGCCAGCCGATAGGCCCACTTCTTCATGCCAGGCAGGGACGCGAGGAAGTAGAGGGCGAGGACCAGGATCACCAGCGCGCCGAAGAGCCCGCTGACGATCACGGTCCCCACCCCGAGGACGCCGCCGAAGATGCCGCCCACGGCCTCGCTGTTGGCGAAGAACTTGTCGATCTCGGAGCTGACACGCTCGCGGACCTGGAACTGCCGGTCGACGCCGAGAAAGAACTCGGAGTTGAGGAAAGTACGGGCGTAGCCCGGTGCCCGATCGACGATCTGCGAGGTCTGGTTCACGATCGTCGGGATGAGCAGCGCGAAGAACCCGACCACGATGCCGATGAGGAGCAAGAAGGAGACGGCGATCCCGGCGGGCCGCGGAACGTACCTCGTCTCGAACCAGCGGACGATCGGGTCCAGGCCGAGGGCGATGAAGAGCGCTGCCCCGATCCAGACGAGGAGCTGGCCGACGTTGGTGATGATGAAGAAGGCGAGCAGGGCGAGACCGACGCCGACACTCATCATGAAACCGAAGTGGATGGGGTGCGCGCGCATGGTCGGGGCGTCGTTGCCGCCGAACTTCAGGCGCTCGTCGGCCAGGGACACGTTCTGGTCGACCGCGATATCGGCCGGCTCCACCTCCGGCGGGAACTCGAAGCGCGGGCGTGGCCGGGCGGCCGGGAGCGAGTCACGCACGAGGCGGTAGAGGGAACGCCACGCCGACGACCGTTCGACCGGCCGAACCGGGTCCTCGGAGGGCCGTCCGTCGCTGCCGTTCGCGGCCGACGCGGGCCGGGGGAGCGGCTGGTCGAGCGGGACGTCCTGGGGGTCTGTCAACGGAGGGCTCTGCTTTCAGCTGCGCGGCGTCCGGCCGCGGGAGGGAGGACTAGCGAAACACTAACAGCCGGGCTCCCGAGGCCGGATCCTTGACGACCGACGGCCAGGGTGTGCCCGCCCGGATCGGTCGGGACGATTGTCGTTACCATTGAAGAACTATTCCTGAGTGGTCCCGCAGCGGCACGCGTCGCCGCGCCGAACCGTCGGAGCAGAATCGAAGCGGAATCGGAGCGGAAGGGGCCACGCGGTCCGCCGTCACGGACAACGATAGGCAACCAGTGCGCGTGAAGACAGCAGTATCGATCATCGTCGCAGGGCTTCTGCTGATGCTCCTCGGCATCGGGCAGGTGACGGTCTGGGCTCCTGCCGAGACCGTCACCGCCGGTGTCGCGCAGGACGCCGAGGCCGGACCGGTCACGGTGATCGAGCCCGGTGTGCGGGGCAACGCCGATGGCCCGGTCGAGGTGACGGTCGAGGCCGACGGCCCCTTCACCCTCGCCGTCGGGCGGGCGTCCGACGTCGACGCCTGGGTGGGCGACGCGGCGCACCTGAGCGTCACCGGGCCCGGTGAGGAGACGCTGGACTCCACCTTCACGCCGGGCGAGGCCACCGTCCCCGATCCGCGGGGCAGCGATCTGTGGATCGCGGAGGAACCCGGGGACGGATCGCTGACCTACCGGTGGAGCGAGCCCACGCAGGGAGACTGGGCCCTCCTGCTCGCGGCCGACGGCGAGTCGCCCGCCCCCACCACGGTGTCCGTCACCACCCCGAACAACCAGTCCACACCCTTCGCGCTACCGCTCATCATCGGCGGCGCGCTCGCCGTCGTCCTCGGCATCGCGCTCCTCCTGATCTCGCCGCGCCGCCCCCGGAACGGACACCGGCCCGAACCCGTCGAGGGCACGCGCGCCTACGCGCGCCGCCACGCCGCTTCCGGCGGTTCCGCCGGGTCCGCCGGTTCCGCCGGGTCCGCCGGGTCCGCCGGCGGAGCCTCCCGGGTCGCCGCTCCCGGCGCCGTGCTCCTCGTCTCGGGCCTCGTGGGGTCCGGTTCCCTCCTGGGCATCAGTCCCTCGCTGGCGACGACGCCGTCACCGGTGCCGTCCTCCAGCGCCTCCTCCAGCGCCTCGTCGGGGGCCGTCAAGGGTGCCCCGTCGGCGGGCAGCAAGGCGAGCGGGCCGCCTGTCGTCCTCGACGTGCAGCTCGAGCGCATCCTCGGTGCCGTCGCCTCGACGGTGGCCGACGCCGATGCCGCCTCCGACGCGAAGCTCCTCGCCCCCCGGGTCGACGGCGCAGCACTCGACCTCCGGACCGGCGCCTACGCCGTGCGTGCCAAGGACAAGGAGGCTGCCGCGCCCGTGGCCGTGGCCGCGTCGCCGATCCTGCTGGACATGGTCCCCACGGGTACGGAGTGGCCCCGGACGGTCATCGCCCTGACACAGGGGGAGGGCAATCCCGTGCCGCAGGCGCTCCTGCTGGTCCAGGAGGCGCCCCGCGAGAACTACCGGCTGACCTCCGCCGTGCAGATGCTGCCGGGCAGCACGTTCCCCTCGCCGCCGGTCCCGGGCGCCAGCGGCCCCGTGCCGCTCGATGATCCGGGAGCCCTCGCGAGTGCGCCGCAGGCCGGCGTCGCGGCGATCGCCGACTTCCTCACGAAGCCGACGGGCCCGAACGCGGAGACGTTCGAGACGAACTCGTTCGCCGAGGCGATCACCCGGTTCCAGGACGACGTCGTCGCGGATCCCGGCAACAGGGCCGCGAAGATCACCTTCACGCACACGGCGCAGGAGGACCGGACGCACGCACTCATGACCGGCGACGGAGGGGCCATGGTTTTCGGCTACCTCACCCACACCTACTCCAGCGTCCCGAAGTCCCGCGGCGACACCATCGACCTCAGGGACACGGTGTACCAGTCGCTGACGGGCAAGACCACGAGCGGGAAGGGCATCGACGTCAATTACGGCGAGGCCGTGATGATGTACGTACCGCCCGCAGGCAGCGAGGATAAGATCCGGGTCATCGGCGCCGCCCAGCAGTTGCTGTCGGCCACCCTCCGCTGACCCGCACCCCCGGTATCGACCAGCAGCAGCCACAGAAAGGCAGAGCATTGTCCACACCAGCACAGCGGGGCGGAATCCCGCCGTCGAGCATGAACCTGCGCGGAGCGGTGGACCTCTCCGCCCTCAAGGCCCGCGCGGATGCGGCCTCACGCCCCGCCGCGGCCCGGCAGGCCGCCGCGGCGCCGAGCCCGTACGTCGTCGAGGTGACGGAACAGACCTTCCCGCAACTCGTGCAGCTCTCGTCGCAGGTACCCGTGATCGTGAACCTCCGCGCCACCTATAGTGACCAGTCCACCCAGGTCACGGCGGTGCTCGAGGCGGCCGCCGTCGAGTTCGACGGGCGGATCCTGCTCGCCAACGTCGACCTCCAGGCGCAGCCTCAGATCGGGCAGGCCTTCCAGGCTCAGGGCGCCCCGACCGTCGTCGCCGTGGTCAAGGGCCAGCCGGTCCCGCTCTTCGAGGGCGCCCTCCCGGACCAGCAGATCCTCGCCTACCTCGACGAGCTCATGAAGGTCGCCGAGGCGAACGGCGTGACCGGGACGCTCAACGACGGCTCCCAGCCCGGCCCGGCCGACGCCGAGGAGCCGCCCCTGCCGCCCCTGCACCAGGAGGCGTTCGACGCGATCGAGCGGGGCGACTACGGTGCTGCCGCGGCCGCCTACCGCCGCGCGCTCGCCGAGCAGCCGGCCGACGCCGATGCGAAGGTCGGCCTCGCGCAGGTGGAACTCATGGAGCGCGTCCAGGATCTCGACGCCGGCGAGGCCCGCCGGCGCGGGGCGGACGAGCCCGATGTCGTGGAGGCCCAGCTGGCCGTCGCCGACCTGGACCTGACGGGCGGCCACGTGGAGGACGCCTTCAGCCGCATCGTCGCGTTCATCGGTAGGACTGCCGGCGAGGACCGGGACGTGGCGCGCAAGCGGCTGCTGGAACTGTTCGACGTCGTCGGCGGCACCGACCCGCGGGTGACGAAGGCCCGCGGCGCGCTGGCCCGCGCCCTGTTCTAGGCATTCCAATGGGTGCGCCCGCGCCCACCCGCTCTTCCGAAGGACCACGATGACCCCCGCAGCTGCCCCGACCGGTACGGCCGGCCTGTTCCATCCGATGACCCTGCGATCCCTCGATCTGCCGCACCGCGGCTGGGTCGCGGCGATGTGCCAGTATTCGTGCGACCCCGACGGTGCCGCCGGTGTGCCGACCGACTGGCACCTCGTGCACCTCGGGCAGTTCGCACTCGGCGGGGCGGCGCTCATCATCACCGAGGCGGCGGCGGTGAGCGCCGAGGGCATGATCAGTCCGCGCGACGCCGGCCTCTACACCCCGGAGCAGGCGCACGCGTGGCGTCGGATCAACGATTTCGTCCACGAGCACAGCGCCGTCGGCACGAAGACGGCGGTGCAGCTGGCACACGCCGGGCGGAAGGCCTCGACCTACTGGCCGTTCAGCGGCAAGCGGGGTTCCGTGCCGGAGGCCGAGGGTGGCTGGCAGACCCTCGGACCCACGGATGAGGCGTTCGACGGCTACACCGCGCCACGTGCGATGACGGAGGAGGACATCCAGCAGGTCATCCGTGACTTCGGCGCCGCCGCGGCGCTCGCCGTCGACGCGGGCTTCGACACACTGGAGATCCACGCCGCGCACGGCTACCTGCTGCACCAGTTCCTCTCGCCCCTGGTCAACACCCGGACCGACGGCTGGGGCGGCTCGGAGGAGGCCCGTTTCCGGCTCACGCTCGAGGTCGTCCGGGCGGTCCGCCGTTCCATCCCGGAGGGCATGCCGCTCCTGCTGCGCGTCTCGGCGTCCGACTGGACCGAGGGCGGGCTCGACGGCGACACCTCCGCGCGGCTCGCGAAGCGGGCAGCCGAGGAGGGCGTCGACTTCGTGGACGTCTCCTCCGGCGGAGCGGTCCCGGGCGCAGCCATCCCCGTGGGGCCGGGCTACCAGGTACCACTCGCCGAGGAGGTGCGGTCCTCCGGCGTGCCGACCGGCGCCGTCGGCCTCATCGACGATCCGCACCAGGCGGAGCAGATCATCCGTGGTGGTCGGGCCGACGTCGTGCTCATCGCGAGGGCAGCCCTGCGCGATCCGCACTGGTGGATGCGTGCCGCCCAGGAGCTCGGACACGAGCTGGTGCCCGCGCCGCAGTACGAGCGTGCCGGGGCCTACTGACTGCGCCTGTCTTTCCTCCTTTGGGATGACGAGCCGCGGAGCGGCGCGTTGCTAGCGTTGAACCATGAACTCCCCTGTGCCGTCGCCGTCCGCAGAGAACGAGCCCCGGGGGAACACCGGCAGCGCCGCCCTCAGCATCCGCGGGCTGGCCAAGAGATTCGGCGGGAAGATCGCCGTCGACGGTGTCGATCTCGAGGTCCCGCAAGGGTCCTTCTACGGACTGGTGGGGCCGAACGGTGCGGGCAAGACCACGACCCTCTCCATGGCGACGGGACTGCTCCGCCCCGACTTCGGGCAGGCGCTCGTCCACGGCGTCGACGTCTGGGCCCGGCCGCTGGAGGCCAAGAAGCTCATGGGGATCCTGCCCGACGGAGTCCGGCTGTTCGACCGGCTGACGGGCGAGCAGCTGGTCACCTATGCCGGGCTGCTACGCGGCATGGACCGGGAGACGGTCGCCGAACGGACCGACGACCTGCTGCGTGCCCTCGATCTGGCGAACGACGCCGGCACGCTCGTCGTCGACTACTCGGCCGGCATGACGAAGAAGATCGCCCTCGCCTCCGCCCTCATCCACGCGCCCCGGCTGCTCGTCCTCGACGAGCCGTTCGAGTCGGTCGATCCGGTCTCCGCGGCGAACATCCGCGACATCCTGGCCGGCTATGTGGAGTCCGGCGGATCGGTGATCGTCTCCAGCCACGTCATGGACCTCGTGCAGCGCATGTGCGACCACGTGGCCGTCATCGCTGCCGGCACGGTCCTCGCCGCGGGGACGATCGACGAGGTCCGCGGTGACGCGACGCTCGAGGACCGCTTCGTGGAACTCGTGGGCGGTCGCAACACGTCGGAGGGGCTGTCGTGGTTGCGGACCTCCTGAAGCTGAAGCTCCTCCTCCTGCGCAATTCGCTCAGGCGGAGCACCGCCCAACTGGTCGGCCTGATCCTCGGTGGGCTGTACGGGCTCGGCATCCTGGGGACGGTCGTCGTCGGGCTCGTGTTCCTCGGTGCGGCCGACCCCGACTTCATCCGGACCGTCCTCGTTCTCGGTGGATCTGCGGCCGTCCTCGGCTGGATCGTGATCCCCATCGCCGCGACCGGCATCGACATGACCCTCGACCCCGCACGGTTCGTGACCTTCGCCATCCCGCGGCGGCAGCTCCTCGCGGGGCTCGTGCTGGGCGGACTCCTGGGCATCCCGGGCATCGTGACCCTCATCGCCGCGCTGGCGCAGGTGCTCACGTGGATCCGGTACCCGGCCGCGGCGGCGACCGCGCTGGTGTGCGGCCTCGTGGCCGTCCTGCTGTGCGTCGTGGCCTCACGCCTGGTCACGACGGCGGTGTCCTCCATGACCGGCTCCCGCAGGTTCAAGGACATCAACGGCATCGTGGCCTTCATCCCGCTGATCTTCCTCGGACCGATCATCGCGGGGGTGACGGCGGGGTTCCAGAATTCTCCCGCCTTCGCCGCCACGCTGGCGGACGTCCTCGCCTGGACGCCGCTGGGCGCGCTCTGGGCCGCGCCCGCCGACGTTGCGGCCGGCGCTGCCGGGATCGCGGCGCTCCGGTTCCTGATCGGGCTCGGGACACTGGGGCTGTTCCTCCTGCTGTGGAGCCGCAGCCTCAGCCACGCCCTGGTCACTCCTCCCTACAATGCGGTGACCAAGCGGGCCGGCGGGAACCTGGGCTGGTTCGGCCGGTTCCCCGCCACGCCTGCGGGTGCCGTGGCCGCTCGGGCCCTGACCTACTGGCAGCGGGATCCCCGCTACTTCGCGTCCCTCGTGGCCATCCCGCTCATCGCCGTGCTGCTGGTCATCTCGGGTGGTACCGAGGGCGCGGCTCTCGCGTTCCTCGGTCCCATCACGGCGTTCATGCTGGCCTGGTCCATCTCCGCCGACATCTCCTACGACAACACGGCGTTCAGCCTGCACCTCTCGACGGGGGTCGGAGGACAGGACGACCGCCTCGGCCGGGCGCTCGCACTCCTGGTGTTCGCGCTGCCGACCACCCTGCTGTTCACCGTGGCTCCGCTATGGGTCGCGGGTCGGCTCGAGGACCTGCCGGTGATGCTGGGGCTGTCGATCGGTCTCCTGCTGACGGGGACGGGGCTGTCGAGCGTCGTGTCTGCCCGATACACCTACAACGTGCCGATCCCGGGTGAGAGCGCTTTCAAGACGCCGCCCGGGACCAACTTCGTGATGTTCGCCGTGCAGTTCATCGGCTGGATCGTCATGCTGCTGCTGGCGCTGCCCGAGATCGTCCTCACGATCGTCTACTTCGTGACCGGGGACGCGCTGTTCGGCTGGCTCGGTCTGCTGGTCGGGGTGATCCTCGGCGGGGCCCTCCTGGTGGTCGGTATCAGGACCGGAGGCCGGTGGTACGACCGCAGGGCCCCCGAACTGCTGCTGGCGGTCTCGGCGAACCGCTGAGGCATCGATCGGACGTGGTCCGCGCGAACCATAAGCTCGGCGTAGCCGCCTGACAAGGGTGGAACGGGTCGAGTAGTCCTATCGGTGTCCTGCGCTGTGCATAACCTTCAGCCGCCTGAGTCCATCGGGCTATGCTGAGCCCCATTCCGGCGGGACTGGCGAAGTGATGGGGGAGTTGCATGTTTCCTGTGCGTGCAGAGGACCGTCGACGAGCCGTACCGATCCTTGCCGGAGCCGCTGCGGCCTTGCTGCTCCTGACCGGATGCCAGAACGATGCAGACGCCGCGCCGGGCCGGACCTCCGCCCCGCTGGTGTCCTCGGCGGCGCCCACGATCTCCGAGGCCCCGAGCCCTTCGGCCACGCCCTCCGCTGCCCCTGAACCATCACCCGCGTCCTCGGCCGGTCCGGCCACCAACATCCCCGTTCCGGTGAAGCCGGCGCTCGCCGACGAGAACACGGTCGAAGGGCTCGAGGCCTTCACGGAGTACTGGCTCGAACTGTTCTCGTACGGCTACGAGACGAACGACTGGGCCCCGTTCGAAGCCGTGACTGATCCTGGCTGCCGCACCTGCGCCAAGTACAAAGAAATCGTTCAGGACATCTATGCCAACGGCCGTTATATTAGCGGCGGTGCTTTCGTGATGAGCGACTTTGGCACCGACTTCGAATTGAATACACAAAGTTCAATCCAAGCTTTCGTAACTAACGGGCAATCCGACATTACCTTCTACGACAGCAGCGGCGTTGCTATTCGAACGGATCAGGCCCCCGATCCAGTTGTGGACGTTATATTCGCGACCTTCACCACGGACGGATGGTTGATGCTCGACTTTGGGAAGCCCGAGGGTACCCAATGAGTGCGGTTGGCACAGGCATTCTCATCGTCATATTGGCCGCAATCCAAGCTATTTCCGCTCCAGCCAGCGCTTTGGAACAAGGAGATCCGCCCAACGCCTTTGTATCGGAAGGGTCGTTCTCGGCTGTGTCCGGGAAACGAAGCGTTCAGATGGGTAAGCCAGCCACTAGAAACTCGGTGCTCGACTCGACGTCGGCCGTACTGCCTCAAGCCAGCAACATCACCTACACCTATGTCCGCGCCTGCACCGCCGGGGCCGGGAGTGCTCTGGACCCCGCGACGTGCCCTCGTATGGACGCCCAGTGCGATGCCCAGGACGACGGCATCCTCGTCAACTGGATCGAGATCGACAACAGCGTGCAACCGGCCACGCAGACTCCGACGGGGAGGTCATCCTGCATGTATCCCGGTGAACCACCGACTCCGCCGGTCGAGGGCGCGGAGGTCCCCGAAGAAGCACCGATCGTGATCACCCTCGAGGAGTTCCAGAAGCAACCCGTTCTCGCGGCGACCATCGTGTCTCAGCCGTCGAACTTCGGGCTCAGGAACGCCCACTCCAACATCTACGCGCATGCGCAGGAGCAGGAGTTCACCTTCGAGTTCCAGGACGCCGCGATCGTCCTCAAGGCCCGCCCGGTGTCCTATCAGTGGGACTACGGTGACGGCACCAGCGCCACGACGACCACCCCGGGAGGTCCCGTGGACGGGGCCGCCTTCGACACCCGGACACCCACGAGTCACCAGTACACCCACACCGGAGACTTCGAACTGACGCTGACCACGTTCTTCGCCGGCGACTATTCGGTGGACGGAGGCCCGTTCCAGCCGGTCGCCGGTGAGGCGGCGGTCGTGTCTGCGCCACACCTCATGAGTATCTGGCGTACCAGGGGGCACAACGTGAGCGAGAACTGCCTCGAGAATCCGCAAGGGATCGGCTGCGAAGCCCCCACCCGCTGACCAGGCGGCGTTCTCCTGCGCGGCATGCGTGGTGGCGGTCAGAAGGGCGGGGGCTCCGGATCGCAGGCGTAGGTGCGACCTGCGGGTGAGGTGGCCACGAGGGTGCCCGGAGTGGGCTGGTGGTAACGCCATATGCCTTCGCTCTTGAGCATGTGGTGCCTGCGGCACAGGTGAGCGAGGTTATCGTGACTAGTGGGTCCGCCGCGGGACCACGGGGTGGTGTGGTCCAGTTCGCAGCGGGCCGCGGGGATACCGCACCCGGGGTGTCGGCAGGTGCGATCGCGCACCCGCAACCACTTCTTCAGGTCCGAGGGGACGGAGTAGGTGCTGCGCCCGACGCTGAGGACGGCCCCCGTCTCCGGATGGGTGAGGAGTCGGGTGAACGAGGGCGCGTGCGCGGCGAGCCGACGGGCGATGTCTGCCGGAACGGGACCGTAGCCCTCGAGATCCGCCGGGGCGTCGTCGACGCCGAGCAGGGTCAGGACCGGGACGGTGACGTTGATGTGTGCCCGGACCCGGTACCCGCCGGCGGCAGCATCGGCGATGGCATCGTCGGCTGTCACAGTGTCGGAACCGGGCCGGTCCGTGTGGGCCGCGCATCCGGCGTCGCTCAGGAGCAGATCGGTGAGGACGTCGGCGCGCAGCTGTGGGAGCGTCCGGTGTTCGGTGGAGGTCTGGAGGGTGCGGGCCGTGTAGGTGAGTCGGGCATCGATGGCGGCGGCGTCGGTTGCCGGGAGGTGGACGTGGAGCCAGGCCATGGCGTCGTCCGCCGCCTCGAAGTCCACGCGCCGTCCCTGCTCCGCGGTGCGGGCGCGCTCCTCGAGCGCTTCGGGGTGGAGCTGGGCGCGGAGCCGCCGGGCCCGATAGCTCAGGCGGGGCACCGTGGTGTCCGCGGCGATCGGCAGGAGGGCCTCTTCCAGGCGGGCCGCCGCAGGGTGGGGCAGACCGAGGTACTCGTGGAGGAGCGTGGTGGCATGGGGCCAGGAGATCGCTCCATCGCGGAGGGCGGTGAGGGTTCTGGGGTGGTAGTTGACCAGCAGGGCTGAATACTGGACGAGGCGGTGCGCTGTGCGTTCGGAGATACGCAACAGGCACGCGATTTCCGTGGCGGTGGTTGTATCGGCGAGGTTGGTGCGGTGTGGACCGGGCTGGCCGGGCCAGAAATGGTCCATCATCTTCTCTTCGAAGACTTTTCTCAGTTCCTCCGTGCTCGCGGCGAGTTCGGCGTCGATACGTGCCTTCTCGGCGTTCAGCGCGGTAATCCGGTCGGAAAGCCGATCGAATTCCCTCGCGTGTTCCGCTGACGTCCTCATGAAGATATTATCCCGCCTGCCACCGACATTATCGGGGTGCTCCACGGTCCTTTGTCCTGGATCGGAGGTACGGGAAGCGTACGGCCGCCGGAGGTTCCTGTGGCGAAAGGCTCCCCGAGGCCGTGGGGACCGGACGATAGACTGGCATCATGACTATGCCTGCTGATCCCTTCGAGAACGATCCGCGCGATCCCGGCACCGGCGGTTCGACTGCGACCATCGAGCGCGAGGAAGTCCGCCAGGAGGTCGAGCCCGGCGACGCAGAGCGGTTCGCGCACTATGTCCGCAAGGAGAAGATCATGGAGTCGGCCTTCACCGGCGAGCCCGTGATCGCACTCTGCGGCAAGGTGTGGACCCCCGGGCGCGATCCCGAGAAGTTCCCCGTGTGTCCCGAGTGCAAGGAGATCTACAACGGTCTCCGCCCGGGCAACGACAAGCCGAAGGACTGACCGCGGGCGCCTGACCGGCGCGCCACACTGCGTCGGCCCTGTGCCGGCGCCCCTTCCGCGCGCCACAGGAGCACCCCATCCCCGGAGACGGGAAGTGCCCCGACCCGAACCCGAGGTGACATGAGCAAGACTGCGAAGGCGTCCGCCGGGGCGACCGGTGGGGCGATGTCGCCCGAGCTGCGACCCCTGACCATCGGGATCCTGGCGATCATCACGTGCGCGGCCTTCGAGGCGATGGCCGTCGTGACCGCCATGCCGTCGGTGGCGCGCGAACTCTCGGGTGAGGCCAGCTATGGCCTGGCCTTCTCGATGTACCTGACGGCGTCGCTGCTCGGTACCGTCGTCGCCGGTTCGTGGTGTGACCGCCGAGGGCCCCGACCGGCCCTCGCCGTGGGTCTGGGTCTCATGGTCCTCGGACTGCTCGCCGCGGGTGCCGCACCCGCCTTCTGGCTCGTGACGGTGGGCCGCGCCATCTCGGGGCTCGGCGGCGGCTTCATGATCGTCGCGGTGTACGTCGTGATCGGACGGTCGTTCCCCGAGAAAGCGCGGCCCGTGGTTTTCGGCTGGCTGGCGGCCGCCTGGGTGCTGCCCGCGCTGATCGGCCCGGTGGTGGCGGGATTCGTGACCGAGCACCTCGGCTGGCGCTGGGTCTTCCTCGGTGTCGTGCCGATCGTGCTCGCGGCGGTCGTCATCGTCTGGCCGAAGACGAGGGAGCTCGGTCCGGTCGACGCAGCCGACGCCGGACCGGCGAAGGCCCGTACCCTGCGCGGGCTCGCGCTGGCCGCCGGTGTCTTCGCCGCGCAGTGGTCGCTCGTCCATCTCGCGGACACCGAGGATCCCGGCGCGTCGACAGTGGTCGGACTGGTGAGCCTCGCAGTGGCGGGCGTCGTCGTCGCCCTCCTCGTGCTCCCCGCCCTCCTGCCGAGGGGCACGCTTGTCCTGCGGCGGGGACTGCCGAGCATTATCGCCACGCGCGGCTTCGTCACTGTCGCGTTCTTCGGGACCGAGGCCTTCATCCCGCTCATGCTCGTCAGCTCCCGTGACATCAGCCCGGGGACGGCCGGCCTGACCCTGAGCGCAGGGGCGCTCGGGTGGAGTGCGGGCTCCTTCGTCCAGGCACGCGTGACGTTCCGCCGTCAGTGGCTGCTGGTCGCGGGTTCCTCCATCCTGTCCCTGAGCCTCGGCGGCTTCGCCCTGGCCACGGCGGTCGAGGCTCCGCTGTGGGTGCTGGCCGTGGTGTGGAGCCTGTCGGGCTTCGCCATGGGCATGACGCTCTCCAGCACCTCCGTGCTGGTGCTCAAACTCTCCGCGACCAGCGAGCAGGGCAGGAATTCCGCGGCCCTGCAGATCTCCGACCAGCTCGGCGGTGTGGTCGGCACGGCGGGCGCAGGAGCCCTCTTCGCCCTCCTGCGTGACGACGCCGACCCCGGCCACGTCCCCACCTTTGTTGCGATCTGGCTGGCTCTCTGGGCGTTCACGGCAGCAGGTATAGTTTCGGGTCTGAGAGGGGCCCGGTCGTCCGATGACGGCCCCGGTCTCGCCCCCCGCAAGCCAATGGAAGGTACTGTCCCGGCGTGAGTAATGACACCCTGTTCGGTGCCGGCGCAGCCCTGCCTCCCGCGTATCCGGAGCGCGCCGCCTGGGGCACAGCCCCCAAGCTGCGCCAGTGGCAGAGCGAAGCGCTGGAGAAGTATTTTAAGGATTCCCCGAGTGATTTTCTCGCCGTGGCCACGCCCGGCGCGGGCAAGACGACCTTCGCGCTCCGCGTGGCGACCGAGCTCGTCGAGCGGGGCGTCGTCAACCGGGTCACCGTCGTCGCCCCCACCGACCACCTGAAGCGGCAGTGGGCCGACGCCGCAGCGCGCGTGGGCCTCGCGATCGATCCCAACTTCAAGAATGCCGACGGCCGGCACGGCGGGGCGTTCATCGGCGTCGCAGTGACCTACGCGCAGGTGGCCAGCAAGCCCATGCTGCACCGCGCCAAGACGGAGGCCGCCCGCACGCTCGTCATCCTCGACGAGATCCACCACGGCGGGGACGCGCTCTCCTGGGGTGACGGCATCCGCGAGGCGTTCGAGCCCGCGACCCGCCGCCTCGCCCTCACCGGGACGCCGTTCCGCTCGGACACCGCCGCCATCCCGTTCGTCGAGTACGCCGAGGACCGTGACGGCATCCGGCGCTCCCGCGCCGACTACACCTACGGTTACGGGCAGGCGCTCAAGGATCACGTGGTGCGGCCCGTCATGTTCATGGCCTACTCGGGCCAGATGCGCTGGCGCACGAGCGCGGGTGAGGAGATGGCGGCGTCCCTCGGCGAGGAAGCGGTCACGAAGGACATCACCGCCCAGGCCTGGCGGACGGCGCTGAACCCCGCGGGCGAATGGATCCCGTCGGTCCTCGCGGCCGCGGACAAGCGCCTCACCGAGGTGCGACGCACCGTGCACGACGCCGGCGGACTCGTCATCGCGACGGACCACGACGACGCCCGCGCCTATGCCGGGCAGCTCAAGCGGATCACGGGGGAGTCCCCGACCGTCATCCTGTCCGACGACGCCAAGGCGTCGTCGAAGATCGAGGAGTTCTCCGCGGGGGACAGGCGCTGGATGGTGGCGGTCCGCATGGTTTCGGAGGGCGTCGACGTCCCGCGCCTCGCGGTCGGCGTCTATGCGACGTCGACGGCCACCCCGCTGTTCTTCGCGCAGGCCGTCGGCCGGTACGTGCGGGCACGTCGCCGCGGGGAGACGGCGTCGATCTTCCTTCCCTCGGTACCCAATCTCATGGCGCTGGCCAACCAGCTCGAACTCGAGCGCGACCACGCCCTCGACCGGCCGGAGAAGGACGACGAGGGGTTCGGCCTCGAGGACGCCCTGATGGAGGCCGCGAACCGTGAGGACAAGGCGTCGGACTCCCTGACCAAGCAGAAGTTCGAGGCCCTCGAGTCGCAGGCGTCCTTCGACCGGGTCCTCTTCGACGGTGGTGAGTTCGGCACGGGCGGCGAGATGGGCAGCGAGGAAGAGCAGGATTTCCTCGGCATACCGGGACTGTTGGACGCCGACCAGGTGGGCCAGCTGTTGCGCCAGCGCCAGCAGGAGCAGCAGGTCCGCCGGAAGTCCCGGCCGGGGGCGGCGCCTGCCGCCGAGCCGCTCGTGGTGGACCACCGTCAGCTCACCGAGCTGCGGGGCCAGCTGGCCAAGAACGTCTCGGCATGGGCGGCCCGCACGGGCATGCCGCACGGCCAGGTCCACACGGAGCTGAGGCGCCAGTGTGGTGGGCCCGCGGTGGCCCAGGCCAACGAGGACCAGCTCCAGCGCCGCCTGCAGAAGCTGCAGGACTGGTTCATCGGGAAGAAGTAGCAGGAAGAAGAGGACGAGGGCCGGGCCGTGGGAGCAGGCCCGGCCTTCGTCGTGGCGGGTCTAGCGGACCAGCTCCGCGCCTGCGGCCTCGAGTTCGTCGAAGGCCTCCTCGGACCTGTCCCCGTGCACGCCCCGCGTGAGCCCGGTCGGCACGGTGACGGAATAGCCCGCCTGCAGAGCGTCGAGCGCGGTCGCCCGGACGCAGTAGTCCGTCGCCAGCCCGACGACGACGACGTCGTCCACGTCGCGGTCCCGCAGCCAGTCGTCGAGGGTCATCGGATCCTCGTCGGCGTCCACGGCCGCTCCGCCGAGCTTTTGGTCGCCCGTCGGCACCTCGTCATCGGGAGCCTTGACGCCCTCGAAGCCGGAGTAGGCGGCCTCGAACCGGCCCTTGCGGAACACCGCGTCGATGCTCTCTGTGTCGAGGTCCGGGTGGAAGTCGGAGCCCTTCGTGTCCGCGACGCAGTGGACGGGCCAGGAGTCCACGAAGTCCGGCGTCTCCGAGAAGTGTGTCCCGGGATCGATGTGCCAGTCCTGCGTGGCCACGACGTAGTCGTACTGCGCAGCGTGCTCGTCGATGTGGTCGCTGATGTCGGCGGCCACCTGCGCACCTCCGTCGACGGCGAGGGACCCGCCCTCGCAGAAATCGTTCTGCACGTCCACGATGATCAATGCGCGCGTCATGATGCTGCCTCCTCGTACTCGGTGGGGATGACGGGTTCGCCTCGCTGCAGCCGTCGGACGGCCCCCGGCAGTTCCGCGATGGAGCTCAGGTGCCGTTCGGCGGCGCGGGTGACGGCCTCCGGCCCGGTCCAGCCCGGCAGGAGGTCGCCGTCGCGCACGAAATGCTGCACCAGCGGGCGGTCGTTGCCGTCGGCGGCGGGGGTGATACCGATCCCCACGACCTCGGCCTGCGCCGTGCCGTGCTCGTCGAGGCGGCGCAGTGCCTGCTTGTGCCCGCCGACCGAGGCCTTGTTCCTGGCGGCCTTCGCGACGGCTACGAAGGTGCCGTGGTCGTCCTGGCGGCTCACGAGTTTGTACACCATGCCTGCGGTCGGGGCGCCGGAACCGGTGACGAGGGACGTGCCGACGCCGTAGGAGTCGACGGGCGCCGAGGCGAGCAACCCGATCGCGAACTCGTCGAGGTCGGAGGTCACGACGATCTTGGTGGTGTGGTTCCCGAGGTCGTCGAGGAGTTCGCGCACCCAGCGCGCCTGGGCCACGAGGTCACCGGAGTCCAGGCGCACGCCGCCCAACTCGGGACCTGCGACCTCGACGGCGGTCCGGACGCCCTGTTCGACGTCGTACGTGTCCACCAGGAGCGAGGTGCTCCGCCCGAGGGCCGCGACCTGCGCCTCGAAGGCCGCCCGCTCGGAGTCGTGCAGGAGCGTGAAGGAGTGTGCGGCCGTCCCCACCGTGGGGACACCGTACCGCCGTCCGGCTTCGAGGTTGGAGGTGCTGGCGAATCCGCCGATGATCGCGGCGCGCGCGGCGGCGACGGCGGATTCCTCGTGCGTGCGACGCGAGCCCATCTCGATGCAGGGCCGTTCCCCCGCGGCCCCGGTCATGCGGGAGGCCGCCGAGGCGATGGCACTGTCATGGTTCAGGATCGAGAGGATGAGCGTCTCGAGGATGCAGGCCTCGGCGAAGGTGGATTCCACCGTCAGGATGGGGGAGTTGGGGAAGTAGGCCTCGCCCTCCGCGTACCCGGAGATCGATCCGGTGAAGCGGAAGTCGGCCAGCCAGGTGAGCGTGGCGTCGTCGACGATCCGGTGGTCGCTGAGGAACGCGAGCTGCGGATCGTCGAAGCGGAAGGCGGCCAGCGCTTCCAGCAGCCGCCCCGTCCCCGCGACCACGCCATAGCGGCGACCCGCCGGGAGGCGCCGTGCGAAGGCCTCGAACACCGAACGGCGGTGGGCCGCTCCGGAGTGCAGCGAGGCCTGCAGCATCGTGAGTTCGTACTGGTCGGTGAACAACGCACTGTTCGGTGCGGTCACCGCCGGCGGGAGGGGACCGGCAGCGGCCGGCGGGTTCGTGGTCAGGGCATCGGTCACCCTGAAAACGATAGCGGGGCGTCCGCCGAGAGAATACCCGGCCACCCGGCGCAGGCGAGCCGTCCTAGAATGGCGATCATGACAGTTGGCTTTGCAACCGGCACCGACACCCGGGAAGAGGTGGGGACGGCCGAGAAGACCGACCTCGACCAGCCCTGGGTCGTGGTGGTGTGGAACGACCCCGTGAACCTCATGAGTTATGTGAGCTTCGTCTTCCAGTCCTACTTCGGCTACAGCGAGGCCAGGGCGCGCACGCTCATGCTGGAGGTCCACGAGCAGGGCCGGTCCGCCGTCGTGTCCGGCAGCCGCGAGAAGGTGGAGCAGGACACCGTCGCCCTCCACTCGTACGGACTGTGGGCCACCTTCGAAAAAGCCGGAAGCGAGTAGTCGGACCCCATGGCGAAACCCTTCAAATCGACGCGCCGAGGCATCACCGGAGCGTTGGAGCCCGGTGAGGCGCGACTGCTGGGTGCCCTCCTCGAGGACGTCATCTCCATGCTCGAGCCCGAGACGGCGCCCAGCGAGGATCCGCTGGCTGCGCTGGTCGGCCTGTCAGGCGCCGACGCCGACGCCACGGCTCCCGATGATTCCGCCGTCCGGCGCCTCCTCCCCGACGCGGTGCGCGGCGACGACGACGAGGCCCTCGCGTTCCGCCGCCTGACGGAGCGCTCCCTGCGGGAGCAGAAGATCGGGGCGCTGCGCAGCAGCGCGCTGCTCATCGAGTCCAGCCCCATGACGCTCACCGGCGAACAGGCGCGCCTGCTCGCCCAGGCGCTCAACGACGTCCGGCTGGTGCTCGCGGACCGGCTCGCCATCGAGACGGAGGACGACGCCGAACGGCTCCACGAGATCGCGGATTCGAAGGACGTCGACGACGTCGACTCCTACCTCGCCCTGGTCTACAACTTCATCACCTGGCTCCAGGAATCGCTCGTGCAGGCGATGCTGAAAGCGATGAAGCTGGAGCGCTGAGCCACCTGCGCGCCGGGCCGACCGAGTGCGGTGCGACGGAGCGCTGTGACACAACCCACGGATCGGCGAATAGTTTTCACCGGCAGCACGTCATATTGTCGAGGATCATGAGCCCAGAGCCAGTGAACACGGACCGCCGCGAGGCGCCCATCGGGATCTTCGACTCCGGCGTCGGCGGGCTGACGGTCGCCCGGGCGGTCATCGACCAGTTGCCCCACGAGTCCGTCATCTATGTCGGCGACACCGCGAACGGCCCGTACGGCCCTCTCCCCATCGCCCGGGTCCGTGCGCACGCGCTCGGCGTCATGGACGAACTCGTGGACTCGGGCGTCAAGCTCCTCGTGATCGCCTGCAACTCGGCGTCGGCCGCGGTCCTCCGCGACGCGCGGGAGCGTTACACGGCGCGCTACGGCATCCCCGTGATCGAGGTCATCCAGCCCGCCGTGCGCCGCGCCGTCGCCGCCACCCGGTCGGGCAGGATCGGCGTCATCGGGACGACGGCGACCGTCGGCTCGCGCGCCTACGACGACACCTTCGCAGCCGCCCCGCACCTGGAGATCACCTCGATGGCCTGCCCGGCGTTCGTCGAGTTCGTCGAGGCCGGTGTCACCGGTGGTGAAGCCCTCCTGCGGACGGCGGAGGAGTACCTCGAGCCGCTCAAGGGCGCAGGGGTCGACACCCTCGTCCTCGGCTGCACCCACTACCCGCTGCTCACCGGCGTCATCTCCTATGTCATGGGAGACTCCGTCACCCTGGTCTCGAGCGCGGAGGAGACGGCGAAGGACGTGTACCGCGCCCTCGTCTCGCACGGCCTCGAGCGCGACACCGCAGCACCGGGCGTGCACCGCTTCGTCGCGACCGGTGACGCCGCGGGCTTCGAGGTCCTCGCCCGCCGCTTCCTCGGCCCCGAGGTGCTCAGCGTGCAGCACGTGGACCACGTGGCCGCGCAGTACCCGACGGGCAGCCTCGCGCGCATCACGCCCGAGATGATCGCGGCCGCCGGATTCCCGCCGGCATGAAGCTCACCATCGTCGGGTGCAGCGGCTCCTTCCCCGGCCCCCAGTCACCTGCGTCGTGCTACCTGCTCAGCGCGCAATGGCAGGGCCGCACGTGGCGGATCCTCCTCGATCTCGGCAACGGGTCCCTCGGTGCCCTGCAGCGGCACATGGACCTCCGCGAGATCGACGCCGTCTTCCTCTCCCACCTGCACCCCGACCACTGCATGGACCTGTGCGGCCTGCATGTCGCCGTCCACTGGGATCCCTCCGGCTGGGGGCTCCCGCGCATCCCCGTGTGGGGGCCGGCAGCGACGGCGGACAGGATGGCCAGTGCCTACGGGCTCGAGCTCGACCCGGGCATGCACGAGGACTTCGACTTCCGGTCCTGGACAGACCGCGGTCCGGTGACGGTGGGTCCCTTCACGATCACCCCGTACCAGGTCCTCCACCCCATCGAGGAGGCGTACGCGCTGCGCGTCGAGGTGTCCGAGCCCGACGCCGACGGCGTGGACCGCACGCGCGTCATCACCTACTCCGGGGACACGGACGCGTGTGACGGCCTGGTGGACGCCGCCCGCGACGCGGACATCTTCCTGTGCGAGGCCGCGTTCCACGAGGGCCGCGACGACGGCATCGTCGGGGTGCACCTCACGGGCAAGCGGGCAGGCGACGTCGCCACCCGGGCGTCGGCCAAGCGCCTCCTCCTGACGCACCTGCCGGTCTGGAACGACGCCAACGTGGCCGTGAGCGAGGCCCGCGAGAGCTACGACGGCCATCTCGCCGTCGCCGTCGCCGGCGTCTCCTACACCGTCTGACGCCACGTTCCGTGCCGCTCCGGAATCCCCGGTTGACGTCCCGGCCGGTGATCTCCCAGGCGCCCCCGTCTAGACTGGAAGCCATGACCCCCGCGAATCCGACGTCTGCCCCTGCCCCCGTGGGCACCGCCCCCGCCCTCCGTGCCGACGGGCGGACGCCCGATCAGCTGCGCACCATCACCATCACGCGGGGCTGGTCGAAGCAGGCCGAGGGATCAGCCCTCATCGAGTTCGGGAACACCCGGGTCCTCTGCACGGCGTCGCTGACCAGTGGGGTGCCGCGGTGGCTCAAGGGGGAGGGCAAGGGCTGGGTGACCGCCGAGTACGCCATGCTTCCCCGTGCCACCAACACGCGGTCCGACCGCGAGTCGGTCAAGGGGAAGATCGGTGGCAGGACGCACGAGATCTCCCGCCTGATCGGCCGGTCGCTGCGCTCCGTCATCGACACGAAGGCGCTGGGCGAGAACACCATCGTCCTCGACTGCGACGTGCTGCAGGCCGACGGCGGCACGCGGACGGCCGCGATCACGGGAGCGTACGTCGCGCTCGCCGACGCGATCCGGTACGCCAAGGACAAGAAGCTCATCCCCGCCTCGGCCTCCCCGTTGACGGACACCGTGGCCGCCGTGAGCGTCGGCATCATCGACGGCGTCCCCATGCTCGACCTGCCCTACGTCGAGGACGTGCGTGCCGAGACGGACATGAACGTCGTCGTCACCGGGTCCGGCACCTTCGTCGAGGTCCAGGGGACCGCGGAGGGCGCCCCCTTCGACCGCGCCGAGCTCGACGCCCTGCTCGACCTCGCGCTGGTCGGCACGGCGCAGCTCACGCAGATCCAGCTCGACACCCTCCGGGACTCCCGGGATGCCTGAGCAGTCCCGTCCCCGGCTCGTCCTGGCCACGCGGAACGCCGGCAAGCTGCGTGAGCTGCGTGAGCTGCTGCGCGGGCAGGTTCCCGGGCTCGACGTCGACACGCAGGTCGTCGACGCCGCCTCCGTGGGTGCTCCGGACGTCGTCGAGAGCGGGGTCACCTTCGAGGAGAATGCGCTCCTGAAG
This sequence comes from Arthrobacter sp. TMS2-4, assembly GCF_054511075.1. Classification (NCBI taxonomy): domain Bacteria; kingdom Bacillati; phylum Actinomycetota; class Actinomycetes; order Micrococcales; family Micrococcaceae; genus Arthrobacter; species Arthrobacter sp. TMS2-4. The sequence goes on from NZ_JBTNDI010000001.1 coordinate 544,652, forward strand.
GCGGAGCAGACAGCGCGGGCCACCGGCCTGATCGCCGTTGCCGACGACTCGGGGCTGGCCGTCGACGTCCTCGGTGGGGCTCCGGGGATCTTCTCCGCCCGGTGGGCGGGACGCCACGGCGACGATGCCGCGAATCTCGACCTCCTTCTGGCGCAGCTCGCCGACATCCCGCAGGCGCGGCGCGGCGCGGCCTTCGTATGCGCGGCGGCCCTCGCGCACCCCGACGGCGGGCCCGCCGCGTACACCGAGCGCGGCGAACTGCGTGGATCCCTCCTGTCCGCCCCTCGCGGCACCGGTGGGTTCGGCTACGACCCCGTCCTCGTCCCCGAGGGACTCGACCGGACGTGCGCCGAGCTCACGCCGGAGGAGAAGAACGCGATCAGCCATCGCGGCGTCGCGTTCAGGGCGCTCCTGCCGCATCTCGTCGAGGCACTGTCCTGACCCGGCGCTCTCCCGCACGAGGGCGCCCCACCCACTGATCATCAGCACCAGCCGGCACCGCACGTCCCGAGGGGGCGGACCACGAGAGGGACGAATACACCGTGAGCACCACCCAGACAGCCCAGACGATCCAGGTCGCCGCGGCGACCACGACGTCGGACGGCTCGACGCTCGGCGCGGTCACGGACTGGGCGGTGAACCTCATGGAGACCATCGGCGCGCCCGGTGCGGGTCTGGCCATCGCCCTCGAGAACCTCTTCCCGCCGCTGCCCAGCGAGGTGATCCTGCCCCTGGCGGGCTTCACCGCCAGTCGCGGCAACTTCTCCCTGTTCGAGGCGATCCTGTGGACCACCATCGGCTCCGTCGTCGGCGCCTACGCGCTGTACGCCCTCGGGGCCTGGCTGGGTCGGGACCGCATGCGCCGTCTCGTGTCCAGGGTGCCGCTCATCGACCTCGAGGACGTCGACAGGGTGGAGGGCTGGTTCGACCGGCACGGCTACAAAGCCGTCTTCTTCGGCAGGATGATCCCGCTGTTCCGGAGTCTCGTGTCGATCCCCGCGGGGATCGAGCGCATGCCGATCGGCAAGTTCCTCCTGCTCACCACGGCCGGGAGCCTCATCTGGAACTCGATCTTCGTCCTGGCGGGGTTCTACCTCGGGGAGAGCTGGCACATCGTCGAGGAGTATGCGGGGACGTTCCAGCGGATCGTCATCATCGCCGTCGTCCTGTTCTTCCTCTACTTCCTCGTCTCCAAGGTGCGTAAGTACCGAGCGAGGAAGCGGATCCAGTGACCGGGGAGCCCGTCGCGGGAGCCGCTACGGATTTGTGCTGCACGAGGGGCGTGTGATCGGCGTGCAGGGAATCGACGCCGTCCGGGACCTGCTCATTCCCCGAACGCGGGACTGACCGCCACGCCCTCCGCGAGCAGGCGCGAGAGGTCCGACGACGGGTCGAACAGCAGTGCATGGAAGCCCAGCGACCCCGCCGCGGCGACGTTTGCGGGCGAGTCGTCGACGAAGGTCACCTGCCACGGCGCGGCCCCGAGTTCGGCGAGGACGCGTTCGAAGATCGCCTGGGAGGGCTTGACGAGCCGCAGCGACGAACTGAAGAAGGTGCGCCGGACGAGCCTCGTCCACGGGGCGTCCGCGACCTGCGCGGCCATGGCCGCCGGCATGTTGGACAGCACCGCCAGGTGTTCGCCCCGCGCCTCGAGGTCTTCCAGGACGTCGAGTGTCTCGAGGTTCAGGTGCGACCACTGGTGCGCGTCCAGCGCGTCGAGCCAGGCGGCGCGTCCCGGCCCTGCCCGGCTGCCGCGCACGAGCGACCAGTACTCGTCGGAGGTCAGGGCCCCGGCATCGTAGGCGACGCGGTACCGCCAGTAGGCGGAACCCGGGTCCTGCAGGCGGTCGACGCCGGTCGCCTCCGCGAGCACGTCCCAGTCCCAGGGCGCCGGGGCCGTGGAGATCACGTTGCCGTAGTCGAAGAGGTACCACCGTCGCGGGCTGTCTGTGCGTGCCATGGTCCAGCATAGGAACACCGCAGGCCGCACGACTGCGGTCCCACGGTGAACTTCAGGTGAACGGTCCGTCAGGGGGCGGCGGTAAGGTGGAGGCGTGGGAATCGCGTTCACGGCCATCGACTTCGAAACGGCGAATGGCTTCCGCGGCTCCCCGTGCGCGGTCGGCCTGACCAAGATCAGGGACGGCCGGGTCGTCGAGGAGGCGTCCTGGCTGATGCGGCCGCCCGTCGGCCATGACCACTTCGACTCCCGGAACATCGCGATCCATGGCATCACCCCGGCGATGGTCGAGGACGCCCCGCGCTTCGGGGAGTTGTTCCCCGAGATCGGCGGCTTCATCGGCTCCGACGTCCTGGTCGCGCACAATGCGGCGTTCGATCTCGGCGTGATCCGGTCGGCGCTGGAGGTCTCCGCGCTGTCGGGGCCCGCCTGGGACTATGCCTGCACCGTCGTGCTCTCGCGCCGGAGCTACTCGCTGCCCTCCTACTCCCTGCCATTCGTCGCGGAGGCGGCCGGTGTGCCCCTGCTCAACCACCACGACGCCGTGGAGGACGCCCGGGCCTGCGCCGGCATCATGATCGACATCGCACGCCGGTACGGCGCGCGGACCGTCGAGGACGTGCTCGGCTGCCACGGCCTTCCTCTCTCGCGCGCCGAACCCTACGCACCCGGCGTCGACGAGCTGTCGAAGGCGACGCGCACGGCCCTCGAGCGCGGCACCTCGCCCAGGGGCTGGTCCGGCTGGCCGGAGGAGGGGGAGAACCCCCACGCGAACGCCCAGGCCGATCCACGCCACCCGCTGTACGGGCAGACCGTGGTCTTCACAGGCAACCTCGGCATCCCGCGCCCCCAGGCGAAGGAGCGTGCCGCGCGTCTCGGGGCGCAGCCGGCGAGCGCCGTCACCCGGCGCACCACGGTCCTCGTGGTCGGCGACGGCTTCGTGGCCTCCGACCTCCGCAACGGTCGCGTCACCGGCAAGGCACGGCGCGTGCTCGAACTGCACGAGCGCGGTCAGGAGATCGAGGTGCTGTCCGAAGCGGAGTTCCTGCAGATGACCGGGGGACACTGGCCGGCCGATAGCCAGTGACCGCGGCTGATCGATCTCCCGGCCTGCCGGCGGTCAGAAGCGCAGGTCGACGCCGGTCAGCCGGGTCGAGAGGTCGATCAGCCGGGATGCCGCGTTGCGCTCCCGCGCATGCCGCTGCGCCGACACGAGGACGGGCCGTCCCGTGAGCTGCAACCAGCCGTCCGGACCGACGTAGGCGCCGTTCGGGATCCCGCGGTCGATCGTGGCGCGTACGAGCGGCCAGGCGCCGTCGTCCTTCCCCTGCGCCACCCGCCCCATGATGCGCCGCTTCCACTGGGGCGCGGGCCGGTGGGCGGCGACTCCGCGGCGTTCGGGGGTGAGCATGCCGAGGGCCAGGCCGGGGTGGGCGACGACGCTGGTGGCCGGGCTGCCGGTGGAGTCGAGACGTCGTGCGAGCTCGAACCCGAAGGCCGTGACGGCGAGCTTCGACGTCGCGTAGGCGCGGGCACCGCTGTACAGCGACGGCTGCAGGAACGACGGCGTGAGGCGCGCCCCGCGGTGGCTGACACTGCCGAGGTGCACGATCCTCGTGCCCGCGGCGGACAGCGACGGCAGGAGCCGGGCGATCAGTGCATAGTGCCCCAGGTGGTTGGTCCCGAACTGCAGTTCGAAGCCGTCCGCCGTCGTCCGCCGCTTCCAGGACCCCACGACCCCCGCGTTCGCGAGCAGGCCGCTCAGCGGCGCTCCGGCGGCGATCGTCGCGGCCGCCGCACGGACCGATGCGAGATCCGCCAGGTCGAGCGGCTGGAAGGACACCTCGGCGTCGGGGTGCCGGCCGCGGATGGCGTCCATGGCCCGGGCGGCCTTGTCGGCGCTCCGCGACGCCATCACCACGTGGGCGCCCGCCGCGGCCAGCTGCTCGCACGCGAAGTAGCCGAGACCGGCGTTGCCGCCCGTGACGAGGATGCGCTCGCCGGCGAGCGGAGGAAGATCGTCGGGGGTCCACATGGGACCAAGCCTAGATCGCTCCGCCGTCCCCCGTTCGCAGGAATCGCCTGCGCTGCCCGGTACACGGCGTCCGGGTCAGCGGCCCGTGGTCGCCCTCAGGAGGGTCCGGGCCATGGACCGGACGACGTCGGCGGCCCCCGGAGCGTCCAGATAGGCAGCGGGCAGCGCGGCCGTGCCGTGCAGCGCCCCGATGATGCCGCCCGCGAGCGAGGCGGCGACGACGGTGGACGCGTCGGACCGACCGGTGGCCGAAGCGGACGCCAGCGCAAGGGCGAACTGCTCGCGGGGGGATGCCGAGGCCGCACCCACGCGGGCGGCGTGGAGCGCTACCTCCAGGGTCGCGGTGGCCGTGGTCGCCGCTCCCGTCCGCTCGGCGGGCGTACGGTGCGCCGGGGCGCTGTCCGCGACGCCCTTAAGGGCGGCGGCCTCGTCGAGGGGAAGGCCGTCGATGGCGAGCGAGCGGACGATCCCGCTGTACCGGGCCGCGGTGGCCCGGGCGGCGGCCGATCCGTGGGTGAGCGCCGCGGCTTCGACGGTCAGCCGTTCGACCAGGCTGGCCGGGATCCGGGGGACCAGGCCGAAGGGCGCGGACCGCATGAGCGCGCCGGCTCCCTCCGCGTCCGGGTTCAGGGGCCGTGCGCGCGTCCCCATCTCACCGGTGAGGAGGGCACGCACGGTGTCGGCGTCGGGTGCCCGCACCGGGAGGAGGCCCTCCTGCCGGTCGAGCCAGCGGGGAGGCGGTGCGGGCGCCCGGGCGGGAAGATGCTCCCCCTGGCGGGTGAGCCATCGCAGATAGGCGAGCCACAGGCAGGCCGTCTCGTCGGCGGCCACGCCGTCGTTCGCCCACTCCAGCGCATCCGTCAGGCCGTCGACGGTGTACAGGGTCAGCTGGGTGGCGTCCGAGACGGCCAGGTCCGAGGGATCGTCGAGGGCGTGCAGCGGATCGTCCCCCGCGACGGCCAGGAGCCCGTACACGTCTCCCGCCATGGTGCCGAGGAGGCATCCGAGGACGCGGTCCTCGTAGGCGGGCGGTGCGTCCTGCGGTGTGTCCCCGAAGGACGGCGCACCGCTCGTGCCGGAATCGGTGTCGCTGCCGCTGCCGGTGGTGTTGTTCGTCATCACCGGTCCAGTCTAGGAGGCGGGGCCCACGCTGCGTACGGGCCGACTCCGGTCCCGATGACCGCCCCGCCGGTCGCTGATCCATGGAATGTCGGCGTCCGGCGGTAGCGTGAAAATCATGAAGATCCTCCATACCTCGGACTGGCACCTCGGGCGCTCCTTCCACGGCACCGGGACGCTCGACGCCCAGCGGATCTTCATGGACAACCTGGAGAAGACGGTCCGCGAGGAGGGCGTCGACGTCGTGCTGGTCGCCGGGGACGTCTACGACCGCGCCCTGCCCGCGGTGGACGTCGTCGCCCTGTTCGACGAGGCGCTGGACCGGCTGACGGTGGCCGGCGCCCAGGTGGTCGTCAGCAGCGGCAACCACGACTCCGCGACCAGGCTCGGGTTCGGTGGACGCATCCTCGCCCGCGGCGGTGTGCACCTGCGCACACGCGTCGAGGACATCGCCGTTCCGGTCGTCGTCCCCCTCGACGGCGGCGCGGAGCTCGCGATCTACGGTGTGCCCTACCTCGAGCCGCGGGTCGTCGCCGAGAGCCTGCAGGCGGAGGCCCCGACGCACACCGCGGTGACCGCTGCGGCGCTCGACCGCATCCGGGAGGACCTGACCCGGCGCTCATCCGTGCGGCGCACCGTCTCGATCGTGCTGGCCCACACCTTCGCCGCGGGCGGGGCCGGCTCGGACAGCGAACGCGATCTCGCCATCGGCGGCCTCGGAGCCGTGCCGCTCTCCCTCTTCGACGGCTTCGACTACAGCGCGCTGGGGCACCTCCACGGCCGGCAGAGACTTTCGGAGAGCGTGCGCTACTCGGGGTCCCCCCTCGCCTATTCCTTCTCGGAGGCCCACCAGGCCAAGGGCGCCTGGCTCCTCGACGTGACCCCGGACGGGGTCGACGGCATCCGGGCCGTGGAGTGGCCGGCACCCCGCGACCTCGCGGTGCTCAGCGGGCGGCTCGAGGACCTCCTGGGGCAGGAGGACCTCGCCTGGGCCGAGGGGGCCTACTGCCAGATCACGCTCACCGACCCCGAGCGGCCGGCACGGGCCATGGAGCGCCTGCGGGCACGCTTCCCGGACACCCTCGTCCTCGCCTTCGCGCCGGAGGGGGGCGGGCAGGCCGACACCCGCACCTACAGCCAGCGCCTCGCCGAGGCCCGGGACGACGCCGAGATCTGCAGCGGATTCCTCGAGCACGTGCGCGGCAGGAAGGCCTCCACCGAGGAGCTGGCACTCGTCCGGTCGACCGTCGACGCCGCGCTGAGCCTCGCCCACGAACGGTAGGGAACGCATGAGACTGCACCGCCTCGAGATCCAGGCGTTCGGGCCGTTCGCGGACCGGCAGAGCGTCGACTTCGACGCCCTCTCGGCGCAGGGCCTCTTCCTCCTCAACGGACCCACGGGGGCCGGCAAGTCGAGCGTGCTCGACGCGGTGTGCTTCGCCCTGTACGGCTCCGTACCGGGGGCGCGCCAGGCGGCGAAGAGGCTCCGCAGCGATCACGCGGCCGAGTCCCTCCCCCCGGAGGTCTCCCTCGAGTTCTCCGTCGCGGACCGTCGCTTCAGGGTGGTTCGGTCACCGGCCTGGGACCGGCCGGCACGACGCGGGGGAGGCACGACCACCGAACAGGCGCACACCCTCCTCAGCGAGCGGATCGGCAGCGACTGGGTCCAGAAGTCCGCGCGGAACGACGAAGCCGGACTCGAGCTGCAGGCACTGCTCGGGATGGACAAGGAGCAGTTCACGAAGGTGGTGATGCTGCCGCAGGGCGAGTTCGCCGCCTTCCTGCGGGCAGATGCCAAACCGCGCCGTGAACTGCTGCAGCGCCTCTTCTCGACCGCCCGCTTCGAGGAGCTCGAAAAGCTGTTCACCGAGGAGCACCACCGGACCGCCCGCCGGCTGGAGGACCAGGAGGGCCGGCAGCGGCACCTGTTCCTCCGCGCCGTCGACGAGGCCGAACGCCACGCTCTCGCACCCGCGGACGTCGACGCGGATCCGGACGCTCCGGATGCCTGGGCGGCCACCCTGCAGGCGCTGTCCGCGGCGCTCTCCGACCGTCGCGCCGCGGCCGGCCTGGAATCGGCGGACCTCGCCGAGCAGAGCGCGCTCGCCGACGGTGCACTCGCCGCGCTCAGGCAGCGACGGCGCCGTTTCGACGTGCTGGCGCAGCTCCGGGCGCAGCGCGAGGAGCACCGGGGAAGGGCGGAGGAAATCGCCGGACTGGTGGAACGCCTCCGATTCCACGACCAGGCCCGCGGGCTCGCCGCCCATCTCCGTCTCGACGACGAAGCGGCGTCGCTGGTCCGACGCGCGGATCGCGCGCACACGGAGGCCCTCGGTCGTCTCCGACGCAACGCCACGGCCGGGGAGTACCTCGACGACGGGGCGGGGGAGGACGGGGGCGCCGGCGTGCCCCGCGACACCCTCACGTCCGCGTGCGCGGAATCCTCCTCCGTGGTGGCCGTCCTGCGGGCCGCCCTGCCGGACGAGCAGCGGCTGCTCGACGTCCGCGCTGGCCTCGATGCTCTCGACGCGACGATCCGTCAACTCGATCAGGGGCTGGACGACGCCCGCGAGGGCATCGCACGGCTGCAGCGCCGGCGCGCCGATGACGCCGACAGGCTCGGGCCCCTGCGGGACGCCGCGGACGGACTCGCCCATCTGCGCGCGGATCTCGCCGCTGCGGTCGCCGCCGAGGAGACCGTGCAGCAGTACGGTGCAGCGCGGGAGCGCCAGGCGGCAGCGGAGGCTCGCTACGCGCTCGCTTCGGAGCGGTTCCTGGCGCTCAAGGAGGAGTGGCTGGCGAAGCTGCAGCTCCGGCTGGAGCAGGCGGCGCAGGAGCTCGCCGAACAGCTGCAGGACGGGCATGCCTGCCCCGTGTGCGGGAGCACGGAGCACCCGGCACCGGTTCCGTCGCCGGAGGGTGAGCGCATCAGTCTCGACGAGGAGCAGACGGCTCGTCGTCTGCAGGCCGAGGCGGAAGCGACGCAGCAGACGGCACGCGAGGAGCGGGACCACGGGCGGCTGGAGGTCGCGCAACTCGCGGCCCGCGGTGGCGAAGCCGGCCGCGAGGACGCCGCCGCGGCGACACGGGCCGCGCGTTCGGCCCTGCAGCGAGCCGAGACCGCCGACGCCGAGCGCGCTGCCCTCGAGGAGAGGATGCGCCGGGCCGTCGAGGACGAGGACAGGACCCGTGCGCAGCTGGAGGCGCTGCGAGAGGAGCGAGCGGAAGCCGGGAACCGGCGGTCGTCCCTCACGGACCAGGACGCCGAACTGCGCCGACGGCTCGCCGGGCTGCAGGCGGACGCGCCGTCGCTGGCGGCGCGGATCGACGCCGTCCAGCATGCCTCCGACGACCTGCAAGGCGTGCGGGAGGCCCTCGACGCGCTGGAGCGGGCCACGACCACACAGCAGGAGAACACGCGGCGGCTCCAGGACGCGCTCCGTGGAACACCGTTCGGTACGGCGGGGGAGGCGCGCGCCGCCCTCCTGCCGGAGGACCGCTCCGCAACCCTCGCAGGCGCGGTGCAGGAGTACGAGCTGCGCGGGCACCGACTCGACGCCGCGTGGGACGATGCCGACATCCGGGACACGCTCCGCGAGGAGCAGGAGGGGGTCCTGGCGCCGACCGACGACGACGAGCGCCTCGCCGCCGCCTCGGCCGACGACCTCAGGGCGAGGGCGCACCGCGCGGGCATCGACGCCGAGGTGCTCGGGCACTCGGTCGCACAGCTGGAATCGTATGCGCGGCAGCTCACCGACCTCGAGAAGGACATCGCCCCGCTGCGCGAGGAGGCCCAGCTGGCGGCGGCCGTGGCCGAGACCGCGCGCGGCGGCGGGGAGAACCTGTACAAGATGCCCCTCGCCACGTACGTGCTCGCCTCGCGGCTCGAGCAGGTCGCGGCGGCAGCCACCGAGCGGTTGCTGCAGATGTCCGACGGCCGGTACCAGCTGGTGCACAGCGACGCCACGGCGGGCAACCGGCGGTCCGGTCTCGGCCTGAACGTGATCGACGGCTGGACCGGGAACCGGCGCGACACCTCGACGCTCTCGGGAGGGGAGTCCTTCATGGCTTCCCTCGCGCTCGCGCTCGGCCTGGCGGACGTGGTGCAGCAGGAAGCTGGGGGGCTCGACATCGAGACCCTGTTCGTCGACGAGGGGTTCGGGTCCCTCGACGACCAGGCGCTCGAGCAGGTCATGGACGCGCTCGAGGGACTGCGGAGCGGCGGACGCGTGGTGGGCCTGGTCAGCCACGTGCCCGAGCTGAAGCAGCGGGTGAGCGCGCAGTTGCAGGTGGTGAAGGGCAGGCAGGGCTCCACTCTGCGCTATGTGGAGCAGCCCGCCAGCGTGTAAACTCTGAGCCGTTACCGGGTCGGGCGCATCGGGAGGAGGGACGATGCGCGTTCGACGTACCCGGAAAGCGCATGTACAAGACTCCTTCACCGGCCTCACCGGATCCCACCCCGCGCCACGGCGCCGCCTCGACCCCGACGCTCCCAGCCCCTGGCCGGTCGCGTCTCGGCAGGTTCGGTGTCCTCCCGCATCTCGCGGGCACCTCGTTCCTCGTCCTCGGCCTCTTCGCGCGGTTGCCCCTCGCCATGCTCACCGTCGGGGCCCTGACGCTCGTCACGACGGAGAGCGGCTCGTACGCCGCCGGCGGCTTCGCCGCGGGTGCCGTCGGCCTCGGCTCGGCGCTCGGGGCGCCACTGCTCGGCTTCCTCGCGGACAAGCGGGGCCAGCGGATCGTCCTGCTCGTCTCGGCGCTGCTCAACACCGCAGCGATCGCGGGCCTCCTGCTCGTGACGCTCACCAGCGCGACGTTCAGCGGGACAGCCCTGGCACTCGTCCTCGCTGCGGCCTTCGCCGTCGGCTTCACCTGCCCCCAGATCGGCCCGCTCGCCAGGGTCCGCTGGATGGCCATGACCCGGCGCAGCCCTCGGTCGGCCCTCGATACCGCCCTCTCGTATGAGGGGACCGCGGATGAGTTGACCTTCGTGCTCGGGCCCGCCCTCGTCGGCCTGCTCGCGAGCCTCATCGCCCCGTGGCTCCCGCTCGCGCTGGCCGCGACCCTCACCATCACCCTCGTCAGTGCCTTCGCCGTGCACCGCACCGTCGCCTACAGCGATCGGGGGTCGTCCCACGCCCTCGTCGAAACGGAGGCAGACTCCGCGGCGGACGGGCGCCACCCGTCCACGGCCGGGGCCACCCGCTTCGCCCTCGTGCTATTGCCGGTGGCGGGCATGGTGGCGGTGGGCTCGTTCTTCGGATCCACCCAGACCTTCCTGACCGCCTTCACGGGCCAGTTCGGTGCCACCGAGTCATCGGGCCTGCTCTACGCGGTCATGGGCCTGACGTCGGCGGTCGCGGCGCTGTCCGTCGCCTACTGGCCGCAGCGCTTCCGCCACACCCACCGGTGGATGGCGTCGGCCGCCGCGATGGCCGTCGCTGCCGTGGCTCTGGCGCTGCCCGGCTCGATCGCCGCCATGCTCGTCGCGCTGCTGGTCCTCGGGCTCTTCGTCGGGCCCACGATGGTCACCATCTTCTCCATCGGCTCCGCCGTCGCCCCGAATCACCGCCTCGGCACGGTCATGACGCTGCTCGCCAGCGGCATCGTCGCCGGCACGGCCGTCGGGTCCGGACTGGCCGGACTGCTCGCCGAGACCGGCGGAGCGGCGGCGGCAGTCGTCGTCCCGGCAGCCGCAGCGGCCGTCCTGTTCGTGCTCGGTGCGGTGTCCCCCGTCGCGCTGCGGCACGTCCCCCGGGCCTGATGGATCCCGCCCCGATGATCAGCCGGCTGACAATCCCTTCGCCTGCCGCATAGGATCGTAGGACACCCAGATCCAGGAGGACGCATGAGTACCGAAGGCACCGAGCGCGACGACGACGCAGATTCCCAGGGCGCCGGCCCCGAGGGCACCATCCCGGCCAGTGATGACGGCGTGGCAGCCGGCTCCTCGGACGAGCCGAGCAACTTCGAGCCCGAGGAAGACGCGGGCGAGGGCCGCTAGCCCGCTGGACGACCGCACTGATTGCGCCCCCTGCCGGACAGACCGGCCGGGGGCGCAGTTGTTCGCAGCCGTGCGCGGCCCGTAACCGTGGGCGCACTCGGCCCGCGATGCGTGCGGATCAGCTCACGCGGGGAGCCCGCCTCGGTGGATGCGGGATGTGGACGTTCCCCGTGAAGACACCACCGGTGATGATGTCGCCGTCGTCGGCGCGGTCCGGGTCGACCTGGAGCATGGAGTGCTTCGCCTCCGCGCCGGGTGCGGTGGCGCGATCGTCGGCCTGGCCGTCGTCATGGCTGCGGAGCTGCAGGGCGACCTCGTGTGCGTCGGGCCTATTGGACGGATCCCTCGCCGTCATCCGTCGCAGGAGAGCGACCCAGTCCGGTCCCAGCGAGTCCGGCACCTCCGGATCGCGCAGCAGCCGTGCCAGCGCAGCCTCCACCACGGGACCGGGGAAGGCCTTCTCGCCGGTCAGGCATTCGAGCAGGACGAGTCCCAGCGAGTAGATGTCGCTGCGCTCGTCCACGGGGTCGCTCGTCGCCTGCTCGGGACTGAGGTAGTTCGCCGTGCCGATCGTCGCGCCGGCGGCGGTTGCCATGGTGGCCTCCACCATGCGGGCGATCCCGAAGTCGGTCAGCTTCGGGTACAGCCGCGTCCCGTTGTCACCGCTGTGGAACATGAGAATGTTCGCCGGCTTCACGTCCCGGTGGACGACCCCCTCGGAGTGGATGTACGCCAGCGCGTCGGCCAGGTCCGCGCCGAGCTGGGCGACGTCGTCGGCGGGGAGCGCTCCGCGCTTGAGCAGGTGCCGGAGGTCCTCGCCGTCCACGAGTTCCATGACGAGGAAACCGGTGGTGCGGCCCTCCTGGTCCTCGTGCATCCCGGCATCATGGAGGGTCACGAGGCCCGGGTGGTTCAGGGTGGACAGCAGGGTCGTCTCGGTGTGCTGGCGACGGTAGTCGTCGTCGTCGGAGGTCGTGGCGTTGAAGATCTTCACGGCGACGTCGCGCTGCAGGTTGCGGTCGAGTGCGCGGTACACGGAGGCCGTCCCGCCGACCCCCAGCAGGTCCGTCGTCTGATAGCGGTTCCCGAGGAGCACAGCCATGTGCGTCCCCCCCTGCCGATGTTGGTCGTCAACCACCATAAGTGTGCTGATCAAATGTCAGTATAACGCGGTGAATCGGGGAAGATACCGCACGGACGCGCTGGTTACCAAACCTTGATCAGGGATGCGTCACGCCAGGAAAGCGACGGCCGCTTCCTTGAAGAGCCGCGAGGTGATGGCGTTCGAATGGTCCCGTCCCGGCAGGATGGTGACGCGGGCATCCGGGGCCCAGTCCCGGAGGTCCGTGATGCCCTCCGCGTACTCGTCCTGGTCCCCGGCGACCAGGAGCAGGGGCATCTTCGGGACGGCCTGCTGCGGCTCGAACGGCTCCGTCTTGATGGCCGAGACCATCGCGAGCAGCGAGGGGAGGTCATTGTGGGGTCCGGCCTGCGCCATGCGCAGGAGGTCCGCCGTCACCGGGTCCTGCGAAGCGGGTCCACCGGCGAGGAAGAGCTCGGCGCCCTCGAGATCAAACGTGGCCAGCGGATCGGCGGTGCCCGGACCGCCGAGGACCATCCTGCGGACCAGTTCGGGCTGCGTGGCCCCGAACTCCCAGGCCAGGCGCGACCCGAGGGAGTACCCGACGACGTCCACGCCGGAGTCCGGCATGTCGCTGCGCAGGGGGAGGACCCGCTCGTCGAACAGGGCCTGCAGGATGTCCGCGCGCATGCGGCTCGGTGCGTAGGCTCCCGCGTCCTCCGGCGCCCCGCTGTCACCATGGGCGGGCAGATCCACCATGATGACGTTGCGCCCGGCCTCATTCAGGGAGCGGACCCAGCCCGTGCCCACCCAGTTCTGCCGGGACGAGGAGCCGAAGCCGTGCAGCAGCAGGATCGGTGGCAGGTCGAGGGGCTCGGCAGCATCGCTGCGGGTGAGGGACAGGCGGGGGTCGATGCCCTCGACGGCGTGAACGGCGTGGTGATCCATGCATCCCATCGTAGGCGCGTGGGGGCCTGCGGGTCGTGCGACGTGGCCCGGGACGCTGTGCGGGCAGAGGCTTCTCTGGGAGATCCGCGGAACATGAGTTATAGTCAGTTTGACCCTAACAAGGTAACCATCCGGCGGACGAAAGGACCGGGATGTACAGCTCGGCCAACGTCTCGGAACGGCAGTCGCAGGCGCCCGCCCTCGCCATCTCGACGGTGATCTTCGCGCTCCGGACCGACCCGGCGTCGGGCCGGTCCGAGATCTGGCTGCCCCTCGTCCGGCGCATCCGGCAGCCGCACCTCGGCAAGTGGGCGTTGCCCGGCGGCCCGCTCGGCGCCCACGAGTCGCTGCAGGACGCCGCCGCGCGGAACCTCCGGGAGACGACGGCCCTGGACCCCACCTACCTCGAGCAGCTCTACGCCTTCGGCGGGCTCGACCGGTCCGCCACCCAGCGGCTCGTGTCCATCGTCTACTGGGCCCTCGTCCGTCCCGATCAGGCGGACCTGGCCCGCGACTCGGAGAACGTGCGCTGGTTCCGCGCCTCCGAGGCAGCGGGCCTCGCCTTCGATCATGACGAGATCGTCGCCTACGCGCTGGAGCGGTTGCGCGGAAAGGTCACCTACGGGTCCGTCGCCTTCCACTTCCTCGGCGAGCGCTTCACCCTCGCGCAACTGCGGGAGGTCTACGAGGCCGTGCTCGGCAGGCACCTCGATCCGGCCAACTTCCGCCGCCAGCTCCGCTCGGCGCAGGACATCGAGGCGACGGACGAGGTGCTCCAGGGCGGACGGAACAGGCCGCCCCGCCTCTACCGCTACACGGGACCATGACCCTCCGCCACCGACCCAGACTCCAGTCCCCGCCGCCGGCCGCCGCGCCGACGCCCACCCCAGGGAGAACCCCATGTCCGTCACCACAGCCATCCAGTTGATCGCCCGCGGCGACGCCGCGCCCCCCGCGACCGCGGGGACCTGCTCGCCGGAGCTCGCACTCAACCCGTGGACCTTCGACGCGCTTCCCCTGCCGGATTACGGCCCCGGCGCCTCGATGCACGACACGGCCCCGGCCGCGACGCCGCGGCAGGGAGAACTGCCGGAGGAGTACCGGACGGCCTCCCCCGAGGAGCTCGACCGGCGCATCCGGGCGGCCCGGGAGACCCTCGGCGAGTCCGTCGTCATCCTCGGCCACTTCTACCAGCGCGACGAGGTGGTGCAGTACGCCGACTTCGTGGGCGACAGCTACCAGCTCGCTCGCGCCGCCACGGAACGCACGGCGGCCGAGGCCATCGTCTTCTGCGGAGTGCACTTCATGGCGGAAACGGCGGACATGCTCTCCACGCCGCAGCAGGCCGTCATCCTGCCCAATCTCGCCGCCGGCTGCTCGATGGCCGACATGGCGGACATCGACTCCGTCTCCGAGTGCTGGGACCAGCTCACCGCGCTCTTCGGCTCCGAGCCCGACGCAGACGGCCGCCGGCCCGTGATCCCGGTGACGTACATGAACTCCTCGGCCGCCCTGAAGGGCTTCTGCGGGGAGAACGGCGGGATCGTGTGCACCTCCTCGAACGCCGCCGCCGTCCCGGAGTGGGCGTTCGAGCGGGGACAACGGGTCCTGTTCTTCCCGGACCAGCACCTCGGGCGCAACACGGCCAAGGCCATGGGTGTGGCGCTGGAGCAGATGCCCCTGTGGAATCCGCGCAAGCCCTGGGGCGGCACGGACCAGCAGACGCTGCGCGACTCCCGCGTGATCCTCTGGCACGGCTTCTGCTCGGTGCACCGACGCTTCACCGTGGCACAGATCGAGAAGGCCCGCGCCGAGCACCCCGGCGTGCGCGTGATCGTCCACCCCGAGTGCCCCATGCCCGTGGTCGACGCCGCCGACGAGGCGGGATCGACCGACTACATCCGCAAGGCGATCGACTCCGCCGCGCCCGGAAGCACCTTCGCGGTCGGCACGGAGATCAACATGGTGAACCGGCTCGCCGCCCAGTACCCGCAGCACACCATCTTCTGCCTCGACCCCGTCATCTGCCCGTGCTCCACCATGTACCGCATCCACCCCGGCTACCTGGCCTGGGTGCTCGAGGGGCTCGTCCAGGGCCGGGTGCTCAACCGCATCACCGTGCCCGACGCCGTCGCCGTACCGGCCCGGGTCGCGCTGAACCGGATGCTCGCGGTCCGGCCATGACGGGGCACCTCGTGCGGCGCGTCATCATCGTCGGCTCGGGCCTCGCGGGCCAGCAGACCGCCCTGGTGCTGCGCCGGCTCGCGCCCCGCTGCGAGGTGGTCCTCGTCTCCAAGACGGTGCTCGCCGAGAGCAACACCCGGTACGCGCAGGGCGGGATCGCCGCCGTCGTGCCGGATGCGGCCGGCACCGGGGCGGCGGCAGCGGACCCGGACGATTCCGTCGCCGCCCACATCGCGGACACGCTGGCCGCCGGCGCGGGGCTGGCCGATCCCACGGCCGTCGCCGTGCTCTGCGGGGAGGCTGCGCAGGGGATCGCCGCCCTGCAGGCCGCGGGCGTCGTCTTCGACGCCTCCACAACCGACGCGAGTGTGCCGGCCAGGGGACGTGAAGCCGCGCACTCAGCGGCGAGGGTCCTGCACCTCGGTGGCGACGCCACCGGGGCGGGACTCGTCGCGGCACTCACCGCCGCGGTCCGCCGCGACCCCGGCATCGAGGTCCTCGAGGACACCCTCGTGACGCGCGTGCTCCTCGCCGGCGACGGCGGCGGTGGTGACGGCGACGACGGTGACGGTCCGATGCTCGACGGAGCCCGGCGTGCCTCGGGCATCGAGGTGCTCCACGGCGGAATCGCGCGGGACATCCGCGCGGACGCCGTCGTCCTCGCGACGGGCGGGGCGGGCCAGCTCTTCGACTCCACGACCAACCCCCGGATCGCCACGGGCGACGGCGTCGCGCTGGCCTGGCGCGCCGGAGCGGCCGTGACGGACCTCGAGTTCTTCCAGTTCCATCCCACCTCCCTCGACGTCCCCGGCAATCCGCTGATCTCCGAGGCGGTCCGGGGCGAGGGCGCGCACCTGGTCGACGCCGACGGACGCCGGTTCATGACCGACTACCACCCGGACGGGGACCTCGCGCCGCGGGACGTCGTCTCGCGCAGTATCGCCCGGCACCTCGCCCGCGGCCGGGGCCGTCGATCCGATGTGTACCTGGACGCGACGCATCTGGGCCGGGCCTTCCTGGCGGAGCGCTTCCCCACCCTCACGGCACTGACCGCGCAGCACGGCATCGACTGGTCCTCCACGCCGGTCCCGGTGGTACCGGCAGCCCATTACTGGATGGGCGGCGTGCGGACGGACACCTCGGGGCGGACCTCGGTCCCGGGCCTCTTCGCGGTCGGGGAGGTCGCCCGGACCGGCGTGCACGGCGCCAACCGGCTCGCCTCCAACAGCCTGCTCGAGGGCGTGGTGTTCGGTGCCCGCTGCGCGGCGGCCCTCGCTGCCGGCGGCGGGACCGCGCCGTCGTTCGACGTCGAGGACCTCGACCTCGAGGCGGAGGAGACGGCCACGCAGCCGTTCGTCCGCGGCGACCTGCAGTCCGTCATGTCCGACCACGCGGGAGTGCTGCGCACGGGCGCCGGACTGGAGCTCGCCCGGAAACACCTCGCCTCCTACCGCGCGGACACCGACCCGGAGCTCGCCAACCTGCTGCTCTGCGCGCGACTGCTCGTGCACGCGGCGTCCCGGCGCGCCGGGTCCTGCGGGGCGCACCACCGCCTGGACGAGCCCGACGCCACGCCGGGGACTCCCGCTCCGAGCCGGTCCTACGCACGAGCCACCGAAGGAGCCCACTGATGACCGAGACCGCCACCCCCGTCACCACCACCGCCGTGCTGCAGGGCGCCGTCACGCCGGCGCAGCCGCCGCAGCACCAGATCGACGCCGTCGTCGCTGCAGCCCTCGCCGAGGACGCACCATGGGGAGACCTCACCTGCCAGGCCCTCATCGGCCCCGACCAGCGGGCGACGGCGACGATCACGGCCCGCGAACCGGGCGTCCTCTGCGGGACGGCCGTCATCGAGGCCGCGATGCGCCTCACCGATCCTCTGATCCGCGTCGCATTCCCGCGCACCGACGGGTCCGTCTTCGCTGCGGGCGACACCCTCGCGGAGATCACGGGACCGGCCGCCGGCATCCTCACCGCCGAGAGGACCGCCCTCAACATCGCGCAGCGGCTCAGCGGGATCGCGACCATGACCCGTGACTTCGTGGATGCCGCGGCGGGCACCCGGGCGCGTATCACCGACACGCGCAAGACGACGCCGGGACTCCGGGGCCTGGAGCGCTGGGCCGTCCGCTGCGGGGGAGGCTCCAACCACCGCTCCGGTCTTTCCGACGCCGTGATGGTCAAGGACAACCATCTGGCGCTACTCTCCGTGGACGGGCCGGAGGCCCTCACCGCGGCCCTCCGGTCGGCGCGGTCGAGGCTCCCGCACACGGTGCACATCGAGGTGGAGGTGGACCGGCTGGACCAGATCGACGCCGTGCTCGCGGCCGGGGTGGACACCATCATGCTCGACAACTTCACGCTCGACGACCTCGCGGAGGGCGTGCGCCGGATCGGCGGCCGTGCCCTCGTCGAAGCGAGCGGCACCGTCCGCCTCGACACCGTACAGGCGATCGCCGCAACCGGTGTGGACATCATCTCCGCGGGAGCGCTCACCCATAGCGTCCGGGCCCTCGACCTGGGGATGGACTTCGTCCCGGACGCGACCGTCGCCCCGGGAGGAGCGCGATGATCTACCTCGATGCCGCTGCCACCGCGCCCGCACGGCGTGAGGTCCTCGAGGAGATGTGGCCCCTGCTGACCGCAATATTCGGCAACCCTTCCAGCCACCACACCTACGGGGAGGCCGCGGCGTCGGACTTCGCGCGAGCCCGGGCCCGCATCGCCGCGCTGCTCGGCTGCAGGCCGGGCGAGCTCGTCTTCACCTCCGGCGGCACGGAGGCGGACAACCTGGCGCTGAAGGGCATGGCGCTCGCCGCCCCGCGCGGTCGGCACATCGTCACCAGCGCCGTCGAGCATCCGGCGGTATTGGAGGTCCTGGCGTACCTGCGGCAGTTCCACGGCTTCCGGATCACGGTGCTACCCGTCTCCGGTACCGGCCGCGTCTCGCCGTCGGACCTCGCCGCTGCGCTCGAGGACACGACGACGCTGTGCACCGTGATGTACGCGAACAACGAGGTGGGGACCGTTCAGGACATCCCAGCCCTCGCAGGAGTGTGCCGCCGCGCCGGCGTCCCCTTCCACACCGACGCCGTGCAGGCGGCCGGGTGGCTCTCCCTGGACGTGGATCGCCTCGGCGTCACGGCCCTCAGCATCTCGGGGCACAAGCTCGGCACTCCGAAGGGCATCGGCCTGCTGTACCTCCGGTCCGGGACGCCGTGCGAACCGGTGCTCCACGGCGGCGGTCAGGAGCGCGGACGCCGGTCGGGGACGGAGAACGTGGCCGGTGCCGTGGGACTCGCCCGCGCGCTGGAACTCGCCCAGGCGGCCCTGCCCGGCTCAGCCACCCGGTCCACGGCGTCCCGGGATGCCCTGACAGCCCACGTGCTCGCCGGGGTGCCCGGGGCGCTGCTCACGGGCGACGCCGACCACAGGCTCCCGAACCTGGCCTCCTTCTGCTTCCCCGGCGTCAGCGGCGAGGCGATCCTCCTGGAGCTCGAGCGCCGCGGCGTGGTCTGCTCGAGCGGGTCCGCATGCGCAGCCGGTTCCTCCGAGCCGTCCGCCGTCCTGCTGGCACTCGGCCTGGACGACGAGACGGCGCAGAGCGCCGTGCGGCTCTCCTGGACGCCGGACACGTCCCCCGCCGACCTCGACCAGGCGGCCCGGGCCGTGGTGGCCGCCGTGGAGGCCGTCCGGTCCCTCGGCGCGGCACACGCGGGCAGCCACACCGCCGCCTAGACTGGCGGCACCGAGCCACACGCAGGGAGGGACGCCATGGAGCACCGACCGTCCGGAGGGCCGGGCAGGCGGCGACCGCCGCAGGTCCTCGCCGCGGCCGCACTCACCCTCACGCTGATGACCGCGTGCACGGAATCCGAGGGCGACGCCGCGGCGCCGGCGCCGCCCGCCGTGACCGCCACGGCGGAGCCGGCCGAGCCCGCGGTCGCACCGCTGCGCGAGGCCCGCGAAGGCTGGAAGGTCTTCACCGATCCGGGGCGCCTGCTCAGCTTCGAGCTGCCCGGGGAATGGCTGGTGCAGCCTCTCGCGCCGGAGCCCGGCGTCTACGCCCCCGACTCACTGCACTACGCCGTCCGCACCCCGGAGGGCGTGACGATCGCCGAGCTGCACACCGGCATCCAGACGCCGGAAGCCTCCTGTCCCGATGCGGAACGGACGCCGTACCACGTCATCGGCAGCGAACCCTTCGACCTCACGGGGGAGACGCCGGCGACCGCTGACGTCGAGCCGCGGGTGGTGATCCGGCTCATCACGGGCTTCCGCTTCTTCGCCTCCTACGGCATCACGGACCAGATGGGCGGCGCGGACGGCCTGGCCTGCACGCTGTCCAACACCGTCCAGGGCGGCGACGCCCTCGGTCGGGTCAGCTTCGGGGATCTCGAGGTGCTCGCACCGAAGGCCCCCGCGAACACCGGACCGCAGAACGTCACCTTCGGGACGATCGGGGAAGCCCAGGCCTTCTACGACACCCCGGACTTCGCGACCATCCGCGAGATGCTCGGATCCCTCCGGATCGTTCCGGGGACGGCGGGCTGAGCACGTCGACGCCCCTCCCGGCGCTGTGCAGGGAACTCAGCCGACGGGCTGCAGGGCAGCGAAGTCCACACCCGTGAGCTGCGTACTGCGGTTCCAGAGGCGCACCGCGACGTCGCGGTCCAGCACGCGGGGCGCGGGGGCCACCAGGCGGGGAGCACCGCGGGTCTCGCCGACGCCGGACGGACCGTAGTAGTCCCCACCCCGGACGTCGTCAGCGGTGGCCGCGTAGAGCGTGGGCAGCGCGCCGTCGGCGGCGGACTGGCCCAGGAGTGCGATGAAGCCGGAGAGCACGTCGAGTACCGCCGGCATCCTCATGCCGGCCGTCAGGTTGGTGGTGGCTCCGCCGGGGTGCGCCGCCACCGACGTGAGGTCCCAGCCCGCGGCACGGGCGCGACGGTCGAGCTCGACCATGAAGTAGAGGTTGGCGATCTTGCTCTGCCCGTACGCGGCCCACCGGCGGTAGCGGTGCTCGGACTGCAGGTCGTCGAAGTCGATGCGCCCCCGCTTGTGGGCGAGGCTCGAGAGCGTGACGACGCGGGAGGACCCGGCCTCGCGCAGGTTCTGCAGCAGCAGACCCGTCAGGGCGAAATGGCCGAGGTGGTTGGTGCCGAACTGCAGCTCGAAACCGTCGGCCGTCGTCGACCGTGGTGTGGCCATCACCCCGGCATTGTTGACGAGCAGGTGCACGGGGCCGCTGAAGCCGGCCGCGAAGTCGCGAATGGACTGCTGGCTGGCGAGATCGAGGAGGCGCAGCTCCACCCGATCGCTGCCGGTGAGCGAGCGGACGCGTTGCTCGGCGTCGCGCCCGCGCTCCTCGCTGCGGCAGGCGAGGACGACCTCGGCGCCCTTCCTCGCCAGCCCGACGGCGGTCTGGAGGCCCAGTCCGCTGTTGGCCCCGGTGATGACCGCGCGCTTGCCTGTCAGGTCGCCGATCGAATCCGCCGTGAAGTCGTTCATCCTGGTCCTTACCGTTCGTGTGTCGTGCCCGAGCGGGCATGTCCGTCGACGCCGTGCGCCGGCCGTGGCGTCAGTCGCCCAGCCGGGCGTTGATCTTGTCCGTGAGGGCCCTGAGCTGGTCCATTTCGCCGGGGTCGAGGACGGGCGCGAGGACGTCCCGGATGCGCTGCACATGGCCCGAACCGATCCGCCGCTGGAGCGCCCTGCCCTCGTCGGTCAGCGCGAGCTCGATGCCGCGGTGGTCGTCGGCGGCCGGCCGTCTGCGCACGAGGTTCCGGGCCTCGAGCCGCTCCACCATGCGGCTGAGGCTGGGCTGGCTGATCAGGAGGTTCTGGTTGAGTTCGTTGAGCCGCGTCCAGCCCGAGGGGCACCGGCTGAGGTTGAACAGGACGTCGTACTCGCGGATGGGGAGGTCCTTGAAGGCAGGGTCCTGCCGGATACGCTGCATGATGCCCACCTGGGCACGGAACAGCGATTCCCAGGTCTCCGACGCCTGACGGACCGACGCCGCCCGCTCTGCGGCTCCGCCGCCCGCCCGCTCTGCGGCTCCGCCGCCCGCCGGGCCGACGGCAGGGTCGACGACGGGGTCGACCGCGGTGGGCGGGGTGTCAGCCATGGCGTTTTCGGGCCTCCTGCCGGGGCACCGGCAACTAGTTAGGGACGCACCGAGTGTACGCCGTCCTCCGCCCGCGGGCTCATCAGCAGGGCGGCGGCCTCCCGGCGCAGCGCCCGCTGCTCGCGCCGGCCCTCGACGAGCCGGTACAGGACCGGGACCAGGACGAGGGTCAGCGCGGTGGAGGACACCAGCCCGCCGATCACCACGATCGCGAGGGGCTGCGAGATGAAGCCGCCCTCGCCCGTCAGGCCGAGCGCGAGCGGGGTCAGGGCGAAGATGGTCGCCAGCGCCGTCATGAGGATCGGCCGCAGGCGCTGACGGGCTCCTTCACGGATCGCGTCCGCGACCGGGAGCCCCGGTCGCCCCTCGTGGGGGAGGCGGTACTGGTTGATGAGGTCGATCAGCACGATCGCATTCGTGACCACGATGCCCACGAGCATCAGCATGCCGATCAGGGACGGCAGCCCGAGGGGCGTCCCGGTGATCAGTAGCAGGGCGATGGCGCCGGTCGCCGCGAACGGGATGGACACGAGCAGGATCAGGGGCTGGATGAGGCTCTTGAACGTCGCCACCATGATCACGTACACGATGGCGACCGCGGCCCACAGGGCGAGGAACAGCTGATCGAACGATTCCGCCTGCTGGCTGGAGGCTCCGCCGATGGTCGCGGTCGCACCGGGCGGCAGGTCGATGCCGGCGAGGCGTTCGTCCACCGCTCCCGTGAGGGTGCCGAGGTCGTCGTCGGACGGCGTGATCGAGATCCGGGCCGTACGCTCGCCGTTGGAGCTCGTGACGGACAGCGGCACCTGGACCTCCTCGATCGAGGCGACGTCGGTCAGGGGGACGGGCCCCCTCGGCGTGGGAACCTGCAGGTTCCGGAGCTGGTCGAGGCTCGTGATCGTGGTTCCCTCGCCGATCAGCACGGGGAAGTCGTCGGCTCCGAACCGCACCGATCCCGCCGGCACCGGGCTGATGCTGCCGCCGAGGAGGCCGGCGATCTGGCCCTCGCTCAGACCCGCCTCCACGGCGGCCGTGCGGTCCACGTCGATCTGCACCTGCGGTTGGGCTGCCGCGAGGTTGCTCGTGATCTCGCCCGCGCCGTCCAGCCCCTGCAGCCCCTCCACCACGGCGTCGTCCGCGGCTTCCAGGTCTGCTGCGACGGGCGCGGTGATGTCGATGTCGATGGTGCTCGACGTCCCGAAGCCGCCCTGCTGGCTGGACAGGGAGATGGTGCCGGCGTCCTCGAGGCCCTCGAGGTCCCGGCGCACGGACTCCTGCAGGGCCTCCTGATCGGCATCCTGATCGGTGATGACGGTGAACGTGGCCACGGAGGCGCCACCGGAGAACTGCGCGGCGAACGCGCCCTCGGGGTTGCCGACCGTCAGCTGCACGTCGCGGATCTCGGGGTTGTCCGCGAGGATCTCCTCCGTCCGCGCGGCTGTCTCCGCCGTCGTCGCCAGGCTCGTTCCCGGGGCGAGGCTCTGCGTGATGGAGAAGCTGTTCTGCCCCGAGGAGCCGAGCAGGTTGGTCGGCAGGAACGGGACCATGGCAGCCGTGGCGCCCAGGACGATCGCGCCGCTGACGAGGGTGAGGACGGGGTGGCGCTGGGTGCCGGTGAGGATCGGGAGGTACCCGCGCTGGAGGAGGGACGGACGGTCGGTCCCCGCCCGGAATGCGGTGGAACCGGCGGAGGGGGCGGTCGAGGCTGCTGGAGGCGTGCGCTTCAGGAACCAGTAGGCGAGCACCGGGACGATGGTCAGGGATACGGCGAGGGAGGCCAGCAGGGCGATCCCGGTGGTGATCGCGAAGGGCCGGAAGAGCTCCCCGGCGAGGCCGCCGACGAAGCCGATGGGCGCGAAGACGGCCACGGTGGTGAGGGTCGAAGCGGTGATGGCGCCGGCCACCTCCCGCACCGCGGTGAGGATGGCCGCCCGTTTCTCCTCCCCGTACCCGAGGTGCCGCTTGATGTTCTCGATGACGACGATCGAGTCGTCCACCACGCGCCCGACGGCGATCGTCAGGGCCCCGAGGGTCAGGAGGTTGAGGGAATACCCCGCGACGTACAGCCCGATGAACGTGATGAGCAGCGACAGCGGGATGGAGATCGCGGTCACCAGGGTCGAGCGGACCGAGAGGAGGAAGACGAGGATGATCAGCACGGCGAATCCGAGGCCCAGCAGCCCCTCGGTGGTGAGGTCGTCGATGCTGCGCTCGATGAACGGGGCCTGGTCGAAGACCACGGTGATGTCGGCGGCGTTGCCCAGTTCGGTCTCGAGTTCGGGGACGAGGGCCACGATCTGCTGAGAGATCTCCACGGTGTCGCCGTCGGGCACCTTCGTCACGCTGAGCGCGAGCGTCTCGATCCCGTTGGTGCGCGCGACGGACCTGGGCTCGTCGTCGGCCAGGCCGACGTCGGCGAGGTCACCGATGGTGCTGACCGGGCCGGGGGAGGGGTCGTCCGACGAGGGGAGTACCGGCAGCGCCTCGATGTCCTCGAGGGACCCGATGCGGCTGCCCGCCTGGATGGTGAGCGACCGCGGGTCGTCCTCGAGGCTCCCGACCGGGAACAGCGCGCCGTTGTCCTCGAGGGTGCTGCTGATGTCGCCGACCGTCAGGCCGGCGGCGGCGAGGGCGCCCTCGCGTGGCAGGATCGCGACGTGCTGCGTGGACCCGCCGGAGACGTCGGCGGTGCGGACGCCCTCGATCTTCTGCAGGCGCGGGACGGTCAGGCGGGCCAGGTCACCGTTGAGTTCGCTGAGCGACTCGTCGGAGGAGACCGCCATGAAGACGATCGGCAGGTCGCTGATGCTGCCCGCGAGGGCCTGGGGCTCGACGTCCTCCGGCAGGGTGGGGCGCACCGTGGAGATCGCGCGGTCCACCTGCGCCCGGGCCCGGTCGAGGTTCGTCCCGTACACGAAGACGAGGCTCACGGTGGAGACGCTCGCACGGGACGTGGACGACGACGACTCGAGGCCCTCCACGCCGCTCAGGGCCGCCTCCAGCGGCTCGCTGACCTGCTGGTCGAGGTACTCGGGGGACGCCCCGGGCAGTGCGGAGATCACCGTGATCTGCGGGAACTCGAGGGACGGGATGAGCTCCTGCTTCAGGGAGCCGAGCGTGATGACGCCGAAGACCGAAGCGAGGACCGTGATGAGCGCGATGAGCGCCCGGTTACCGAGGGAGAAGTGGGCCAGACGGAACAAGAAACCTGCCTTTGATGCGGACGGTCGGCCGGCCGGCTGGCTCCGTCGGACGTTATACGAGCTTGAGGACCCGGTCGGTCATGGACTGCACCTCGGTGGCCAGGGATGCGTTCTCGTTGAGCTTGACGCCGTACCCGGGGAGCATCTCCTTCAGCTTCGGCTCCCAGTCGGACATCCTGGTCGGGAAGCACCGCTTGAGCAGCTCCACCATGATCGGTGCCGCCGTCGAGGCTCCGGGAGACGCGCCGAGGAGCGCCCCCACCGAGCCGTCCGAGGACGTGATGACCTCCGTGCCGAACTGCAGCACGCCGCCCTTGCCCGGAGCCTTCTTGATGACCTGTACACGCTGGCCGGCGGAGATGAGTTCCCAGCTCCCGCCCTCGGCCATCGGCAGGAAGTCCGTGAGGGCGTCGTTCTTGGCCTCGCGGTTCTTGAGGACCTCGGTGACGAGGTACTTCGTCAGGGACATGTTGTCCTTGGCGACCGCGAGCATCGGCACGAGGTTGGAGGGGCGGATCGACGTCGGCAGGTCCAGGTAGGAGCCGCGCTTGAGGAACTTGGTGGAGAACCCGGCGTACGGTCCGAACAGCAGCGAGCGCTCACCCTGGACGAAGCGCGTGTCCAGGTGCGGCACGGACATCGGCGGGGCGCCGACCGACGCCTGGCCGTAGACCTTGGCCTTGTGCCGGCCCACGACCTCGGGATCGGTGCAGCGCAGGAACTGGCCGGAGACCGGGAAGCCCGCGAAGCCGCGGCCCTCGGGGATGCCGCTGCGCTGCAGCAGGTGGAGGGCGCCGCCGCCGGCCCCGATGAAGACGAACTTCGTGGTGACCGTGCTGGTCTCACCGGTTGCCTTGTTCCTGACCTTGACGTCCCAGCGGCCGTCGGTCGCCCGTTCGACATCGAGGACGTCGAACCCGTAGTGCAGGTCGACCCCGGTCCCCTCCAGGTAGGCGGCGAGGTGACGCGTGAGGGCACCGAAGTCGACGTCGGTGCCGCCTTCGACGCGGGATGCGGCGACGGGCTGGGAGGGGTTGCGACCCTGCATCACAAGAGGGGTCCAGCCCGCGATGGTGTCGTGGTCCTCGCTGTGCTCCATGGTGCTGAACAGCGGCTGCGCGCTGAGCGCATCGTAGCGCCGGCGCAGGTATTCGGCGTTGGCCTGGCCCCACACGAAGCTCATGTGCGGCACCGGGTTGATGAAGGTGCGGGGATCGCCGACGAGTCCCTCGGAGACCAGATGGGACCAGAACTGCCGGGAGACCTGGAACTGCTCGTTGATCGCAACGGCCTTCGCCGGATCCACGGAGCCGTCCTTGCCGGCGGGGGAGTAGTTCAGCTCGCAGAGGGCCGAGTGGCCCGTGCCGGCGTTGTTCCAGGGGTCGGAGCTCTCCAGCCCTGCGACGTCGAGCCGCTCGAACAGGGAGATGTCCCACTCGGGCTGCAGCTGCCGGAGGAACGCACCGAGGGTGGCGCTCATGATCCCGCCGCCGATCAGAACGACGTCGGTGGTCTTGGCGGGCGTGCCCTGATGGTGTGTGGTCAACGGAGTCTCCAGTCGCGAGGTCACTAGAAGTCAAAGACTAACGGCTGGTGGTGACCGAACTTAAATCGTCCGACGAAGCCGACTCGGCCGGATATGCGGCGCCCCGCGGCTCAGTCCGACGGCGTCGGCCGGGGCTCGACATCGGCCAGGTCGACGCGGTTGAAGACCTCGTTCATGACGGGGCTCACGGGGTAGGTCGTCACGCGCGCGCTCATCGCCAATGCGGAGATGGGGAAGGCGAGCGGGACGGCGGGGATCCGGTCGGAGACCTGCGAGCTGATGTCCGCGTAGGCCGCCGTGCGGTCCTCGCCGGCCGGCAGTCCCCGGGCCCGGTCGATCTTGCTGAACAGCTGCGGGTCCTCGTGGGCGAACTCCTCCGAGTACATGCCGAAGAGCGCCCCCACGAAGTTGTCGGGGTCCTGGTAGCTGCCGCTCCATCCGAGCAGGTGGAAGGCCCGGTCCCCGGACTGCTGGACCGCCTCGACGTAGCCGTCGTTCCAGTCGACGGGCACCGGCTTGATGTTGAAGCCGGCCTCGGTCAGCTGGCGGCTCAGCTCGGCGTAGGCCTTCTCGGGGGACGGGAGGTAGGGCCTGGAGACGTTGCGAGGGTAGTAGAAGGGCAGTTCCCGCCCGTCGTACCCGGAGCGCTCGAGCAGGTCCTTGGCGAGGTCGACGTCGTAGCCGTAGTCCTCGACCGTCTCGTTGCTCACCCCGAGTTTCTCGGGGATGAACTGCCGGGCCTGCTTGGTCCCGTTGAGGAAGCGGCCGTCGATGAGGGCTCCCTTGTCGATGGCATGGGCGACGGCCTCCCGGAACAGGGGGTCGTCGACGCCGGGAAAGTCCTGGTTCATGCCGAGGTAGAGCACGGAGTAGGGGTCGCGCTGCAGGAACTGCAGGCCGTTGCGGGCGAGGTCGACGGCGCTGTCCACGGACACGAAGTCGTACCCGTCGATCCGGCCCGACGCCAGGGCGCGTGCCCGGGAGTCAGGATTCGCGATGGTGGTGAACTCCACGCGCTCCACGTCGCCGCGCTCACCCCAGTACCCGTCGAAGAACGCGAGCTCCGCGTTCCCTTCGTCCCAGGAGACGAGCCGGAAGGGGCCGGTCCCTACGGGCGCCTGGCCGTAGCGCGAGATGGGCGCGCCGTCCCGTGTCTCGGTCAGGTCGTCCGCAGCGCCGGCCTCGAGCGCGACGGGCGAGGACATGCCGAAGGCAGGCATCGCGAGGGCCGGGATCAGCCCGGTGATCCGGGAGGTCAGCTGCAGGTCCACGGTGTGCTCCGAGGTCGCCGTGCAGTCCTCGTAGAGGCTCAGTTCGGGAGTGTCGGAGTATCCCTTGAACACGTTCTCGAAGGGAAGACGGCTCGTTGCAGCCCGCGCGCTCTCGGGGAGCGTGTACCAGCGGTCGAAATTGGCGCACACGGCGTCGGCGTCGAAGGGCTCGCCGTCCTGGAAGACGACGTCCTCGCGCAGCGTGAACTCGTAGGACCGCCCGTCCTCCGACTCGTCCCAGGATTCGGCCAGCAGCGGCGTCGGTTCGGAGGTCAGCGGATCGACGCCGACGAGTCCCTGGAGGATCTGCTGGCTCACGCGGAAGGACTCGGTGTCGTTCGCGAGCGCCGGGTCGAGGGTGCGGGGGTTCGCCGCCGTCCCGAAGGTGAACGTAGCGGGGTCGGCGACGGGAGGCGCCGTGCTCGCCGCGGGCTGGGGCTGCGGCGTACCGGCCGTGCAGGAGGCGAGGGACGCCGCGGAGACGAGGGCAACTGCCATGGCGGCGAGGCGTTTCCCGCCGTGGGTCGCCCGCCCGTGGCTGGTGCGCGCGGCAGGGTTGTTCACTGGCGTCGGTCTCCGAAGGGCAGGGGGCCGGTCCGTGATGGGCCGGTGTGTGGAATGCCCAAGTGTAGGCGATCGTCCTGTCCCTGCCGCCCAGGAAGCACGCAGGCGGCCACACGAACGGGCCCCCTCACCCCGAAGGGTGAGGGGGCCCGCCCGTGATCCCCGGGACACGTTAGAGGTGTGGACCAGGGAGGTGCGGGATCGCCTAGTTGGCGGGAGGCATCAGGACGGTGTCGACCAGGTAGACGACGGCGTTGGCGGTCTGGACGCCACCGCAGATGACGTTGGCGCCGTTGACCTGGAGCTCGTCACCGGAACCGGTGATCTCGACGTCCGCACCCTGGACCGTGGTCTGCATGGTGCCCTCGAGCTCGGCCGGCTGGATCTTGCCCGGCACCACGTGGTAGGTCAGGATGCTGTTCAGGGTCTCGGTGTCGGTCTTCAGGCTCTCGACGGTCTCGGCCGGCAGCGCGGCGAACGCGTCGTCGACCGGCGCGAAGACCGTGAACTCGTCGCCGTTGAGGGTGTCGACGAGGTTCACCTCGGGGTTGAGCTCACCGGAGACGGCAGCGGTCAGCTGCGTCAGGAGGGGGTTGTTGCTGGCCGCGGTCGCCACGGGATCCAGCGCCATCCCGGCCACCGATCCGTCGCCCTCGGGCACCTCTGCGGCGTAGCCTTCGCAGCCCGGGCCGACGAGGTTCGCGGCGGGGTCCATCATGGCGTCCTCCGTGGGGCTCATGCTGGCCTCCATCGACGGGGACTCGCTCGCCATGCTGGTCTCTTCGGCCATGCTGCTCGGGGTGGCCTCGGACGCTGCGTCCTCGCCGCCGCCGCAGGCCGCGAGGCCGAACATCGAGACTGCCGCGATACCGAGGACGGACAGGTTCTTACGCTTGGTGATCTGCATGAATTTCCTCCAAAGTGACGACCCCGGCGCATGCCCGGATCGGGAACTGTCGTGTGAAGCACATCGTGTCGATGTCTCGGAGGTACTTCGGGTGTGCCGGGGAGGCGGATGGGTGGGATGTCCGTGGAAGGCCCTTCGTAACCGGCCCGTGACCTGCGGCGATAAGGGCGGAGGCGCCGTCGGGCAGCACGAAGCCCCTCCGGCGGGCAGTACGAAGCCCCTCCGGCGGGGTGCCTGGAGGGGCTGTGCGGGCCTACCTGGAACCGGCCCGCCCGGGGCTTTCCTGTGCGCAAGAGGGGACTTGAACCCCTACGTCCGAAGACACTGGAACCTAAATCCAGCGCGTCTGCCAATTCCGCCACTCGCGCTCGGGACGCCGCTCATGCCGAGGGCATTCCCTGCCCTTCACTGTAACGCCACCGGACGGTCGACCCTCGTCCCCGGGAGGTTCCTACTGGTCGATTCCGAGGTCGCGGCGCAGCTTCGCGACGTGGCCGGTGGCACGCACGTTGTACTGGGCCGCCGCGATCCTGCCCTCGGGGTCGACCACGACCGTGGAGCGGATGAGGCCCTCGTAGGTCTTTCCGTAGTTCTTCTTCTCGCCCCAGGCCCCGTACGCCTCGGCGACGGCGTGGTCCTCGTCCGACAGGAGGGGGAAGGTGAGTGATTCCTTCTCGGAGAAGGCGGCCAGCTTGTGAACCGGGTCCGGGGAGATTCCGAGCACCCTGTACCCGGCGGCGGCAAGGGATGCCAGGTTGTCGCGGAAGTCGCAGGCCTCGGTGGTGCAGCCGGGCGTGGCGGCAGCGGGGTAGAAGTACACGACGACGCTGCCGCCCCGGAGGGAGGACAGCGACACCTCATGTCCTGCGGAGTCCGAGAGGGTGAAGTCGGGGGCGTTGTCGCCCGTGGCCAGTCGTTCGGACATGAGTGCTCCTGGGAATCGATGGACGGCCGCGTCGCGGGACGCACCGGTGGGCAGGGTGCCGATGACCGGGTTGGAGGGATCGGGCAGCCGGCCTAGCTATCATAGGGGGAAGGTCCGACGCCGACGGCGGCCGCCGGTTGCCCGAGCGAGAGGAAGTGCACGGTTCTATGCCCGATCTGGAGCAATGGCCCACCGGTCGACTGTTGACGACAGCGGCGCGTCTGGTCGAGCACGCATGGAATGAGCGTCTGGTCGACATCGGAGTGACCCACGCAGGGGTGATCGCCCTCGGCGTCCTCGCGAACGAGGGGGCGATGACGCAGGCGAGCCTCGCGCAGATCGTCCGCGTGCAGGCACAGACCATGGGCAAGACCCTCACCCGTCTCGAGTCCAGGGGCCATATCACGCGCGTCCGGAACGACCTGGACCGACGCTCCCACATGGTGTCGATCTCGCCCGCGGGACGGCAGGTACTCGAGGCCTCCGAGGACATCGAGCGCACCCTCGTGGCCGGTGGCGGTCTGGTGTCGGAGGAGTTGCGGGAGCACCTGAAGGCCGTCATCCGGGAACTCGGCGCCCCGCGCTGGACCTACACGGCAGCGGGCGCAGCGCCGGGCGAGGACGTCGCCGCCGCGGACGGCTCCGACTCCGGGCCGGCTGCCACGGTCCCCAGCTGACCCGACGTCGTCGTGCGGGCGTGCGCCGAGGCAGCCCGCTGGGTGCGGTTGAACGCCCGGTACGGTCGGGGGAGCGGCGGAGCCCGCCGCACTGACGCGCGCCGTCAGGCGCGTGCGGAGATCTGCTGCACCGCCCAGCCGTTGCCGTCGGGGTCGCTGAAGAACACGAAGCCGACGTTGTCGAGCGCCGTTCCGCCCTCCTGTACCGCTTCCGGTGCACCGCCCATCACCTGGACGTCACCGACGTCGACGCCCCGCGCGACGAGCTGCGCGTGCGCCGGGACGACGTCGGTGACGACCAGCTGGAGCCCCTTGACGGACCCCGGGGGCATCCGGGGAACGACGCCCTCGCCGATCACGATGGAGCACCCGGAACCCGGCGGCGTGAGCTGGACGAGCCGGTGGTCGGGGCTCATGGTGATGTCGTGGTCGACCACGAAACCCAGCTGATCGGAATAGAAGGCCTTGGCGCGGTCGATGTCCGACACCGGCACGACGACGACTTCCAGCGTCCAGTTCATGGTGAACTCCTCGATCCGCTCGCTCCGGGGACAGTGCAGTGATC
Source organism: Arthrobacter sp. TMS2-4 (assembly GCF_054511075.1). Lineage (NCBI taxonomy): Bacteria > Bacillati > Actinomycetota > Actinomycetes > Micrococcales > Micrococcaceae > Arthrobacter > Arthrobacter sp. TMS2-4. Next base: position 575,771 of record NZ_JBTNDI010000001.1, read on the forward strand.
CTGCCAGCACGGAACCGTCACCGCAACGCTGTTCTCCAGGTGGGCCGCCACGCACTACCTCTACCCGGCGGAAAAGGGAAGACCCCCACCGGGTCGAGCCCTCCTGGGTCTTCCCGTTTGCATAGTAAGCGTGCTGATGTTTTGTTGGGACACGAGAGTGTCCAGCACCCATCGGAGAACAGCATGCAGCGTACCGCCGAAGCCCAGCACGCCCTCCTGGCGTGCCCGAGCCGTTCCGCCGATGCCGCCGTCGTGGATGCGCATACCGCCCGCGGCCAGCAGGAGGGTCCGCTCAAAGCCGCGCTGCAGGACGACATCACGCTGCGGCACCTCGACATCGCGGAGTCCGTCGCGCGGACCTTCGCCGTCGCCGGGCCCGAGGCCGCGGACATCCGCCAGGTCGCCTACCTCGGACTGGTCAAGGCCGTCCGGCGCTTCGACCCGGCGCGTGGCATCGCGTTCGCCTCGTTCGCCGTCCCGACGATCAGCGGTGAGATCAAGCGTTACCTGCGCGACTCCTGCTGGGTGGTCCGGCCGCCGCGGGAGGTGCAGGACCTCCGCACCGAGATCGCGCGGACGGCCCCCGCCATGGCCCAACGGCTCGGCCGCGAAGCCACCGCACACGAGCTGGGGATCGAGCTCGGCTGGCCGGAGCACAAGGTCCTCGAAGCGCTGGCCTCCTCGACGAGCCTCCGGCCGGTCTCGCTCGACGCCCCCCTCGAGGGGCGAACCTGGGCCGATACCCTGGCGAGCGAGTCCAGCGGTGTGGAGCGCAGCGACGACATGATCTCCCTGCGCGGTGCCGTCAACGAACTGGGTGACGGCGAGAAGGAACTCCTCTACCGCCGGTACTTCATGGAACAGACCCAGCAGGGCATCGGCGACGAGCTGGGCATGTCGCAGATGCAGGTCTCGCGGGCGCTGGCACGGATCCTGGTGAAACTGCAGAAGCGGCTCCTCGGTGCGCCCGCGGACCGGGAGCGTCAGGCTGCACGGTCCGGTATCGCCTAGGAGATCCCGTGGTCCGCCGCCGCGGCCAGCACCTGCTCGACGGTGACGGCCAGCAGGGCAGGATCCGGAGTGGCGGAGAACGTCTCCCCGACCCGCACCGACTCGTCCGTCAGGACGGTATGCGGTCCGGGCGGCGGCCCCCACTCCTCGGGCGGTGCGGGCCCGAACAGCACCACGGAGGGCCGTGCATAGGCCGAGGCGAGGTGGGCGGCCCCGGTGTCCGCGGAAACCACCAGAGACGCACCGGCCACGAGCCCCGCGAAGGCGTCGAGCGGGAGGTGCCCGGCGGCGACCGTCGCCTCCGCCAGGCCGGCGGCGTCGGCGACCGCGAGCGCTCGCGGTCGCTCCTTGGCGCTGCCCGTGAAGACCACCCGGTGTCCGGCCGCGGCCAGGGTGCGGGCCACCGCGGCGAACCGTTCCACCGGCCATAGCCGGCTCCCGTAGGCGGCCCCGACATGCACGACGACGGCGCCCGGTGCCGGGTTCTCGATGTCGGGCACCCGGAGCCGGCAGTCCAGCGGATCCGCGGGGATGCCGTGCCAGCTGACGAGGGACGCCCACCGCTCGCGCTCGAGGATCCCGCTACGCCACTCGGGGCCGTCCCAGCCCGGTGAGCGGTGCCCCATCCGGCGTCGCGCGCCGATCTCCTCGAGGCGCCCCCGGCTCTCCCCGCCGCTGCCATGGAGATTCACGGCCAGGTCTATCCGGCCGTGCTCGATGGGCAGCGGGTCGTCGAGGCCATGAGTGGGCAGCAGGTCGTCGACGGCGCCGGTGAGCGGCATCATCGGGCGGAGCCACTCCTGGGCGGCGTACAGGATGCGGTGTTCCGGGAAGGCGCGCCGCAGCCCTTTCAGCGCGGGTACGGCCACGAGGAGATCCCCGAGCTTGAGGGCCCGCAGCGTCAGGATCTCGGGGCGGCCGTCCGGGGCCGGGGTGGACGCGGGCACCGGACGGGAATCGGGGCTGACACCGCGCCCCGACGGTCGGACGGTGATGCCTGTGGTGCCTGGGCCCTCGGAAGTCATGGCTTCGATCCTGCCAGAGGATCGGAGCCGCAACCCGCCGGGCATGCCGGAGCAGCCGCGGAGAAGAAGTTCGACGGAAAGTGTTTAGTACTGCTGCTCCGAGGGAACTAAGCCTGTATGCATACATCGGCCGGACCCACGCGGACAGCTCCCCGGGCTGTCCTGTTCGACCGCGACGGGACGATCGTCGTGGACGTCCCCTACAACGGGGATCCCGCGCTCGTGCAGCCCATGCCCGGCGCGCGCGAGGTGCTCGACGGCCTGCGCTCCCGCGGCATCCCGGTGGGCGTGGTGACGAACCAGTCGGGGATCGCCCGGGGACTGATCACCCGCGACCAGGTGGACGCCGTCAACGCCCGCGTCGAGGAACTGCTCGGGCCGTTCGACGTCTGGGAACTCTGCCCCCACGGCTCCGGCGATGGCTGTGCCTGCCGGAAGCCTGCCCCGGGGATGGTCCTCGCGGCCAGCTCCCGCCTGGGCCTGGATGCTTCGGACGTCGCCGTGATCGGGGACATCGGAGCGGACATGGGAGCCGCGGCTGCCGCCGGGGCGCACGCCGTCCTCGTCCCGACGAGCGTCACCCTCGCGGACGAGATCCGTTCGGCTCCCGCCGTCGCCCGGACCCTCGCGGAAGCCGTCGACACCCTGTGGACGGGGGCACCGTGAGGCGCCGGGTCCTCGTCGCCCGTCTCGACAGCGCCGGCGACGTCCTGCTCGCCGGCCCCGCTGTCCGTGCGATCGCCGCGGGCGACCACGGGGACTCCCCGAACGACGTCGTCATGCTGTGCGGGCCCCAGGGCGCCGCAGCGGCCCGGCTGCTGCCGGGCGTGGTCGACGTCATCACGTGGTCCGCTCCCTGGATCGTCGACCCGGCACCCGAGCCCACGCCGGCGCTGATGGCCGAGCTGCACGACGCCGTGGTGGCGCTCGCCGTGGACGAGGCTGTGGTCCTGACCTCGTTCCACCAGTCGCCGCTGCCGCTCGCGCTGCTGCTCCGGCTCGCCGGCGTCCGGAGGATCGCCGGTGCGTCCGTGGACTACGCGGGCTCGCTCCTCGACGTCCGGCTCAGGCCCGGCGAGGACTTCCCGGAGGACCAGCCGGAGGCGGAGCGGGCCCTCGGCATCGCGGAGGCCGCCGGCTATGCCCTGCCCCCGGGCGACGACGGTCGGCTCCAGGTCACGCACCTCGCCGACGCCTCCGGGCTGACCGGCGACGGGCCCTACGTCGTCGTCCACCCCGGTGCCACCGTGCCCGCCCGGGCCTGGCCCCCGCTCCACCATGCGGCGGCTGTCGGACTCCTGACCGCCGCCGGCTTCCGCGTGGTCGTCACCGGCGGGCCGGACGAGACCGGGTTGACCTCCACGGTCGCGGGCCCCGAGGCCTTGGACCTCGGAGGCAGGACGGACCTCGCCGCGCTGGGCTCCGTGATCGCCGGGGCGTCCGTCATCATCACGGGCAACACCGGGCCGGCGCACCTGGCGGCCGCCGTCGGCACGCCCGTCGTCTGCCTGTTCTCACCCGTGGTCCCGGCGGTTCGCTGGGCGCCCTACCGTGTGCCGGTGGAACTGCTCGGCGACCAGGACGCCGCCTGCGCGCTCAGCCGGGCCCGCGTCTGCCCCGTGCAGGGGCACCCCTGCCTGTCCGGCGTCTCCCCGGAGGACGTCATGGACGCCGTGCTCCGGCTCAGTTCCGGCATATCGTCACTCGGCTCACGCCGCAGCATCGGCCGCACAGAAGGCCGCCGACCAACGAGGGGACACCGATGAGGATCCTGTTATGGCACGTGCACGGCGGGTGGACCGATGCCTTCGTGCGGGGGGAGCACACCTACGTGCTGCCCACCACGCCCGACGGCGGACCCTGGGGCCTCGGCCGCGCGGGCCGCGACTGGCCGGCCTCCGTCATCGAGGTGGCACCCTCCGGCCTCCGCGACGCCGACATCGACGTCGTCGTCCTGCAGCGGGTCGAGGAGATCGCCGAGTGCGAGCGGCTCCTCGGGCGCACCCCGGGCCTCGACCTTCCCGCGGTCTTCCTCGAGCACAACACGCCGCGCCGCGACATCGTCGGCACGGTCCACCCGCTGGCGGGCCAGACGGACATCCCGATCGTCCACGTGACCCACTTCAATGCCCTCTTCTGGGACAACGGCAGAGCCGGGACCACCGTGATCGAGCACGGCATCGTGGATCCGGGCCACCTCTACACCGGTGAGCTCGAGCAGCTCGCCGCCGTCATCAACGAGCCCGTGCGCCGCGGCCGTGTCACCGGCACCGACCTGCTGCCGCGCTTCGCCGGCGTCGCGCCGCTGGAGGTCTTCGGGATGGGGATCGACGGGCTCGCCGACGCCCTGGACCTCGCACCGTCGGAGCTGCGCATCGGCGGCGATCTGCCCATGGCACAGCTGCATGCGCGACTCGGACGGTCCCGGGCCTACGTCCACCCGCTGCGCTGGACCTCCCTCGGACTCTCGCTCCTCGAGGCCATGCACGTGGGTCTCCCGGTCCTCGTGCTCGCAACCACGGAGGCGGCACGCGCAGTACCCCCCGAGGCCGGCGCGATCTCGACGGACGTCGAGGACCTGGTTCGCATGGCGGCCCGGCTCATCGAGGACCCCGACGAAGCCCGCACCCGGGGACGGGCCGCCCGGGCGGCGGCCCTCGCACGGTACGGGCTGCCCCGGTTCCTGGCCGACTGGGACGACGTCCTGGAGCAGGAACCGACGCGGCACCGCGTCCTGGCGGTAGCAGAGAGGAAGGCGCGATGAGGATATCGATGGTGTCGGAGCACGCGAGTCCGCTCGCCGCGCTGGGGGGTGTCGATGCCGGAGGGCAGAACGTCCACGTCGCCGAGCTGTCCCTCGCGCTCGCCCGCCGGGGACACGACGTGACCGTCTACACGCGACGCGACGATCCGGCGTTGCCGGACCGGGTCCGGACCGATCCCCACCTGGAGGTCGTGCACGTCACCGCGGGCCCCGTGCGGACCGTCCCGAAGGACCTGCTGCTGCCCTACATGGGGGAGCTGGCGGAAGGGATCGCGGAGGACTGGGGACAGGAGCCGCCGGACATCGTGCACGGGCACTTCTGGATGTCAGGACTCGCCGCGCTCGACGCCGCCGGTCGGTCGCGCGCCGCGGGCCGACCCGTGCAGGTCATCCAGACCTTCCACGCCCTCGGCACCGTCAAGCGCCGCCACCAGGGCGCCGAGGACACCAGCCCCTCCGAACGGCTCATGCTCGAGGCGATGGTGGGACGCAGCGCGGACCGCATCGTCGCGACGTGCTCCGACGAGGTGTTCGAACTCAAGGCCATGGGCGTCCCCGGCAGCCATGTGTCGATCGCCCCGTGCGGCGTCGACGTCGAACTGTTCACACCGCACGGGCCCGTGGAGGCCCGCGGCCGCGCGCACCGCATCGTGAGCGTGGGCCGCCTCGTCCCGCGCAAGGGCATGGACCTCGTCATCCGCGCGATGCGCGAACTGGCCGACCTCGGCCGCGACGACGTCGAACTCCACATCGTGGGCGGTGCCGGCAGCTCCACCGGCCTCGAGGACGACCCCGAGGCGCAACGCCTGCGGGCGCTCGCCATGGACCTCGGCGTCGCCGACCGCGTGGTCCTGCGCGGCCAGGTGTCGCGGGTCGAGATGCCCGCGGTGCTGCGCAGCGCGGACGCCGTGGTGTGCGCCCCCTGGTACGAGCCGTTCGGGATCGTCCCGCTCGAGGCGATGGCGTGCGGCGTCCCCGTGGTCGCCGCCGCCGTCGGGGGCCTCGTCGACACCGTGGTGGACGGCACCACGGGACTGCACGTCGAACCCCAGGATCCCGCGGCCATCGCCGCGGCCGTCGCGGACCTGCTCCGAACGCCCGACTGGGCCCGCGAACTCGGAACCAACGGCCACCGCCGAGTGAAGGCCCGCTACTCCTGGAGCCGGATCGCGGCCGACACGGAGAAGGCCTACCAGGCGGCCCTCGCCGCCGCAGCACCCGCAGAACCGGCTACCGCGCGGCACAGCGCCGCTCGTCGACTCGAAAGCACAGGAGGCAGGGCACTGTGACCACGCAGACCGACGTCCAGTCCGACATCCCGTCCGACATCCCGTCCGACATCGTGCCGGGGACCCTCCCGGACACCGTGCCGGAGGACTCGCGGCGCCTCGTCCTGGACCATCTCCGGGCCGTCACGCCGGCCCTCGAGTCCCTCGCGCTCAACGCCGGCACCCTGGCCGGGTGGGGAGTGGAGATGGCCGACCGCCTGCTGGCCGGCCAGCGGCTGCTCGCAGCAGGCAACGGCGGGTCCGCCGCCGAGGCCCAGCACCTCACGGCGGAACTCGTGGGCCGGTTCGACGATGAGCGCGAACCGTTCTCCGCGATCTCCCTCCACGCGGAGAGCTCCGCAGTCACGGCGATCGCCAACGACTACGGGTTCGACCACCTGTACGCCCGTCAGGTGAGCGCCCACGGCCGGCCCGGGGACATCCTCGTGCTCCTGAGCACGAGCGGCAGGAGCCGCAATCTCCTGCACGCCGTCGATGCGGCCCGCTCGGCCGGGATCACCACCTGGGCGCTCACCGGCACCGGGCCCAACCCCCTCACCGAATGCGTCGACGACTACGTGGCGGTCGACGCCCGGTCCGCCAACGCCCAGGAGGGCCACCTGATCGCGCTGCACGCGATCTGCCGGGCCTTCGACGCCGAGGTGCTCCGCCGCCGTCGGGAAGAGCAGCGATGAGGATCGTCGTGGTCGGTGACGTCCTGCTCGACACGGACCTCTCCGGCGGGGCGGGGCGGCTCTCGCCCGACGCGCCCGTGCCCGTCGTCGACGTCGACGTCGTCCGGAGGCGCGCCGGGGGAGCCGGCCTCGTCGCGCGCATGCTGAGCGCCGACGGGCACGACGCCGTCCTGGTCACCGTCCTCGCGGAGGACGACGCATCGGCTCTCCTGCGCGCCGAACTCGACGGCGTGACCGTCGTCGCGGGCCCCTCGGGCGCGCCGACTCCCGTCAAGACGAGGGTCCGGGCCTCGGGCCAGGCGATCGTCCGGTTCGACGAGGGCTGCGCGACGCCTCCCCTGCCGGGTGCCACCGAGGAGATGCTGGCCGCCCTGGACGGAGCCGACGCGATCGTCGCGGCGGACTACGGCCGCGGCCTGCTCGCCAACGAGGACCTGCGCGCCCGCCTCGGGACGCTCGCCGGCGCGATCCCGGTGGTGTGGGACCCTCATCCCGCCGGCGCCCAGCCGGTCCCGGGCGTGGCCGCGGTGACCCCCAACCTCGGGGAAGCCCTGCGGTTCGCCGACGTCCGGGGCTCGGGGACGCGGGCGGCAGCGGCAGCCGCCGACGTCCTGCTCGCCGCCTGGCAGAGCAACGCCGTGATCGTCACCATGGGCGATCACGGAGCCCTCGTCGCCGCGACGGGACTCCTGCCCCAGGTGGTGCCCGCGCCCCGGGTCAGCGCCCCCGACCCCTGCGGTGCCGGCGACCGCTTCGCGTCGGCGCTCGCCGTCGCGCTCGCCCACGGCGCCCCGATCGATGCGGCGGCCCAGCAGGCCACCGAGGCCGCCGCGCATTTCCTCGCCTCAGGGGGTGTGGGCGCGCTGGGCCGGCAGCGCGGGAACGCACCACAGCAGCTGCCCGTCGACGGCCTCGACGCCCTCACCGTCGCGCGGCGAACGCGCGAGGCGGGCGGGACCGTCGTCGCGACCGGTGGATGCTTCGACCTCCTGCACGCCGGGCACGCGCGGACCCTCGCCGCGGCACGCCGGCTCGGCGACTGCCTGATCGTCTGCCTCAACTCGGACGAGTCCGTGCGCGGGCTCAAGGGGGAGAGCCGGCCCATCATCAAGCAGGAGGACCGCGCGGAGCTGCTCTCGGCGCTGGAGTGCGTGGACGCCGTCCTGGTGTTCTCCGAGTCCACGCCGGAGACCGCGATCTCCCGCCTGCAGCCCGACATCTGGGTCAAGGGCGGCGACTACGCCGCCGAGGATCTCCCGGAAGCCGCACTGGTGGGCAGTTGGGGCGGCAGGACCGTCACGGTCCCCTACATCCCCGCCCGCTCCACCACGAAACTGGCAGCCGCGCTCGCCCGCGTCGGCTGACCCTCCAGAAATCTTCCGGCCCGTCCGGCCGGACCATGCACGCAACGAAAGGAACACCCATGACCGAGAACACGACGACCACCACGACCGGTAGCGGTTACACCCCGGGACGCGTCCTCGTGACCGGCGGAGGCTCGGGCCTCGGCGCGGCCATCGTCCAGGGCGTCCTCGCCGCCGGCGGCACCCCCGTGGTTTTGGACCGCGACATCAGCCGGGTCTCCGGCGTGAAGGCCTTCGAGGTCGACGTCGCCGACCGCGAGGCCGTCGAGACCGCGGTCCGGAAGGCCGCGGAGATGATGGACGGACTCGACGCCGTCGTCACCGCCGCCGGGATCGACCGGTGCGGTGCGCTCGACACGGTGCCCGCGGACGAGTGGGAGAAGGTGATCGGCGTGAACCTCATGGGAACGGCGTCCACCGCCCGCGCCGCCCTGCCATACCTGAAGGAGACCCACGGCCGCGTGGTCACCATCGCCTCGACCCTCGGCATCAAGGCCGTCGGCGACGCGACGGCCTACTGCGCCTCGAAGTTCGGTGTCATGGGCTTCTCGCAGGCCCTGGCAGCGGAGACCGCAGGGCAGATCGGTGTCACGACGATCATCCCCGGCGGCATGAAGACGCGCTTCTTCGACGACCGCGACGAGCAGTACAAGCCGCAGGACGACTCACGCCTCAACGACCCCGAGCGGGTCGCCGAGGCGATCCTCTTCGCGCTGTCACAGCCCAGGAGCTGCGAGATCCGCGAGATGGTCATCGCCCACGCAGAAGAAGGCTCGTGGCCCTGAGTTCCGCCACGTCCGCGTAGACGGCGTCGGGCTGGACGGCAGCGACGAGCGAGTCATCGTGCTCGCAGCGCTCCGCCGTCCAGCCCACCTGGGTGACATCCACGCCGCAGACCTGGCACTGCGTCACCCAGGAGAAGTGGACGCGGTGCAGGGTCCGCCCGATGGCGCCCGCGTTGATCATGTTGCCGATCCAGTAGACGCCGACCGTGGGCGTTCCCACGGCCTGCGCGAGGTGTCGGGGTCCGCTGTCGTTGCCGACCAGCACGGCACTGCGGTCGAGCACGCCGGCCAGCTCGCCGAGCGAGAGGCGGCCCGCGAGCGAGCGGACCTCCGCCGCAGGGGCCTGCGCGCGTGCCAGCCGGACGATCTCCTCCGCCGCCGGGACGTCCGTCGCGTCACCGACCACCACCACTTCGCAGCCGTCCGCGGCCGCGCGCACCGCCACCTCGGCGAACGACGACGACGGCCACCGGCGGCGCGGATCGGTGGCGCCGGGGTGCAGGGCGATGACCGCGCCGTCGCCGGTCAGCTGCGCTGCCCGGTCCACCTCCTCCGGGAGGACGCCGACCCGGGGCTCCAGGTCCACGGGCACGGCCCCGGCCAGCCCCACGACCTCGAGCGCGCGAAAGACCTCGTGCTGGTAGTAGACGTAGGGGATGGTGCGCTCCAGTGCGACGGCGTCGGGCGTCCGGGTGCCGATCGTGTGGCGGGCCCCGAGCCGCAGGACGAACGGGTTCGAGTTGCGGCCCCCGCCGTGCAGCTGGACGGCGAGGTCGAAGGATCCCCGGATTCCGTCGAAGAAGGCGTCCACGGCGCCCGGGTCCTCGTCCCCGGGGCGGACGCCGGGGGAGACCGGGAGCTCCAGGACCGAGGACACCGGTCCCGGCCGGCCCTCGAGCAGCGCCGCGTGGCCCGGCATGCCCAGCAGGGTGATCTCGGCGTCGGGATAGCGGGCGCCGAGGGCGGCGATCGCGGGCATCGCGAACATGAGGTCCCCGAGGCCCCCGCCGCGCAGGACGGCGATCCGCCGGACGTCCCCGAACGGTTCGAGCACGGGCCCCACCGATCGCGCCGTGTCCTGCCGTCCGCCGAACTCCGCCGTCGTACCGTCCCGCATGGATGTCCTCTCCGTCCGCCGTGTCCGTGACCGGCCGCTGTCCAGCGCTTCCGCACCGTCGGGTCGCATCCCGGCCGTCCCTCCTGACACCATATGCTAAGCGTGCTGATGAATGCCCCACGGACAGCAGGATTCGGTCCGCCGCCTGTGTGAACGCGCGGCAGCCGGGTACGGGAAGAGTAGATCAGCCGTTACGGCCTTCGACCTCGAGGAGCATCATGTCCACCAACGCCCCGACACCTGCGCTGTCCGACGTGCTCGGCGACGAATTCATCACCATCGTCGACCCCCGCGACGGCAGTGAGGTCGGTACCCTGCCCTGCACCGCCCGGGAGCAGATCTCGCTCGCCCTCGGCCTGTCCCGGTCCGTGCAGCCCGAGTGGGCGGCCACCAGCCCGGCCGAGCGGGGCGCCGCCCTGCGGCGGGCCGCCGCGGCACTGCGTGCCGGCGCCCAGGAACTCGCGGACCTCAACACGCGGGAGACGGGCAAGCCGCCCGCGGATGCCCTCGGCGGCGTGGAGGCGGCCATCTCCACGCTCGAGCAGTACGCGGAACTCGGCCCCGTCCATCGCGGGCTCAGCCTGCGCGGGGCCGTCACGGCCACCGACTACACCGTGGCGGAGCCGCGGGGCGTCGCGGCTCTCCTGACTCCCTGGAACGATCCCGTGGCGGTGGCCGGCGGTCTCATCGGGGCGGCGCTCGTCACGGGCAACACCGTGGTCCACAAGCCGAGCGAACGCTGCCCCCACGTCGGTGAGCTCCTCGGACACCTGCTGCAGCCGGCCTTCCCGGAAGGCGTGCTCATCACCCTGACCGGAGGCAGCGACGTGGGGCAGCAGCTCACCACGGAGCCGGACGTCGACGTGTTCGCCCACGTGGGATCCAGCGACACCGGTGCCAGGATCGCCCGCGCAGCGGTCCTGACCGGCGCCCACGTCATCCGGGAGAACGGCGGCAACGACCCCCTGATCGTCGATGCCGACGTCGATCCCGTCTGGGCGGCGGGACAGGCGGCGCTCGGGGCGTTCGCCAACGCCGGGCAGATCTGCACCTCCGTGGAGCGCATCTACGTGTGCCGAGCGATCGCCGAACCGTTCCTCGCCGCCCTCGCGGCGGAGGCCCGCAGCTGGAATGCGAGCGCGTCCTTCCCGCCGCTCGTGGACCGCCGCATGCGCGACGCCGTCGAGGCGCAGGTCGCCGCAGCCCTCGAGCAGGGCGCGGTATGCCTCGAGGGCGGCGCCGTTCCCGACGGCCCCGGTGCCCACTACCCGGCCACGGTGCTCTCGGACTGCACGGAGACCATGACCGTCATGACGGAGGAGACCTTCGGCCCGGTGGCCCCGGTGACCGTCGTCGACAGCTTCGACGACGCACTGCGGCTCGCCGCATCGGGCCCGTACGGGCTCGCCGCGTCCGTCCTGACGGGCAGCATCGCCCACGCCCAGCAGGCCGTCGCCGGTCTCGGCGTCGGGACCGTCAAGGTCAACGCGGTCTTCGGAGGCGCCCCGGGCGGGTCCGCCCAGCCGCGCGGCATCAGCGGGGCGGGATTCGGCTACGGCCCCGAACTGCTGGACGAGTTCTCGCTCGTGAAGGTCGTCCACATCAGCGCACCGCCGCAGGAGGGCTGATGGACGACGCCCGGCAGCACCACCCCGCCGACACGGTGCCCGAGGGCCGGGACGGTGTCGGCGACCTGGCGCGGGTACGCGGTCTCGCCGCCTGGGTTCCCGCCGCCATCGCCGCCCGCGCGCCGCGCATCACCGTGGTGGGGGACGCGATGCTGGACGGCTGGTGGAGCGGGACGATCGAGCGTTTCTGCCGGGAGGCACCCGCACCGGTCGTGGACATCACGCGCCGCGAGTACGCGGCGGGCGGTGCGGCGAACACCGCCGTGAACCTCGCCGCGCTCGGCGCCCGCGTGCGGATGTGCGGGCTGATCGGCGACGACGACGCCGGCCGCCGCCTGCGCGGCATCCTCGAGGACGCGGGCGTGGACACCACGGACCTGGTGCAGGACCCGCGCGTCTCCACCACGACCAAGTACCGCATCCTCGCCGGGGACCAGGTCATGCTGCGGCTCGACGACACCCACGACGGCCTCCCGCCGACGGCGATCGCCGCGCTGGCCGCCCGCATACCCGCCGCCGTCAGGGAGGCCGGCGCGATCGTCGTCTGCGACTACGGCTCCGGGGCGCTCGGCGGGGAGGTGCGCGCCGCCCTGGCGGGCCGTGCCACCCTCGACCCCGGCGCGGTGGTGGTCGTCGACGCCCACGACACCGCGGCGTGGTCCGCGCTGCGCCCGGACATCGTCACACCGAACGCCGCGGAGGCAGCCCAGGTGCTCGGCACGCGCCTCGACGCGCGGACCGACCGCGCCGCAGCCGTGGGCGCGCGGCGGAGCGAGCTCTTCACGGCGACCAACGCCGTGAACGTCGTCGTCACACTGGACCGCGACGGCACCGTGCTGCTCGGGCCCGACGGCGAGGAACACCGCACCTACGCCAAGCCCGCCACCGAGAAGCAGGCCTCCGGCGCGGGAGACACCTTCGTCGCGAGCCTCACCGTCGCTCGCGCCGCAGGACTGCCGCTCACCACGAGCCTCGACCTCGCACAGGCCGCGGCCGACGTCGTCGTCCACCGCCCCGGCACGTCCGTGTGCACGACGGCGGACCTGACGCGCCACCTCCGGCACTTCGCCGACACCGCCCTCGCCACGGACGAACTGCTGCGGACAGTGGAGGCGGACCGCGCCGCAGGCAAGCGGATCGTCCTCACCAACGGCTGTTTCGACGTGCTGCACCGCGGGCACACGCGCTACCTCGACCAGGCGAAGCAGCTCGGCGACGTGCTCGTGGTGGCCCTGAACGACGACGACGGCGTGCGCCGGCTCAAGGGGCCGGACCGGCCTATCAACCCGATCGCCGACCGCGCGGGCATCATCGCGTCGCTGAGCTGCGTCGACTACGTCACGGTGTTCGCGACCGACACCCTGGTGCCGCTGATCGAGCAGCTGAAGCCCGACGTCTACGCCAAGGGCGGCGACTACACCGCGCAGATGCTGGAGGAGACCCCCGCGGTCGAGGCCTGCGGGGGACGCGTGAGCATCCTCGACTATGTCCCGGAGCGTTCCACCGCGGAGGTGGTCCGCCGGATCCGCGCCACGCCCCCGGTGGGGGACACACCGTGACGGCGCAGTGGTCGGGGGAGTGGGCGCTGGAGCCCCCGGGCGGGGAGATCGCGGTGGACGTACTCATCCCGTCCTTCGGGCGACCCGCGGAGCTCGCCGTCACGCTCGCCGGTCTCGCCGCGCAGGCAGGCCCGGTGTTCCGCGTCATCGTCAGCGACCAGACCGAGGGGGAGGCAGCCATCGACCGGCCTGCCGTCCGCGCCATGGTGCGGGTCCTCGAGGCGCAGGGCCGGCCGGTCCGGCTCGAACGGCACCTGCCCCGCCGCGGGCTCGCGGAACACCGGAACTACCTCCTCGGTCTGGCCGACGCGCCGTTCGTGCTCTTCCTGGACAACGACATCTGGCTCGAGCCCGGCGCGCTGGACCGGATGAGCCGGGCGTTGAAGGACGCCGGGTGCGGATTCGTGGGCTCAGCGGTGCAGGGCCTGTCCTACCTCGACGATGTCCGGCCGCACGAGCGGAGCGAGTTCGACCTGTGGCCCGACAACGAGGTGTACCCCGAGCGCATCCGGCCGGGCACGGACGGCTTCGACCGCTGGCCGCTGCACAACGCCGCGAACCTCACCCACGCCGCGGCCGAGCTCGCCATCCCGCCCGGGCAGTGGCGGCTCTATCGCGTCGCCTGGGTGGGCGGGTGCGTGCTCTTCGACCGCCGGGCCCTCCTGGACTGCGGCGGGTTCGACTTCTGGGACCGGCTGCCGCCCGGTCATGCGGGCGAGGACGTCGCCGCGCAGTGGCGCGTCATGGAACGGTACGGCGGCGCCGGCATCATCCCCTCCGGTGCCGTGCACCTCGAGGCACCCACGACGGTCATCGACCGTCACACAGACGCCGCCCAGGAGATCCTGGGCGGATGACGGTGCCCACCGGAGGCACCAGGAACGAGAACCGGACACACCCGAACCGAAGGAGCACCACATGGCAGATCCCAGCCCGATCGACATCCAGAAGGCCCTGGGCGGCGTCGACTACCCGGCGTCGAAGGCGGACCTCGTGAAGCACGCGAAGGACAAGGGCGCCGACGGAACGGTCCTCGAGACGCTCGAGAACCTGCCCGATCGCGAGTTCGACTCGCCGACGGACGTCACCAAGGAAGCATCCAGGTAGAACGCACCCGGTGGCGGTGGCCCTGCGGGGGGCGCCGCCACCGGCCGCGTGGCGAGCCTCCGGCTACCCCCGGGCTGCCTCCGGCGCAGAGGCCTGCGCCGTGCCCTGGCCCGGCGCCGGCGCACCGTCGTCGGCCGTCCCGCTGATGTTCACCATCCAGCTGATCCCGAAGCGGTCGACGCACATGCCGAAGCTGTCACCCCAGGGGGACGGCGCGAGGGGCATCACCGTCCGGCCTCCCTCCGCGAGCGCGTCCCAGTAGCCGCGGAGCACCTGTTCGTCGTCGCCGCTGAGCGACAGCGAGTGCCCGGCCGGAGCGCTGTAGTCCATGCTGTCGGGGGTGTCGGCCGCCATCAGGACCTGCCCCGACGGCGTGGTGAGCATCGAATGCATGATCTTGTCCTGCTCCGCCGGGTCCTCGCTCACCTGGTATCCGGCGAAAGTACTGCTGGTGAGGTCGCCGCCGAACACCGACTGGTAGAAGGCCATGGCCTCCCTCGCGGTGTCCTTGAAGCTGAGGTACGTGTTGATCGTCGTTGCCATGGGTGTCGCCTCTCGTCGGGTGGCCCGTCGGCCACGCCCTGTGCTGGACGGAGCGATTATCGTCCTCGGGGGCCGCCCCGGGAAGGGTCGCACGGACCTCAGGGAAGTGTAGGCTCCGGCCGCTGGCCGATCGCACCGGCGACTTTCTCCTCCAGCGAGCTGACCGTGGCGTCCGGCAGCACGATCAGGCCGTCGAGCTCACGACGGGCGCGGCGGTAGGCGGTCTGGCGCTCCGCGGCCGTCGCGGCGTCGTCGATCGCCACGGTCACGAGGCGGCGCGCCATGTCCAGCCGCTGCCGCTCCTCAGTGGTGAACCCGCTTGCCCGAACCCGCCGTGCCTCGGTCTCCGCGATCTGGAAGGCGACGTCGTAGGAGGTGACGGCGGACCGGTACGCGGCGAGATCCTCGGGCGTCATCGGGACGGACGGCTCGGGACGCAGCGCGTCCGCCTCACGCTTGGCCCGCAGGAACGCCACGGTGAGGGGCTCGCGGACGTCGGTCATCATGGGGTAGTCGATGAGCTTCGCGGCATCGAGCTCGTAGGTCAGCCACCTCCGGTCCACCTCGTCGTGCATGCGCTGCACGTGCTCGCGCTGCGTCCTGGTCGGGGCGGACGTCGTCGCCGCCGGCGCGGGGGACTCGTGCGGCGCAGGAAGGGAGGCGGCCGGATGCTTCAGGCGGTACAGCTCCATCTTGCGCTGGTGCCGGCGCTCCGACGCGTCCGAGAACGATTTCCCCCAGATCGCGAACACGCCCGAGAGCGGGAAGACCAACCACCAGTAGCTGCCGGCGAAGGAGAGGAGATCGTTCACGCGTCCATCGTAGGCCCGGCCGCCACCGCCCACGAGGACGCGGGGCAGGAGTACGGGACACGGATTAAAGAACGAAACCCCGCCCCCCAGGCGGCGAGACCTGAAGGGCGGGGCTTCGATGTGCACCCCCCGGGACTTGAACCCGGAACCCATTGATTAAGAGTCAATTGCTCTGCCAATTGAGCTAGAGGTGCGTGGCGTTTTCCCGGCTTCTTCGTGCCGTCCGGGTCATCCGCAACAGCATGAAACTCTACCAGCACTTCGACCGAAACCTGAAACCGGCGGCTCGACGCCGCCCCGCCGGGTTCATGAGCGCCGGACGTCCCCGCCCCGGGGCGGCGCTAGGCTGACGCCATGACGACCCCTGCCGCCGCCACACCCCCGACCGTCCGCACCCTGGGTGTCCCGTCCGCGGACCTGCGCGACGCCCTGTCCGGCGTCTCGCCCGACGTCGACGTGGTGCTGTGGGACTTCGAGACCCCGCCCGAGGGCTGCGATCCGGCGGCGCTCGACGCCGTCGTCCTCCCGTACACGGGCCGCGCCCACCTCGACGGGGCGCTCGACGCCGCCGTGAACCTCGCGCTCGTACACACCCAGTCCACGGGCTACGACGGCGTGGCGGACCTCGTGGGTCCCGGCGTCGCCATCGCCACGGCCGCGGGCGTCCACGCGGCGGCCACGGCCGAGCTCGCCGTCGGGCTCGCCCTCGCGTCGCTGCGGGGGATCGACGACGCCGTGCGGCAGCAGGCCGAGGGCCGCTGGCGCAGCGCACGCTATCCGGGCCTCGCGGACCGGCGGGTCCTGCTGGTGGGTGTCGGCGGGATCGGCGAGGAGATCCGCCGGCGGCTCGCCCCGTTCGAGACGACGGTCACGCGCGTCGGCAGCTCGGCGCGCGACGACGCCCTGGGGCACGTCCACGGCAGCGACGAACTCGTCCGGCTCGCGCCCGGGCACGACGTCGTGATCGTGATCACACCGCTCACGGACGCCACCCGCGGACTGATCGGTGCGGACGTTCTCGCAGCGCTGCCCGACGGCGCACTCGTCGTCAACGTGGCCCGCGGCGCCGTCGTCGACACCGACGCACTGACCCGCGAGGTGGTGGCGGGTAGGCTCCGCGCGGCGATCGACGTCGTCGACCCGGAGCCGCTGCCGGAGGGGCACCCGCTGTGGAGCGCGCCGGGGGCGATCATCACACCGCACGTCGGCGGCAACACCGACGCGTTCCCGCCGCGGATCCTCGCGCTGCTCCGCCGCCAGGTGGAACTGCTCGGCCGGGGCGCGGAGCCCGCGAACCTCGTACGGCGCGGCCCCTGGGGCTGACCGGCGCGGTGTCCGGGCCGGTCCGGGGGGGCCGCTCAGGCCATCCGGATGAAAGCCTCCATGAACGCCGTGAAGTCCGTGACGTCCTCGTGCTGGGCCAGGTGCAGGGCCGTGCCGGGGCCGACGTCGAGCACCGGCGCCGACGTCACGCCGAACCGGAAGATGCGCCCGGTGCTGGTGCCCACCTCGAAGCTGCCGTCCTCGTCCCACTGCAGGGCGTGCGCGAGGTTGGTCATGTTGACCTCCGCCGGCACGCCGGCGCCCGTGATGCCGGTGAGGTCCACCGGGGCGATCATCAACTCGGCCGGTTTCCACCGGTAGCCCACCACGTAGGCCGTCCGGGCGCTGGGCGCGGCCGCCTGCACCGCGAACACGAGGTTGTAGTCGCCGTAGTTCGGGATCTGCGAGTCGAAGACCCGGCGCAGGGCGTTCTTGAGGCCCTGTCCGCCGTCGAGCGGTCGGCTGGGGGAGGAGGGCTCTTCGGGGGTCATATCACGGCCATTGCGGTAGGAGGCGGTCGGACTCGTAACCCTCACGGGGCTGCTGGCGGGCGCCCGGCGGACTGTCGATCCGCCCGCGAAGTCCACACTGTACCGGAGGACGCCCCGCCGGGACGAGGCGCCGCACGCCCCGCCGGGCCCTCCGCTCCCGGGGCGGCCGGCGACTGTAACAGGCCGGTCACATGGCGAAACGCACGTGCAGTACGGGCCTAGACTCTCCATCATGAGCGCGGACACCACCCCAGACATCAAGCCCAGAAGCCGCATCGTCACCGACGGCATCCACGCGGCGCCGGCCCGCGGCATGCTTCGTGCGGTGGGGATGGGTGACGACGACTTCGCCAAGCCGCAGGTCGGCGTCGCGAGCTCCTGGAACGAGATCACCCCGTGCAACCTGTCCCTCAACCGCCTGGCGGAGGGCGCGAAGGAAGGTGTCCGTGCGGCCGGCGGGTTCCCCATGCAGTTCGGCACCATCTCCGTATCCGACGGCATCTCGATGGGTCACGAGGGCATGCACTTCTCGCTCGTCTCGCGGGAAGTCATCGCCGACTCGGTCGAGACCGTCATGCAGGCCGAGCGCATCGACGGGTCCGTGCTCCTCGCGGGCTGCGACAAGTCCCTGCCGGGCATGCTCATGGCCGCGGCCCGCCTCGATCTCGCCTCCGTCTTCCTGTACGCGGGCACCATCATGCCGGGCTTCGCGAAGCTCGAGGACGGCACCGAGAAGGAAGTCACCCTGATCGACGCCTTCGAGGCCGTGGGAGCCTGTGCTGCAGGCACGATGAGCCTCAAGGACCTCGACAGCATCGAGCGCGCCGTCTGTCCCGGGGAGGGCGCGTGCGGCGGTATGTACACCGCCAACACCATGGCCTGCATCGGCGAGGCCCTCGGGATGTCACTGCCCGGGTCCGCAGCCCCTCCCTCGGTCGATCGCCGACGCGACGCATTCGCGCAGAAGTCCGGCGAAGCCGTCGTGAACCTCCTGCGCCTCGGCATCACGGCGCGCGACATCATGACGAAGAAGGCCTTCGAGAACGCCATCGCCGTCACCATGGCCTTCGGCGGTTCGACGAACGCCGTCCTGCACCTCCTCGCGATCGCCCGCGAGGCCGAGGTGGACCTCACGCTCGATGACTTCAGCCGCATCGGTGACACGATCCCGCACCTGGGCGACCTCAAGCCGTTCGGGCGCTACGTGATGTTCGACGTCGACAAGGTGGGCGGGGTGCCGGTGATCATGAAGGCACTGCTCGACGCCGGGCTGCTGCACGGGGACTGCCTGACCGTCACCGGCAAGACGCTCGCGGAGAACCTCGCGGACATCAACCCGCCGGACCTCGACGGCAAGATCCTCCGCGCACTCGACAACCCGCTGCACAAGACCGGCGGCATCACCATCCTGCACGGGTCCCTCGCGCCCGAGGGTGCCGTGGTGAAGAGCGCGGGCTTCGACGCGGACGTCTTCGAGGGCACCGCCCGCGTGTTCGAGCGCGAGCAGGGCGCCCTCGATGCGCTCGACGCGGGCCGGATCCACGCCGGGGACGTCGTCGTCATCCGCTACGAGGGTCCCAAGGGCGGACCCGGAATGCGCGAGATGCTCGCCATCACCGGCGCCATCAAGGGGGCCGGGCTCGGCAAGGACGTGCTCCTCCTGACCGACGGACGCTTCTCCGGCGGCACCACCGGCCTGTGCATCGGGCACGTGGCGCCGGAGGCGGTCGACGGCGGTCCCATCGCCTTCGTGCGCGACGGCGACCGCATCCGCGTGGACATCGCCGCGAAGAGCTTCGACCTCCTCGTCGACGAGGCGGAACTCCAGGAGCGACGCGTGGGCTGGGAGCCCCTTCCCGCCCGCTACACCAAGGGTGTTCTGGCGAAGTACGCGAAGCTCGTCCACTCGGCCTCGCAGGGTGCCTACTGCGGCTGAGGTTCTGCCCGCCGGGGGATACGACCTCCCGGCGGGCTCCCGGTCCTCCAGGGTTAGTGTCCACTAACTGGACTGCATGTCCATAACGTGAGACGGGAGGAGTACCGTTTGACACCCTTTCACGGGGGCGAGGAAACTACAGGTATGCAGCCCGAACCCGTAGTCGTCATTCTTATACAGCGCGTGGCCTGAAGCCCGTCCGGTAGACGACTGCAGTCACGCGCAACCCCTCGCAGAGCCCACAAGGCCGAGGGGTTTTTTTGTTGACACGACCTGTCAGCAGGAGAAGTGCGCGGAAGCCCGCAGTCACAGCTGCAGCAGTGCAGCGAACGTTCCAAAGGAAGTCCGAGATGTCCAAGGGATCGCCCATCAGCCCGGCGCTGATGGCAGCAAGGCCAGCACCTCCCGCAGCACCTGCTCGTGAGTCGGCACCCGTCGCTCCGGCGAGCTCCGTCCGCGGCCCCAACCGGATCGTGGCCCCCACCGAGATGCTCGGATCGGCGGCGATCGTCCGGTCCCTCGAGGAACTCGGCGTCGACGACGTCTTCGGTCTTCCCGGCGGGGCCATCCTCCCGACCTACGATCCCCTCCTGGCGTCCACGAAGCTCCGGCACATCCTCGTGCGGCACGAGCAGGGGGCCGGCCACGCGGCCCAGGGCTACGCCATGGTCACCGGCCGTCCCGGCGTGTGCATCGCGACCTCGGGTCCCGGAGCCACCAATCTCGTGACCGCCATCGCGGACGCGCACATGGACTCCGTGCCCATGGTCGCCATCACCGGGCAGGTCTCGAGCGCCTTCATCGGCTCGGACGCCTTCCAGGAGGCGGACATCGTCGGCATCACCATGCCGATCACCAAGCACTCCTACCTCGTCACCGACGCCCAGGACATCCCGCGTGTGCTCGCCGAGGCGTTCCACATCGCGACGACGGGACGCCCGGGCCCCGTGCTCGTGGACATCGCCAAGGACGCCCAGCAGGCGTCGATGAGCTTCTCCTGGCCCCCCCGGATCGACCTCCCCGGCTACCGGCCCGTGCTGCGCGGGCACGCCAAGCAGGTCCGCGAGGCGGCACGGCTCATCAGCGAATCGCACCGTCCGGTCTTCTACGTCGGCGGCGGCGTGGTCAAGGCCCACGCCTCCCAGGAACTGCTGGAGCTCGCCGAGCTCGTCGGCGCCCCGGTGGTCACCACCCTCATGGCCCGCGGCGTCTTCCCCGACTCCCACCAGCAGCACGTGGGCATGCCGGGCATGCACGGCTCGGTCTCGGCCGTCACCGCGCTGCAGCAGGCGGATCTGCTGATCACGCTCGGCGCCCGGTTCGACGACCGCGTGACCGGAGTGCTCGCCAGCTTCGCGCCCCACGCGAAGGTGATCCACGCGGACATCGACCCCGCCGAGATCTCCAAGAACCGTGCCGCCGACGTGCCGATCGTCGGTTCGGTGAAGGAGATCATCCCGGAGCTGACCGCCGCCGTCCGCGAGGCCTTCGCAGCGCAGGAACGCCCGGACATCTCGGCCTGGTGGACCACCATCGACCACCTGCGCGAGACCTACCCGGTGGGCTTCACGCAGCCCGACGACGGCCTGTCGGCGCCGCAGCAGGTCATCAAGCGCATCGGCGAGCTCACGGGGCCCGAGGGCGTCTTCGTCTCCGGGGTGGGCCAGCATCAGATGTGGGCCGCGCAGTTCATCCAGTACGAGCGACCGCACGCCTGGCTCAACTCCGGCGGCCTCGGCACCATGGGCTACTCGGTCCCCGCGGCCATGGGCGCCAAGGTGGGCGATCCGGACCGCGTGGTCTGGGCCATCGACGGTGACGGGTGCTTCCAGATGACCAACCAGGAACTGGCCACCTGCGTCATCAACAACATCCCCATCAAGGTCGCGGTCATCAACAACTCCTCGCTCGGCATGGTCCGGCAGTGGCAGACCCTCTTCTACGAGGGCCGGTACTCGAACACGGATCTCAACACCGGCCACGACACCGTCCGCGTGCCCGACTTCGTGAAGCTCGCCGACGCGTACGGCTGCGTGGGCCTGCGCTGCGAGCGGGACGAGGACATCGACGCCACCATCCAGCAGGCGCTGGCGATCAACGACCGCCCCGTCGTCATCGACTTCGTGGTCAGCCGTGACTCCATGGTGTGGCCGATGGTGCCGTCCGGCGTCAGCAACGACCTCATCCAGATCGCCCGCAACATGACCCCGACCTGGGAACAGGAGGACTGACCATGGCACGCCATACCCTGTCCGTGCTCGTCGAGGACGTCCCGGGCGTCCTGACCCGTGTCGCGAGCCTGTTCGCCCGGCGCGCGTTCAACATCAACTCCCTCGCCGTCGGACCGACCGAGGTCGCGGGCATGTCCCGCATCACCGTCGTGGTGGACGCCGAGGGTGACCTCCTCGAGCAGGTCACCAAGCAGCTGAACAAGCTCATCAATGTCATCAAGATCGTCGAACTGACCACGGAGCAGTCGGTGCAGCGCGACCACGTCCTGATCAAGGTCAGGGCCGACGCCGCCACGCGCCTCCAGGTGACGCAGGCCGCCGACCTGTTCCGGGCATCCGTCGTCGACGTGTCGATCGACTCGCTGATCATCGAGGCGACGGGGACGGCCGAGAAGCTCTCGGCGCTCCTGTCGGTGCTCGAACCGTTCGGCGTCCGCGAGATCGTGCAGTCGGGCACGCTCGCGATCGGCCGTGGCGCCAAATCGATGAGTGACCGCGCGCTGCGCAGCGCCTGACCGACCTCTTCCGAACTTCCCAGTACCGCTCTACCGAACCCAAGGAGAAAATACCCGTGACCGAGATGTTCTATGACGACGACGCAGACCTTTCCATCATCCAGGGCCGCACCGTGGCCGTCATCGGCTACGGCAGCCAGGGCCACGCCCACGCGCTGAGCCTGCGGGACTCCGGCGTCGACGTGCGCGTCGGACTGAAGGAGGGCTCCGCGTCGCGCGCCAAGGCCGAGGCCGAGGGCCTCCGGGTGCTCTCCGTCGCCGACGCGACCGCCGAAGCGGACCTCATCATGGTCCTCACCCCGGACCAGGTGCAGCGGCACGTGTACAAGGACGACATCGCGCCGAACCTGCAGGCCGGCGACGCCCTGTTCTTCGGCCACGGCTTCAACATCCGCTACGGCTACATCCAGCCGCCGTCCGACGTCGACGTCGCCCTCGTGGCGCCCAAGGGTCCCGGGCACATCGTCCGGCGTGAATTCGAGGCCGGCCGCGGCGTCCCCGACCTCATCGCCGTCGAGCAGGACGCTTCCGGCAAGGCCCGCGACCTGGCCCTGTCCTACGCCAAGGCGATCGGCGGCACCCGCGCCGGCGTCATCGAGACCACCTTCACCGAGGAGACCGAGACGGATCTCTTCGGTGAGCAGGCCGTGCTGTGCGGCGGCGCCTCGCAGCTCATCCAGTACGGGTTCGAGACGCTGACCGAGGCCGGATACAAGCCGGAGGTCGCGTACTTCGAGGTGCTGCACGAGCTCAAGCTCATCGTGGACCTCATGGTCGAGGGCGGTATCGCCAAGCAGCGCTGGAGCGTCTCCGACACCGCCGAGTACGGCGACTACGTCTCCGGCCCCCGCGTGATCACCCCCGAGGTCAAGGAGAACATGAAGGCCGTCCTCGCCGACATCCAGAACGGTGCGTTCGCCAAGCGGTTCATCGACGACCAGGACGCCGGTGCACCCGAGTTCACCGCTCTCCGCAAGAAGGGCGAGGACCACCCGATCGAGAGCACGGGCCGCGAGCTCCGCAAGCTCTTCTCCTGGATCAAGACGAACGACGATTACACCGAGGGCTCCGTCGCGCGCTAGCCCCCCGACCCCGGCAGGACACGTGTTCGATGCTCAGCGACGAGCAGGTGTCCTGCCGGAGCCGTGTCCGCCCCGGGGCGGACAGCCCGCTCCGTCCGAACCCCCGCTCACCCGAAGGAACCCCAGTGACCAAGCCCGTCGTCCTCCTCGCCGAAGAACTCTCGCCCGCCACCGTCGAAGCGCTGGGCCCGGACTTCGAGATCCGCAGCACCGACGGCGCCGACCGCTCCCAGCTCCTCGGTGCGCTGGCCGACGTGGAGGCCGTACTCGTGCGCTCCGCCACGCAGATGGACGCGGAGGCCATCCGGGCCGCACCGAGGCTGAAGGTCATCGCCCGTGCGGGCGTGGGCCTCGACAACGTGGACATCAAGGCCGCGACGCAGGCCGGCGTCATGGTCGTGAACGCCCCGACGTCGAACATCATCTCCGCCGCCGAACTCACCGTCGGCCATATCCTGAGCCTCGCGCGCAACATCCCGCAGGCCAGCGCCGCTCTCAAGGCGGGAGAGTGGAAGCGCTCGAAGTACGCGGGCACCGAGCTGTACGAGAAGACCATCGGCATCATCGGCCTCGGCCGGATCGGCGCCCTCGTCGCCGCCCGCCTCCAGGGGTTCGGCACGCAGATCCTCGCCTTCGACCCCTACGTGACGTCCGCCCGTGCCGCACAGCTCGGGGTGCGCCTGGTGCCCCTCGAGGAGCTGCTGCGCGAATCGGACTTCGTCACCATCCACATGCCCAAGACGCCCGAGACCGTCGGGATGCTCGGCGCCGAGGCCTTCGCCCTCATGAAGGACACCGCGTACGTCGTCAACGTGGCCCGTGGCGGCCTCGTGGACGAGGAGGCACTCCACACCGCGCTGGAGCAGGGGCAGATCGCCGGCGCCGGCGTCGACGTCTTCGTGCAGGAGCCCAGCACCGACCTCCCGTTCTTCGCACACGACAGCGTCGTGGTGACCCCGCACCTCGGGGCGTCCACCGAGGAGGCCCAGGAGAAGGCGGGGATCTCCGTCGCGAAGTCGGTGCGGCTCGCTCTCGCCGGGGAGCTCGTGCCCGACGCCGTCAACGTGGCCGGCGGCGTGATCGACGAGGCGGTGCGCCCGGGCATCCCGCTGATGGAAAAGCTGGGCCGGATCTTCACGGCCCTCACGCACGACTCCCTCACCCAGATCGACATCGTCGTCGCGGGCGAGATCGCGTCCCTCGACGTCAAGGCCCTGGAGCTCGCCGCCCTCAAGGGCGTCTTCACCGACGTCGTCTCCGAGCAGGTGTCCTACGTCAACGCACCCGTCCTGGCCGAGCAGCGCGGCATCACCTCCCGTCTCATCACCACCGCCGAGTCAGAGGAGTACCGCAACGTGCTCACCCTCCGCGGGGCGCTCTCCGACGGCAGCCAGATCTCCGTGGCCGGGACGCTCACCGGACCCAAGCAGGTGGAGAAGCTCGTCGGCGTCAACGGCTACGACCTCGAGATCCCCATCAGCGAGCACCTGCTCGTGCTCCTCTACACCGACCGCCCCGGCGTCATCGGCACGCTCGGCCGCCTCTTGGGCGAGCGGGACGTCAACATCGCCGGCATGCAGGTGGCCCGGAGCAAGGAGGGCGGCCAGGCGCTGTCCCTCCTCACCGTGGACAGTGCGGTGCCGCAGGACGTCCTGGACGCCATCCGGACCGAGATCGGCGCCACCGTGGCGCGGGAAGTGGACCTGCAGGACTGAGCGCCGGCAGCAGCGGGAGGCCACGCATGACCGAGCACCATCTACCGGCGACGCAGGCGACCGCCACGCAGGTCCTGTCCCGGGACACCCCGCCCGTACTGCGGGTCGAGCCCGGCGACCGCATCGTGGTCGAGTCCCTCGACGCCTCCGGGCACCTCGAACGGCAGGCGACGCCGGGAGCGGTGACGCCCTACCGGTTCCCGGACCGACGCGGCCACGCCCTCAGCGGGCCCATCCATGTCTCCGGCGCAGAGCCCGGCGACGTCCTCGCAGTCCGCTTCGACGCGCTCGACCCTGCGGACTGGGGGTGGACGGTAGCCGGGCGGCAGGACGACGACCTCGCGCGGAGCCTCGGCCTGGAGGGGACGAACCCGGCCTGGCTGCTCTGGGACCTCGACCGGGACGCCGGGACGGGCACGAACCAGTACGGGCACGTGGTGCGCCTGGCACCGTTCCTCGGCGTCGTCGGGCTGCCGCCCGCCGAACCGGGCGAGCACTCGACCACCCCTCCGCGCGCGGCCGGCGGCGGGAACATCGACTGCC
Source organism: Arthrobacter sp. TMS2-4 (assembly GCF_054511075.1). Lineage (NCBI taxonomy): Bacteria > Bacillati > Actinomycetota > Actinomycetes > Micrococcales > Micrococcaceae > Arthrobacter > Arthrobacter sp. TMS2-4. Next base: position 601,285 of record NZ_JBTNDI010000001.1, read on the forward strand.
GCGAGCTGACGGCCGGTTCCACCCTCTTCCTCCCGGTGACCGTGACCGGCGCCCTGCTGCACCTCGGCGACGGGCACGCGGCCCAGGGCGACGGCGAGGTGGGCGGAACGGCCATCGAATGCGGCATGACGACGACGCTTACCCTCGACGTCTTGCGCGACGCGCCCGTCCCGGGCATCCACGCCGTGACACCGACGTCGCGCATCACCTTCGGCTTCGACGAGGACCTCAACCGGGCGTCCTCGGAGGCCCTCGGCGCCATGCTCACCTGGCTGCAGCAGCTGCACGGGCTGGAGCGGAAGGCAGCGCTGGCCCTCGCCAGCGCCGTCGTCGACCTCCGGGTCACGCAGATCGCGAACCGGACGTGGGGCGTCCACGCGGTGCTCGGGCTCGACGCCGTCGGTACCGGCTGAGGCCCCCGGCCATGCTGCACGCTTGGGCAAATGCGGTCCGCGCGGGGTAATTTCATAGGGTGACTCCCGCACCCGACGAGAAGCCCTCGTTCTACATCACCACGGCCATCTCCTACCCGAACGGCGTACCGCACATCGGCCACGCCTACGAGACGATCGCCGTGGACGCCATGGCACGCTTCAAGCGGCTCGACGGGTACGACGTCATGTACCTGACGGGCACCGACGAGCACGGCCTGAAGATGCAGCAGGCGGCGGACAGGGAAGGCGTCCCCGTCCGCGACCTCGCGACGCGCAACGCGCTGGCGTTCCGGGACATGAACGACGTCGTCGGCACCTCCTACGACCGCTTCATCCGCACCACGGACGAGGACCACTACGCCGCTGCCGCCGCGATCTGGCAGCGGATGGAATCCAACGGGGACATCTACCTCGACAAGTACGCGGGCTGGTACTCGGTCCGCGACGAGGCGTTCTGGGGCGAGGACGAGACGGAGGTCCGCGAGGACGGCGTGCGATACGCGAAGGAGACGGACACCGAGGTCACCTGGACCGAGGAGGAGAGCTACTTCTTCCGGCTCTCGGCCTACCAGCAGAAGCTGCTGGACCTGTACGAGGCGCAGCCGGAGTTCGGCGCACCCCAGTCCCGCTTCAACGAGGTCATCTCCTTCGTGCGCCGCGGCCTCGAGGACCTGTCCATCAGCCGCACCACCTTCGACTGGGGCGTGCCCGTGCCCGGCAATCCCCGCCACGTCATGTACGTCTGGGTCGATGCGCTCACCAACTACCTGACCGGCGTGGGCTTCCCCGACACCGCGTCGGAGCGTTTCCGGAAGTTCTGGCCCGCGGACGTCCACGTGATCGGCAAGGACATCTCCCGCTTCCATGCCATCTACTGGCCGGCCTTCCTCCTGTCCGCCGGGCTCGAGGTCCCGAAGCGCGTCATGATCCACGGCTTCCTGCACAACAAGGGCGTCAAGATGTCCAAGTCGCTCGGCAACACCGTCGCGCCGGCGGACTGGGTGGAGCAGTACGGACTGGACCAGGTGCGCTTCTTCCTGCTCCGGGAGGTGCCGTTCGGTGCGGACGGTTCCTACAGCCACGAGGCCGTGGTGGGACGCATGAACTCCGACCTCGCCAACAACTTCGGGAACCTCGCGCAGCGGTCGCTGTCGATGGTCGCGAAGAACTGCGGCGGCGCTGTCCCGCGACCGGGGGTGTTCACCCCCGCCGACACGGAGATCCTCGACCGGGCGCACGCCCTGCTGGAGGTCAGCCGTGCCGCCTACGGCACACAGGAGTTCTCCCGCGCCCTCGAGGCCGTCTGGACCGTCCTCGGCGAGACGAACGCGTACTTCGCGGACCAGCAGCCGTGGGTCCTGCGGAAGACCGATCCGGAGCGCATGGCCACCGTGCTCTACGTGACGCTGGAGGTGCTCCGCGTGGTTGCCATCCTCGCCCAGCCGGTCATGCCCACCAGCGCGGGGCGGATCCTCACGGCCCTCGGCCAGGGGGAGACGAGCGACGACGCCCGGCGCCTCTTCGGCGCGCTGGACGAGCGGATCGAGCCGGGGACGGCCCTGCCCGCGCCGACGCCGGTGTTCCCCAAGTACGAGGAGCCCGTTCCCGCCTGACCGGCGACCCCCCGGAAGCTCCGAACGGCCTAGTGGACCAGGAACCGGGCCCGGGCCGTCTCGGTCATGACCCGGGCCACGGAGTCCTGCTGTTCCCGGGAGGCGGCCAGGAGGCGTTCGAGGGCGTCGCGGTCGAAGCCCGGACGCCCGGGCCCTGCCGTCGTCCCCGGCGGCAGGGCGAGGAGCGTGGACCAGAGCGCCTCCTTGCCCTTGAGCAGGGCCTGGAGGGCTTCGAGTTCCAGTTGCGCCCCGGTAGTCGCCTTGCGGCGCAGGGGGTTCAGGGGATCGAACTCGGCGACCACGGACGCGATCCGCGCGAAGCCCATCTTGATGCGGCTGGGACGGTGGCCCAGGCTCTTGATGAGCTTCTTGAGGTACGTCCGCTCCTCACCGATCTCCTTGCGCATCCGGGTGAACTCGGCCTCGTGCGGAGTGCCCGCCCAGGAGACCCGCGCCGCGCTGAACAGCCGGACGCCGTTCGTCGCACCGGCGAGGTGGAGGTCCAGGTAGGGCAGGAGGGTCTCGAGGTCCAGCCGGGCCCCCGGGACGCCGTGCGTGGCGCTCGTCATGCGTGTTCCTTCCATCGGATGTCAGCACCTCACCCTACGGCAGCGTGTTCCGGCAGAGGAAGCGTGCTGGTGCCGGCCCTCCCGGCATCGATGACGGACTCGGTCGTGATACTCCCGCGGCGTACCCGGACGGTCCTCTTCACGGTTCGTCCAGAGGAACATCACTGAGGAGGTGCACCAGGTCCTCCGGCCCGCGCCCGGGCGCGTCCGATCCCCGGGAGGAGCGCGCGGAGATGTCCTCGATGAGTCCGCTCAGCTTGGCCGTGTTGCGCTCGACGGCCTGCAGCATGGTGCTCGCCGCCGGCGGCAGATCGCCGCCGGCGCCGTCGAGGATCATCTCGAGGTACCCGGCGATCGAGGCGAGCGGGGTGCGCAGTTCGTGGTTCACGGTGCCGACGAAGTCGATCCGGGCCTGGTTGAGCGCTTCCAGCTTCCGGACGGCCTGCTGCTGGCGTGAGATGAGCTGGGCCTGGATCAGTCCGTGGGCCAGGTTCCCGAGGACGTGCTGGGTCAGGGCGGCTTCCACTCCGGACCAGGCCAGGGGCTGCTCCTCGGTCATGATCCACAGGAGGCCGAACGGGGTGTCGCCCTCACCCAGCGCAGCCACGACGCCGTGGATGGTGCGGCCCCGAGCCGCCCCCCGCAGCCACACCGGGACCGGCGCGCCGCCGGCGTCGGACACCAGGCCGGGACCGGCGCTGAAGGTGTCGGTGGCGGAGTTCTCCCAGAGGGCGAGCGCACGGGGGAGTGAGTCCTCCTGGTCCCCGCGTCGGGGAGGCGGCAGGGGCGTCCGGCTTCCCGTTGCCGGGTCGGACCAGCTGCTGCCGAGGGCGGCTGCGCGCTCGTCGTCGAAGACCTGCAGTGCCACGTGGTGTGCGCCGAGGGCGTGCCCGACGCCGGGAAGGAAGGCATCGACCATGACAGCCGGGTCGTTCGTGGCGCGGATGCGGGCGGAGATCGCCCGCATGTCCTCCCGCAGGCGGGCGGCGGACGCACGCTGTGCACCGTACCGGAGGCGTCGTGCGATCACGGCCCGCGTGCGGTGCAGCAGTTCGGCGGGGTGTACGGGTGCGAAGACCACGTCGGAGACGTAGCGGCCGAGGGCGTCCGGTACCTGCCCGCTCCAGCCCTGGGGGAGGAGGAGGATCACGGGCAGGGTCGCGAGTGCGGGGTGCCGGGTGAGGATGTCCTGCAGCGCGTCCGCGTGGGCGAGGGCCGTCGGCAGGTCCACGAGCAGGATCTCCGGCCCGGTCTCGAGGAGCTCGTCGAGTACCGACGCCCCGGGCGGGACGATGCTCGCCCGATATCCACCCTCCGTGAGCGCCCGGCACGCCGCGTCGCCGTCCGCCGCGGACACGGCGACGACGGCGTGCGCTCCGCCGTCGCTCCCTGCTGTTCCGTCCCGCTCCACGGCGTCCTCTCCGACCTCGACTGCAATCCTCTCAATATAGGGGCGGAGGAGCGGTCGGTGAGGACGCCGCGGCGGGACTCACTCGCCGGCGAGGCCGGCAACCGGGGAGAGCCGGGCTGCGCGCCGCGCGGGGAGCACGGAGGCCAGGAGGCCCGCTCCCACCGCCACCGCCAGGACGGCCGCGATCTGCCCGACCGGCACCGCCGGGCTGACGGGCGCAATCCCGCCGAGGGCGGACTGTGCGCCCAGCCAGCCGTAGAGGATTCCCAGACACGTGCCGAGCAGCGCGGCGACGCCCGCCATGAGTACGGCCTCGACGGCGAGCATCCCGCGCAGCTGACCCCTGGTCAGGCCGAGGGCGCGGAGCAGCGAGTTCTCCCGGCGTCGTTCCAGCACGGACAGGGAGAGCGTGTTGGCGACACCGATGAGCGCAATGAGCACGGCGACGGCCAGCAGCGCCGTCACGATCAGGAGCAGGACGTCGATCACCTGGTTGTACGCCGCCCGTTCCAGGGCCGCTCCCGTCACGTCGTATTCGGACACGCCCGTGGCCGCGACGATCCGCGACTGGATGTCCGTCACCGATGCCGCGTCGGCGGCGTCGTCGAGCCTGAGCCAGTACGTCGTCCCCAGATAGTCCTCGAGGGTCGCCCCCGGCGTCCGGTCCGCCGGGTCTCCGGTCATGTCCAGATAGGCGGACAGCGCTCCGTCCGGGGTACCGCCGAGGCGTTCCGCCGTAGCGGTCGTGATCAGCGGCTGGAAGTACACGGCGTCGGTGGCCGTGACGGGGAGCGTCGCGGGGCCGTCACCCCCCTCGAGCGTCACGGCGGTCTGCGTCCACGTCTGGGGCACGAGGACCATCCCGTCGGTGAGCTCGGCGCTCTCCGCGCGCAGGACGCGGGCGAGCTCCTCGGGGTCCGCCGCATAGACCACCTGCCCGCCGTCCTGCGCGTCCGTGAGCATCACCGGCGTGAGCTCGACGCCGGTCTGAACGCCGTCCACCTCGAGCAGCGTCGGGCCGTCGACGCGGGGTGGCTTTCCTCCTGGTGCGCCGGTTGCCGCTGCCGTGCCGGGCACCGAGACCGCGAGGTCGACGGCGTAGTTCTCGTCCAGCTCCCGTTCCAGCGATGTCCGGGAGCTCTGGGCGCCGGCCATCATCATGGTCACGAGGGTGACGCCGATCATCAGGGCCGCCGAGGATGCCGTGGTGCGGGCGGGGTTGCGCACGGCGTTGAGTGACGCCAGGACGCCCGGCACGCCGAGCGGGCGGGTGATCCTGCCGACGGCGGCGACACTGCGTGGCACGAAGAAGGGGGCGAGGAGCAGAACGCCGAGGAAGGAGGCGGCACCGCCCGCGACGGCCGGGACGAGGGCGACGGACACCGCGCCCAGCAGGAGCAGGCCCCCGCCCAAGAGGACCGCCACGAGACCCGCGACCAGCCGGACGCGGCCGCTCCCGGTCCCGAGGACCGGGGGCTCCACCGGTCGGAGCGCGGCGAGGGGAGCCACGCGTGTTGCCGCTCGCGCCGGGACGAGCGCGGCCAGGAGGGTCATCAGCATGCCCACGGTGATACCGGTGACGACGGCGGTCGGCGGCACGGCGAGGACTGCGAACGACCCGTACTCGGTCTGCCGGGCCAGGGCCACGAGAACGCCCATCACACCGGCGGCCAGCAGCACGCCGAGTACCGAGGACGCGGCGCCCACGATCGCGGCCTCGACGAGCACCGCGACGCGGACCTGGCGCCGCTCGGCGCCGATGCAGCGCAGGAGGGCGAGTTCGCGGGTGCGCTGGGCCACCAGGACCGAGAAGGTGTTCGAGATGACGAGCCCGGCGACGAGGACAGCTACGGCGGCGAAGGCGAGCAGGACCGCGGTGAGCACGTCGCTGCCGTCGGAGAACTCGGCGACCTCCGCGACGGTCTGCTCTGCCGCCGTCCGGACGACCAGCGGTACCTGGCCGTCCGCGGGTGCGGCGACGGCCGAGGAGACGGCGACCTGTACGTCCGCGGGATCGGCTCCGGGCATCAGGGCGAGCTGCACGTTGCGGAAGACGGTCTCGCCGTCGTTCAGTTCCCGCACCACGGTGGGGGAGGCGAGGACCTGCACCGCGCCGGCAAGGGCGGGGTCGGTGCTCGGTTCGATGAGGCCGGTTACGGTCAGTGCGTTGACCGGTGAGGTGGCGGGACCGCCGGCGTCGAGTGCCACGATGTCGCCGGGAACGACGTCGAGGCGGGCTGCGGACTCCTCGTCCAGTGCCACCTGGCCGGGGTCCGACGGGTAGGACCCCGCGGTCAGGATCGCCGTCCCGAGCCGGGACGGGGCTGGCGTGGTCAGGACGGCGAGAGACTCCTGCGAGCCCGTGCTGAGCTGACCGTAGGCGCGTTCGAGTCCGTGGACCGCGTCCACGCCGGGCAGGGCGGCGAGGTCGGCTGCCACACCGGTCGGGACGGAGCCGCCGTCCTCCGCGGTCACGACGAGGTCGGCGTTCGCGTAGGAGGCGCCGATGCTCTCCTGGAGGCTGGCCCTCGTGGTCGCGCCCACCATGAGGGTCGCGGAGAGGAACGCGACGCCGAGCATCACGGCGAGGCCGACGGCGAGGAACCGGCGCGCATGGACCCGGACCTGGGCGAGTGCCACCTGCAGCATGTCAGGCCCCCAATGCCGCGAGCGCGCCGAGGATGGCATCGGGCGTGGACTGTCCGAGCTCGCCCACCAGGGCACCGTCCCGCATGAGGACCACGCGGTCGGCATAGGACGCCGCGACCGGGTCGTGGGTGACCATGATGATGCTCTGACCCATCTCGGTGCAACTCCGCCGGAGCAGGGACAGCACCTCGGCGCCCGTCGCCGAGTCGAGGTTCCCGGTGGGCTCGTCGCCGAAGATGACGTCGGGCCTGGTCAGCAGGGCGCGGGCGACGGCCACCCGCTGCTGCTGGCCTCCGGACAGTTCGTGCGGGCGGTGGGAGAGGCGGTCACCGAGGCCCAGCGACGACGAGATCTGCTGCAGCCACGCCGTGTCCACCGTGCCGCCGGCCAGCGCGACGGGCAGCGTGATGTTCTGCTCGGCGGTGAGGGTCGGAACGAGGTTGAACGCCTGGAAGACGAAGCCGACGCGCTCACGCCGGAGGCGTGTCAGGGCGGCGTCGGGGAGCCCGGTGATCTCGGTGCCCCCGATCCAGAGCCGACCGGTGTCGATGGTGTCCAGGCCGGCCAGGCAGTGCATCAGCGTGGACTTCCCCGACCCGGAGGGCCCCATGATCGCGGTGAAGCGTTCCGGTTCGAAGTCGAGGGTGACGTCGCGGAGGGCGTGGACGGCGGTCTCGCCCCGGCCGTAGCTCTTGGACACGGCACGCGCGGCGACGGCGCCGGAGGGCGCCGTCGAGGAGCCCGGGATCGCCCCGGGGAGATTCGTCGATAAGGTCATGCCTCCACGCTAGGGACGACCGCCGGCGGGCGGATCGGTGCCAGGTCCCGGATCGAGGGAGCGGAATCTCCACCCGTGGGATGAGCCGCATGGGCACGGTCTCCACCCTGCGTCCCCGGCCGCGCCGACGCCACGCGCGGACGTGCCGGTCACGGCCGGACGATGCCCGTCTCGTAGGCCATGACGACGGCCTGCACGCGGTCCCGCGCCTGGAGCTTGGCGAGGATGTGCCCTACATGGGTCTTCACCGTCGCCTCCGACAGGTAGAGCTTCGCGGCGATCTCCGGATTGGAGAGACCCTCGGCGATGAGCCCGAACACCTCGCGCTCGCGGACGGTGAGCCGCGCGACGGCCTCTGCGTGGGCGTGCTGTTCGGGCGTGGGTTGCCGCAGGAGGGGTGCCACGTGGTCGAGCAGGCGGCGCGTGGTGGAGGGCGCGATGACAGCGTCTCCGCGGTGCACCGTCCGGATCGCCTCGAGCAGTTCCTCGGGCGGTGCGTCCTTGAGCAGGAACCCGCTGGCCCCGGCGTGGATCGCCGCCAGGGCGTACTCGTCGAGGTCGAACGTCGTGAGCACCACGATGCGGGGGCCGGCCGCGGAGCCCGCGGTGCTTCCACCGGCCGGTGGGGTGCGGTCCGCGAGGATCCGCCGGGTGGCCTCGATGCCGTCCATGCCCGGCATGCGGATGTCCATCATCACGACGTCGGCGCGCGTGCTCGCCAGGGCCCTCACCGCGGCTTCGCCGTTCGCAGCCTCGCTCACCACCCGCAGGTCGGGCTGGGAGTTGATGAGCATGGCGAAGCCGCTGCGGACGAGGTGCTGGTCGTCCACGATCGCGACGCGGATCGGGGCGGCGGCGTTGCCGGCGGCGGTCCCTGCCGGGGATCGGCCCTCCGCCGGGGCCGGGGTCTCGGTGATGTCCATGCTGCGTGTCTCTCCTTGGATTGCCGTGCGGGGGTGACGCCGTCTCCGGTGCGCGTCAGGTCTGGGTGTAGGGGATGAAGGCTTCCACCCGGTAGCCGCCGCCGGGGCGTGGAGCAGCGGCGACGGAACCGTCGTAGAGCCGCACGCGCTCCGTCATCCCCAGGATCCCCTGACCCGCGCCCGCGGTGGCGGGATCTGCCGCGGCGCCGCGGCCGTCGTCGTCGACCGTGATCCTGAGCCCGCGGGGACCGTGGTCGAGCACCACGTCCGCAGTGGTCGCCGCCCCCGCATGGCGGAGCACGTTGGTGAGCGCTTCCTGCACCACGCGGTAGGCGGTGAGTTCCGCTCCGGGCGGGAGGTCGCCGCGCGGTGTGCCCGTGCGGCGGCACGCGACGCCGATCCCGGACCGGCGCACCGACCGGATGAGGGAGTCGACGTCGTCGAGCGTCGGCAGCGGGCGGGTGGACGCGCTCTCGTCCCCGCGCAGCACCCCGAGCAGCCGCCGCATCTCGCGGAGGGAGCCGCGCCCCGTGTCGGCGATGGTCCCGAGGGTCTGCACAGCGACCTCCGGGGCCTGCGCACTCGCGTACCGGGCGCCGTCGGCCTGCGTGATGATCACGGACAGCGAATGGGCCACGATGTCGTGCATCTCCCGCGCGATGTGGCTGCGTTCGTCCGCTGCCGCCAGATCCCTTTCCTGCTGCCGCTCGACCTCGAGCCGTCGTGTCCTGTCCTCGAGGGCCTGGTAGGTCAGACGGCGTGCACGCGACAGGTCGCCCAGCGTCCATGCCAGCAGCACGAGTGACTCCACGAGGACCAGCACGATCAGGAACAACGACGCCATCGAGAGGATCGATCCGCCCGGCCCGAACCCGATCAGGGACGCGTAGCGCACCAGGCCGACCGCCGTGCCGACGACGGCGAGTCCGAGCCCTCCGAGGCTGGCCCAGCGGGGACCGTGGGCGGCGAGGGTGTACAGCGTGATGAGGATCAGGAACTGCGCCGGCACCGGTTCGAGTCCGGTGACCAGTTGGAGGACGGAGACGCCGGCGACGAGCCCGGCCGAGAGGACGACACGCGAGCGGCGCCAGATCAGCGGGACCGTCAGAGCGAAGGACGTGACGACGATGGTCGTGTACCCCTCGGTGCCGTCGGCGGCGAAGGGCAGGACGAACAGGAGGAGGATCGCCAGCACCAGGCAGCCATCGATGGTGCGCGGATGGGTGCGGACCCAGCGCGCGAGCCGCAGGTGGATGTCCATGAGGTCCCACTCTAGGCGGGGTGCTCCGCGGCCCACATCAGACCCAGGGTGGAGCCGTCTCACCCTGCGGACGGATTGTTGCCGCCCGATGCGCTTTCCTAGGCTGGGCTCATGACTGATGCCCCCCGCAGTATCGACCTCGCCGTCATCCCCGGAGACGGAATCGGACCCGAAGTGACTGCCGAGGCGGTCAAGGTGCTGCGCGCGGCGCTCGGTGACGCCGTCGAGCTCGCCCTCACCGAGTACCCGCTCGGCGCCGAGCACTGGCTCGCCACGGGGGAAACGCTGCCGGACGCGACGCTCGAGCGACTCCGCGGCCACGACGCCATCCTGTTCGGTGCGGTGGGTGCCGCTCCGGGAGACACGCGGATCCCATCAGGGCTGATCGAGCGCGAGCTCCTGCTGAAGCTCCGTTTCTCCCTCGACCACTTCGTGAACCTGCGGCCATCACGGCTGTTCCCGGGCGTGCCCGGCCCCCTCGCGGATCCCGGGGGGATCGACTTCGTCGTCGTCCGTGAGGGAACCGAGGGTCCCTACACCGGCAACGGCGGGACGCTCCGCGGGGGCACGCCGCACGAGGTGGCCACCGAGGTGTCCCTCAACACCGCCCATGGCGTGGAGCGGGTGGTGCGGGACGCGTTCCGGCGTGCCGCCGCGCGCAGGAAGAAGCTGACACTCGTCCACAAGCACAACGTCCTCGTGTACGCCGGTCATCTGTGGAAGCGCACCGTGGAGGCCGTCGCCACGGAGTTCCCGGACGTGACCCACGACTACCTGCACGTGGACGCCGCGATGATCTTCCTCGTGACCGATCCGTCGCGCTTCGACGTGATCGTCACCGACAACCTCTTCGGGGACATCGTGACCGACCTGGCGGCGGCCGTGACCGGGGGCATCGGCCTCGCGGCGTCCGCGAACCTCAACATGGACCGCACCGCCCCGTCCATGTTCGAACCCGTGCACGGTTCGGCGCCGGACATCGCGGGCCGGCAGCTGGCGGATCCGACCGCCGCGATCCTCTCCGCAGCGCTGCTCCTGGAGCACCTCGGCCTCGCCGACCACGCCACCCAAATCCAGGGGGCCGTCGAGGCGGACATCGCCGGCAGGGCGGGAGCGCGGAGCACCTCCGCGGTGGGCGATGCTATTGCCGCGGCCGTGTCCTAAGGTGGTTACACATCATTAACCCAGTGCCGCAGCACTGACCACCGACGGACGACGGCGGCCGAGCCGTGCGTGCAGTCCGTTCCAGCGGAGGAACCATGACAGCCACCGATACCCAGTTCGCCCAGCACCTGTCGACGCAGCGGGCGTCGGCCGAGGAGCGGGAGGCGGTGCTGGCGAACCCAGGCTTCGGCAACTTCTTCACCGACCACACCGCGATCGTCGACTTCAGCGTCGACGAGTCGGGCGTCGGCGGCTGGCACGACGCACGCGTGGAGCCCTACGGGCCGATCGCCCTGGACCCCGCGGCCGCCGTCCTGCACTACGGTCAGGAGATCTTCGAGGGCATGAAGGCCTATCGCCACGCCGACGGCTCCGTGTGGACCTTCCGCGCCGACGCCAATGCGGCGCGCCTGAACCGCTCCGCGATCCGCCTCGCGCTGCCCCAGCTGCCCGAGGAACTGTTCCTCGAGTCCCTGCGCCGGCTCGTGGCGGTGGACCAGGAGTGGATCCCCTCCGGTGACGGCGAGAGCCTCTACCTGCGGCCGTTCATGATCGCCACGGAGGCGTTCCTCGGGGTCCGGCCGGCCCGTGAGGTATCCTACCGCGTGATCGCGTCGCCCGCCGGGAACTACTTCGGCGGTGAGGTGAAGCCCGTGGACATCTGGGTGTCCCGCAACTACGCGCGGGCAGGGCGGGGTGGCACGGGAGCGGCCAAGGCCGGCGGCAACTATGCCTCCTCGCTCGCAGCCCAGATCGAGGCAGAAGCGCACGGGTGCAAGCAGGTGCTCTTCCTCGACCAGTTCAACGACAACGCCGTCGAGGAGCTCGGCGGCATGAACGTGTTCTTCGTGTTCCGCGACGGGTCCATCGTCACCCCGGCGCTCTCCGGGACCATCCTCGAGGGCATCACGCGGTCCTCGATCATCCAGCTCGGCAGGGACCGGGGACTGGACGTGACCGAGCGCAAGATCACGCTGGACGAATGGCGCGACGGGGTCGCGAGCGGCGAGATCACCGAGGTGTTCGCCTGCGGCACGGCCGCGGTCATCACGCCCATCGGACGGCTGCGCGACGGCGACGAGTTCATCGGTGCCGAGGGTGCCCCCGCCGGCGAGGTGACCATGTCCATCCGCAGCGAGCTGCTCGGCATCCAGACCGGCGTCGTCGAGGACACGCACGGCTGGCTCACGCGCCTGGTCTGATCCTCGGGAGAGTCCGACGGCGTCCGTCCGGCCCCGCAGGGGGCCGAGGCCGGGCGCCGTCGTCGTTCCGGGCCGGTCCTCGTGGAGCGGGGGAGTCAGAACGAGCGCGCCGTCTCCGGATCGTCGATGCCTTCGCCCACCCGCAGGTACCGCGTGGCGGCGAGGAGGGTCGACGCCTCGTCCGCGGGCATCGGACGGCTGAAGTAGTAGCCCTGCCCGCTGGCGCAGCCCATGGATCTCAGCTGTTCGGCCTGCTCCCGGGTCTCGATGCCTTCGAACACGGCTTCCAGGCCGGCGGCGCGGATGAGCTGAAGAATGGCCGCGACGAAGTCGAGCTGACCGGTCCTGGTGTTGAGCTCGACGAGGAGTGAGCGGTCCACCTTGACCATGCTGACCGGCAGTTCCCGCAGATAGCTGATGGAGGAGTAGCCCGTCCCGAAGTCGTCGATCTCGATCCCGACGCCGAGCTGCTGCAGGCTCAGCAGCGAGTACATCTCCACCTCCCCGCGGGTCACGATGGCCGTCTCCGTGATCTCCACGACGAGGCTGTGCGCCGGGACGTCCAGCTCGCGAAGCAGTCCCCGGATGTGGTCGACGAGGTCGAGCTGCTTCAGTTCCACAGCGGAGAGGTTCACCCGCAGCTGGAAGTCGTCGTCGAGCGGGAGTTCCTTCCGCCAGGCCGCGAGCTGCCGCAGCGACGCGGACATCACCCAGCGGTCCAGGTCGTGGATGACGCCGATCTCCTCGGCGAGCGGGATGAACGTGTCCGGTGGGATGAGCCCGCGGAGGGGATGCTGCCACCGCACCAGGACCTCGACCCCGAGGATCCGGTTGGTCGCGAGCTCGACGACGGGCTGGTAGTGCAGTACGAGCTGGTCGGCGCTGATCGCGTCCCGGAGTTCGGTGGCCATCTGGCTGCGGAGTTGCCGCGAGTACAGCATCACGGGTTCGAAGACCTTGATCATGCTGCGGCCCTCACGCTTGGCCGCGTACATCGCGGTGTCGGCGTCGAGGAGGAGATCGTCCGCCGTCTGGCCGGGGGCGCCCAGGCGCACGCCGATGCTCGCACGCGAGTGCACGTAGAGGGAGTCGAGGCGGATCTGCTCGCCGAGCGCGTCGAGCGCGCGGCGGGCAACCTGCATGGCGATCTCCATGGTGGCGCCGGGGAGCAGGATGGCGAATTCGTCCCCTCCCAGGCGTGCCACGAGGTCGCTCTCGCGGACCACGCCGAGGAGGCGGGTGGCGACTTCCCGGAGGACGCGGTCGCCGGCGTCGTGTCCGAAGCGGTCGTTGACGTTCTTGAAGCTGTCGAGGTCGAGGAGCAGGAGGGCGGGCGGCTCGGCGTCGCTGACGGCCGCCTGGCTGAGCGCCTCCTCGATGCCGTCCATGAGGGCCACACGGTTGGCGAGGCCGGTCAGGGCGTCCGACATCGCCATCTTCATCATGTCGAGGTGTGCCTGGCGCAGCATCGCCGTGCGGCTCTCGACGCGCTTCTCGAACTGCTCGTAGACCTGTTCGAGTTCCTCGGCCAGCAGGTTCACACCGGTGATCACGGCGTCCACCTCGTCGCGGGCACTCGAGGGCTCGATACGGCTGCTCAGTTCTCCGCGCGACAGCCGGACGATGCTCTCGACGAGCATCGCGAGGCGTGGGTCCTTGTGGTCAGCGCTCATCGGTCCCAGAGTACATTCCGCGGGGCGGCTGAGCCGGTGAGGTGACCGTTCTTCCGGCGCGTTGTGCGCTCTCGGGCAGGCTCGTCCCGGTCGCTGGTCCCGGTCGCTGGTCCCGGTCGCTCGTCCCGGTCGCTCGTCCCGGTCGAGATCCGGGACGTGCGCTGCCGGCATCACTGCACGGGCATGAAAGAACCCCGACCGGGGTGGGAGTAATGGGGGAAAACGCCCAACCCGGTCGGGGTCTGCTCATAAGAGTACGGGACTGTGGCGGAAAAGCATGCATACGCATCAGGACGAAATTTCCGCTTGACGCCGGACCGAAGAGTTGCTGGCGGGTCAGCCCCTGATCGACTCGATGAGGGCCCGCGCGGTGGACGCCCGGTCCTCGGCGCCCGACTGGAGGAAGAGGTCCTCGCTGGTCTCGAAGTTGGAAACAGCTTCCGGGGTCATGCCCCGGCCGGCGAGTGCCTGGCCCATCAGGAGGTGGGCCTGTGCGGCGGTGTGCAGTGCCAGCACATGCTTGTGAAGAAGAATATCGGCGAGATGCTGGGAGGCTGCGTCGAACTGCTTGGTTAGGACGAGCCACTGAGCGCGAATCAGTTTCAGTTCGATGCGATCGCGCTCAGTTCCACCGACGATCGAACTCGCGAGTTCAGCCCGCTCGATGCACTCGAGGGTTTCGGGCTCGGCGACACCGGCAGCCAAGCGAAATTGTGCAGACCCGTGATTGAACCGCGCCCACAGATCGAGGTCATTGGTAGGTGAGAGCGTCTTCGCGGCGCGCTGATGGTAGGAGACCCCTTCGCTGATGTGCTTTAGGAGGAAGGCGACATTGCCAATCGCCCAGTATCCGAGCCCGCTTGTCTGGTTGTTGGCCTGTGCTGCGAGCAACTTCGCGAGAACAAGGCATTCATCCCACGCATCTTCAAGCTTCCCACTCTCGGCGAGCGCAGCAATGAGGACATTCTGCGCCTCGATCAATGTCGCGGCCTCGTGAGGCGAGGCTTCAGCATTCCGAACTGCATCTCGCGCTGCTTGCACGGCCGTGGTTAGATCTCCGCTTCCCTGCAGCGCGAAAGCTCGCATGGTGAAAACTTTGGCGCTCAACGCCCTCGAGCCTGATGTGAGTGGGTGCAACCCCAGCTCATCCGCGAGCTTCCGCGACTCGTCCATCAAGCCCTGCTTGCGAAGGCTTTCCCCGACCAGAAATGTGGCGTTCCACCAGCCGAGGTCATCTCCGTCCTTAAGAGCAACGGTGGCCAAATCGCCCGCGAGCTTCTCAGCACTGGCGTAGTCCCGCTGGTTCCAAGCGTCACGCGCTCGCAATTCG
This sequence comes from Arthrobacter sp. TMS2-4, assembly GCF_054511075.1. Taxonomy (NCBI): domain Bacteria; kingdom Bacillati; phylum Actinomycetota; class Actinomycetes; order Micrococcales; family Micrococcaceae; genus Arthrobacter; species Arthrobacter sp. TMS2-4. The sequence continues at coordinate 616,292 of NZ_JBTNDI010000001.1, forward strand.
AGCAGCAAGCGCTCGCCGTCTGCTCGCCTGTCAGTCATACGTACCTTCGGCTTTCTGGGTGGTCTACTAGCTCAACCCATTATTGGGGGTCCAGTCCCGTGGAACCATCCCGCGGAAAAATTCCAGAAAATATCTCCAAAAAGTGTTACAGAAGTGACTGGAGTGGCTTACCATAATTGGAGAGTCGTTTGTGGTATGAAGCGGCCCCTCACCACCTCTGTCACTCCAATCTGAAGGACATCCGCCATGAAGCGCATCACTTCCGCCATCCTCCTCGCCACCTTCCTCGTTACGGGCGGGGCGGCAGCCGCGAACGCGGCACCCGCAAAGACCGGCGCGGTGGCTCCCGTCTCCTCGACCGACCGCATCAGCGGCTGGCCCTACTGAAATACATCGGCCGGCTCCTTACGCGTTGTTAGGAGCCGTAGCGCTAGCAGGATAAGCAGCGGTGCGACTACCGCGGGCACCCTCTCCCTGGGGAGGGAGTGCCCGCGGTACTTCGTTAATCGGCTTCATGCTGCGCCATCCGCCCCCGGCGGCCGGCGACGAGGGCCCGCGCTAGGCTTGGCAGCATGCGAATTGCACGCTTTGTCGTAAATGATGACCCAATGTTCGGCGTCGTGGAAGGGACGGAGGGCAGCGAGGAAGTCGCCGTCATCCAGGGGGACCCCTTCTACGCCGGCATCCAGCTGACCGGCGCGCGCCACGCCCTCGAGGACGTCCGCCTCCTCGCGCCCGTCATTCCCCGCAGCAAGGTGGTCGGCATCGGCCGGAACTACGCGGATCACATCCAGGAAATGGGGAGCGAGACGCCGGCCGCCCCGCTCATGTTCCTCAAACCCAACACGTCCGTGATCGGTCCCGGCGACCCGATCATGCTGCCGTCCTTCTCGGACCAGATCTCCTACGAAGCGGAACTCGCCGTCGTGATCGGCCGCATCTGCAAGGACGTCCCGCTCGAGCGCGTCGACGACGTCGTCTTCGGCTACACCTGCGCGAACGACCTCACGGCACGCGACGTCCAGAAGACCGACGACCAGTGGGCGCGCGCCAAGGGCTTCGACACCTCCTGCCCCATCGGCCCCTGGATCGAGACGGACCTCGACCCCGAGAACCTCACGGTCAGGGGAAGCCTCGACGGTGATCTCCGCCAGGACGGTTCCACGAGCGACATGATCTGGGGCGTGCGCGACCTCGTGGCCTACGTCTCGCAGGCCTTCACCCTGCTGCCCGGGGACATCATCCTCACGGGCACGCCCGCCGGCGTCGGCATGATCACCGACGGTCAGCGGTACGACGTCGACATCGAGGGCATCGGGCGCCTGTCCAACCCGGCGCGCCGCTGACGCCCGGCCGCCGTCGGGCCCTGTGACCCGGGCCCGGCGGCGCTCGGCCGCCACTGATGGTCCCACCTAGACTGGGACCATCATGACTACTGCCGCAGAATTCCCCACCGTCTCCGATGCCACGCCCGTCCGGGTCCGATTCTGCCCGTCGCCGACGGGAACACCCCACGTCGGGCTGATCAGGACCGCGCTCTTCAACTGGGCGTATGCGCGCCACACCGGCGGCAAGCTGATCTTCCGCATCGAGGACACCGATGCCGCCCGTGACAGCGAGGAGAGTTACCAGCAGCTCCTCGAGGCGATGACCTGGCTGGGCATCGACTGGGACGAGGGCGTCGAGGTCGGCGGGCCGCACGCCCCGTACCGCCAGTCGCAGCGCGGCGAGCTCTACCGGGACGTCATCGACCGCCTCGTTGCGGCGGGCCACCTCTACGAATCCTTCTCGACGCCGGAGGAGGTGGAGGGACGCCACCGCGCCGCCGGTCGCGACGTGAAGCTCGGCTACGACAACCACGACCGCACCCTCACCGAGGAGGAGAAGGACGCCTTCCGTTCGGCCGGACGCCCCGCGGTCCTGCGCCTGCGCATGCCCGACGAGGACATCACGTTCACCGACCTCGTGCGCGGGGAAATCACGTTCCGCGCTGGCAGCGTGCCCGACTTCGCCGTCGTCCGGGCCAACGGAGCGCCCCTCTACACACTCGTGAACCCGGTCGACGACGCCCTGATGAACATCACCCACGTGCTGCGCGGCGAGGACCTGCTGTCCTCGACCCCCCGCCAGGTGGCCCTCTACCGGGCGCTGATCGACATCGGGGTGGCCCAGCACATGCCGCTGTTCGGCCACCTGCCCTACGTCATGGGCCAGGGCAACAAGAAGCTGTCCAAGCGGGATCCGGAGTCCAACCTGTTCCTGCACCGCGAGCGAGGCTTCATCCGCGAGGGCCTCCTCAACTACCTGTCCCTGCTGGGCTGGAGCCTGTCGGCGGACCAGGACATCTTCTCGGTGGAGGAGCTCGTCCGGAAGTTCGACGTGCGCGACGTACTCGCCAACCCGGCCCGGTTCGACCTCAAGAAGGCCGAGGCCATCAACGGCACCCACGTGCGGCTGCTGGATCAGGGCGAGTTCCGGTCACGGCTCCTGCCCTACCTCGCGGCGGCCGGCCTCATCGGTGCCGACCCCACCGAGCAGGACCTGCGCATCGTCGCCGAGGCCGCTCCGCTCATCCAGGAGCGCATCACGCTGCTCGGCGAGGCCCCGGAGATGCTGGGGTTCCTGTTCAAGGCCGACGACGCCGTGGACGTCGCCGACGACGCCCGCAAGGGACTGCCGGAGAATCTGGGAGAGGTGCTCGACGCGACCCTGGCAGCCCTCGAGGACTGCCCGACGTGGGACGCGGAGTCACTGCAGGCCGCCCTGCGTGCCGCGCTGGTCGACACGCTGGGACTCAAGCCGCGGCTCGCCTTCGGCCCGGTGCGGACGGCCATCTCCGGCCGCAGGATCTCCCCGCCGCTGTTCGAGTCCATGGTGATCCTCGGGCGGGATTCGTCGCTCGCCCGTGTCCGGGCACTGCGCGCGACAGCCGCGTGATGGTGACGGGGCGGGGCACAACACAGGCGGCAGCGGCCGCGCAGGGTCCGCTAGACGCGACGGACAACGTCATCGACGGCGTCCTGTTCGACATCGACGACACCCTCGTGGACCTCGAAGGGGCCATGGGCCACACACTGCGGGCCATCCCCGACCCGTCCCTCAACCACCTCAGCGACGACGACTGGGCGCGGTACAAGGCGCTGTACACCAGCGACCCGCAGCGGCACTACGACCGGTTCCTGGCCGGGGACGTCACGTTCGAGGAGCAGCGGGTGCACCGGGTCCGGCACGCCCGTGCCGCGTTCACCCCGGAGCCGTTCGTGGGGCAGCTGGCCGAGGCCTGGGTGCGCGCTTACGAGCGGACACTGCCCCTGCACTTCCGGGCGTACGACGACGTCGAACCGCTCCTGGACGAACTGGACGCACGCGGTATCCCGTACGGCGCCGTCAGCAACAACGTCCATGACTACCAGCGGGCGAAGCTGGACCACGCTGGCCTGCAGCGTGTGGCGACGCTCGTCGGCATCGACACCGTCGGTGTCGCCAAACCGGAACCCGCGATCTATCACGAGGGGGCCCGGCTGCTCGGGACCGCGCCCGAGCGGACGCTCTACGTGGGTGACAACCGGCTGGTCGACGCCATCGGCGCGCGGTCGGCGGGGCTCGCCGGCGTGTGGCTGGACCGCGCGGGAACACGCGGGGGAGCAGGCGCCGACGGCGGCCCGGCGGCCGACGCCGGGCCGTCCCCCGAGGTGCCGCGCATCGGGAGCCTGTGGTCCGTTTTGCAGTTCCTGCCTTCCGTCCGGTAAAGTTGTTTCTCGGCGCGGAGCGGTTACGCGACCGGGGTCCGGCACGATCAGGGCTTCGAAAAGCGCCATTGGGGTATGGTGTAATTGGCAACACACTGGTTTCTGGTACCAACATTCTAGGTTCGAGTCCTGGTACCCCAGCGCACTTCGGTCCTCCGGGGCCGGATGGCAAAAGCACGCGGCATCACAGAGTAAGATGGAAAGTACTGGCCCCATCGTATAGCGGCCTAGTACGCTGCCCTCTCACGGCGGTAACGCGGGTTCGAATCCCGCTGGGGTCACGACCGTCCGCAAGGACACCGAGAAGTCCCGGACATCATCACGATGTCCGGGATTTTTCTGTTTTCGGAAGGGGCTGAGGTCTTCCGGGCGCCGGGGTGGGGGACTGGCATGATGGTTTCATGAGTGCACCTTCCTTGGCCGGCGAAGCCCGCGGGCTCTCCCCGCTGCTGCGCGAAGTGCGTGAGGCGCTGGACAGCCTCGCCTTCCCGCTGGAGCTTCCCGGATCGGGCGATGCGCGGGACTCCGCGGCGGCCGCCCGCGCGCAGCTCAACGACTACATCCTTCCGCGGCTGGCCAGCCTCGACGCCCCGCTCGTCGCCGTCGTCGGCGGCTCCACGGGCGCCGGGAAGTCCACCCTCGTCAATGCCCTTGTGGGCCGTCCGGTCTCCGTCACCGGTGCCGTGCGCCCCACCACGCGCCAACCGCTCCTGCTCCACCACCCGGACGACGGCGCATGGTTCGACGACGCGCGCGTCCTGCCCACGCTCAGCCGGGTCCGCCTCGCGGCCGACGACGACAGGTCCGACGCCAGAACCGGCGGTCCATCGGTGGCAGGGGTGCCCGCCGCACTCCACCAGGCCGCCGGACCGGACACCCTCCTCCTCCGCCCGACGTCGAGCCTGCCCTCGGGCCTGGCGCTCCTCGATGCCCCTGACGTGGATTCCATCGCGGACGAGAACCGCAGGCTCGCCGGGCAGCTGCTCGCAGCCGCGGATCTCTGGATCTTCGTGACCACGGCCAACCGCTACGCGGATGCCGTGCCATGGCGGCTGCTGGCGGAGGCAGGCCGGCGGGACGTCCTCGTCGCCGTCGTGCTCGACCGCGTTCCCGCCGGGGTGGAGGAGGAGATCAGGAGCGACCTCCTGACGCTGTTGTCGGCCGAGAACCTCGGTCACGCCCCCATCTTCGTGGTCCCGGAGATGACGCTCGGGCCGTCGCGCATGCTGCCGGCGGACGCCGTCGAGCCGATCACGCGGTGGCTGCAGGCACTGGCGGCCGACGCCGACGGGCGGCGCGACATCGCGCGCCGCACGGTCAGCGGCGCGATGCGCGCCCTCGCCGGTCGCATCGACACCATCGCCGACGCCGCCGACCAGGAGCAGTCCGTCGCCGACGCCCTGCGGGCAGCGGTCGAGAGTGCCTACGCCGATGCCCTCGCCGACGTCCTCGCCGCCACCGAGGACGGCAAGCTGCTGCGCGGTGAGGTCCTCGCCCGGTGGCAGGATTTCGTCGGCACCGGCGAGTTCATGCGCGGTCTCGAGACGAGGATCGGACGGGCCCGCGACCGGGTGAGCGCGTTCTTCACGGGACGCCCGGCACCCGCGGCGACCGTCGCCGAAGCGATCGGCAGCGGGCTGCAGACGGTGATCGTCGAGCAGGCCGCCCGCGCGGACGAGACGACGCGCCGCAGGTGGCGCGCCGACCCCGCCGGCCGCGTGCTGCTCGAGGACGTCCCGGCGTGGGACGCCGCCGACGTGTCGGCGGAGGTCGCCCGTGAGATCCGCGAGTGGCAGCAGGACATCCTGCTGCTCGTCCAGGCCGAGGGGGCGGACAAACGCTTCACGGCCCGCATGCTCTCCTTCGGTGTCAACGGCATCGCGGTGGCACTGATGGTAGTGGTCTTCGCATCGACCGGCGGGCTCACGGGTGGCGAGATCGGCATCGCCGGGGCGTCCGCGGTCGCCGGCCAGAAACTCCTGGAGGCGGTCTTCGGCGATGATGCCGTCCGCCGCCTGGCCGCCACGGCCCGCAAGAACCTGTACCAGCGCGTCGATGCGCTGTTCCGCCGTGAACGCGACGCCTACGGCCAGTGCCTGCGCCCCCTGGCATCGCAGACCTCCGCGGAGGCACTCACCGTTCTCGCCAGCCGGCTCCGCACCGCGCTGCCCAGCGAGCCCGCAGGGGACGAGGCATGAGCCGTCCCGATCAGGCCAACGCGGAGTCGGGCGCGGCCACCCCGCTGTCCGAGGTCCTCGCGTACCTGCAGGAAGCCCACGAGCTCGGTACGGACCGGCTCCCGCAGGACGAGCTCGAGCGGCTCCGCAGCACCCTGGACCGTGCAGGTCGACGCCGGTCCCTCTCGGCGGACCACACGGTGGTGGGTATCTTCGGGCCGACCGGCAGCGGTAAGTCCTCGCTCGTGAACGCACTGAGTGGCACCGGCGCAGCGCGGGTCGCCGTCCGGCGCCCCACGACGTCGGAACCGCTCGCCCTCGTCTGGGGCACCACCGGAAGCGACGAGCTGCTCGACTGGCTGGAGGTCCGGCAGCGCGTCGCCCTGCCCGAGGGCGCCCCCCTCGTCGGTGGAGGCCCGGTCCGGGGACCGCTCGTGCTCGAGGCCGTGACGCCCGGGGGAGGGAGCACAGCCGCCGAACGGCAGGGCGGATCGGCGCCGCACCACGGCGCTGAACGGCAGGCCGATACCGGTGCCGAGGACGTCCGCGACGGGACCATCGCCGCGGCGGTGCCGGACTCCGGCGGCCGCACGGTCCGCCGCGGGTTCTTCCGCAGGCGACGACGTTCCTCGACGCCGTCCACCGAGGGGCAGGTCGCCGGGCCAGGGCCGACCTCCGTGCCCGCTACCGCCGGACTGATCCTCCTGGATCTCCCCGATTTCGATTCCACCGCGCTGGCCCACCGCGAGATCGTCGAACGGCTCGCAGGCCAGGTCGACGTGCTGCTCTGGGTGGTCGACCCCCAGAAGTACGCCGACGCAGCGCTGCACCACGGCTTCCTGCGCGGGCTGGCGACCCACGAGGCGGTGATCCTCGTGGCACTGAACCAGGCCGACCGTCTGGACCCGCAGGACCTCCGGGCCGTGACGTCCTCCCTCGCGGGTATCCTTGCCGCCGAGGGGCTGCCGGGCGTCGACGTCGTCCCGGTGTCCGCGCGGACGGGCGAGGGAGTGGACGGACTCGCCGGAACCATCAGGGAACTCGCCGAAGGTCGCGCCGCGGCGATGCGCAGGGTCGCTGCCGACGCCGAGCGGGCGGCCGGTGACCTGCTCCCGTTCACGGCGGAGCGCACCGCGGCACCGTCCGCCGCTGCGCGCGAGGCCCTGTCGAACGAACTCGGAAGGGCGGCGGGCGTCCCCGTGGTGGTGGACGCTGTCCGCAGCGCGTATCGGCGGGATGTGCACGCGACCACGGGCTGGCCGGTGACCCGCTGGCTGGCAGGGCTCCGTCCGGATCCGCTGCGCCGACTGAATCTGCGGCAGCAGGACCTCGTTCCCGAGCTCCGCCGGTCCTCGCTTCCCGTCGGGGACCCGGCGCAGCAGGCGCGGGTGGGTCAGGCCCTGCGCGTCTTCGGGGACGCTGCGTCCGGCGATCTCCGCGAGCCGTGGCGCACCTCCGTCCGGGACGCGGCCCGGAATACCTCCGCGGACCTGACGGATGCCCTCGATGCGGCCGTCACCGGCACCGACCTCGAGACCGGTCGGAGCAGGTGGTGGGGCATCTTCGGTGTCCTGCAATGGATCGCCTTCGCGGCCCTCGTCTCGGGACTCGCGTGGCTCGGGCTCCTGGCGGTTCTCGCGTTCCTTCAACTGCCCGCGTTCGAGGTGCCACTGGTGGAGGGTTTCCCGCTGCCCACCCTGCTGATCCTCGGCGGCCTGGCGCCTGGCGTCCTGCTCGGGGCGCTCGCGGCGCTCCTGGCGCGATGGCGTGCGGGGAGGCGTGCGGCGAGGGTGCGGCGGAGGCTGCTGGCCGCCTGCTCACGCGTGGCGGACGACGTCGTCCTGCAGCCCGTCGTGGACGAGGTGGAGCGCTGCAACGCGTTCAGTGCGGCCGTACGGGCGGCGTCGCAGCGCGGCTGACGTGGACGCGGGCCCGCCCGGGCTACCGTGACAATCGCTTCGAGGCCGCGAAAAAGGCGACCTTGCCGATCAGGAGCAGGGCGCCGAGGTTCGCCAGCATCTGGACGGACAGGAGTCCCCGGGCCAGTTCGCTCCGGGGCGTGATGTCCCCGAAGCCGACGGTGGCGAAGGTGGAGGTCGTGAAGTACAGGGCATCGATCCGCGTGAGCGGTTCACTGAAGGACGCGGCATCGGTCTCGGACATGGAGACGTAGAGCAGCGCGAACAGGCACAGCAGGATCAGCACCAGTTCGACGACCGCCTCGCCCGCCCGGATCTGGGGGGCCCGTGCCGCCATGATCAGCTGCAGCTGGAGGGCCATGGCGGCGAGGAAGACGAGGACCACCGCGACCAGCCGGAACCACGCGGCGAGCGGATTCTGCTCGTTGAACCCCTCGACGGGAATGAGGAAATACGTGGCGAGGAGAATTGCGGAGAAAACGATAAGCCTAATGATCGAATTCATGACGGCGCGGCGTCGGTCCGGCTTGTCGAGGTCCCGGATGAACGCTGGGCTGCTTTTCCTGATGCTTTTCGCACCCATGCATTTATGGTACCCGGCCCCCTCGAAACCGACGTCGTCCCCCGCGGGTGACGGCGCCGTCAGGACCTTCGGCCCTTTGCCCTGCTGCGGCGGATCACCACACTTGGAATACCCAAGCCGCGCCGGTCCGTCTGTTCTCGCGGCGCTTTTCGAATTTTGACAGGAGTGGACAGATGGAATTCTGGGAGAACATTTGGAACATCATATGGGTGTCCTTCTCGATCATGGTGTTCTTCGCCTATTTGATCGTGTTGTTTCAGATCATCATTGATCTCTTCCGCGATCGCGAGCTCTCGGGCTGGGTGAAGGTGCTGTGGGCGCTGGGCCTGATTTTCATCCCGTTGATCACCGCAGTGGTCTACCTGCTGGCGCGCGGACGTGGCATGGCCGATCGTGAACTGGCCAGTCGGCAGGCAGCGCAGGAGTCGATGGACAACTACGTCCGCAGCGTGGCCACCGTACCGACGTCGGCCGACGAGATCGCGAAGGCGAAGGAGCTGCTCGAGGCCGGCACCATCACGGAGCCGGAGTTCGTCAGGCTCAAGGATCGCGCACTGGCCTCTGCCACCTGAGCGCGCATGCGATCCCGTCCTCCCGGTGGATCGCGGAGGACGGGATTCCTTGCGCCCCGGGGTTTCTTGTGCCCGGAGGCGGGGCATCGAGGCGGCAGCCTCAGGCAGCGGGCGCCGCGACCCGGGCGGTCGGACTGTGACCGGAGCAGACCCACTCCACGGATCCCGTCCGGATGCGCTCGGCCAGGAGTCGTACGGTCCGCGCGGCGGCGGGCCGGTCATCATCGAGGGGGGCATAGAAGTCCCGGACATCCCCGTTCGCCGACACGCGGACGGCATCCCCGGTGAACAGGACGCCGCGCCACTGGTAGGCGTAGTGGCCCGGTGTGTGTCCCGGGGTCGGGAAGTACTCGAGGCCGGAGAAGATCTCGCCGGACCCGGTGAGTTCGCGGGCGCCGTCGGGGAGCCGGACGCGGACGAGTCGCTGCAGTACCCGCCGGAACAGGGTCTTCGGCCTGATGCGGCCGCGCAGCACCCCGGCGTCGGCGGCGCCGATCCAGACGCTCGCGCCGAGCGCCGCCTGAAGGCGCTGCGCCACCTGGGCGTGGTCCGGGTCGTAGTGGGTGAGCACGATGTCGGTGACCGCGCCCGTCGTCGCCTCGTTCGCCCGCAGCTCGGCAATGACGCCGTCGAACCCGGACGCCAGGCCGGGGTCGATCACGGCGGTCCGCCCTGAGCCGACCACCACGAAGCCGTGGGAACCCTTCTGCTGCTCGAGCTGGTGGCAGTCCTGGGTGATGGGGAGCATGGAGGTCCTTCGGCTGGGTCGGCGCGTGCTGGGAACCCTACCAAGCCTCACCCCAGGAGGTGCAGCACCTTGTCCACGGTATTGACGTTGCGGGTGGTCGAGGTCGCCGCGTGCCACGCGCGGGCGAGCAGCTTCGCGAGGGGGACCTCGGTCGACGTGCCTTTCCGTGCGAACCAGGCGATCGCGGATCCGGTGAGGACGGCCGGGTGCTCTCCGAGGGCGCGTGCCTCGTCGACGAGAGCCATCTGCTCCTCCGGCCCCGTGAACAGCGTGACGTACGCGTGCGTGTCCGGAGTGCCCTGGTCGGGCACCGACGCCGCTATATGGGCGAGTTCGGCGCGCTCGACGACGATCACGCGCGCCGGATAGCCGAAGCGTGCACGCAGCGCCTCCTCCACCAGGTCCTTGAGCTGCTCGGCGTCGAGTACCGATGAGCACGTGGCGTTGCCGCTCGCGAGGACCGTGGCGACCTCACGCACCGGAAGACCGGCGAGCAGTGCGCGGAGGTCGGCCATGCGGACGGTGATCCCGCCGACGTTCACGCCGCGGAGGAAGATCGCGTACCGACGCTCGGGGTCGGGGATCTGGCCGCCCATGTCAGTCCGTGGCCTTGGCCACCGCGAGGGTCAGCTGCCGCGCGGCATCCGAGACGACCTCGGCGTGGATGCGGCCGGGTTGACGGGTGAGGCGTTCCATCGGCCCGGAGATGGACACGGCGGCGATCACCCGGCCGGACGGACCGCGGACCGGCGCCGAGACGGAGGCGACGCCGTTCTCCCGCTCACCGAGGCTCTGCGCCCAGCCGCGGCGCCGCACGCCGGCCAGGACGGTCGGCGTGAACCGCGCGTCCTGCAGGCCCTTGAGCAGGCGGTCGTGGTCCTCCCATGCCAGGAGACACTGCGCGGCAGAGCCGGCCTTCATGGAGAGCTGGGTACCGACCGGGATGGTGTCACGCAGACCCACGGGACGCTCGGCGGATGCCACACAGACGCGCCACTCGCCCTGGCGCCGGAACAGTTGGGCGCTCTCGCCCGTGGCGTCCCGCAGCGCCAGGAGCACCGGCCCCGCCGAGGCGATCAGGCGGTCCTCGCCGGCGGCCGAGGCCAGCTCCACGATCCGGCTGCCGAGGACGAACCGGCCCTGCATGTCCCGGCCCACCAGCCGGTGGTGGGCCAGGGCAAGGGCGAGCCGGTGGACGGTCGGCCGGGCCAGACCGGTCGAAGCGACGAGCTGGGCGAGCGTCGTGGGCCCGGCCTCGAGGGCGTCGAGCACGAGGGCGGCCTTGTCGATGACTCCGACGCCGCTAGAATTGTCCATAGAATGATACTGCCGTCTCATAATCTGAGACGCAAGCTGTACGACTGGCACTCGCCGTCGGGCGCTGGTTGAGTTGAGGACACGATGAGTTCCGGCCGCTGCCCCTACCGGGGTCAGGACGCCGGAGCGGAAGAGGACGATGGTCATGGGCAAGACACTGGCAGAGAAGGTCTGGGACGCACACGTGGTGCGCAAGGGCGACGTCGTCGGAGCGGAAGCTCAGCCGGACCTCCTGTACATCGACCTCCACCTCGTGCACGAGGTCACCTCGCCTCAGGCCTTCGAAGGTCTCCGCCTCGCCGGGCGTCCGCTGCGCCGCCCTGATCTGACGATCGCCACCGAGGACCACAACACGCCCACGCTGGACATCGACAAGCCCATCGCCGACCTCACCAGCCGGACCCAGATCGAGACCCTGCGCGCCAACTGCAAGGAGTTCGGTGTGCGGCTCCATTCGCTCGGGGACGCCGAACAGGGCATCGTGCACGTCGTCGGGCCCCAACTCGGCCTCACACAGCCCGGACTGACCGTGGTCTGCGGCGATTCGCACACCTCCACGCACGGCGCCTTCGGTGCCCTGGCCATGGGCATCGGCACCTCGGAGGTGGAGCACGTGATGGCCACGCAGACGCTGTCACTGAAGCCGTTCCGGACGATGGGCATCACCGTCGAGGGGACGCTGAAACCGGGCGTCACGTCCAAGGACATCATCCTCGCCGTCATCGCGAAGATCGGGACCGGCGGCGGGCAGGGCTACGTGCTCGAGTACCGCGGCTCGGCCATCCGCTCGCTGTCCATGGAAGCACGCATGACCATCTGCAACATGTCGATCGAGGCGGGTGCGCGCGCCGGGATGGTCGCCCCGGACGAGACGACCTTCGCCTACCTGAAGGGCCGCCCGCACGCGCCGGAGGGCGCGGACTGGGACGCCGCGGTCACGGACTGGCGCGAGCTGCGCACCGACGACGACGCCGTCTTCGACGCGGAGGTCTTCCTCGACGCGAACGAGCTGGAGCCCTTCGTCACCTGGGGCACCAATCCGGGGCAGGGCGTCTCGCTCTCGCAGGCCGTGCCGTCACCCGACGACTTCGCCGACAAGAACGACAAGGCCGCGTGCAGCCGGGCGCTGGAATACATGGCCCTGCAGCCAGGCACGGCCATGAAGGACATCCGCGTGGATACCGTGTTCCTCGGCTCCTGCACCAACAGCCGGATCGAGGACCTGCGGATCGCCGCCGACATCATCCGGGGGCGCCAGAAGGACCCGGCCGTCCGGATGATGGTGGTCCCCGGATCGGCCCGCGTGCGGCTGCAGGCCGAAGCGGAGGGCCTGGACCGCATCTTCAAGGACTTCGGGGCGGAATGGCGGTTCGCCGGATGTTCCATGTGCCTCGGCATGAACCCGGACCAGCTGGCGCCCGGCGAGCGCTGCGCCTCGACGTCGAACCGGAACTTCGAGGGTCGCCAGGGCAAGGGCGGCCGGACGCACCTCGTCTCGCCGGTCGTCGCTGCCGCGACGGCCGTGCGCGGCACGCTCAGTTCGCCGTCGGACCTGCCCCCTCGTCCCGCCGGCTCGGAGGCCCACGGCACAGGTGCCCACGCCGCCCCCTCGACCGTCACCGCAGCCTAGGAGCCCACCATGGAGAAGATCACCACGCACACCGGCATCGGTGTCCCGCTGCGCCAGAGCAACATCGACACCGACCAGATCATCCCGGCCGTCTACCTCAAGCGCATCACGCGGACGGGGTTCGAGGACGCGCTCTTCGCCGGCTGGCGCAGGGACGAGGACTTCATCCTCAACCGCGAGCCCTACTCCCGGGGCTCCGTCCTGGTCGCCGGCCCCGATTTCGGCACCGGCTCCTCGCGGGAACACGCCGTGTGGGCGCTGAAGGACTACGGGTTCAAGGCCGTCCTGTCCTCGCGCTTCGCGGACATCTTCCGCGGCAACTCGGGCAAGCAGGGCCTCGTCGCGGCGCAGGTCGCCCAGGACGACATCGAACTCATCTGGAAGGTCCTCGAGAACGAGCCGGGTGCGACCGTCACGGTCGACCTCCAGGCGCGCACGGTGCAGTGCGGGCCCGTGAGTGCGCCCTTCCAGCTCGACGACTACACGCGGTGGCGCCTGCTCGAGGGACTCGACGACATCGGCCTCACGCTGCGCCAGGAGGAGCACATCACGGCGTTCGAGGCCCGCCGGCCGTCCCACAAGCCGACGACCCTCCCCGTCCGTACCTGACGCTCCGCGTCCGGGCCCACGGGGAGCCGCGCCGGTGTCGCGCATGTCACGTCCTCGGCCGGAACTGGGAAGGAATGAGGACGCAATCCGGGCGGTTCCTGTTGGGGAGCAGGGAGTGCACCCCGTACCCTTGTTTCTTGTCTGCCCGACGGTACTCCTATGCTTGGAGGGGTATTTCCGGGTTCGCGGGGATTCGACGTGTGAGGAAAACAGGTATTCATGGGTAGCGTTCTGACCATCCGAGGCGGCATTCCGCTGACGGGCAAAGTCCTCGTCCGGGGGGCGAAGAATCTGGTGCCGAAGGCGATGGTGGCGTCGCTGCTGGGCAACTCGCCGTCCGTCCTCCGCAACGTCCCGGAGATCAAGGACGTCGACGTCGTCACCAGCCTGCTGCAGCTGCACGGCGTGAGGGTGACCAAGGATCCCACCACCGGCGACCTCACCATGGACCCGAGCGACGCCAAGATGGCGATGTCCAAGGACATCGACGCGCACGCCGGGGACTCGCGCATCCCCATCCTCTTCTGCGGGCCCCTGATGCACAGCATCGGCGAAGCCTTCATCCCCGACCTCGGTGGGTGCAAGATCGGTGACCGGCCGATCGACTACCACATGGAGGTCCTGCGCAACTTCGGCGCCGTCGTCGACAAGCGCCCGGGTGGCATCTCCATCTCCGCGCCCAAAGGGCTGCACGGCGCCAAACTCACGCTGCCGTACCCCAGCGTCGGCGCCACGGAGCAGGTGCTCCTGACCGCGGTCCGCGCCGAAGGCATCACCGAGCTCTCCGGTGCCGCCGTCGAGCCCGAGATCATGGACCTCATCGCCGTCCTGCAGAAGATGGGCGCGATCATCACCGTGCAGACCGACCGCGTCATCCGCATCGAGGGCGTCAGGGAGCTGACCGGGTACAACCACAAGGCCATCTCCGACCGCAACGAGACGGCGTCCTGGGCGTCCGCCGCCCTCGTCACCAAGGGCGACATCTACGTGGAGGGCGCGCGCCAGCTCGACCTCACGGCGTTCCTCAACACGTACCGCAAGGTCGGCGGCGCCTTCGACGTCGACGACTACGGCATCCGCTTCTACCACCCGGGCGGTCCCCTGAACCCGCTCGTGCTCGAGACCGATGTGCACCCCGGCTTCATGACGGACTGGCAGCAGCCCCTCGTCGTCGCGCTCACGCAGGCCGCCGGCGTCTCGATCGTCCACGAGACGGTGTACGAGAACCGGTTCGGTTTCACCGAGGCGCTGCTGCGCATGGGCGCCAGCATCCAGGTACACCGCGAGTGCCTCGGCAGCGTCCCGTGCCGCTTCGGGCAGCGGAACTTCCTGCACTCGGCGGTCATCTCCGGTCCCATGCAGCTGCATGGTGCCGAGATCGACATCCCGGACCTGCGTGGAGGGTTCAGCCACCTCATCGCGGCCCTCGCCGCGGACGGCGTCTCCCGCGTCACCGGGATCGAGCTCATCAACCGCGGTTACGAGCGCTTCCAGGACAAGCTCGCGGGCCTCGGCGCGGACTTCGATGTCACGGAGGACGCCCCGGCTGTCGCCGTGGCACTCGCGTAGGCGGCCGGGCAGTGGGGGAGTCGCTGAGTTCACGGGCCATGTACATGTTCCTCGGCCTGTGGGTGAGGCCGGTCATGAACGCCCTGATGGCCAAGGAGTGGCGCGGGCAGGAGAAACTGCGGCGGGACACGGGCATCATCGTGTGTCCCAACCACGTCACCGAGATCGACCCCGTGGTCATCTCGCACCTCCTCTACAACCAGGGCGTCATGCCGCGCTTCCTCGCCAAGGCGACGCTGTTCGACGTGCCGGTGGTCGGATCCATCCTGCGGACCATCAAGCAGGTGCCGGTCGAGCGCACCTCGGCGGGCGCCAACCGCTCGCTCGAGGCCGCGCGCGAGGCACTCGCCGACGGAGGGGGGATCATCATCTATCCCGAGGGCACGCTCACGAGGGACCCGGACATGTGGCCCATGAAGGGTCGCACCGGCGCCGCGCGCCTCGCTCTCCAGACCGGCGCCCCCGTGGTGCCCATCGCGCACTGGGGGGCGCAGGAGGTCTTCCCCCGCTACGCGAAGCGCTTCCATCTGTTCCCCCGCAAGCGGGTCCGCGTGCTCGTCGGTGATCCCGTGGACCTCTCCGAGTTCCGGGACGCGCCGCTCACGAAGACGACGCTCGATGGCGCCACCGAGCGCATCGTCGACGCGATCACAGCCTTGCTGGCGGAGCTGCGGGGCGAGGAGCCTCCCGCCGAGCGCTGGGATCCGTCGAAGAAGCACCAGAAGCTCACCGGCCGCGACTTCGAGGGCCGTGCCGACGGCGTCGACGACGGACCGGCACCAGGAGAGACGCCGTGACGGCCGACGCGTGCGAAGCACGGTCCGCGAAGATCGCCGTCCTCGGCTCCGGCAGCTGGGGGACGACCTTCGCGAAGGTCCTCGCCGATGCGTCCCCCAGCACCCCGGTCATGCTGTGGTCGCGCCGGCCCGAGGTGGCGGTCGAGATCACCACCACCCACCGCAATTCGCGCTACCTCGGCGAGACCACGCTCCCGGTGAACATCACGGCGTCGGCCGACGTCGGAGCGGTCCTCGCCGGGAGCGACCTCGTGGTCCTCGCCGTGCCCGCCCAGACCCTGCGCGCCCAGCTCCCGGCGTGGCGTCCCCTCATCGCTCCCCACGCCGTCGTCGTCTCCCTCATGAAGGGCCTCGAGGTCGGCACCGACGCCCGCATGAGCGAGGTGATCGCGGAGGAACTCGGGCTGCCCACCGAGCGGATCGCCGTGCTGTCCGGCCCCAACCTCGCGATGGAGATCGCCCGGGAGGAGCCGACGGCGTCCGTCGTCGCCTGTTCCGACCACGACACGGCCGCCTGGATCGCTGCGGCCTGTACGGCTTCCTACTTCCGTCCCTACACCTCCACGGATGTGATCGGTGTGGAGATTGGCGGCATCGTGAAGAACGTGATAGCCCTCGCCGTCGGGATCTGCGAGGGTCGCCGCATGGGCGACAACACCAAGGCCTCCGTCATCACGCGCGGCCTCGCGGAGACCACGCGCCTCGCCGTGGCCCTCGGGGGACGCCGGGAGACGATGGCCGGGCTCGCCGGGATGGGAGACCTCATCGCCACCTGCTCGTCGCCGCTCTCGCGCAACCACACCGCCGGTCACCTGCTGGGGCAGGGACTGACCCTCGACGAGGTGACGACGAGGATGAACCAGACCGCCGAAGGCATCAAGTCCGCACAGGCCGTCCTCGACGCCGCAGACCAGCACGGCGTCGACATGCCCATCACGGCGAGTGTGGTGGCCGTCCTCCAGGGACGATTGTCCGTCGACGACCTCGGGCCGCGCCTGCTGGCCCGCAACCTCAAGCCGGAAGGCGATCACACCCCGTGACCACCGTGAGTACCCTGCCCACCGGGACCCCGGCCGGCTCCGGTAAGCCCCGCGTCCTCGTCCTCTTCGGGGGACGCTCGAGCGAGCACGCCGTCAGTTGCGTGACCGCCGCCGGCGTCCTCGAGGCGATCGACCGGACCCGCTACGACGTCGTGCCCGTGGGCATCACGCGCTCCGGGCAGTGGTCCCTGGTCTCCGCGGACCCCTCCGCGTGGTCCCTGCGCTCCGACGTGCTTCCCGAGGTCACCGCGACCGAGCACGCTGTGGTCATGGGCTCCGCGGCCGACGGCGGAACCGGCCAGGAGCTGCTCATCGCCGCGCCCGGCTCCGTGCCCGAGAGCCTCGGCGGTGTCGACGTCGTCCTGCCGCTGCTGCACGGCCCGTTCGGCGAGGACGGCACCCTCCAGGGCATGCTCGAGATGGCCGACATGCGCTACGTCGGCGCGGGCGTGCTGGCATCCGCCGTCGGCATGGACAAGCACTACATGAAGGTGGTGTTCGAGGCCGCCGGGCTCGACGTCGGCCCGTACGACGTCGTCACCGACCGCCAGTGGCGCACCGACCCCGAGGCCGGCGTGCGTCGCGCCGCCGCCCTCGGGTTCCCGCTGTTCGTGAAGCCCGCGCGTGCCGGCTCGTCCATGGGGATCAGCCGCGTGGAGGACGTCGACGGGATCCGGCCGGCGATCGAGGCCGCGCGCGAGTTCGACCCCAAGGTGATCATCGAAGCGGGGATCGAGGGGCGCGAGATCGAGGTGGCGGTGCTGCAGGGGCGCGGGCACGATGCCCCACGCACCTCCCTGCCCGGAGAGATCGCGATGCAGCCGGGCGACCACGCCTGGTACGACTTCGAGGCGAAGTACGTTGACGGCGCCGCCGCCGAGCTGACCTGCCCGGCGGACCTTCCGGCGGAGGTCATCGAGCGCGTCCGGCTCCTGGCAGCGGATGCGTTCGACGCGATCGGGGGGGAGGGGCTCTCCCGCGTGGACTTCTTCTACACGCCGGACGGGCGTCTCGTGATCAACGAGATCAACACGATGCCCGGCTTCACGCCCATCAGCATGTACCCGCAGATGTGGGCGAAGTCCGGGCTCGGGTACACCGAGCTGATCGACGAGCTGATCGGGCTCGCGCTCGAGCGGGGCACCGGCCTGCGCTGAGGCCCCGTTCCACGCGGGGCCGCGTGCTCCGTTCGTCGTGCGCGCCGACTCGGGGGCGTCGGTGGGCATAGCAAGAGATGCCCACCGAGTTCGGTGTGTCGCCGGGCAGATCGGTCCGCCGACGCAGGAGGTCCCTGCGATGAGTCGGTGGGGAGAACGGTCCGCCGAGTGCGGCGGTCAGGTCAGCAGGAGCACTCCGGCGAGCGAGCCACCCGCGAGCAGGATGGTCGAGCCGGCGCCGACGACGGCGAAGCGGCCGCCGGTGCGCAGCAGACGCCGGACATCGATGCCCGCACCGAGTCCGAACATGCCCGCCGCCAGGAGCACGGTCGTGACGGTGCGGCCGATTTCCAGCACCTGATCCGGCACGATCCCGAGCGAGCGGACGGCCACCATGACGAGGAACCCGAGCACGAACAGCGGCACCACGGGCGGACGGGGCACGGTCGCCGCGGCGTCCGGGAGCCTCTCACCGCGTCCGTCCGAGCCTGCCAGTACTGCGGCACGCCGTCGCTCGCCGAGCGAAGCCACCGCGGCGATCGGGGCGAGCATCAGCACCCGGCCGAGCTTGACGACCGTCCCGACAGCGAGCGCCGTGGCTCCGGCGGTACCCGCGACGGCCACGACCTGCGCCACCTCGTGGACGGCCAGGCCGGCCCACATTCCGAATCGCTCATCGCTCAGCCCGAGCAGGCCGCCGAGCACGGGCAGGACGACGATCATGAGTGATCCGTAGAGCGTCACCATGGCGACGGCGCCGGCGGTCTCGTCGTCGTCGGCTTTCACGACTCCCTGGAGCCCCGCGATGGCCGATGCCCCGCAGATCGAAAAGCCGGCCGCCATGAGGGTGGCGCCGGCGCGGGTCAGCCCGAGCCGCAGGCCCAGCTGCAGCGTGAGGACGTAGCTCAGGGCCACGCTCGCCACGATCAGGCCGAGGACCGGGAGGCCGAGCGCCACGATGTCGGGCAGCGCGAGCTGAAGGCCCAGCAGGACGACACCGGCGCGTAGGAGCTTCTTGGTGCCCGCTGTGACGCCGCGCCGGAAGGCAGGTGTGTACAGGGAGGAGTTGGCGAGCAGGACACCGAGCACCAGCGCGATCACCAGGGGCCCGAGCACCGATTGCAGCATTCCGAGCCAGACTGCGATGGCTACCCCGGCCGCGGCCACCGCCAGTCCGGGCGCCAGCGACTGCGTTCGCGCCCGGAGGACGGTGAAGTGGGCGGGCGGTGACGGCATGGGGTGCTTTCAGGTTCCGGACGGGGGTCCCGGCCATTGTTCCACGGGGGAGGACAGTATTCTCGTCCCCCAGCATGGATCCGGTATCACCCGTGACCTGATCTTCGCGGTCCGCCGGGATCCGCCCGACCTGCTGGTCATCGACGGCATGCTGCTCGGCGCCCTCGGTGAGCCGTCACCGACTGCGCGACGCATCACCACGAGCTCTGGGCTGAAACGCTCCTGGCATCGTCCCGGTGAACGCTTCGCCATCGGGTGCCCATCTGATGCGTGCCTAGACTCGCTCACATGATGGATGAGGTCAGGGACGCGTACTCGGGGCGTGCAACGGAATACGGGGAGCTCTTCGGCTCAATGGGCGCGGTGCATCCGTCCGACCGCCAGCTTGTCTCCACCTGGGCTGAGGGTATCGAGGGCCCTGTCATCGACGCGGGGTGTGGTCCGGGCCAGTGGACGAACTTCCTCGCCCAGCAGGGGCTAGCTGCCCGCGGCGTGGATCTTGTGCCCGAGTTCATCGAGCGTGCACGCAGCACCTATCCGGGCGTGCCGTTCGACGTCGGCAGTCTCAACGCCCTGAATGTGGCAGCAGGAACGGTCGGCGGGATCCTGGCCTGGTACTCACTCATCCACCACGAGTCGACCACGATCAGGACTCCCCTCCAGGAGTTCAGCCGTGTTCTGCGTCCCGGTGGCGCGCTCCTCATCGGGTTCTTCGAGGGCTCTGTGATCGAGCAGTTTGCTCACGCCGTGGCTCCGGCGTACCGCTGGCCGGTGACTGACCTCAGTGAGGAACTGATCTCGGCCGGCTTCGAGGTGGCCGAAACACACACCAGGACGACCGGCGGCCAGCGGCCGCACGCAGCGATCATCGCCCACCGCGCAACCGTGCAGTGATCGATGTGTGCACGTTCTCGGTGCTGATCCATGGGTGAACAGTGTCTGGTCGTGTGGGTCAGAGGGTGCCGGAGATGTCCCGGAGCGCCTGGATGTGTCCGTCGAAAGCCGCCCTGCCGGCTCGGGAGAGGGACAGCCACATCACGCGTCGCGCATCACTGCGCTCCGTTGACGCCGTCTTGTCGGAGACCAGATAGCCAGCTTCGGCCAGGGTCTTCAAGTGCTTGGACAGGGTCGCGTCCGAGACTTCCAGGGCGGTCCGGAGGACTGCGAAGTCGAGGCGGTCCACAGGGCGGAGCAGTCCGCAGATCCGTAGCCGCAGGGGGGCGTGAATGACGTCGTCGAAGTGCGCCTTACCCATGACGGAGATTCCGGGCGGCGCTACGATAGGCCACGCCGGCCAGCCATGTCGTGAGACCGAACGCCACCACACTTGTGGCGATCACTGCCCAATGCAGGCCGAAGGACACCAAGCCGAGAGAGACGCTGAACAGCACCAGGCAGCCGACCACTATCCCAGCCACAGCCATTCCGGCCTGCCAGCCCATGCTCGCGAAGCGGACACCTGTCTCTCGCTGGATCAAATAGATGATGACGAGGACCACTGCCAGGGCGAGCCCCCCGACCGCCGGCCGGTCGTAGTCCTCACCAGGGGCTGTCCCAGCAGCCGCGCCGACCCACCACGCAGCTACCGCCCCGAAGCCCGCAAGAAGCGACCACGGGACCCGGATGCCCTCGGCGAGTCGAGCCCGGTCTGCGGATAAACCGGCCAGCGCATCCAGGGCTTCGTCACGGGACACGCCCTGAGAGTTAGTTTCCATAACGGCAAGACTAAGGCATGGTTTCCACTACGGCAAGAGACGTGGTGGCGACGTGCTTAGCGCGGGGTCCGCACAGATGTAAATCTGACTTATCACGGGATCCGTTGCGCGGTGTAGGCCCGGCCCAACGCGTGCCCTCGCAGGGGATCGCTCTGCAAACCGGACTGGTAGGTCGTTGTGGTGGTTCGCTCCTGCTTTGCCAATGTCGTCACCCGTAGGGTGAGCGGATGGAGATGGGCGCTGATGTGCTGCTGGTAGGGCCTCGGGGTCGACGTCTCTGCCTGGAACTGGCCATGGGGGTGGACCCGTCGGTCAGGTCCATCGTGTTTTGGCTCGCCCACGACCTGGATCCCGGCAAGGGCACATCCCGGGTGCTGATCACCGCTACCTCCGGCGAGGGAGCTGACCGGCCACCGAGACCGGCTATGACGGACCTCATCACGGGCCTTGCCTCGTTTGATGTGACGCGGATCGGCGGTGGTGCGATCGACCGGGCGCTGGCCACAGCGGTGGACACGTCCCGGCCCTGGCAGGAGTCGGACGGGGAGGACGTCCTGGCAGCGCTTCCCGAGGTAGAGGCCGCCCTTACTCCGATCGCCCGGCACGTGATGACCGCATCCTCCGCCCGATGGTGGTCGCACGGCCGGCAGGTCGAGCAGTGGGCCATCGACTGGCGTTCAGCAGATGACCGGGCTCCGCTGACCAGGTATCCGGCGCGAGGCCTTGCCACGTGGGCGCGTGACGCCCGTGCGGAGGAGGTCCGGGCGGAAAAGGAACGCCCCCGGAATCCTCGCGCCAACTGGTCGGGGACGTGGTGGTCCTTCCCACACGGAACACTGCAAACCACCGGCCGGGTACCGCTGGGACTGAACCTCATCGAGGACTCCTTCGGAGAGGAGCACGCCACGGTGATCCCCGTGCGCGGCGTTGGATGCACCTACGAGGTGCGGACCGCGGACGATTGGATGTCACTGTGCCGTGAGTACCCGCTGGAGGTCACGGCATCCCGGCGCCATGACTGGTTCCGGTGTACCGGGCACGACGGCGCGTGGGTCATCCCGGACTGGGAGAAGGTCGCGGAGCGGTGGGATGCGGTGCACCTGACAGTCCTGGCCTACCTCGGTGGCGCTAACCGTGCACTGCAAATCGACGCCGACACGTTCACGGTCCTCGCAGGGTGGAATCCCGATACGACGATGTGGCTGACCGACGTCGCACGCGAATGGGAGGGCCCGCGCCAGCAGTGGCACCGCTCCACCTATCAAGAAGCCTGGACCAAGATCCCCGATGATCCGATGGGTCGCCCCTAAGCCCATCCGTCGATGGATCCTTTGAATGGAACAACGGCAGGGGCTGGCGGCCGGTTGGGGCTGATTGACGCGTGGTAGCGGTTTCTCCGACTGGACACGTCCCACTAGTGCTACATCGAGGGCGGGTGCGCTTATTCAGACGCGGAGTGTATCTGTGTCCATGCGTGTGCCAGTAGCCCCTGTGCTTCTGTGAGGCCTAGGCCTTCTTCGGCAGCTTGAAGCGCGAGACTTTCTGCCGCCCGGATGAGTGGCTTCGTGGTTGCGTGGCCGGGGTTCACGCGGGTTCCTGCTGCTCGTGCTGTGCGGATCAGTCCTGCGGTCTCGAGATCTTTGTAGGCCTTCGCCACCGATCCGGCAGACACTCGAAGGTCGGCGGCAAGCTGCCGCACGGGAGGGAGCCGGGCGTCTGCTGGGATTTGTCCGGCTCGTATCTGAGCCGCGAGTTGTGACCGGATTTGCTCGACAGGGGAGAGGGGCGATGAGGGGTCGATGCTGATCATCGGACAGGTTCACGTCGCGCGCGTCGTATTTCGCCGCTTGCCGACCACAAACCGGCGATGATGGAGCACGTCTTGATCAGCAGGACGACCGCGGCGACCGCGATGATCAACGAGAACAGCATCATGATCAGCCCGAGTGTGTGTCCGGGCTCGACCGCGATCGTGTCGGCAACAGCATCAAGGTCAGCTCTTGGAACCGAGTCACGGTGAGCTGCGCTCAGGACGATGCCGGTGATCGCTGCAAGTCCCGCGATCTGGGAGGCGAGGGCGGCGCTGGATGCGCACATGATGAACAGGGTGCGGTGCGAGCGGAGGAATGTGTCGTCCGTAAATAGATCCGTTGAAGCCGGCCGCGGAGCGGTGGCCGTGCGGTGTAAGGCCCAGTAGACGACGGCGATCAGCAGAAGTGTGCAGATGATCACCGGAATCCCGTAGTACCAGCCCGGGAACGGCCCGTTGGTCGAGAGGTTGTACTGCACGTCTACGACCTGTCCGTCCTGGACACCCCAGCCCGCCAGGCTTCGCCGCTGAAAAACACGGTGCAGACCGTATTCATCCGTTGCTGAATAGCTTCCGGCCAGCAGCAACCCAAGGATGAGGATGACCGCGGCGGAGAGCGGCAGGACGAACACCCACTGCCGGGCAAAGGATGTAGGCCTCCGCGGCGAAAGCTCAGCGACAACGCGCCCGCCTTCCTCCGAGCCCCAGGCAGGCCTGGGATAGACGATGTAGACGAGCAGGCCGGCCAGCGCCCCTACTCCGCCAGCGAGGGCATACGTAACTCCGTACCCCTCACTCCACCAGGACCCGATCAGGCACATCACCAGCGCACCTGAGCACCCAACAACCAAAGCCGCAAGGGCCGCCAAGGCTTCCCCCCGATATACAGGGGCGACCTGAGCTCCGGTGCGATCAGACCGCTCCTGCTGGTGTCTCGGCTTCTCTTGACTACCAGTCACTGCTCGTCGGATTACCACCCACACCCCGACCGCCAGGAATGCCACCAGCACGACCGCCACCAGTATCGAAATCGATCCCACCACGTCTCCCTCATCTCGCTTGTACCGTCTCTGCAATACAAACCGCCTTTTTATTTTGTGTCAAGAGTGCAGTACAAGATTGGCGAGCGGCGCAGTCTACTCAAGGGACGCAAGCCTCTCCTGCCGGCCGGCGCCGTAATGGATCCTTTGACCGGACGGGTCGGTGAGGCTTCGACCCGTCTCGGTGTTCTCAGCACCGGCGCACAGAAGAGTGCACTTCCCCAGTGTCACTGAAGGCCTCAGTACGACCGGCCCCATGGGTAGGGCCTTGCTCACCGTGATGTCCGCTTTTGCTCAGCTTGAGCGGGATCAGCTCGCCGAGCGGACCAGGGCAGGCATGGCCGCGGCCGCCGTACATGGACGTAAGGCCGGCCGGTGGGAAGTGACTACCGACCATGCGAAGGTCAGGCGAGCCCGGGACTTGAAAGCTCAAGGTCTTGCCCCAGCTGACATCGGGAAGATCATCGGGGCCAGCCGGGCAACGGTATACCGCTACCTCAGCATGGGGCTCAAGGAGGTGTCCTAACCGGGCGGCCAAACACGTACCGGACCGGCTGCGAAGTCACTTACAACTGCGTTCGCCTTCCATCCACGACCATTGCCATACGTCTTCCCGGGACCTCGGCTAGGTGGTCCTTTCGTGGTAGACAAAACTGGAGCGCACCTGCGAAGAGGAGGACCACTTGTGACTCATAAGAAACAACTCGTGCTAGCCGATCCAACGTCACCTGCCTTCGGCATCACGTCAACGCCATTCTGGGGGCCCTGCCCCTGATTGACACATCGAAGTTGAACGACCAGCAGCGCCGGGCCGCTCACATCGCTACCGCAGTCTTCACCGGCGTGTACCTCGGCATCACGATCGGAGGTAAGCGGCTACTGCCGCGAGTACTAGTCGGACTTGCCTCGGCCGTTGCAACTCTTCGCTTCGCCAAAGCCACCGACGTCATTGATGCTCGAGTTGAGGAGAAGCTGCGCCAGGCCGGCACACGGCACCCACGCCGCTGGATGGCAGCGGGTACCGCAGCATTGACCTTCGCCGGATTCCTGAGTGATCGTGCTGCAGCCAGAAGGAAGACCAAGGTGCGACCCCTCAACCAGCCTGAGCAGGACTCTTCACCTCACTGAGCTCCAATGTTCCCGCCCGTGATTCATCCTGGGTGGAGGCGACTATCGGAGACGGGATGTCCGTTATGGTCCTGGCGCACTGGTGAAGTGAGCCGAAGTGATACGGGGGGTGTATCAGGACTGCCTCCAATCTGATGTCGATGAGCATACGGGCCGCCATCGGTGTCGGCGCATGCTCATGCCCACGGTGTTCCTTCGAGTCTGCATGAAGCACGGCCTCGAGGACATTTGTCGTCAGCTGGTTCAGCGGTCCGCTCGCCCGGACCAGCCTCACGCTCTGTTCCGTGGCGCGGGCATGTAGCTGTTGGGCGAGGTCCTTCTGATCGTCCAGCTTCTCGGTTGTGTTAGTGCTGGCCTTCTCCTCTTGGATCAGGCCGGACCTTCCCACATCGCTCTTTTCCCAGTCCCCACAACCGGGGCACCGCTTTCATGGGCTTTCCGAGGTATCTGAAGGGCCGGGGTGATTCGACTGATGTCGGTACCGCTCAGATGGAACCACCGGGTCGATCTGATCAAGTGGGGTGATTGTGAGGGCGAGTTCGACGTGGGTAGGCGCGAGGCCGTAACGGAGCTGATTGAAGTCAGGCACCAGGTCCTGGTCTCGGCATGCTCTGGTCAGGTATTCGATTGCAGCGGCATAAGTCACCATCGTGGGGGTGGCGGGTAGCTGCACGATGAGTTCTCGGCGATTCGAGCAGTTGTGGAGGGCGTGGTTGGACGGGAGCGGGTTTGGGGCGTCCTCGGCCCGAGGAAGGTCTACCGCAACGATCCAGTCCGGGCCTTGAGGCATCATCATTTTCGCTTTGTCCTCGGATGTGTGGAGTGCGTACCGGCACCAGGGCAGTCCGGTGGTTTCCAGGCCCGCGCCTACGAGTTCGCGGTGCAGCGCCTCCGCTTCTGCGCGTATCCGCTGCGGTACCACTATGTCGTCCGGCTCGACTGTTTCGGCGGGTATCTGCCTCGTGATTGCTGTGCTTGGAGCCCTGTCCCGGATATCCGCAATCGGCCATCCTTTGGCGAGTCGCCAGGCTTCAACCATGGCGCGGTCTTCGTGGCTCCGTTGACGTTCGAGCATTGCCTGGTGCTCTCTGAGTGCCGCGGGTAGTAGGTCAGGGTCGTTCAGGATATTGCGGATGTCACGGATGCTTACTGCGGCCCGGCGCAGAGTCACGATCAGAAGTGCGTGGTGGGTTTGATCGAAGGTGTACCCGCGGTACCCGGTGTCCTCGTCGACCTCGGCTGGAACCAGAAGTCCTTGGTGGTGGTAGTAGCGCAAGGTCTGGGCGGACAGTGAGGACATCTGGGTGAAGTCCCCGATCGACAAAAGGGGTTGCTCAGTCATGTAGATAACGATGAAGCCTCCAGTAGGTACAAGGTCAAATCCGAAAGCGCGTACGAACCGGAACCCTCAGCAGCCCCGCAACAGTCCTCTTGGTTGCGGATGTACCTGACTAAGTCACAAGTGGCTTATCTAAAGCCGGAACGTCAGTTGAGCCCCACATGCTTTGGCGCAATGACATGGGTGATTCATGTTCAGTTGACCTGCTGGCCGACGACACCAATCTCGTAGGCGCGGATGACCGCTTCGACTCGATTGCGTAGGCGGAGCTTGGACAGCACCCGTCCGACGTTTGCCTTGACGGTTGACTCGCTGAGGTACAGCGTTGCTGCGATCTCGCTGTTCGTCTCGCCTTGCCCGATGAGGACGAAGATTTCCCGTTCACGGACGGTCAGCTCGGTGAGCGCTCTATCAGCGTCGACGGTCTGCCGTACGAGGAGGTGCGGGGCTGCAATCTGGATGAGTTTCGCGGTGATGCGCGGTGACACGGCGGCATCTCCGGATTGGATTGCGCGTATCGCGGTCACAAGATCCTCTGGGCGGGTGTCTTTCAGGAGGAAGCCGGCCGCACCGGCTTCAAGGGCCCCGAAAGCGTACTCGTCGATGTCGTAGGTGGTGATGACCAGGACCCGTATGTCCGGATGGAGGCCGGTGATGCGTCGGGTTGCTTCGATGCCGCCGATTCCTGGCATGCGAATATCCATCAGTACGATGTCGGGCTGGAGCCGGCTGGCCGCGCTGACTGCTTGCGCGCCGTCGGACGCTTCACCAACGACGACCATGCCGGGATTGGCTTCCAACATCAGTCCTCGGCCAAAGTGGTTCTGACCTCTTCGAGTGAACCGATTTCGCTGTGCTGCGGGACGGGCTCGTTCTCGTTTTGGACCTGAACTTCCATGAGGACCTCATTCCTGTGATCGAGGTATGCGGGGCCGGCCAGGTCGACGCCTGCCCTACGGGATGGGTGGCAATCCGTCATGACGCACCGTGACGCACCGTGGCGGTCCCGGGGCGTGATTGCCGAGCGAGCCCACCGCGGCCCCTTGTCAGACGGCGCCCTGTCAGAGGACCCCCTGTCAGGCGGTCGCGGGCCCGAGCCGGGTGATGATGGCGATCAGCTGGTTCCGGAATGTTTGATCGGGCAGCATGCCTGATCCTGCTGCGGTCCGGCGCAGCTGGTTGATACGGTCTAGGACTGTCCGGCCTTGATTTGTGAGGCGGGTGCGTATCGAACGTGCGTCCGAGGTGTCCCGTGACCGTGATACCAGTCCTTTGAGTTCGAGTTTCTCGAGGATCTTGCCCAAGGTCTGCAACTGAACACGCATGAGGGCCGCGAGGCGCGCCTGGTTCTCTTTCCCCGGATCTCACCGTATCCTCTGCTCCTGACCAGCGACGCTCCGCAATCACCGCGACAGGAGCCCTCCCGATGTAAGACCCCGACGGGAGCACCCAGCAGTTGGTGACCTGTAAGCAGGCCGCGACGTTCTTACGGAGTGCCGTGCTGGCCTTCCCGGGCTCAGGCGGGTCCTACCAGCTGCCAGCCACCAAACTTTGAGCACCCTCTATCAGTCAGTTCCGCACCAAAGCTTTTTCCCTATGGTTCTCGCCGGGGCCGTAAACTTTGAGGACATATAAGTGCCCATCTGGTGTTATTTCGGTTCTCCAACCAGCGGGCCGATGCGGCCCTCACCGGACTTCAGGCACTTTCAGATAGGCAGTGGCCTTCGAGCGCCGGCCCGCCCACCCCGAATCCCTTAGCGGGCGACGATGACGTTTCCTGTGGAGTGGTGCAGGACGGCGTGGACGGTTGATCCGAAGCGGGCACCCCGGGTGTTGCGGCCTTTCGAAGTAAGCGGTAGCGGCCATACCTCGCGGGCTTGCGGGAGAAGGGTGGTGCCACGACGGTAGAGGTAGGTCGACTCTCCCTGTCTACCTTCACCCCCGCGTCATGCGCTGAGGTCCATGTCAGCGTTCCCCGCTTGAGCAAGCGGGGGGTTGTCGCATCTCGCCGTGGACCGGATCAGATTATGGATGAACATCTTCGTAGATGCCTTGAGTGGACTGCGCGCTGTACGGTGCATTGAGGGCCTGCTGGCCTGCAGTCGCCGGTGCCGCAAATAGGCCGGGGACGTGTTTGTTCTTCGTCCTTCAGAGGTTCCATTGTTGAGATCGGTGGGTGTCATGGATTCGGCGTTGTCTGCCGTGCGCGATCAGGTGTTTCGGCGTAATCCGGGTGAGACGGAGTTCCATCAGGCTGTGGTCGAGGTGTTCGACTCGCTGGGGCCGGTGTTGAAGAAGCACCCTGAGTTCGTCGATGCGGCGGTACTGGAGCGATTGTGCGAACCCGAGCGGCAAATCATCTTCCGGGTTCCGTGGGTCGATGACGCCGGGAACGTGCAGATCAACCGAGGGTTCCGGGTGGAGTTCAACTCCGCGCTGGGGCCCTTCAAGGGCGGCTTGCGGTTTCACCCCTCCGTGTACTTGGGGATCGTGAAGTTCCTCGGTTTCGAGCAGGTCTTCAAGAACGCACTCACCGGGATGCCGATCGGTGGGGGGAAGGGCGGCTCGGACTTTGACCCCAAGGGTAAGTCGGATGGGGAGATCATGCGGTTCTGCCAGTCCTTCATGACGGAGTTGTACCGGCACATCGGCGAATACACGGACGTCCCGGCCGGTGATATCGGAGTCGGCGGACGGGAGATCGGTTACCTGTTCGGGCAGTACAAGAGGATCACGAACCGGTACGAGTCCGGGGTACTGACCGGCAAGGGGATCAGCTGGGGTGGGTCGCTGGTCCGCCCGGAAGCAACAGGGTACGGGGCGGTCCTGTTCGCCCGTGAGATGCTTCGAGCGCGAGGACTGGACCTCGAGAAACAGCGGGTTATCGTGTCCGGGTCGGGCAATGTCGCTGTCCACGCCATCGCGAAAGCACAGCACTTCGGTGCGACCGTCGTGGCCTGTTCGGACTCCTCCGGATATGTCGTGGACGAGACTGGCATCGATGTGAACCTGCTGCGAGAGGTAAAAGAGAACGAGCGCGGACGGATCTCCGACTACGCGCAGCGTCGAGGTTCCAGGGCTCACTTCGTAGCGGGTGGCTCGATCTGGGATGTGGGAGCAACCGTCGCACTGCCATGTGCCACGCAGAATGAACTCGACGAAGCAGCAGCAGGCTCGCTCATCCGCTCCGAGGTGCTGGCGGTGGCAGAGGGGGCGAACATGCCGTGCACCCCTCAGGCTGTGGAAGCTTTCCAGCAGGCCGGTGTCCTGTTCGGTCCTGGAAAGGCTGCCAACGCTGGCGGTGTTGCAACATCGGCGCTGGAGATGCAGCAGAACGCCAGCCGCGATTCCTGGACCTTCGAGTATACCGAGCAACGCCTCACCGAAATCATGGTGGGCATCCATGACAGATGCGCGACAACCGCGGAGGAGTACGGTGTGCCGGGAGACTACGTGGCAGGCGCCAATATTAGCGGCTTCGTGAAGGTCGCGGACTCCATGCTTGCACTCGGAGTTGTTTGATCACACTTCCCTGATGGCTACCAGCGGCCCTGAGCTTCGGGCGCACCTACACCCGATGAGTGAGAACCCGGATCGCCGACCATCCCACTACGAGGCTCTCACCGCGCGTTCCACACACTAGGAGACCCGCCCCTACACAGGAGGTGCCGCCAGCGCGAAACGTCTTCCACGCTGTACTGCCTGTTGGATCTGCTAGGGAGCAGGGAAGGGGCTGGCACTAACCCGTCCCTTCCCTGTCAGGTTGGTAACTCTGGTCAGCCACTGGGATGCCAGCGGGCCTACGTGGTCTAATGGTGGCCGGTTTTGGTCGTTCCGAACATCAGGGTCCGGCGTTGGACGTCGTAGTACACAGTCTCCGCCGACGAGAGCAGGTCCTGAAGATTATCGGCGTCATCGGCGTCGAGGGTCAGGACTTCCTCCCAGGCTCCCTGGTCGAGGACCAGTTGCAGGGTCCAGGATCCGGGCTGGCCTGGGTCGCCGGCGACCCAGCTGAATTGATAGTGGCTGAGCTGGCGGACTTTGATGCTGTCATCAGTGACGGGCTGATTCAGGTTCTGTGCCATGGTGGGTTTCTCCTTGCACGACCCACCAGGATGGTGGGCGCTGTGGCCGGTTCGGACAGATACCGGGAAAGCCCGTTCGGTGCTGAGATCAACAGGCTCCACCCGGATGCTCTCAAGGTAGTGCCGCGGTCCACGCCCGTAAACGATCACCACCAGTATTCGAAGGCCTTGACCTAGCGAAAGCGCCGAGCGCCCGGCAACTACCGTCCGCGCATCTGAATCCGTTGTTCCCCTACCTCGTAGACTGGAGCAACAAGAAGCAGCGTTGGGACTGCGCCCCCAGACTCAATGATGAGGGCTGAGTCCTAGCGACCGGGTTACAAGCAGAGGGGTGTGGATGAGTGAGCGTGAAGGCATTGGCTTCCCTGAAGCCCTGACGCGGGCGATCCGTGATGTCCGTCCGGCAGCTGATCACTCCACAGCAGAGGCCTTAGCGGAGTTGCTCAGTCGACAGCTCGCCCAACATTGGGGTGCGGACCACGGCATGAGCAAGGACGAGCTGGTGGCAACCGCGCGGGACCTGAAATCCGCCATCGACGCCGGTGGCTGAAGCTCCCGCACCTTTCTCGCCTCAGCGAATATGAACGTAAGGAGACGCCGAATCATGGCTGCGCCCGACCGGAAGTTCAGTGTCACTGAACCGTCAACGAGTAAGCACCCCCAGGACTGGGGTCGAGCCATGGCGCGAGCCATTTCCCGGCCGGCGGATATGGCTGACGCTGCTGGTGATGCCGTGGAGCACGAGGCTTTGCTGGAGGAGGATCTACACCTGTACGTGCAGGACTCGGAACCGGGCGTGACCATCACCGTTTCCTGGACACCAAAGGCATCGTAGTAGGGCACTTCCTGGCTAATGCCCTATCAGCGAGAGGAAACAGTGTCGACCGCGTCGAGGCCGCTTTGCTCGGTCGACTACGAGCCTGGAAAGTTGCGTCGGGGTCATCTGGTGCGCGGGTGCGGGCGCTGAGCATGGGCGCCCCTCACCCCGTGATTGACGTAGAGATCATCGCGGCACTCTGGCGGCAAGTATGTCTGCGACCTACCGATCCGTGTCCTGGGCGCGCGTCGGCCCCCTCGTGGACTCTGTTACGTTGCCCATGCCACTCCGTCACGTTGGTAGCCCCTGAAACTGTCTCGCAACTGACTCCTCTGTTGCGAAAATTCCACATTACTTATGAGACATGGCAGCAATACAGAGGAGGAGCAGTGGTGGCGGGGGAATTGCCCACTCAAGCCCTCCTGAAGGGCATTGGCAGTAACGGGATCCGGCTCGCCGGGGGCGATCTCATTGGTAAGTTGCTGGACGTAGAAGTGCCTATGGGCTCCTTTGGGGTTGAAAACCACTGAAGCGGGGAGGGATGGCTAGCGCGTGACGACCACGTGCTCGTTGGGCACGCAGTGCGTCATGGTGAGTCCCTCGACATCGCGCGGGCCGTTGTTGCCCAGGTTCTGCAGGCGATCCAGCTCGTCGTCGGACAGGGTCTGGCTGGCGAGGGGCGGCAGGTCCTTGATCTCGTCGAGACCGATGCCCAGACCTGCACCGACGCGGGCTCCCAGTTCGTCGTCGACGAGGTAGAAGTGCCAGACCATGCGCTCCTGCACAGCGCGTGCCGCCTGCCCGATGAGCGTGACGAAGTTGCCTACGAGATCGTCCTTCTCCCACTGCTCCAACAACTGGTAGCGCTGGCCCGCCTGGAGGTAGTCATTGGTGAGCGGGATGCGCTTGCGTGTCAGCCGCCCGTGGATCTCGGGCCCCTGATCATCATGCGTGGGGTACTCGCCCTCGCGGAGACCACCGGTGATCGAGGGCTCGTAGTTGACGTGGGGGTTCTGCCCGGGCGCCAGGTCCCTCGCGTAGGACATCTGCCCGCCGCTCTGGTTGGTGTGCACGGGCGCGTGCTTCGCCGAGTTGACGGGCAGCTGGAGGTAGTTCGGGCCCACGCGGTAGCGCTGAGCGTCGCTGTAGCTGAACGTGCGGCCCACGAGCATCTTGTCGTCAGAGAAATCGAGGCCGTCCACGAGGACGCCCGTACCGAAGGAAATTTGCTCGTTCTCGTTGTGGTGATCCGAGACGTTCCTGTTCAGCGTCATGGTGCCGATCAGCTTCGGCACGAAGTCCTGCTCCGGCCAGGTCTTCGTGTCGTCGAGAGGGTCGAAATCGAGCTCCGGGTGGTCGCCGTCGTCCATCAGCTGCACATACAGATCCCACTTCGGGTAGTCGCCGCGCTCGATCGCCTCGAACAGGTCCTTCGACGCGTGGCCGAGGTCCGTCGCCTGGATGTTGGCCGCGTCCTCCTCGGTCAGGCTCTTCACGCCCTGCTGCGGCTGCCACGTGTACTTCACGAGCTTGGTGTCGCCGTCGGCGTTGACCCACTTGTAGGTGTTGACGCCGAAACCCTGCATGTGGCGGTAGTCGGCCGGGATGCCGCGGGGGCTGAAGAGGTTCACGAGCATGTGCATCGCCTCGGGGGTCTGCGACATGAAGTCGAAGATGCGCGCCGGTTCCTGCCTGAACGTGATGGGTCCGGCTTGAGCGAGTGGATGACGTCGGGGAACTTGATGGCATCGCGGATGAAGAACACGGCGAGGTTGTTGCCCACCAGGTCCCAGTTGCCGTCCTCCGTGTAGAACTTCACGGCGAAGCCGCGGGGATCGCGGGCAGCTTCGGAGGAGTCCCGGCCGCCGATGACCGACGAGAAGCGGATGGCGACGTCGGTCTTCTTGCCCGGCTCCGAGAAGAGCCTGGCCCGGGTGTAAGTGGCGATCGGTTCGTCGCCGACCATGCCCGTCGCCTCGAAGTCGCCATAGGCGACGAATCCGCGGGCGTGGACCACGCGTTCCGGGATGCGTTCGCGGTCGAAGTGGGTGATCTTCTCGAGGAACTGATAGTTCTCGAGGGTGGCCGGGCCGCGGGCGCCGACGGTCCGAGAATTCTGGTTGTCGTAGACCTGGTGGCCCTGGCGGTTGGTCAGGACAGGGCGGTCGTCCCCTTCGGCGGGCGGCTGGCTGGCGACATCGGTCATGGGGCGCTCCTCACGGCGGACTTACAACGGCTTGTTTTGAGTAGGTCAAAACAAACGGTACAGTGTTGACCATGCGTACCGCACCTACTTCCCTCCCCGGCACGGATCTGCTACGGCAGATGATCCGTGCATCGGGACTGAAGGTGACGGGACCCCGGGTCGCCGTGCTGCGCACGCTGCAGCAGCTCCCACACTCGAGTGCGGAGCGCGTTTTCGACGGCGTGAAGGACGAGCTTTCCAGCACTTCCCCGCAGGCGGTGTACGGGATCCTTGCTGCCTTCACGGGAGCCGGGCTGGTGCGCCGGTTCGATCCCCCGGGATCGCCGGCCCTGTTCGAGTGCAGGGTTGGGGACAACCACCACCATCTCGTCTGCATCAGGTGTGCGACTGTCAGGGACGTCGACTGCGTCATCGGGGAAGCTCCCTGCCTGCAGCCATCCGATGATGCAGGCTTCACGGTCTTCGCCGCCGAGGTGACGTTCAACGGCCTGTGCGAGCAATGCCGTACTACTTCGTCGACCAACGACGACCACTAACACTCACAACAAACCACTCAGCAATCGACCGCTGACCGAAACCCGGTTCAGCGTTCTCCTTCCGGGCAGGCGCCTTCTGCCGTCATGCCGTCATGCCCGGATCTAACGACGAAGGAAAACACATGACTGTCATCAATTCCACCACCCGGACTAGCCCGTCAAATGTCCGCCCCGCTCCCCGGAACCACTTCATCCCTGCCTCGCTGGGTGGGAGCTATGTCACTACCGCGCGCACGACCCGGCGAAACCAAATCACCGCAGGCACCTACACGTCCTGCCCGTCTGCGTCCGCGCTCACTGGAGACTACGTCACTACCGAGGCGCCCAGCCCGGTCACCGGCGGCTCGTACACCTATACCGCTTGACGCTCTCGCTCGGGACGGTCTGATGAACGGTGTGGAGTCCGACCGCTCACACTTCAGGGGAGTCGCCGCCTGGTATTCAGTTCTTAGCGTGTCTCGACTATCTCGAGTTGCAGGTCTACTCCGTAGCTCCACGGCCGAAAGAAACGCCTTCATGTACTGAGGAGTGGATAGCTCGCGGTGCGAGTGAGGGCTTGGGGCGGCGCCCAGGTGAGCGATATCGATGGGCTGCATACAGCCGCCCATCACCGCTTGTGCTTAGGCCGCAAGTGCAACGCAGGTTGGTGCAACTCCAGCCAACGCACGTTGACCCGCACGATGCGAATGGGCAAAAAGTGCCCTATGCGTGTATCCATGCACCAGGGAGGCCGCGTCAGTTTCCCTAGCGTGCACGCAAGCCGATCGGTATATGAACACCGGATAAGTCTTATATGCGAAAGTAGCGCAATGACTTTGGATAATGAACTCGACCTGATCTTCGAGCGTCGGGACCACGAGAACATGCAGCCAACCATTGAAGCTCTGCTTCCCTACTATGCTTCGTATCCCAAGAACGCGCGGGTGCTCTACGAAGTCGGTGGGGCCTACGATACCGCGGGACAGGAAGACGTCGCGCGGGGGTTCTACGAGAAGGCTCTCGCTGCCGGGCTCGACGGTGATCTGCTGCGCCGGTGCTATGTCCAGTATGGGTCAACGCTGAGAAATTTGGGCGAGTACGAGAATTCGCTCGAGGTCTTCAGGGCAGCTCGTGCTGCGTTTCCTGACTCCCCGGCACTAGGCACCTTCGAAGCCATCACCCTGCAGGCAGCAGGTCGATCAGATGAATCCGTCGCGGCATTGCTTGACCTGGTGGTGAACTTCGTCCGCACTGCCGACATCGAGCGGTACAAGCCAGCAATCACCGGCAATGCGGCCTACATCCGCTCCCTGCAAGATCAGCACTTGTAGTGCGCTGTTCCCGGTAAGGGATCTCTCAGCAGTCTGTCGGTGCGGCGACGGGGCGGATGACTTTGGGTGCGGCGAAGTCGCTGTTGTCGATGACGAAGGTCGCTCGCTCCCAGGGTCGTGCGGCTTCGAAGTAGAGGTGCTGGCCGTGGACATACCGGCGCATCGTCGGGTGTTCCGGGTCAGGGTTGCTGCCATCCCGGGTCGCCATTCGCGCAGCGGTCACAGTGAAGGGAACATCGAGGTATACCGAGGCATCCCAGGAAGCGGTGACTTCGTCGCGGTGCAGGAACATGCCCTCCACTAGGACCAGCGCCTCCGGTGGGGCATGAAGGAACGCCGCCGTGGCCGGTTGGTCCGTCACTGGGTCGTAGGAAGCCGGCGAGTACCAGCCATCTCCCTTCAGCCCCAGCGGTGTGAGCACGTACTGGTGAAAGGCCGGGTAGTTGTACGTGTCTTTCCAGAATCCTTCCGGTGAGTGCCGGCCCCGGGCGTGCCTGACGCGCGAGGGGTTGAGGAAATCATCTGCGTGGATGATCACCACGGGACGGTAATGAATCTCCGCCG
The DNA here is from genome assembly GCF_054511075.1 of Arthrobacter sp. TMS2-4. Taxonomy (NCBI): domain Bacteria; kingdom Bacillati; phylum Actinomycetota; class Actinomycetes; order Micrococcales; family Micrococcaceae; genus Arthrobacter; species Arthrobacter sp. TMS2-4. Next base: position 651,945 of record NZ_JBTNDI010000001.1, read on the forward strand.
CTAGCTTGGCCGTGAACGACGTCTTTCCGCTGCCATCGACACCGTCAATCGCCACCATCCGACCTTCAGGACCGAGGGTACTGAGAATGTTGTCGGCCAGGACGCACATGAACTTCCCCATGTCCCCATCCTCCTAGAGAGGAGCACTAAGTAGGGTGCGGTAGGGATCGCTCTACGGACGCTGGGAAGAAGGTTCTGCTTCAACCCAACTCTGTCACGAAGCCGATCTTGTTACCGTCCATGTCGGTGAGTTCGAAGAACTCGACAACGTCTTCGAAACGCTGCAGTTCAGTGACATCGAGACCAAGTTCGGTGAAACTTGCATGCTCCCTCACTGCATCTTCCACGCTGATGTTGACTGATATGCCCTCTTTCCCAGCGAGTTGAGGAGCCAACGCAAGCTGAAGCCAAAAAGGGCCGAGGTCGAACTCGACCAACCCTTCAAGGGGAATCGGTGCAGGCTGCCCAAGCTTGAACGCTGATGTGTACCAGGTAACGGCTGACTCCAGATCACGGACTGGTATTCCGACAGTCACTGCTTTCGCTTTCATCAGAGCAACGTACCAACCCACCAGATCACGGGGAAGGGATGCCGAGCGTCTCCCGGGTATGGGTCCATGCCGACCCAGGCCAAGGCTCGCCTTTCAGCCAGGGTGGCCGGTTTTATGTGCGGTGGTTGGCGGGGCGTGCTGTTGGGTACTCCCGATGGCGTGGGTGCGGGTATACGGGTGGGTCCAAGGCGGTCAGGTCCCCGTGAGAGTGTCGAGGGCTTCGGCGAGGGCGGCAGCGCTTGAAGTCGGGCCTCCGAGTTTCCTGGGTCCTTCGGGGGTATGGAGGAGCAGGGTGGGGTAGGCGTGGACGCCGAGTTGGGCGACTTCCTCGAACTGGGCTTGAGCGACTGTTCGCAGGGTGGGGTCTGCCAGGGCTGCTGTAACTGCTTCGACGTCCAGGCCCAGGGTGGCGGCGATGCGGGCGTAGGTTGCTGGCTCGGACAGGCTGGATCCGTGGGTGTACCAGGCGTCCTGCATGGCGCCGGCTGCTTCGAGGGTCCGGGTGGGATCTTGTCGGGTCAGTGCCAGCAACCCGGTTGCGGCGTCGGTGGAGTCCATGACGAGGGTGCCTTCACGGAGTACCTCGAGGTAGCCTTCCCCGAATTCCACTCCGGTCAGGGCGCTGATCCGGGCGTTCGCTGCAGGGATGTGGGGGTAGGCGGAGATCGAGGCTGCGGCGTGGCCGGAGAGGATGTTGTCGGCGCTTCCTACGAACAGTCCACCGGAGAGGACCGTGAGGTCGATGCGGTGTGCGTTGTCTCTGGCGAACTGGTGCAGTGCTGGGGCGAAGCCGTAGCACCAGCCGCAGTAGGCGTCGAAGGCATAGGTCAGGCGGGATACGTGCACAGTGGGACCTCGTTACGAGTCGGGTGGGCAGGCAGCCAGGAAGGGTCGGAAGGGTGCGCCCGGCGTGCGGGCTTCGGGCCGGTGGCACGAGGAGGCGGAGTATCGTCGAGCCCGGAACAGGGCTGGGTGAGATGCAGGTAGCCGCGGTTGCCCATAGAGGCGGGCCACCCCGGTTACCCGGTGGGCTGGATAGGTAAGGCGCGGGGCCTGGTCCTGGTTGGCGTCGTCCTAGTAGGCGACGGAGTAGCGCTGGCGGGAGTGTGCGGGCCGCTCGATCTCGTCAATGAACGCGATTGCGTAGTCTGCGCCGGAGATGTTCGACTGCCCGGCCTCATCAGTGAGCAGGATGTCTCCGCCGAGACGGAACTCGCCGGTGCGCTCTCCCGGCGCCCAGGCGCCGAAGCCGCCGGCGGGGCTGAGGTAGAACCAGTCCAGTTCAGCCGGTGCTTCGCGCAGTGCCTGGAGGACTTCTTCGTGATTCCGGGCCTCGGGGAGGGCTGCGGCGGGGAAGGTGTCGAGGTCCACGACGAGTGGTCCGCCCTCGTAGGCCTGGAGCGATCCGGCGCCGCCGACGACGCCCAGGCGTGCTCCGGCGGCGATGACGGCGTCGATGACCGCGGGCAGGGAGTCGATGAGGCGGGGTCCGCCGTCCTCGGGGGTGCGGGCCGGCAGCGACAGGACGACGACGTCCGCGCCGTTGACGAGGGTGCGGACCGCACCAGCGTCGTGCACTGACCCGCTGATGAAGGAGACGCCCTCCGAAGCGGTCTCCGGCTGGCGGCGGGCGACCCCCTGCACGTCGTGGCCGCGGGAGACGAGTTCGCTGGTGATGTGGTTACCGGCATAGCCGGTGGCGCCGAAGACGATGACCTTGGACATGGGTCCTACTTTCTGAAGAAGGTGGTTGCAGCTTCTGATCCGTCGAGCGGGATGTCCCGCCATCAACGAAAGTATCTTCTGAATACTGAGTACCTCAACGTGCCATACTATCCGTATGGATACTATGGGTGACCGTCAGGTCGAAGCCGTCTTCGACGTGCTGAATCTGGAGTGCCCGTCACGGGTGGTCCTGCAGCGGATCGGGGACAAGTGGACGACGCTGGTCTTCCAGGTCCTCAAGCACGGCCCCCAAAGGTTCTCTGTAATCCGCTCCGCGGTGCAGAATGTCACCCCGAAGGTGCTGACGCAGACTCTTCGGACACTCGAGCGGGACGGGCTTCTGACGCGCCGGGTGTACGCCCAGGTCCCACCGCGGGTCGAGTACGAGCTCACGACGCTCGGGCAGACCTTACTGGGTCCGCTGGATGCGGTGCGGGACTGGGCAGAACAGAATGTCTCCGCGATCCTCGATGCCCGGGACGCCTACGATGATGCCCACGACGCGCCCCAGGAGCAGTAGGCGGGGACAGGCGGGGTAAGCGGGTAGGGCAGGGTTCCACGGTGTGAACCCGATCCGGGATCAGTCCCGGCCTTCGGTCGGGATCAGCCCAGGTCCGTACGGAGTCACCCCCACCATCAGCATGGGCTCAGTTCAGAGTGGTGGCGTCGATGAGGGCGCGCATGGCGCGGTTGAGTTCGGCGACTTTGTCGCGTGTCAGGTGAAGTCGTTCCATCATGGTTCCCGGGACCGAAAGGGCACGTTCACGCAACGTGGTGCCAGCCGGGGTCAGTTCGACGTTCAGGGCGCGTTCGTTACCTTCGACGCGCTGGCGGGTGATGTAACCGAGCGCTTCGAGGCGCTTGAGCATCGGTGACAGGGTGGCTGATTCCATGAGTAGCTCTTCACTGAGAGATTTCACCGTCCGCGGGCTGCGTTCCCACAGGGCAAGCATCACCAGGTACTGCGGATGCGTCAGGTCCAACTCCTGCAGCACAGGCCGGTAGGCGTTCACGACGCTGCGGGACGCGACCGAGAGGGCGAAGCACAGTTGGCGCTCCAGCAACAGATCATCTGGTTCAGATGTACGGGAACCCTGAGGTCCTGCGTCGTGGGCAGTCTCTGTTGTATCTGTCATGCCGGTCATCCCTGGGGCTTACGGGGGCTGAGGTACGAGGATCCGTCAGCGTTGCGGACGACGTCCCATTGCTGCAGCTCCTGCTGCCGCCTTGATTGGGCGGCATCGTCGCGGTACACAATCTCGCCCGCGGTGGTCCCACGGGCTGCGGGGCCGAAGAACATCCGCAGCTTGCCGGTGGCATTCATGAATCGGCTCGTGAACGACGGCTTCTGAGCCATGAGAATTCCTTAGAACGAAGCAGCGCCGATACTCGGGCCACCAACAATTAGTCAACCTTCGGCCCCCAGGCAGGAGTGCCGGGAGCCGACTCTGCTCGTTTAGCGTACTAACTATTAGTGGCAACAGCAACCCCTGAGGTGCCGTGCTGAACGATGCCTGGAAAGGTGATGCCGATGGAGGATTGCACCGGCTGGTCGTGTTCGGATTCCAGTTCGTCCACGAGGCGAGCGACGGTATCGCCGATGTCGTTAGGCGTGGCTGATCGGGGTGTGGGTAGTCGGCCGGTGTTGCCTTGGATTTGGGCGGCATGCGCCGCACTGACCCGCATGTGCGGTGGCACTGATCCTGCAGTGGCCGTCGCCCGTTCCCGAGGAGGCGTACTCATCTCCGCGCCGTGCTTGCACCAGCGCGCCCAGGGCCATGTAGGTGCGATCGCAGTCCGAGGCGGACCGGGGTGTCCTAGTGCTCGTCGTAGTGGCCATCGTGCTCCGCATGACGGTCAGCCGGAACACCGTGCTGAGTGCCTTGAACAGCTCCGCTACCTGTTCGAGCTGAGTGTCATCAGGCCGCTACTGGTGCGTCTTCCTCAATGATGTTCTTCTTCCGGCGACGGGGCTTTGCGGGGAGGGTGAGCCCTGAGGCGGAGACGGCCAGGACGGAGGCGAGGATCAGCGCTGATGCCGGTGCGAAGACGGCCCAGGGGGCGCGTTCGACGTAGGCCATGCCTTCGGAGAGGACGAGTCCCCAGTCGGGGCTGGGCGGGTTGGCGCCGAGGCCGAGGAAGCCGAGTGCTGCCAGGGCGAGGGCGGTTCCGGGGAGGCGGAGCATGGCGTGCCGGACCAGGGGTCCGATGATGTGCGGGAGGATGTGCCGGGTCAGGATGCGGGCGCGTCCCACGCCGAGGACCGGGAGGACGGCGACGAACGGCAGGCTCCGGGCCTGCAGGGTCAGGGCCGAGGTGTGGGCTGCCAAGGGCGCCCAACTCACCAGCGCCACGGCGAGGGCGGCGCCTCCGATGGATGCACCGGAGATCGCGGCGACGATGATCCCGGTGATCACGGGTGGGGCGGCGTTGGCGACCTCGAGCGGCCCTGTTCCCAGGCGTGGCAGGGACCCGATCAGGATGCCGATCAGCAGGGACACCAGGACCACGACGAGGGCGGTGCCCACGGTGGACACGGTGCCGTGTCCGACGCGGGCGAGCAGGTCCCGCCCGCTGGCGTCCGCACCGAAGGGCAGGGCCCAGCTCGGGGCTGCCAGACGCGGGTGGGCTGAGATGAAAGGGTCACGCAAGACCCCGGCAACAGTGATCAGCCCGAGGAGTGTTGCCGCTCCCAGGGGTACGGCGAGGTCCCGGCGACGGCACGCGGGAGGCGCGACGGCGACGGGCACGATGCCCAGACGCCCGGCAGGACCGAGCAGCACCTGGCGGATCAGCGCCGCAACCATCCCGGAGAGGATCGCCAGGACGAGAAGAGCGAGGACCCCGGCCTGCAGCACGGGGATGTCCTGCGCCGTGGCAGCACCGAGGGTTGCCCGTCCGATGCCCGGGATGGCGAAGACCCGCTCCACCGCGACGGCACCGCCGGTGAGCCCGACGATGACCAGCGCTGCCTGGCTGGAGACCGTCGGCAGCGCCCGCCGCAGGAGCCCGACGGCAATCTGACTGCGTGAGAAACGAGCGGACAGCCACGCGGACACCCACTGCTCGTCCCCGGCGGAGCTGATGGCGTCGGCCAGGAGTTTGCCCATCAACCCTCCAGCGGGCAGGCCCATGGCCAGGGCGGGCAGGACCGCGTAATGCAGTCCCAGCCACCCCGACGGCGGAAACCATCCGAGCCAAACTGTACCGAGTACCAGCAACAGAGACGCCAGCAGGAACTCGGGGAGAGACACCGCTGTTGTGGCGAGCAGACCGGCTCCCCGCCGTCGTTCACCCCTGGAGGTGCGCAGGAGCGCTGGCAGGGAGAACAGGCAGGCGAGCAGCAGTGCGACCGTCCCGGCGCAGAGCATGAGTGTCACAGAGACGCTGAGGGCGCCGAGTGTTCCGGGCAGGACGGGGGAGTTGGAGATCCAGGAGCGGCCGAAGTCCCCGGTGAGGATCCCGGAGAACCATTCAAGAAAGACCACTAGTGGACCCCGGTCCAGCCCGAGCTCGGCCCGGACCATCGCCAAGGATTCAGGGGTTGCCTCCAGGTCGGCGTAGCGGGCGCGAAGGACCGTGTATTCCGGGCTCTGCCCGGACAGCCAGGGCAGCATCCCGATCACCATCACGACGACCAGCAGGGCTCCCGCCCGTGACAGGCCCACCAGGACGGCACCGGCAGGAAATGCCGTGGTAGGGAAACGTGTCACTGTTCGACGTGGGTGTCGCCGGTGATCAGCGTCCGTTCACGGGGGTCTCGTGCCGCGCCGTCCACGCCGGCCGCTTCGCCCTGGATGACGCGCTCGTGCAGCAGCGGGATCGCAGCGTCCCGGGCAAGGATCTCCGCTTCGGCGGCGATCATCGCGTCCCGTCGTTCGGCACCTGCCGGCAGCGCCGCCGCCGTCTTCAACGCCTCATCGACGGCAGGGTCGCAGAACTGGGCGATGTTGAACGATCCTTCGCAGGCGAAGTCGCTGTACATATAGGCCACCGGATCTCCGGAATCGAGGACCGTGGCACGGGACAGGATGAATGCGTCGAACGCACCATCGAGGGCGTCGGCCTCGATGAACTGGTACTCGCGCACGTCCTGTTCGACGACGAAACCGGCCGCTTCGAGCTGCTGCTCGAGCTGCACGGCGACCTCGGGAAGTTCCGCACGGTCCGTGAACGTGCCCAGGGTGATCCGCACGCCGTCCACCGGCGCCGGCTCGGGCCGGTCCTCGAGGACGGCCAGATAATCATCGTCGCGTTCCTCCGCCGCCCACGGCAGTGCCGGCCCGAGGAGGCCTTCGGCGATGTCCGCCCGGCCCTCGTACACGTTCGAGACGATCGTCGCCCGGTCGATGGCCTCCCGTGCCGCGGCGCGCACGGCGGGGTCCGCGAACGGCCCCGACTTCGTGTTCAGGTACAGGGTGTTCGTGCGCGGCATCGGCACCTCGAACACAAGGTCCTCATCGATCTGCGCGACCTGGCTCACCGGGATCGCTTCCACGACGTCGGCCGTGCCGGTTCTCAGGGCGGCCGCGCGGGCAGTACCGTCGGGCACGAACTGAACATCGATCCCCGCGGCTGCGGCGGCGTCACCCCAGTAGTCCTCGTTGCGGTCCAGCGTCGCCCCCGACGTGCCGTCGACGGCGGTCAGGACGAACGGGCCGGTCCCGGTACCGACCGGGTCGACGGCGTCCCCCTCGTACGCGCTGGCGGCCAGGATGGAGAGCTGCGGGCTGGACATGCGCTGCGGCACGAGCGGGTCCGCGACCGCTGTCGTCACGGTCACCGTCATCTCGTCGCTGGCGCCAGCCGTCAGATCCACGCCGTCCAGGATGCGCGGAGTAGGGGATGCCTGCGCGGCGGCGGTCAGCGACCGGGCGACATCCTCGGCGGTCAGCGGAGTGCCGTCGTGGAAGTTCACACCGTCGCGGACGGTGAACGTCCACTCCGTCGGCGCAGTCTGCTCCCACTCCGAGGCCAGGGCCGGCTGCGCTTCCCCGAGCTCGTCGAGGACGACGAGCGTTTCGGCCGTGGACCAACGTGAGAGCTTGAACGCATCATCGCTGAGCGGGGTCAGGCCCGAGCGGGGCGGCTGCAGCATCGCGATGGACACCCGATCATCTGCCTCGTCACCGCTGTTGCCGGTGGCCGGTGCTGACTCGGGGGATCCTGATGAGAAGCAGCCCGTCAGTGCGAGGCAGCTGATAGTGGCGACGGCGAAAAGGGCAGGGGAACGGCGGGGAGTCATGGTTGAACCTTTTGATCGGGAACGGGCGAAAGAACAGGTAGGAGAGCCGGTGATGAGGAACATGCAGGCGGTGCTGGACGTGTGAAAGCTGCGGGGAGGAAGCGGGGCAGAAGCGCCGCGCTGATGGAAGCCAGGAGGGTCAGGAGGACCCAGCCGGAGGGACTGCCCAGGGTGTCGCGGAGGACGCCGGTCAGGCTGTTGCCTACCAGGACGGCGATGCCCCCGCAGCTGGTGAGGAGGCCGTAGTAGGCGCCCAGTGGCTGTTGACCGGCAAAGCGGTGGACCTGCTGCATGCCCGCCGGTCCGACGAGCATGTGCCCAAGGCTGAGGAGGACGACGAGAACGACCGGTCCGTTCACCGGCGGAAGCCCTGGGAGAAGATGCATCCCGGTACTGCCGAGGAGGGCGATCGCCGCAAACCCTGCCGCGATGCAGATGAAGCCCGTACGTAGAGCAGCGGCTGGGCCGAGGCGGGTCGCCAGAGCGGACATCGGCAGCTGCAGCGCGATCGTCAGGACCGAGGCGAGGGCGAACATCACGGCCAGCATCCCTGCACCAGAACCGCTGTCCTGAAGGTCGAGGGGCAGCGCAAAGTACAGCTGGTTGTAGGCCAGCAGGTTGATACTGAAGAACGCGGCGAAAGCGACGAAACGACGATCCCGCAGACAGGCAAACGCACTGCGTGACCCTGATTGCGCACGCTCAGGCGCAGGTCCGGCACCCGTTCCGGCCTCAGTTCCCGTCCCGGCAGTGTGTCTCGGCAGGAGGAGCCAGAGTGCGACGCCGACGGCGAGGAACAGGCACGCCGCCGATACCGCGACTACCGGGAAGCCGAAGGGTAGAAGCCCGATGCCGACAAGGGGTCCGGTAACAGCGCCGATCTCTCCGAACAGTACGAGCAAGGCGAACAGGTTCCGTCGCGGCGCGCCTTTCGCTTCCGTGCCTTGAGCGGTAACTGCGCTCCGGGCGCGGTCGAGGGCGCCGATGAGACCCTCGACGGCCGGTGAGAAGAAAGCGCCCCCGATGCCGGTGAGCACGGCGCTCAGCAGGAAGGGCCAGAAGGTCTCGGACGTTGCGAGCCCGAAGTAGCCGGCGGCGCGGATAATGCAGCCGGTCAGGATGCTGCGGCGCGGCCCCCAACGGTCGGCGATGACCCCGCCGAGGAGGAACATGCCCTGCTGACTGAAGGTCCGCGCCCCAAGAACGAGGCCGATCGCGGCGGCACCAAGACCAAGGTCCTCGCTCATGACGAGGGCGAAGAACGGGACGACCGCGTAGAAGCCGATGTTGAACACCAGCTGGGTGGGCAGGAGCAAGGACGCCGAGGCGTGGTACCTCGCAGGAGCGCTAGCGGTCATCGAGTGACAGCGCCCGGGAACAGTCGTGCGGCGTTGAGTTCGCGGGTTGCCTCCTGCTGCGGATCATCGAGGATCCGCCCGGTGGGTCCTTCTTCCACGATCCGCCCGTCGGCGAGGACCGCGGTCCTCGCGCACACGGCGGCGATCGCATCGAGGTCGTGGGACACGAACAGCAACCCCAGGTTGTGCTCGCTGATGAGCATCCGCAGGACCTCGAGCACCTGATTGCGTAACGGCAGGTCAAGCCCGCTCACCGGCTCATCCGCGAGGAGAATTGCAGGACCGACCACGAGGGCCCGGGCGATCGCCACACGCTGGTTCTGCCCGCCGGACAACTCGAACGGCCGCTTCCCAGAAGAAATCGCGGGGAGCTCCACCCTGGACAGTGCGTCGCGGATCCGGGCCGAGTGCTGTCCGTCGACTCCAAGGCACACAAGAGGCTCGCGCAGGAGCTGGTCCACGGTCATCCGCGGATCGAGGCTGCTCGCCGGATCCTGGGGTACGTACTGCACCTGTTGCCGGTACCAGCGCAGTGCCTTCAACGACCCAGGGCGGATTACCCGGTCGTGCAGCGTCACCGACCCGGAATCCGGTGTCTCGAGGGCCAGCAGTGTGCGCAAGAACGTCGACTTACCCGACCCGGAGCTGCCGACAAGTCCCATGCTGCTGCCACTGGAGACCTTCAAGGACACCCCATGAAGAATCTCTGGGGACGCGCTCCTGCGAAAAGCCAGCCCGGGCCGCGACAGTGAGAGCCGCACATCCCGTGCCGTGAGCGTCACGGTAGGAGCGGTGGGAAGGAGTGTCATGCGGCCGTGATGCTTCCCCGGCTAGGCGCGTGGTGCGCGGACTGGATCAGCGCGGGTGCGCTCGAATGCGTGGCGACGGCAAGATCGGTGAAGGAACCTCTATCGACGACAACCCCGTCATCAATGACCACTGCCCGGGAACACAGGGAAGCAGCCACCGCAACGTCATGGGTGATGAGCAGGATCCCGGCGCCGGCTTCAGCCGCTGTCCGCAACGCCGCGAGGACGAGCTGCTGTGACACGACATCGAGGGCCGTCGTCGGTTCATCCGCAACCAGGAACGACGCCTGACAGGCCAGCGCCTGCACGATGCAGACCCGTTGCCTTTGCCCGCCGGAGAGTTCCATCGGGAAGCTCTGGAGGACGCGTCGTGGGTCAGCGAACCCGACCTCCCCGAGCATGGATGCGGCCAGATCCACCGCGGCTGCACGGGTCGTAGCGGCATCTGATCGGAGAAGAACAGGGGCGAGTTGCCGATCGATCCGCACCAGCGGGTGAAGAGCAGTCAGAGAGTCCTGGCGCACAGCGGCCACGCCCGGGCGATGCCGGTCGGCAAGACGAACGTCCTGCCCCTGGATCTTCAGGTGACCCGTGACTTGCGCGCTTCCCGGAAGGGATCCCGTGATGGCTGCGGCAGTCAGCGACTTACCTGACCCGGATGCTCCGATCAGTGCCACCGCTTCGCCAGGAGCAATTGACAGGGCCACATTCCTGACGAGCGAATGGTTTGCGATCCGAATAGACAGGTCGCTGAGGGTAAGACCCACCACGTACCACACCCCCCGTTATTGAATACTGTTCTCACTAACGGTAGCGACATGAGTATGGTTCTCAAAACGATGTTCTGTAGAGCGGGTAATAGTCCGATCATCCGCCCCCTGATCAGCGGCATCGACCCCGACGCACCAACGCTCTTCTGACGATGAGGAACCCACTCGGCCATCGCCGTGTCAGGGTCGTGTTCTACGCTTCGTAGTGGAGTCCTGTCCTTAGGTGTCCGTCGTACCCGACCTACCGTCGATGGAGCATGATGCCTGCTAGTCCGATACCGCGCCCCGCCGACCTGGCCCACCGGGTCCGCCGCGCCTTCCGTGCCCGGGTCTCCGGTGACCCCACGGGGGCGCCGGACTGGGTGCGGGACATCGCCCTGGTCGGGGAGGGACCGGGCTGGTTCGAGCCCGACGGCGTCGTCTGGCGGGTCCACGGCGACCTCTCCACCCTCGTCGGCGGGGTCGCGGCCCTCCTCGGGCAGGGTGCCCACCCGCTGGCGATGGCCGGGGTCGCGCGGCACTCCTCCTACCGCAGCGACCCCTGGGCCCGCCTCGCCGGGACCGCCCGCTGGCTCACCGTGAGCACCTTCGGCTCCGCAGAGCTCGCCGAGCGGGATTCGGCGCGGGTCCGCGGCATGCACGGGCGGGTCCGCGGCACCACCGACGACGGCCGCGCCTACTCCGCCTCCGACCCCGCCCTGCTCCGCTGGGTGCACCTGGCCTTCACCGACGCCTTCCTCGGGGCCCAGGAGGCCGTCGGCCACGACCTAACCCCGCGGTTCGGCCGCAACTGGGCCGACACCTACGTCGCCGACTGGTCCCGCAGCGCCCGGGCGCTCGGGGCCGAGGACCTCCCGGGTAACCGCCGGGAACTCACCGAGGCCCTGCGCGCGCTGGAGACCGACCTCGAACCCGTCCCCGCCGAGCTCCTGGCCTTCCTCTCCGCCCCGGACGGGCTGAACCGGGCCGAGCGGATCTTCTACAGCGGCCTCGCCAGCGCCGGGGCGCTGGTGCTCTCCCCGTCCGTGGCCCCCTTCGCCGGGGTGCCCGGCCGCGGTGATCGCTCGCCCGCGGCGCGCCTACGCTTGCAGCGCACCCGCTGGCAGTTGCGGACCTTCCAGCTGGCCCTCGGGCCGCATAGCCCCTCCGAGGACGCGGCGCGCTACCGGATCGGCCTCGCTGGGCCCCCGGACTGGCTCGGCTGAGCTGCGGCCACTACTACTGCAGCCACCGCGCTCCTCATTGGCGTCGATGAGTGAATGAGTATTCGATGGTGAACTGCTCCCCGGAAGGTGGACTGAGGCATTCAGTTCCGACTTCCGGGGAGCAGTTTTGATGGATGCACGTAGTTCGTTGTCGGTGGAGCAGCGTGAGGCCGCTGCCCGTAGAAGCGGGTGCTCCATGAAAGAGCCGGGTGCGTGCCCCGTGGACGGGGCGACAGCGTTACAGGATGCTGTCCGTCAGCGCGTCCGGCGTCCCGAAACGGTGCGCCGTGATGCTGATCGCCTGCTCCTGCAGGAACGGCAGCAGCTCCACCCGCCCCGATTCCGTGACGGGCTGCGCGTAGACCGCGAGATCCGGACGGCCGCCGGTCGCCTCCGCGAGCGACGACGCCCCGCCACCGATCAGCCGCACGCGGCGCGCCGTGAGCGACGACGCCCGTGCCAGCCAGGCGTCGTCGTCCTCGATGGTGACGCCTTCCGCCTGCGCGAGGACGACGGGCCGCAGGGCCGAAGGAAGCTCGACGGCGCTCGACACGCTCACCGGGGCGCCGGCAGCGCGGGCCGCCAGCAGGATCCGGACGAGGTCGGCGACCGGGGCACCCGCGGCGAGGCGAACCGTCACGGGGTGTGCAAGGTAGCGGAAGAGGTTCCGCTCCGCCGCGAGGGCGGAGACGTCCTTCACCCGCCCGAACTCGCTCGTCCACGCTGCCGCATCCGACACCGCAGCGCGGTGGAGGCGGGCGACGTCGGCCTCGGGCAGGCCGGCCGCGTGGGCTGCCGTGAGCAGGGGTTCGACGACGGGCAAGGGGCGACCCTGTGCCCGGGACTCCTGCGGCGCCCAGGCGCCGAGGCCCACGAGGTAGTTGGGGCCTCCGGCCTTGGTGCCGGCGCCGACGGCGGACTTCTTCCACCCACCGAAGGGCTGGCGCTGGACGATCGCCCCGGTGATGCCCCGGTTCACGTAGAGATTTCCGGCCTGCACGCCGTCGAGCCAGGTGGCGATCTCCCGACCGTCGAGGGAGTGGATGCCGGAGGTGAGCCCGTAGTCGATGTCGTTCTGCAGCGCGATGGCGTCCTCGAGGGTGGCTGCCGTCATGACGCCGAGGATCGGACCGAAGTACTCCGTGAGGTGGTACGTGGACCCGCGCTGCACTCCGGTGCGGACGCCGGGGCTCCACAGCCGGCCCGAGTCGTCGAGCTGCCGCGGTTCGATGACCCACGACTCTCCTTCGCCGAGTCTCGTGAGCCCGTCGAGGAGCTTCCCGGCGGCGGGATCGATGACGGGACCCATCTGCGTGTCCGGGTCGGTGGGGTAGCCCACGGTCAGCGATCCGACGGCGTCGAGCAGCTGGTTGCGGAAGCGCTGCGAGGTCGCCACGCTGCCCACGAGGATGACCAGGGAGGCCGCTGAGCACTTCTGGCCGGCGTGGCCGAAAGCGGACTGCGCCACGTCCTTCGCCGCGAGGTCCAGATCCGCGCTGGGGGTCACGATGATGGCGTTCTTGCCCGAGGTCTCCGCGAGCAGCGGCAGGTCGGGCCGGAAGGAGCGGAACAGCTCCGCTGTCTCGTAGCCGCCGGTGAGGATCACGCGGTCCACCCGCGGATCGGCGACGAGCTGGCGCCCGAGGTCCCTCTCGTCGAGGTGGGCGAGGCGCAGGACCTCTCGCGGGACGCCCGCCTCCCACAGGGCCTCGACCATGACCGAGCCGCAGCGCCGTGCCTGCGTGGCGGGTTTGATGATCACGGAGGACCCGGCCGCGAGGGCCGCCAGGGTGGAGCCCGCGGGGATCGCGACGGGGAAGTTCCACGGCGGGGTGACGACGGTGAGCCGGACGGGGGAGAAGGACGCGCCGTCGACGTCGTCGAGCTCGCGGGCGAGCTCGGCGTAGTAGTGGGCGAAGTCGACGGCCTCGGAGATCTCCGGATCGGCCTGGTCGAGCGTCTTGCCGGTCTCGGCGGCCATGACCTCCATGAGGTCGGCCCGGCGCGCCTCGAGAGCGTCGCCGGCCCGATGCAGGACCGCGGCACGCTCGGCACCCGTGAGCGAGCCCCAGGACGTGGCCGCGGCGACGGCGCCGGCGATCGTGTCCTCGAGGTCCTCGGCACGCGTCACCGTCGTCGCGGCGACGACGTCGTTCCCCAGGTCGGACGCGTCCACCCGCTCGAGGATCGCCCGTCCCCAGGACCGGTTCGCCGGGAGCGAGGGATCGGTGTCGGGGGTGTTGGAGAACCCGGACCCCGGGTGGGCCGGGGCGGGAACACCGCGGTCCTGCCGTCGGTTCGGCGCGGGGATGGCCGTGTCCAGCTCCTCGAGGGAGGCGAGGAAGCGGCTCTTCTCGCGGTCGAAGAGGGCTTCGTTCTCCGCGAGCTCGAAGACGGCGGACATGAAGTTGTCCTGGCTCGCCCCCTCTTCCAGGCGGCGGATGAGGTAGGCGATGGCGACGTCGAACTCAGCGGGATGCACCACGGGCGTGTAGAGGAGCAGGGAGCCGACGTCGCGCTTGACGGCCTCGGCCTGCCCCTGGGCCATGCCGAGGAGCATCTCGAACTCGATGCCGTGGCGGACATCGCGCTCGCCGGCGAGCAGCCAGGCGAAGGCGAGGTCGAAGAGGTTGTGGCCGGCGACGCCGATGCGCACATTCTCGATGCGGCCCGGCTGCAGGGCGTAGTTCAGTACGCGCTTGTAGTGCGTGTCCGACTCCTGCTTCGAGCCCCAGGTGGCGAGCGGCCAGTCGTGGAGGGACGCCTCGACCTGCTCCATCGGGAGGTTGGCGCCCTTGACCACGCGGACCTTGATGCCGGCACCGCCCCGGGCCCGCCGGGCCGCGGCCCACTCCTGCAGCCGGATCATCGCGGCCAGGGAGTCGGGGAGGTACGCCTGCAGGACGATGCCCGCCTCGAGGCTCATGAACTCGGGCCGGTCGAGGATCTCCATGAACACCGCGATCGTCAGGTCGAGGTCCTTGTACTCCTCCATGTCGAGGTTGATGAACTTCGGCGTCCCGGCCTGCGCCGCGAGCGTGTACAGGGGAGCGAGCTTCTCCGCGACGTGCCGGACCGCCTCGTCGAAGGCCCAGGCCGTGTGCGGGGCGACCGTGGACGAAACCTTGATGGAGACGTAGTCGACGTCGGGCCGCTCGAGGAGTCGCACGGTGCCGGCGAGGCGGCGCTCGGCCTCGTGGTCACCGAGGACGGCCTCGCCGAGCAGGTTGATGTTCAGGCGCACGTCCTCGCCGCGGATCTTCCCGATGGAGCGCCCCAGCCGGGCGTCGGACGCGTCGATGATGAGGTGCCCCACCATCTCGCGCAGCACGCGGCGGGCGATCGGGATGACGACCTGCGGCAGGACGGGAGCGACGGCGGCACCCACCTTCACGGCCGAGCGCATGTACCAGGGGAGGAAGGAGGGGACTTTCGGTGCGATGGCGCCGAGGTTCCGGGCCGCGACCGCGAGGTCGTCCGGGCGGATCACGCCGTCGACGAAGCCGACGGTGAAGGCCAGCCCGTCGGGGTCCTTCAGGACGCCGGCGAGCTGCTTGGCGGAGGTATCGACCGGGACCTTCGACGCCTCGGTGAGCCACCGCCGCACCAGGGCGATCGCCTCGCCCGGCGACCCTCCCGGGATCCCTGTGGTCCCGCCGGCCCCGGCGGAGAAGGTGGCGGGCTCCACGTCGGCGCTCGGGTGCGAGGCGATCGACGGGTCCGGGGACGCCGGGGTGGTGGCGGTGCCCTCGCGGGGCGGGATCTGGGTTGTCATGGCAACGGCTTTCGGTCGGACGGCTGGCGCCGGGCACAGGATGAAGCAGCTACTTCCCTACCAGTATCGGGCGCATCGTACGATTAGGAAAAGCAATGAATACCAAATGGTATTCGTCAGTAAAACCGAACCGTACGGGAGGCCGATGCTCGACCTGCGCAGGCTCAGGCTGCTCCGCGAACTGAAGATCCGGGGGACCCTCGCGGACGTCGCCGCAGCCCTCAGCTACAGCCCCTCCTCCGTGTCGCAGCAGCTGGCCCAGCTCGAGCGGGAGGTGGGCGTCCCGCTGCTGCGGAAGACCGGCCGCCGCGTGGTCCTCACGGCGCAGGCCGAGGTGCTCGTCGCGCACACCGCCGAACTGCTGGAGACCCTCGAGCGCGCCGAGGCGGATCTCGCCGCCTCGCTGACCACGGTGTCGGGGACCGTCCGCGTCGCGGTGTTCCAGTCGGCCGCCCTCGCACTGATGCCGGACGCCCTGACGTCCATGACCCACGACTACCCCGACGTCCGCGTGGAGATGGTGCAGCGCGAGCCGGAGACCGCCCTCTACGAGACCTTCGCCCGGGATTTCGACCTCGTGATCGCGGAGCAGTACCCCGGACATGCCGCACCACGCCACCCCGAACTCGACCACCTCGCGCTGACGCAGGACGCCATCCAGCTCGCCGTGCCCTCGGCGGGCCACCCCTACGCCCGCATCTCCTCGGTGGCGGAGGCTGCTGAAGCGGCGTGGGTCATGGAACCACGGGGGGCCGCGTCGAGGCACTGGGCCGAGCAGGCGTGCCGGCGGGCCGGCTTCGAACCCGACGTGCGGTACGAGACGGCGGATCTCCAGGCACAGATCCGCCTCATCGAATCGGGCAACGCCGTCGCGCTGATGCCGGAGCTGGTCTGGACGGGCCGCAACGTGCCCGTGCGACTGCTCGACCTCGCCGAGGATCCGCAGCGCTCCATCTTCACCTCCGCGCGCCGCGCCGGCGCCCGGCGTCCCGCCGTCCTCGCGGTCCGTGAGGTCCTGGGCCGGGCCGCCGCGGAGGTCAGGCGTCCCTCCCGGCAGCAGGACCGGCAGCAGGACCGGCAGCAGGACCGGCAGCAGGACCGGCAGGAGGACCGGCAGGCGGGCCGGCACGAGGAGGCCCAGCAATAAATGGCCGCCGCCGCCCGTTGACACCAGCAGACCTGCTTTTCGCGTACCCACGCCCCGCTCCTAAGGTTGTTCCATGTCCCTGCAGTCCACGCACCCCGCATCGGCTCCCGTGCCGGCCACCATCGAGAGGGTCGTCGAGACCGTGCTGCCCACCCGGCACGGGACCTTCCGCATGATCGGCTACCGGGACGGCGAGGGGACGGAGCACGTGGCGCTGGCGCAGGGGATCGACGATGCGGCGCACGGCCGGCACGAGGTGCCGCCCCTGGTCCGCGTCCACAGCGAATGCCTCACCGGGGACGCTTTCGGATCCTGGCGCTGCGACTGCGGCGAACAGCTCGACGCCGCGCTCTCCGCCATCGCCGGGGAGGGACGCGGCATCGTCGTCTACGTCCGGGGGCACGAGGGCCGCGGCATCGGACTGCTCGCCAAGCTCAAGGCCTACGCCCTCCAGGACCAGGGCGTGGACACCGTGGATGCGAACACGGAGCTGGGCCTGCCCGTCGACGCCCGGCGCTACGACCAGGCGGCGGAGATCCTCCAGGACCTCGGCATCCGTGCCGTCCGCCTCCTCTCGGGCAACCCCGCGAAGGAGGAGGCACTCGAGGACCTCGGGATCGACGTCGTCGAGCGCCGCGGGCTCCCCGTGTCCGAGCGATCGGAGAACGCCGGGTACCTCGCGACGAAGCGCGCTCGGATGCGGCACGACACTCCGCCGTCCGCCGACGCGTGGAGGTCACTGCTCGACGGCGTCGTCCCCCCGGCGCCCGCGCCGGGCGAGGCGGAGGAACTGACCCACCGCTACGGTTATCTCGCGGCGGCGTCCGGACAGCTCGTCGTCGGCCAGCTGCGGCAGAGCCTCGACGGTTTCATCGCGTCACGCTCCGGCGACGCCGGGCTCCACGAGGACCGCGGCGACCACGGGCACCTGCAGCGCCTGCGCGCACTGGTCGACGCCGTCGTCGTCGGGGCGTCGACCGTCCTCGCGGAGGACTGCTCGCTGGCGGTGCGCGACGTGCGCGGATCCAGCCCCGTGCGGGTGGTCCTGGACTCGTCGGCGCGCGTGGCGGTGGGGGCACGGGTCCTGGCCGACGACGGCGTGCTCACCCTCTGGATCGTCGGCGACGACGCAACGGTTCCCGACGGCCTGCCGTCCTCCGTGGAAGTGCTTCGGGCGCGCGACGAGGACTTCGCACCGCAGCACATCGTGGACGTGCTGCGGGCGCGTGGACTCGAGAAGATCCTCATCGAGGGCGGTGGCAACACGGTGTCGCGCTTCCTCGAAGCCGGCCTGCTGGACCGTTTGTACCTCACCACGGCGCCGGTCCTCGTGGGGGATGGCGTCCCGGGCATCCGCTTCACCGGCTCCGATGCGCTTGCCGAAGCGCGCACCGCCCCCGTGCGGCGCTTCGTGTTCGGTCAGGACATCTGCACCGAGTTCAACTTCGCCGGCGTGCGATAGAGGGCGCCGGGCGTCCGACCCCACTCCCCGAAAGATTCGGGAAGCGGGATCGGCGCAGGTCAGGAGTCGCTGACCCGCTTGCTCTTGCCCTGCAGCCGGTCGATGTGCTCGGAGGCCTCGGCCTTGTTGATGTCGGCGGGGATCTCCTCGCCGGCCTCGCGTGCCAGGGTGTCGAGGTAGCTCCGCTGCGCCGCCGTCATCGGTTCGTCGCCCGTGACCCAGTCGGAGGGATCGCGCTCGAAGCCGCCCTCGGGCTCGGATTGCGGGCTTCCCAGTGTGTCTGCCATGTCGGTTCCTCTTCGTCGTGATCAGCGTGGACCGTCAGTCTACTGAGCGTCTCTGACATCTCCGGGGAGTGCCATCCATGACGGTGGTATGCAGTCGACGGTGCGCATGCGCACTACGTCTCCGGCGCCCGCATCGCCGTCACCGGAGCCAGCCCGTCCTTTGAGCCGGACGATGACCCCGGCGGAAGATCGGGCCGATGACCGGACGGCCGGACCACCGGTACCGCACCCCTCGACCGACGCATGTGGTGCCGGCGCATCCTCCTCGCTACCCGCGGAACGTCGGCGTTACCCGCGGAACATGGGCAGGGCAGCACCGGTGACGCCCGGCTCGAAGGCGAACAGAGCGCCGGCGGGAGGCTCCGAGCCCTCCGGGATGTTCTCCTGCGTCGTCGTGATGAACAGCGTCGAGAGATCCGTCCCGCCGAACGCGCACGCCGTCACGTTGGTGACGGGCAGCGTGATGTGCTCGGAGAGCCGGCCCGACGCGTCGTACCGGGCCACCGCGCCGCCCCCGTACAGGGCCGTCCAGATGCCGCCCTCGGCGTCGACCGCCATGCCGTCCGGCATGCCGAGGGCGGGTTCGACGACGGCGAACGTGCGGCGGTCGGTGAAACGGCCGGCGTCGACGTCGTATCCGAGGGCGTCGATGCGCCCCGTCGGGGTGTCACTGAGGAACGCGGTGTCGCCCGAGGGGGAGAAGTGCAGTCCGTTGGACACGGTGAGGCCCGTCAGGAGCGTGGACACACCGTGGTCGGTGTCCAGCGAGTACAGGGTCCCCGCGCCGAAGCCGCCCTCCCAGCCCATGGACCCGCACAGGAAGCGGCCCGCGGTGTCGCAGCCGCCGTCGTTCATGCGGACCGCGCTGTCGCTGAAGGCCTCGGGGCCCTGCTCGAGCGTCGAGAAGGAGTCGTCGGCGAACACGAAGCCGCGCTCCACGCCGATGACGTAGCCACCGGAGGCGCGACCGCGGAGCACACCGGCCAGGCGGGGGTGGACGCTGAAGCGGTCGATGCTGCCGTCCTCGTGGCGCAGCAGGACGTCGCCCGCCATCATGTCGACGAACAGGAGTTCGCCGCGGCGCGGATCCCAGTACGGGCCCTCGCCATGGAACGTGCAGACGTCGGAGATTTGCTCGGCTTTCACGGTGCCTCCTGGCAGTCGGTGGATGGAGCGCGGTCGCGGGGTTGGACGTCAGCCGCCGGTCGGCGCTGGGGTGGCGTCGGACAGCCCGACGCAGGCACGTGTCGGCTCGACCCGCGACACGGCATCGCCGAGTTCCACGAGGACGGTGCTCGAGGCCACCTCGTCGGGATCGAACAGGACCTCGACCGCCGGATCCCGCCCGTAGGTGGTGGCCGTCCACGCAGGGTCCCCCTCGCGCACCACCCAGTCGACGTCGTTCACGGTGACGCAGGGATCGGTGGTGGGGCCCGGCACGTCGACGCCGCACCGCAGCACCACCCGGGACGGGTCCCCCCAGGCGGAGGTGGCCTGGCTGTTCGTCTCGCGCTGCTCGCTCTCGGCGACGGTGGGCGGCAGGGCGATCATGACGTCGGCGCACCGGGCGTTCGCGGCGTCCCCGGCGGGGTCCACGTCCACCACCGCCGAGCACCCGGTCAGCCCGGCCAGAAGGACCACGGCGGGCAGCAGGGCGGTCAGGGCGCGGGGGAGGGCGGGCATGATGCCAGCCTATCGGTGGACGTGCGCTGCAGCGGCGGGAGCGGTCTCCGTGCGCGCGCCGGGAGGATGGTGCGCACACGCCGAGCGGCGTCCGCTCGCGTGCGACACGCCGCCGTCAGGCCTGCCGGAAGCAGGGCGGCAGGAGCTGCCGCCCGTAGGATGCAGGAGCCGGCAGCCAGTCTCAGGCCGCCGGTTCCCCCGCGCACCCGGTGTCGCCACCAGCCGCCCGTGCGAGATCCCGAGCCGAGGACGAATGACCACGCACCACCGCTTCCCCCTGACCGCCACTGCCCTCAGGACCACGACCGGCGCCCTTGCCGTCGTCCTCGCAGCAGCCGTCCTCTGGACCCCCGCGGCCGCCCTGGCCGTCGAGTCCGAGCCCTCGTCCGTGCGTCCCGCCGTCGCGGGCCAGCAGCAGCCGCGCGTCGTGGAGCAACCCCGGCCGGGCGCGACCTTCGGGGAGCCGGCTCCGCCCGTCGTCGACCCGTTGGCGACCTCCGGGACGGACCCGGTCACGGGCTTCGCCATCAACGCCCGGACGGGGTTCCTCGTCCACCCCGGGACAGGCCACCTCATCGAACCCGGCACCGGCAACCTCGTGTTCGCCGACACCCTCATCTACACGAACCTCCGGTACGACGCCGCGACCCGCGAGGTCGTACCGGTCGCCGACGAGGCGCCGGTGCCCGCGCCGAGTCCCAGCCCGGCCGAGACGACGGCGTCCCCCTCGGCCACGCCCGCCGCGACGGCAACCGTCCCGGCCACGACCGCCCCACCGGCACCGACCGCCTCGCCTGCCGCGGTGGGTACTGTCCCGGCGACCGACACCGCACCAGCCGACGCCACCCCGCTCGCCACACGGTCCGCCACGCCGACCGCAAGCAGCACCGCGAGCAGCTCCGCGAGCAGCACCGCGACGGTCGTCGCCGAGGAGGCGCGCGCGACCTCGCTGGCACCGGTCGCGTGGATCGGCGCGGGCCTGGTCGCCGCCGCGCTCGCTGCCGTCGTGGTCCTCGCCGTCCGACGTCGTCGGCACTGATCCGGTCGCGCCCCTCGCCGCGGGCGACCGGTAAGGTGCAGGACGTGAGGAAAGTTCTGGCGACCGGCGGCACCCACCGAGTATCGGTCCGGTCCTGCCGGTCCGGCGCGTCGGGGGTAGCGTCATGAGCAGCAACCGCCCGGGATCGCCGTCCCGTCCCGCAGGGGACGCGGCGGGGAGCTCCCTCGTTGCGGACCTCTCCGAAGCCGAACTCCTCGCGCGGATCTTCCCGCGCCTCCCCGTGCCGGAGGGCGTCCTCCTGGGTCCTGGCGACGACGCCGCACTTCTCGCCGCGCCGGACGGCAGGACCGTGCTCAGCATCGACACGCTCGTCGAGGACCACGATTTCCGGCTCCTGCGCCCCAACGGGCACCGCACCACCGGCTTCGACGTCGGCTGGAAGTGTGCAGCCCAGAACCTCAGCGACATCAACGCGATGGGGGGCCGCGCCACTTCGCTGGTGGTCAGCCTGACGCTCCCGCCCGCCACCCCCGTGGCGTGGGTGGAGGAGCTCGCCGACGGCCTCACGGCCGCGATCCGCGACCTCGGCGCGGTGGGGTGCGGCGTCGTCGGCGGTGATCTCGGTGCCGGAGGGCAGCTCGTCGTCACGGCCGCGGTGACCGGGGTGCTCGACGGCCGGGAGCCCGTCCTGCGCTCCGGCGCGAAGCCCGGGCACACGGTCGCCGTCGCCGGCACCCTGGGCCGGGCCGCCGCGGGCCTCGCCCTGCTCGAGGACAGCCGCTCGGTGGAGGAGGTCGGACTGGAGGAGCTGATCGCCGCGCAGCTGCGGCCGCGCCCGCCCCTTGCCGCCGGTCCTGCCGCCGCCGTCGCAGGCGCGTCCGCCATGCTGGACATCTCCGACGGGCTCCTCCGCGACGCCGGACGCATCGCGACGGCGAGCGGCGTGGGACTGGACCTCGACCCCGACGTGCTGCGGCGCTACGCGGTCCCTCTGCAGGAAGCCGCAGCGCTGCTGGGCGCGGATGCCCTGGAGTGGGTGCTCGGCGGGGGCGAGGACCACGGGCTCCTCGCCACGTTCCCCCGCGGCGCCCTGCTGCCGGCCGGGTTCACTGCGGTAGGCTCGGTAGTGGCGGGCAAGCCGCTCGTGACACTGGCGTCACAGGCCGCAGCTCTCAGGGGATGGGATCATTTTGCACACTAAGATCACCGCGAACGCGATCGCGATGAAGCGTTGGTTGAGCAAGGCCGAAGAGTCCCTCGGCAATCACAGCGACCGCCTGAACGCGATCAACATCTTCCCCGTGGCCGACGGCGACACCGGTACCAACCTCTACCGGACCGTCTGCTCCGCCGCACGTGCCGCGCTCGACGAGGACGCCGACGACCTCGGTGAACTGCTGTCCGTCGCGGGCCGCGCCGCCATGGAGGAGGCGCTCGGGAACTCCGGCACTCTCTTCGCCGTGTTCCTCTCCGCACTCGCCGAACCGTTGCACGGCACCACACGGCTCACCAGTTCGTCGCTCGCCTCCGCCCTGCATCGCGCGCAGATCCGCAGCTGGTCCGCGCTCAGCGATCCCGTCCCGGGCACCATGCTCTCGGTCCTCGAGGCCAGTGCGCGCGGCGCGGCCGAGACCGCTTCCGGGGACGCCGCCGATGACAGCAACGCCGCCCTCGCCCGGACCCTCCGGGCCACGGTGCAGGCGGCACTCCGGGCCGTGGTCGACACCGAGAGCCAGCTCGGGGTGCTGGCCGAGGCGAAGGTCGTCGACGCCGGAGGCGTGGGTTTCCTCCTGATCCTCGATGCGCTGCGCGCCGCGGCCCTCGGAGAGGAGTTGCAGGACGAGCTCCTCGACGGCCTTCACGGCTACGACATCCAGGCCCCGCACATCCACCTGGGCGGCGACACGGACGGGGTGGAGGTCATGTGCACCATCAACCTGAGCCCCCTGGATGCCGCCACCCTGCGCCTGCACCTCGACGAGATCGGCGACTCCGTGATCATGAGTGCAGTCTCCCCCGTGGAGGACGGCTACCGCTGGCGCGTCCACGTGCACGTCCCGGACCCGGCACCCGCCCTGGCACTCATCCACGAGGCGGGCACGCCCGTCAGCATCACGGTCACCCAGCTCGCCGCCCCGCCCGTCGGAGTCGAGGCCGGTGAGTCCTGACGTCGTCCGGCCCATGACGGGTGCAGTCCGGGAGACGACCGCTTCCGAGCTCGACGCACCGCTCCACAAGCGCCTCGGCCCGGTGGCCAAGCACCTGGAGAAGCACTTCGGCATCACCACGGTCGGCGAGCTGCTCAACCACTTCCCGCGCACCTACCTCAAGCGCGGCGAACTGACGCCCATCGCCGAGGTCCCGGTGGACGAGGAGGTCACCCTGATCGCCCGCGTGCAGTCCGCCAACTCACGGCGCATGCACACGCGCAAGGGCACGCTCCTCGAGGTGGTCATCACCGACGATGCGGACGGCAGCCTCGGCGGCATGAACCTCACGTTCTTCAACGGTTTCACCGCCGCCCGTGAACTCAAGCCCGGGGTGCGGGCCATGTTCTCCGGCAAGGTCACGCTCTACCGCGGCCGGCTCTCGCTCACCAACCCGCGCTACTCCCTGCTCGACGAGGGCGACGACGACCCCGCCCGCGCCAGACGGCCCATCCCCGTCTACCCGGCGGTGGAGAAGCTCAGCAGCGACGCGATCGCCAAGGCCGTGGGCGTGGTCCTCGACACCCTGCACCTCGCCGACCTCGACGACCCCATCCCCGGGTCCATCGCCCGCCGCGACAAGCTCATGAGTCTCGCGACGGCCTACGAACTCGTGCACCGGCCGCCCCAGATCGAGGACGCCTACCGGGCCCAGCACCGCCTCCGCTACCAGGAGGCGTTCGTGCTGCAGGCGGCCCTCGCCCGCCGTCGTTCGCTCGCTGCCCGCGAGGAGGCGACGGCGCGCCCGCCCTCCACGGGCGGACTGCTCGACCAGTTCGACGCCCGGCTGCCCTTCACCCTGACGCAGGGCCAGCGCGACGTCGGCCTGACCCTCGCGGAGGACCTCGCCCGGGACCACCCCATGAACCGGCTGCTGCAGGGCGAGGTGGGCTCGGGCAAGACCCTCGTGGCCCTGCGCGCCATGCTGCAGGTCATCGACGCCGGGGGACAGGCGGCGCTGCTCGCGCCCACCGAGGTGCTCGCCGCGCAACACCTGCAGTCCATCACCCGGACCCTCGGGCCGCTGGCCGAGGGCGGCATGCTCGGCGGAGCCTTGGACGGCACCCGCGTGGTGCTGCTCACCGGGTCCATGTCCACGGCGCAGCGGAAGAAATCACTGCTCGACGCCGCCTCGGGGGACGCCGGGATCGTCGTCGGCACCCATGCGCTGCTGTCCGAGAACGTGCAGTTCTTCGACCTCGGCCTGATCGTCGTGGATGAGCAGCACCGCTTCGGTGTGGAGCAGCGCGACTCCCTGCGGACCAAGGCCCGCACCTCCCCGCATGTGCTGGTCATGACCGCCACGCCGATCCCCCGGACCGTCGCCATGACGGTTTTCGGGGACCTCGAGACGTCCACGCTCTCCGAGCTGCCGGCCGGCCGGTCGCCGATCGTCACCCACGAGGTGGGGCTCACCGAGCACCCGGCGTGGATCGACAGGATCTGGGCGCGCGCCCGCGAGGAGATCGACGCCGGGCGGCAGGTCTACGTGGTGTGCCCGAAGATCGGCGACAACGGCAGGGCCGACGACGACGCCCCCGAGGCGCTCTACGGGGAGCCCGCCGCGGACCGGAAGGCCGGGGGGGCGCAGGAGCTCACCAGCGTCGTCGCGCTCGTCGAGTCCCTGGCGGGGATCCCCCAGCTGCAGGGTGTCACGAGCGGCATGCTGCACGGGCGGATGGACCCGCAGGACAAGGCGGACGTCATGGCGCGCTTCGCGGACGGCACCGTGCAGCTGCTGATCGCCACCACGGTGATCGAGGTGGGCGTCGACGTCCCCAACGCCACGCTCATGGTCATCATGGACGCGGACCGCTTCGGCATCTCCCAGCTGCACCAGCTCCGCGGGCGCATCGGCCGTGGCGGGCACGCGGGGACCTGCCTGCTCGTGACGAAGCTCGAGCCCGACCACCCGAGTCGTGAGCGGCTCTCCGCCGTCGCGTCCACCACGGACGGCTTCGAACTCTCGCAGAAGGACCTCGAACTCCGGCGCGAGGGCGACATCCTCGGGGCGTCGCAGTCCGGTGGGCGCTCGGCCCTCCGCTTCCTGAAGATCACCCAGCACGGCACGGTCATCGACAAGGCGCGCACCGACGCCCAGGAGATCGTCGCCGTGGACCCGGATCTGCGCGAGCTGCCCGGCCTGGCCCTGGCCATCGAGCTGTATCTCAACCCCGAGAAGGAAGCGTTCCTGGAGAAGGGCTGAGATCTCCGCACCTGAGGGGGTAACGTCTCCTGCATGACGCAAATACGGATCGGCGACGCGGCCCGCTTCCTCGCCGTCAGCGATGACACGGTGCGCCGCTGGATCGACGGCGGCCTCCTCGGCAGCACGAAGGACGCCTCGGGACGGGCCGTGGTGGACGCGCTGGAACTTGCCGGGCTCGCCCGTCGCAACGCCGTGCTGCCCGGCGACCCCTCGGACATCGGCCGGTCCGCCCGCAACCGGTTCGTCGGCATCATCACGGACATCATCACCGACACCGTCATGGCCCAGGTCGAGCTGCAGTGCGGGCCCCACCGCGTCGTGTCCCTCATGAGCAGCGAGGCCGTGCGGGACCTCGGCCTGGAGAAGGGCTCGATCGCCATCGCCGTCGTCAAGGCCACCACGGTCATCATCGAGACGCCCACGGGCAAGGCATGAGCCGCGTGCGTTCGACGGCTGCCGTCGGAACCGCCACCGTCGTCGCGGGGGCCGCCGCCGTCCTCCTCGCCCTGACGGCGTGCGGCACCGCCGACCCCGACGCGACTGACGCTGCCGGGAGCCGCGACGCGGGCGACGGCAGCATCACCGTGTTCGCCGCCGCCTCCCTCACCGCCCCCTTCACCGAACTGGCCGGGCAGTTCGAGGAGGCCCACCCGGGGACGGAGGTCGGCCTGACCTTCGCGGGCTCGTCCGATCTCGCCACCCAGATCGGCGAGGGTGCCCCGGCGGACGTGTTCGCTTCCGCCGACGCCCGGACCATGGGACGGGTGTCGGACCTGCTCGTCGGGGACCCGGTGGAGGTCGCCACCAACACGCTCCAGCTCGCTGTCCCGCCGGACAACCCGGCGGGAATCACCTCCCTCGCCGACGCGGCCCGGCCCGGCGTCCGGACGGTGGTCTGCGCACCGCAGGTGCCGTGCGGCGCAGCTGCCGCCAGGGTCGGGGACGCTGCCGGCGTGGACCTGAGGCCCGTCAGCGAGGAGTCCTCCGTGACGGACGTGCTGGGGAAGGTCACCTCCGGCGAGGCTGACGCCGGGCTGGTCTACGTGACCGATGTGCGGGCGGCGGGCGGCGCCGTCCACGGCATCGTCCTCCCCGAAGCCGCCGGTGTGCCCACCACCTACTCGATCGCAACCGTCGCAGGGAGCTCCGATGCCCGTACCGCGCAGGAGTTCGTGGACTTCGCGTCCGGTCCGTCAGGGCGGTCCGTCCTGACATCGGCCGGCTTCGGTGCGCCCTTCGGTGCGCCCTGAGGTCGCGCCCATGAACACCGCGCCCATGAACGCCGCACGCCTGCCCCGATGGGTGGTGGGAATCGCCGTCGTCGGCAGCCTGTTCGTGGTGCTGCCGGTCGTCGCGATGGCGCTGCGGGTCGACTGGCCGAACTTCCTGGTGCTCGTCACCTCGGACAGCGCGACGGCGGCCCTGCTGCTGAGCCTGCGCACGTCGCTGACCGCGACGGCGCTCTGCGTCCTGGTCGGCATCCCCATGGCGCTCGTCCTCGCCCGGACCTCGTTCCGCGGCCAGCGGCTGCTGCGCGCCCTCGTGCTGCTGCCCCTGGTCCTGCCGCCCGTGGTGGGCGGCATCGCGCTGCTCTACACCTTCGGGCGGCGAGGCCTGCTCGGCGGCAGCCTCAGCGCCCTGGGCCTCGAGATCGCCTTCACCACCACCGCCGTCGTCCTGTCACAGGCCTTCGTGGCCCTGCCGTTCCTGGTGCTCAGCCTCGAGGGAGCCCTGCGGACGGTCGGCACCCGCTACGAGGCCGTGGGCGCCACCCTCGGCGCCGGGCGCTGGACCGTGCTGCGGCGCATCACCCTGCCCCTCGTGCTGCCCGCCCTCGTGTCCGGGGCGGTGCTCTCCTTCGCCCGCGCCCTCGGGGAGTTCGGCGCCACGCTGACCTTCGCCGGCAGCCTCCAGGGCACCACGCGGACACTCCCGCTCGAGGTCTACCTCCAGCGCGAGACCGACCCCGATGCTGCCGTCGCCCTCTCCTTCATCCTCGTGCTGGTGGCCATCGCCGTCGTCGGCGTGGCCCACCGCGTCCGCCCCCTCGGCGACCTCGCACCGCCGCGGGCACCGTCCCGGGACGGTGCCCGCCCATGAGCCTCACCTTCGCCGCGACCCTCGTCGACCGCGGCTTCGACGTCGCCTTCGAGCTCGCGCCGGGGGAGACCCTCGCCGTCCTCGGGCCCAACGGCGCCGGGAAGTCGACGCTGCTCGCGCTGTCCGCCGGGCTGCTCGCGCCGTCCACGGGACGGGCCGAGCTGGACGGGACGGTCCTGTTCGACGTCGGCGCGGACCGGCGCACGCTCACCGAACCACGGCACCGCGGCGTGTCGCTGCTCGCGCAGGAGGCGCTGCTGTTCCCGCACCTCTCCGCGCTGGAGAACGTCGCCTTCGGTCCCCGGAGCCGCGGTGCGCACCGCGGCTCCGCCCGCGCGACGGCCATGGACTGGCTGGATCGCGTCGGAGCAGCGGACCTCGCCGGACGACGTCCAGGGGCGCTCTCGGGCGGGCAGGCGCAGCGCGTCGCCGTCGCCCGCGCCCTCGCGGCCGACCCCTCCCTGCTCCTGCTCGACGAACCGCTGTCCGCCCTCGACGTCACCGTCGCGCCGGCCATCCGCACCCTGCTGCGGGATGTCCTCGCGGAACGGTCGGCCATCATCGTCACCCATGATCCCCTCGACGCCTTCCTCCTCGCCGACCGCGTGCTCATCCTCGACGGCGGCCGGGTGGTCGAGGCCGGCGCCACAGCGGCCGTCCTGACCCGGCCGGTGACGGCGTTCGGCGCGCACCTCGCCGGCCTTAACCTCCTTCGGGGCCTCCGGACGGCGGACGGTTTCGCGTCACGGGACGGATGGACGGTGCCGCTGACCGGCACGGCGCCGGAGGGGGCGTCCCTCGCGCTCGCCGTCCGCCCCGGCCGGGTCACCGTGTCCCGCAGCGCCCCGACCGCACCGGGGACGGCCTTCCGTCTGGCGGAGGTCGACGACGTCGAGCACCGCGGCGACCTCGTCCGGGTGCACGCGGGCGGCATGGAAGCGGACGTGGCACCGTCCGACGTCGTCACCCTCGGGATCGAGCCCGGCAGCCGCCTGTTCCTGGGGTTCCGCCACGAGGACGCGAGCATCTACGCGGTGTAGGGCGCGTGTG
Source organism: Arthrobacter sp. TMS2-4 (assembly GCF_054511075.1). Taxonomy (NCBI): domain Bacteria; kingdom Bacillati; phylum Actinomycetota; class Actinomycetes; order Micrococcales; family Micrococcaceae; genus Arthrobacter; species Arthrobacter sp. TMS2-4. Next base: position 680,528 of record NZ_JBTNDI010000001.1, read on the forward strand.
CCGGGCGGGCGATAGAGTCGACGGTATGACGCGCATCATCGCCGGAGCCGCGGGCGGCTCGACCCTGACCAGCGTCGAGGGAAACGGCACCCGGCCCACGACCGACCGCGTGAAGGAAGCCCTCTTCTCGAGCCTCGAGTCCTACGGCGTGCTCCACGGGGCGCACGTGCTGGACCTGTACGCCGGGTCCGGGTCCCTCGGCGTGGAGAGCGCCAGCCGTGGCGCGGCCACCGTGGATCTCGTCGAGTCCGCAGACCGCGCCGCCGCCGTCGCGCAGAAGAACGCCGACCTCGTGAACCGGGTGCTGGGCTGGACGGCGGTGCGGGTGCACCGGTCCAAGGTGGAGACGTACCTGGAACGCGCCGCGCCGGAGCTGACGTGGGATCTCGTGTTCATGGACCCGCCGTACACGGTCATGGCGGACGGCGTGCTCGCAGTCGTCGGTGCGCTCGAGTCGCGGCTGGCCGACGGCGCCGTGGTCGTCGTCGAGCGGTCGGCGCGCTCCCCGGAGCCGGAGTGGCCCGCGTGGCTCGAGCGGTTCGCGGACAAGAAGTACGGCGAGACACGCCTGTGGTTCCTCGAGCCCGCCGTCGACTGACCCGGCGCTGGTGGCCGGGCAGGGAGAGGAACCGACGGGCGGTGCCAACTTCCGCCGACACCACCCGTTTCGAGTCCAGGCCGGGCCTGCCCTGCCCACATCCGACCGCCTAGTCCGACCTGTGCAGGTCTAGCCCGCTCCGTGTGGCTAGGCCCGGCGCCTCGTCCGGACGAGCGCCGTTCCGCCCGCGGCCAGCCCGAGCAGGCCGGCGACCAGACCGGCCCAGCCGAGCGCCGACGTCGAGCCCGTGTCGGTGTCCGCCGCGGCGTCGGTAGTCGACCCCGCCTGCTCGGCGTCGACGGCCTCGTCGGTCGCCTCGCTGTCAGCCCCATGGGTGCCGTGCGCGTCCTCACCCTCGGCAGCCGCGGTGGTCACGAAGGACGGCGCCGGCTTCTCCGGCTCCTCCTCGCCCTCGACGGCCTCCTGGGTCCACTCCGACACCTCACCGTCCGTGTAGGACTGGATGGCCGGCAACAGCACGGTGGATCCCGCCTCCGGCAGGCGGCCCACGGAGATGGAGAACGTCTGGTACTCCTGCTGCGAGATCTCAGCTCCCGCGTCCGCCGTCCACACGACGGACAGGGGCGCCTCGCTGAGCGTGGCGCCGTCGGGGGTGGTGACGGGCTCGGGCAGGGCTCCGGTGACCACCTCGGCCGTCCAGCCCTCCACCGGCTTGACCCGCACGGAGGTGAACGGCTGCTCGGTGGGCAGCTGCACCTCGAGCTTGTTCGTGCCCGCGGTCTCGGATTCGTTGGGCACGCTGAAGGTGAGCTGCGCGTACCCGTCCTCGGTGGTGGTGGTAGGGGCGACGGTGACGTGCGCGCCGGCCGCACCGAGGCCGACGGCCATCAGGCCGGCGGTGGCGAGGGCGACGGCGCCGGTGGTGAGGGCGCGCGAAGTACGGGGGTAGGACATGGGACTGCCTTTCGCAGGGTGCGCTCCGGCCCGCGTCGGCGGGAGGACGTGGAGCGGCTTCGGAACTGGGGAGCGGTGCAGGGGAGCGCCACCGGACCCCAGCGTCCGTCGGGACGTCTGGGTCAGCTCGGCAGCGCGCAGGCGCGCGGCGGACCCCGCAGGGTCGGGACCGAGGCGTGCACCGAAAGCGGTGCGACGGGCGGCGGGACGTCCCGGACCGGACGGCGGCGCGGTGGAGCCTGTGGGGCGAGCGCCGGAAGAACGAACAGCGGCCGGAGCCACGCACGGAGGAGTTCCAGCGCGCGGTCGCTGCGGGAGACCGCGAGGGCCAGGACCACCGTGGCGAGCGCGTGCAGCAGCAGCATCGCGAGGCCCCCGGAGGAGGCGCCCAGCTGGTCCTGCGCGGCCGGCGCGCAGGCGAGCTCGAAGGCCGCGTGATGGCCGGGCACCGCCGAGGAGCTCTGGCAGACCGCAGGAGCGGCGGTCATGTCGAAGAGGGTGTGCAGCAGAAGCTGTCCCGCACCCATGACAAGGATTGCCGACCGGGCGGAGAGGACACGTCGGGTGAGCAGCGTCATCGGGACGAGGAGCAGTGAGCCGAGCAGCAGGATCAACCCGAGGTGCGGCAGGTGTCCGGCGGCGAGGACGTGGGACGCGGCGGACACCGACATGATCAGCGAGACGAGCGTGAGCGCCCGGACATAGGGAAGGCCGCCGACCATGCGCGTCTCCTCCCCGTGGTGCAGTGCTGTCGATCGGGCGCGGAGCCCTCCGATGATCCCGGAGACGGTCGTCGCGCACCTGTCCTGTCAAGCGTACCGCCGTCGTCAGCGCTGCCTGTCGGCGGTACTTCGTCCGGGCGGCGCCCGCGGATGGGCCGCACTCCTAGGCGGGAGGCTCCTCGAAGCGCGCGAGGTCCGGGCCTGTCAGGACGGCCGCCGGGTGGGGGCCGGCGGCCAGCAGCGCCCGCGTCCAGTCCGCAGGCCAGGCCGCGCGGCGGGCGGCGACGATGACGTTGCCCGCCTGGTCGCCGTCGACCATGGCCGCCTCGGTCAGGACGGCGGTGGCCGGCGCGAGTGCGGAGAGCTGGCGGCTCTGCGCACGGGCGAAGGCGAGCGGCGGGTCGTCGCCGACGTTCACGAGCACTACGCCGTCGTCGGCGCACACGCGCAGCAGGTGCGCCACGAAGTCCGGGCCGGTCAGGTGGGCGGGTGCGTCCGCTCCCGCGAAGATGTCCAGCACGACGACGTCGAAGGCCGCGTCGGGCTGTTCGAGCACCGCATCGGCGGCGTCGCCGGCGATGATCTCGCAGGACGTCCCCGCCGGCAGTGGCATGGCGCCGAGGACGAAGTCGATCAACTCCGCCTCCAGATCGACGGCGACCTGCCGGGAGCCCGGCCGCGTGGCCTGGACGTAGCGGACGAGGGTGAGGGCTCCCGCGCCGAGGTGCAGGACCCGCAGGGGGACCCCGGCGGGCGCAGCCAGGTCGATGACGTTCGCGATGCGCTGCAGGTACTCGTAGAAGACCCGGCCGGGATGCAGCAGGTCCACGTGGGACTGCTGGGCGCCGCCGATGCTGAGGATCAGGGCCCCCTCGATGTGGGCGTCCTCGTCGAGCTCCGCGTACGCGCCCGTCCCGGGCAGCCAGCGGGTGGGGACCTCGAACTCCCCGTCGGGCCCGGAGTCCGGACCGGTGCGCGGCCCGGCGCTCACAGGCGCCCCCGCAGGGTCGCCAGGCGCCGTGCGCCCTCCTCGATCACGTCGACCTTCTTGCAGAACGCGAAGCGGAGCATCGACCGGGTGTGGTCGGCGCCCTCGGCATGGCAGAACATCGCGACCGGGATCGCGGCGACGCCGATCAGACCCGGCAGCCGGCGCGCGAGGTCCGTGGCGTCCTCGATGCCGAGCGGTGCAGCGTCCACCATGGTGAAGAACGTGCCCTGGGGCTCGACGACGTCGAACCCGGCCGCGCGGAGGCCCTCACCCAGGAGGTCGCGCTTCTTCCGGAGGGTGCCGGCAACGGAGGCGAAGAACTCGTCCGGCAGGGCCAGGCCCTGGGCGACCGCGCCCTGGAACGGCGTGCCGGAGGTGTAGGTGAGGAAGGTCTTGACGGTGCGCACCTGGGCGACGAGCTCGGCCGGCCCGCTGAGCCAGCCGATCTTCCAGCCCGTCACGGAGAAGGTCTTCCCGGCGGAGGAGATACTGAGGGTCCGCCCAGCCGCTCCGGGCAGGGACGCGATCGGCACGTATCCGGCGCCGAAGGTGAGGTGCTCGTACACCTCGTCCGTGACGATGATCGCGCCGTGGCGCTCCGCCAGCCGCACGATCAGCTCGAGGGCGTCGCGGGTGAAGACACTGCCCGTCGGATTGTGGGGATTGTTGACGACGACGATCCTCGTACGCTCGCTGAACGCGGCCTCGAGGGTCGCCGCGTCGGGCTGGAAGTCCGGAGCGCGCAGCGGGGCCGTGGTGTGCGTCGCCCCCGAGAGGCCGATGACGGCGCCGTAGGAGTCGTAGAACGGTTCGAACGTCAGCACCTCGTCTCCGGGCCCGGCAAAGGCGAGGATCGCGGCGGCGATGGACTCGGTGGCGCCCGTGCTGACGATCACCTCGGTCTGCGGGTCCACCGAGAGCCCGTAGAAGCGCTCCTGGTGGGCGGCGATCGCGTGGCGCAGCACGGCGAGCCCCTGACCCGGTGCGTACTGGTTCGCGCCGTCGGCGATGGCCGCCCGGGCCGCGTCAAGGATCTCCTGCGGCCCGTCCTCGTCGGGGAAGCCCTGGCCGAGATTGATCGCCGCGTGCTGCTGCGCGAGGGCCGTGACCTCCTCGAAGATGGTGATGCCGAGTCGTCCGTCGTCACCGAGCAGGTTCGCGCCGCGCGCCGCCCGCATCCACGGCGCGTCGCCGATAGCCCGCCTGGAGGAAGTCCGATCGTCTGTCGTCATCCCACCAGTATTGCCGCTCCCGCCGCCGGGGGTTCGCCCGGTCCGTCGCGGGCCGGCGGGACTGGGTACGGTGGGGGAATGAGCCGCGCCGTCTGCCCCGGATCCTTCGACCCCCTCCACAATGGCCACCTCGAGGTGATCAGCCGCGCCGCACGGCTCTTCGACGAGGTGATCGTCGCGGTCTCGACGAACTACGCGAAGACGTACCGCTTCGACCTGGAGCAGCGCATGGCCTTCTGCGCGGAGAGCCTCGCGCACCTCCCCGGGGTGTCGGTGCTCCCGATGGGCGACGGTCTGCTCGCGGATTTCTGCCGGGAACAGGGGGCGTCCGCCCTCGTGAAGGGCCTGCGGTCCGGCCTCGACTTCGACTACGAGCTCCCCATGGCCACCATGAACCGCCACCTTGCGGACATCGACACCGTGTTCCTGCCGACGGACACCGAATTCGCGCACGTCTCCTCGACCCTGCTGAAGGAGGTCGCGGCCCTCGGCGGCGACGTGACGCCCTTCGTCCCGGACGCCGTGAACAGGCGGCTGCGGACGTCGTGATCCCCGAACACCACCGACGCCCTACCCGTTTTGGGCCTGCCCGCCTGATCAGGCTAGGATGGTACGTCGGTCATATGTTCTACAGGAGTCACCATTAAAAGCGATCTCAGTTCGCCTTTGACATTCAGTGTCAAGGATCTCGGACGCAGTCCGGGAAGCATGCGGACAATCGAAGAACATGCACCGGTACCCAAGGATTTCGGTGTCGCCCTGATCGGCGTGCAGGAAGGTTCCGACATGGAACTGGATCTGCGCTTCGAATCGGTGCACGAGGGAATCCTGGTATCGGGAACGGCCAACGTCGAAGTGACCGGCGAGTGCGGCCGGTGCCTGGAGCCACTGCGGTTCGATCGCGATGTGGAGATCCAGGAACTCTTCTTCTACAGCGACTCCGCGTCGCTGTCGGTGGAAGAGGAAGAAGAACAGCACAGGGTGGAGAACGATTCGGTCGATCTGGAACCCGTGCTGAGGGATGCGGTGGTTACGTCGCTGCCATTCCAGCCGGTGTGCCGAGAGGATTGCCAGGGTCTGTGTTCCGAGTGCGGAACCCAGCTCAACGACAATCCGGACCACCACCATGAAGTTTTGGATCCTCGCTGGTCAGCCCTTGCCGGGCTGACGGGCACTGCCGCCGAGCAGGACGCGGCACCCAAGTCAGAGTCAGACGAGAAGGAAGAGAGTTAGCCGTGGCTGTCCCGAAACGGAAAATGTCCCGCGCGAATACCCGCGCACGCCGGTCCCAGTGGAAGGCAACCGCCCCCAAGCTGGTCAAGACCCTCGAGAACGGCCGCGTCACCTACAGCCTCGCCCACCAGGCCAAGGTTGTCACCGATTCCGCCGGTACCCCGCTGTTCCTGGAGTACAAGGGCCGCAAGGTCGCCGACGTCTGACAACGGACCCGCGCACGGCAGGGCTCACGCCCGCCCGGCGCCCGTCCGGTGCTGGATCAGCTGATGCAGTTGTGAAGAATACGGAAGACCTCACGAAGCGTCTCGGTGTCGACATCGACACCGGGACGCTTCGTCTTGCCCTCACGCACCGCTCCTACGCCTACGAGAAGGGCGGGATCCCGACGAACGAGCGCCTGGAGTTCCTCGGCGACTCGGTGCTCGGACTGGCGGTCACTGATGCGTTGTACCGGGACCACCCCGATCTTTCCGAGGGGGACCTCGCCAAGAGGCGCTCCGCCGTCGTCAGCACCAAGGCACTCGCCGGAGTGGCCCGCGCCCTCGACCTCGGCAGCTACGTGCTGCTGGGGCAGGGCGAGAAGCTGACGAACGGGCGGGACAAGGCGTCGATCCTCGCGGACACCATGGAGGCCGTCATCGGGGCCGCCTACCTCAGCCACGGCATCGAGACGGCCCGCGCCATGGTGATGCGACTGATCGGGCCGCTGCTGCGCGATGCGGCGGTGCTGGGCGAGGGAACCGACTGGAAGACCCGCATCCAGGAGACGGCGGCTGCCCGGCGGCTCGGGGTGATCGACTACCGCGTCGACGGGACGGGGCCGGATCACGCCCGGACGTTCACGGCGCGCCTGCTGATCGGCGGAACGGAGTACGGTTCCGGCTGCGGCAACTCGAAGAAGGAAGCCGAGCAGGAGGCCGCCGCCGCATCCTGGAAGACGCTCGCCGTACCGCCGGATCCACTGCCGTCGGGTCGTCCGGCCGACGCCGCTCCGGCCGACGGCCGCAGCCCCGGTGTCCCCGATCCCACCCTGTCGCCCGACGGACCCTGAGTGCCTGAACTTCCCGAGGTCGAGGTCGTCCGCCGCGGCCTCGTGCGCTGGGTGGCGGGCCGCACCATCGACGCAGTGGACGTCCTCGATCCCCGGTCCCTGAGGCGGCACCTCGACGGCGTCGAGGACTTCGTCGGCACCGTCGCCGGCGCCCGGGTGGGGGATGTGGTGCGCCGGGGGAAGTTCCTGTGGATGATCCTCGAGGACCCCGACGATCCCCGCGACCGCCCGCACGTCGCGCTGATGGCGCACCTGGGGATGAGCGGACAGCTCCTGGTCGAGGCACCCGATGCTCCATCGGAAAAGCACCTGAAGGTCCGCTTCGCACTCTCCCCGGCGGACGACGACGACGGCACAGCGCTGCCGGGCGAGCTGCGGTTCGTCGACCAGAGGATCTTCGGCGGGATGTTCGTCACAGAGTTGGAGGCCACGCCGGACGGCCTGCCCGGCGGGCTCGGCGCCTCGAACCTGCCACTCGTACCCCGGCAGGCGGCACACATCGCGCGCGATCCCCTCGACCCCGGATTCTCCCTCGACCTGTTCCACGAACGCCTGCGCGCGCGCCGGACAGGTCTCAAACGTGCCCTCCTCGATCAGGGGCTCATCTCCGGGATCGGCAACATCTACGCCGACGAGGCGCTCTGGGCGGCCGGATTCCACTACGCGCGCCCCACGGACACCATGCGTCGCCCCGACACCCGACGCATCGTCGACGCCGTCACCTCGGTGATGGAACGGGCACTGGCGGCCGGCGGCACCAGCTTCGATTCCCTGTACGTGAACGTGAACGGTGCGTCGGGGTACTTCGCCCGTGATCTGGAGGCCTACGGGCGGGAGGGCCGGCCCTGCCGCCGGTGCGCGTCCGAGGGACGGACCACGCTGCTGCGCCGCGAATCGTTCATGAACAGGTCGTCCTACCTGTGCCCGTCCTGCCAGGCCAGACCACGCAATGCACGGATCTGAGATCTCGGGGCAGAAAAAGGTGATCCACACCTCGTGATCTAAATGTGACAACTGGCGTTACCAGCCGGTACGGTTGGTCTCGCGTCCGATCCACAACGGATGGGCGCCCATCCTCACACTGCCTAACCCTGTCGATGAGGACGGACCGTTCGCACTACACATTCGACAGGGGCGGGGGAACCACTAGCGGACTCGATCACGGGTCCTAGGGGTAAAGACACGCGCAGACCGGTACTGGGGACGACGGTCTGTAGGAAGCGTGTCCGGATGTCCCATCCGAACCCGACAGCTAACTTCGCAGGCATTGGGAAAGGCATCATTATGTCCAAGCAGAGCCATAACGCGCGCCACCGGGCAGTCCCCACGCGCACCAACCCCTTCGTCACCGCCTCGCGGGCCTTCTCCGCAAGCGCCTCGGTCGCCGGCAAGCCTGCCGCCGTCGTCGCCGTTGCATCCGGCCTCATGCTCGGCGCGTCGCTTCCCGCGAACGCCGCCGGCGAGGTCAGCACCCAGTCGGCAGCGGCCGGCACCCACACCGTCCAGGCCGGCGACACCCTCGGGTCCATCGCCGCCATGCACGGCATCAGCCTCGACGCCCTGTTCGCGGCCAACGGCCTTGGCTACGCGTCGGTCATCTACCCCGGCCAGTCGATCTCCCTCGGTGGATCCGCCGCTCCTGCTGCCCCCGCGCAGTATTCGGTGCAGTCGGCATCCATCGTGGCAGCCCCAGTCGCAGCACCCGTGGCAGCCCCGGTCGCAGCGCCGGCACCTGCCGCTCCCGCCGCAGCACCTGCTCCGGCAGCCACCCCCGCCTACAGCCTGCAGTCCGCGGCGTCGATCGCGCCCATCGGTGGCGGCGGCATCGTCGGCACGGCCATGCAGGGCGTCGGCTCCGGCTACGTGTACGGCGGAACCGCGTTCGGCGCTTGGGACTGCTCGGCCTTCGTGCAGTGGGCCTACGCCCAGAACGGCATCGACCTGCCGCGCACCACCTGGGCCCAGTTCGCCTCCATGACGCCGACCAGCAACCCCCAGCCGGGTGACCTGGTGAGCCAGAACGGCGGCAGCCACGTCGGGATCTACCTCGGCAACGGGCAGATGGTCAGCGCCCTGAACGCCTCGCAGGGCACCCTGGTCCACTCGGTCAGCGCCATGTCCGTGGACGGGTACTACACCCGCTAGTCGGGTCGCACGGCCGGCAACACCAGTTCGACGGTCAGAAGGACGGGATGCATCACGCATCCCGTCCTTCTGCGTTCCCGGACTGTCCGACGAGGCCCGGGTCCGCGCCCGTCGCGCACCCGGGGTGGGTTCTCGACGGCGGGACCCGCCACACCTGCGCGCTCAGGGAAAGGAGCGCCGCACCGGGGCTACCTGTAGAACGCCGCCAGGCGCTCGAGTCCCTCGTCGACGCTCACGGACGGGCGCCAGTCGAGCACGGTGCGCGTGTGCCGCTGGTCGAACCAGTGCGCCGTCGACAGCTGCTCCGCCAGGAAGCGGGTCATGGGCGGTTCATCCGTCCGGCCCAGCCGCAGCCAGACCCGCTCGATGACGGATCCCGCACCGCGCGCGAGTGCTCCGGGGACGGACCGGACGGGTGGTTCGACCCCGCCGGCCCGGCAGATCCCCGCGAGCAGCTCGGCGATCGGGCGGGGCTCGCCGTTGGTGACGACGAGAGCCTGGCCCTGCGCCGCGTCCATGCGCCGCAGGCAGGCGACGATGGCCGACGCCGCATTGTCGACGTACGTCGTATCGATGAGTGCCGTCCCGCCGTCGAGCAGGGGCAGACGGCCGTGCCGCGCGCGGTCGATCACGCGGTCGACCAGCTGGGTGTCGCCGGGGCCCCACACGATGTGGGGCCGGATCGCGGCGACCCGGAACGACGGCGTCGAGCGCGCCAGCGCGAGCAGCTCCGCGGAGGCCTTGGTGCGGGCGTAGTCACCGCGGGCGTGCTCCGGGTCCGCGGTGCCGGCGGGAGCCCCGACCAGTGAGGAGCCATCGTGCGCGACGGACGGCGAGGACACGTGGACGACGTCGGTTACTCCGGCGGCCTGGGCGGCGTCCAGCAGGATCCGGGTCCCGTCGATGTTGGTGCGGTCGAAGTCGGCGGGAGCCCCCGTGAAGGACACCTTCGCCGCCAGGTGGATCACGGCGCGGCAGCCCTGCACGGCGGTGGCGACGATCACGGGATCGGTGATCGACCCCAGGACATCCTGCGCACCGGAGATGCCGGAGGGACGGCGCTGGAGACATCGGACGTCGTCCCCGGCAGCGAGAAGGTGTTCGGCGACGGCGCGCCCCAGCATTCCGCTCGCCCCGGTGACGAGGACGGTCACAGGGACCCCGCACGGATGCCGGAGAGGAACCGGCCACACCACTGCGCGATGCGTGTGCGATCGATCTTCGCGTTGTGCCGGATGTCCACCGGGAGGGCGGGGACGGTGATCACGGCGGAGAGGTCGATCCCATGTCGCACGGCGGCCGCCCGTGCCGCGTCCGCGAGTGGTGGGTCCGCAAGGGCCGGGCGTCGTCCTGCATCGTCCGTCTCGAGGACCGCGACGACGGCCTGGGTGCCGGCGGGGCCGGTCCCCACGAGGGCGGCGAGCCGGACGCCGTCGATGGTCTCCAGCGACTGCTCGAGCGCGACGGGCGTCAGGACACCGGAGGCCGCCGTGATGATGTGGCCCATCCGGCCCTCCACCCAGAGGCGTCCGTCGGCGTCGAAGTGGCCGACGTCGCCGGTGCGGTGCCACGGGGGAGTGCGCGTGGACTCCTGCTGCGTCCTCCACAGCCGGAAGTAGCGGTCCTTGACGTGGGGCGCGTCGACGAGGATCTCGCCCGTGCGTCCCGGGACCGTGGTCGGCTCGCCGGTCGCCGCGCCGTCGGCCTCGAGCGGGCTGACGGACACGCGGGCACCGTGCACGGGGAGGCCCACGCACACCCCGCCGCCGGCACCGTCGAGACCGTCCCGAGCTGCATCCGCCGCACGGCGGATGCCCGCGAGGTCGATGTCCGCGACGAGCAGGGACTCCGTCATGCCGTAGGGGGTGTGCAGGGCGGCCGAGGGAACGAGGTCCTGCACCGCCTCGAGGAGCGGGACGGGAATCGGCGCTCCGGCCGAGAGCAGCAGGGAGATCCGGCGGAGAGCCGTCCTTCCCGCGTCGGTGAGGTCACCCGCGGTGGCCAGCACATTGCGGAGGGCTGCCGGTGATGCGAAGACGACGGTCGCGTCGATCGCGTCCGCGGCGTCGGCCAGCGCCTGCGCGGTCAGGGTCCGGGGCGCCGTGACGTCCATGGCCGGTGTGACCGAGGTGGCGCCGAGCGCCGGCCCGAGCAGCGCGAACGGCGCGAAGCCCGCAACGAGGGAGGCGCCCTCGCCGAGTCCCAGGGTGGCCGCGACGGCGTCGCGCATGGCGGAGAGCTGCCGGTGCGTGTAGACGACGCCCTTCGCCGGGCCCGTGGAGCCGGAGGTGAAGAGGATGGCGGCGTCGGCGTCGGGTGCCACGGCGGGGGGCGTCGCGGGCCGTGCGGCACGCAGGTCGTTGAGCGAGGCCTCCACGCCCAGTGCCCGGCGCCTGGCCGGTGACAGGGGAGCGGCGCTGATCCGCCGTCCGGGCCACCCGAAGGCGCGGGCGGCGACGAGGGCACGTTCGATGCCGATGACGACGTCGGGCGCTGACCCCTTGACGGCACGGCTGAGACCGCGGGCGCCGAGGCCGGCATCGGCGACGACGATCACGGCGCCGATGCGCAGGCACGCGTAGATGAGGACCGTCAGGTCCACGCCGGGCGGGACGAGGAGGCTGATCCGGCTGCCGGGGCCGTAGCCGAGCGCGGTCAGGCCCGCGGCGACGGCGGTGACGTCGTCGGCGAGCTCCCGCCAGGACAGGGTGCGGGGCGCGCCCGAGGACGTCATCTCCGCGACGGCGGTCCGCGCGGCGGCCGGCCCGGCGGCCAGGTCGGTGAGGCGCTGCCCGAGCGGGACGTACGGTGCATCGCCGGGGGGCGGCGCGTCGACGGAGGGCGCGGGGTGTCCTACGGAGCGTTCGGTAAGCCACTCCATCGCCGTCGACGCCGTGTCGGCGTCTTCCTGCACGAGGTGGCTCGCATGCTCGAAGCGGTGGACGTCGGCCGAGGGGAGGCGCCGTGCCAGGTCCTCCAGGTAGGGGTCCGAGAAGATCGGGTCGTGCGGCCCCCACATCATGAGGACGGGGACGTCGAGGCTGCGGATGCCCTCGGCCGTCGCGGTCAGCGCCGGGTAGCTGGGGTGCGAGGGGTCCGCGGGGATGTCCGACACGAAGTGCGCGATGCCCTGACGGTCGTCGGCGGTGCGGTAGGGGTCCTTGAAGGCACGGCGCACGTCCGGGGCGAGGGCCGGACGTGCAAGGGCGAGGGTCACATCGAGGAAGGCGCTGGTGGTGCGGGTCCCGAGGCCGTGGACACCCGGCGCGAGAGCGAGCCTGAGCGGGGCCGGAATGGCGCGGGCCGGGTCCTGGTGGATGGCGGTGTTGGTGAGGATGACGGCGGCCAGGTCCTCCCGGTTCCGGTGGGCGTAGCCGAGACTGACGACGCCACCCCAGTCGTGGCCGACGGTGACCACTGGACCGGTGAGCCCGACGGCGGCGACGAAGTCCTCGAGGTCGGTGATGCGGTCGCCCAGTCGACGGAACACGCCGGTCCGCTCGGAGTAACCCATCTCGAGCTGGTCGACGGCGATGACGCGCCAGCCGGCGGCGCGGCCGGCGGCCAGGTAGGTCCTCCAGAGGTAGGACCATGTGGGGTTGCCGTGGACGCAGAGCAGGGTCCCCCGGACCGTGCCGTCCTCGAGGTCGGCGCCGTTGTCGAGGTAGTGCCAGCGATGACTAGTGCCGGGGCGATCCGCCCCGCTGGTCGAGGGCACATCGAGGTACGTCGACCAGGAGGGGTCGACGCCGGGGAGTGCTACCACGCAATCTCCATCATCGAGGTGTTGAGTCCGGACCCGACGCCGAGGCACAGGACGCGGTCCCCGGTCTTCAGGGACGCGCCCTCCTGGGCGAGGGTCATGGGCAGGGACGCCGGCCCCACATTGCCCCAGTGCGGGAAGGTGATCGGCACCCGCTCGCGCTCGAGGTCGACGGCCTTGATGATCGCGTTCGTGTAGGAGTTGGAGACCTGGTGGGTGACGTACCGGTCCATGGAGTCCCACGCCCAGCCGTCGGCCTGCGCCTCGTGCCATGCGGTGACCACGAGGTCGAGGCCGCCGTCGAGCAGGCCCTTGGTGTCCGTGTACATGCCGTCGATCCCGCCGACGCACAGTTCGTGGTGCTCCGTCCCGGCACGGGACACCCCGCCGAGGATGCGGTGCGAGCCCGGGTGCAGGTCCGCGGGCCCGAGGACGGCGGCGGCCGCGCCGGAGCCGAGCGTGAGGGTCGCGAACTCGCTGAGGAAGTCCTGGCGCGTCGAGTCCTCCCGGTTGAGCCGCCGGAACGTGGCTTCCTGGGTCTGCTGGGCGTCCTCGCCCGCGACGATCAGGGCGTACTTGATCTGCCCGGAATCGATCATGTTCGCGGCGAGGGTCATGCCGTTGACGAACCCGAGGCAGGCGTTCGCCAGATCGAAGTTCATGGCCGAGGAGGGCAGGCCGAGGGAGTGGTGGATCTTCACGGCGACCGACGGTTCGAGGTTGCGCCGGGTTACCGACGTGTTGATGAGCAGGCCCACCTCGCCCGGTTCGATGCCCGCCTCGGCCATCGCCTTGGCGCCGGCCTCGATGGCGGCGTCGTCGAAGTCCGAGCCGGGGGACCACCACCGACGCTCGGTGACGCCGGCCACGCGCTCGAGGAGCCGCTTGGAGAGGCGCAGTCGCTTGAGGCTGGGGGCAAGCCGTTCGTCGAACTCTGCGGAACTGACGACTACGGGCGCCTCCACACTCGTGACGGCGAGCAAGGCCGTGTTGTCATGTCGGAAGGTCGCGTTACCGGTCAAATTTCCTGCCTCGTCAACTGATAGCGCCGGTCTGTGGCCGGAAATGACCCATGGATGGGTCGGCCTGGACGCCTTCGGATACTGCTGAAACTTTCGTAAGCCTACTTTGTATTTCGATGGCGGTCACTCCGGAGGCGTCCGGGACCGCCGGCTTGGCTAACCGCTGCCGAGTACTGTCGGTGGGTTCCAGTAGATTGGGGAGGTCCTATTCCCTCTGGAGATCCTGACACCGTGCATCTGAAGAGTCTAACCGTGCGAGGGTTCAAGTCCTTCGCCTCGGCAACCACCTTCGAGTTCGAGCCGGGCGTCACCGCCGTCGTCGGGCCCAACGGGTCCGGCAAGTCCAACGTCGTCGACGCCCTGGCATGGGTCATGGGCGAGCAGGGTGCCAAGACGCTCCGGGGCGGCCGGATGGAGGACGTCATCTTCGCAGGGACGACCGGGCGTGCGCCGCTCGGGCGGGCCCAGGTCTCCCTCACCATCGACAACGCCGACGGCGCCCTGCCCATCGAGTACTCCGAGGTGACGATCTCCCGCACGCTCTTCCGGGCGGGCGGTTCCGAGTACGCCATCAACGGCAAGGGCTGCCGGCTCCTCGACATCCAGGAACTCCTCTCCGACTCCGGGCTGGGACGTGAGATGCACGTCATCGTCGGCCAGGGGCAACTGGACACCGTGCTGCACGCCACCCCCGAGGAACGGCGCGGCTTCATCGAGGAGGCCGCGGGAATCCTCAAGCACCGCCGGCGGCGCGAGAAGACGGTGCGGAAGCTCGACGCGATGCAGGCGAATCTCGCGCGGCTGTCCGATCTCACAGGCGAGCTGCGCCGGCAGCTCACGCCGCTGGGGAAGCAGGCGGAGGTCGCGCGGCGCGCGCAGCACGTGCAGTACGCAGTACGTGACGCGAGGTCGCGACTGCTCGCCGACGAACTCGTGACCCTACGCGCCGGGTTCGAGCGGGACGTCGCGGCGGAGGCAGCACTGCAGGCACGCCGCGACGAGATCGGGCAGCAACTCGGCATCGGCCAGGAGCGGCAGGCGGAGCTCGAGCAGGCCGCCGCCGCGTCCGTCCCCGCCCTCAACCGGGCACGCGAGGCATGGCATGCGCTCTCGAGCGCCCGCGAGAAGCTTGCCGCCCTCGCCACGCGCGCCGAGGACCGCGGGCACCTCCTCGGGCAGGCGACGGAACAGGACCAGGGCCGTGATCCCGACCACCTCGACCGCCAGGCCGAGCGCGTGCGCGCGGAGGTCGCCGGACTGGAGGAGGAGGTGGCCTCCCTCGGCCATGCCCTCGAGCAGACCCTCGCGGCCCGTCGCTCCGCGGAAGAGGCATCCGCGGCCGAGGACGCGCGGCTCGCCCGCCTCCTGCGCACCGCTGCCGACCGGCGCGAGGGGGACGCCCGGCTCGCCGGCGCCGTGGGTACGGCGCGTTCGCGCGTCGAATCCGCGGTCGCCGAGCTCGGGCGCCTCCGCACATCCATCACCGCAGCCGAGGAACGACGGCGCACGGCCGAGCGCGAGTTCCAGGCGCTCGAGGGCCGGGTCGCCGGGGACGAGGAGGGCGAGGAAGGCCTCGACGCCGAGTACGAGGAGGCCTCCCGGGTCCTCCGGGCCAGCACCGCCGACGCGGCCGCGCTCGTGGAGGAGGAGCGAGCCACGGAGCGAGAGCGCGGCGCCCTGACCGCGCGGCTCGAGGCGCAGCGCGAGGGCCTGCAGCAGCGCGACGGCTCCGCGGCCCTCCTCGCCGCGGGGCTCGACGGTGTGCTCGAGCCGCTCGCCCAGCTCCTGCACGTGGCCCCGGGTTTCGAGAAGGCGGTCGTGGCGGCGCTCGCAGGGTTCGCCGACGCCGTCGCTGTCGGGAGTGTCGCCGCGGCGGCGCGGGCCATGGAGCGCATGAAGCACGACGACGCAGGCCAGGTCTCGCTCGTCGTCGCCTCCGGCCTCGGAGGGACCACCCGTCCGGAAAAGACCGCCCCCGAACCGGAGCCTGCCGCCGTCGTCCCCGCCCTCGCCGTCGTGGCCGCCCCGGCCGCCCTGCAGCCGGCCGTGGCTGCGCTGCTCGCCGGCGCCGTCGTGGTCGCTGACCTCGAGGCGGCGCGCCGCGCGGTCGAGGACGGCACCGCGCCCCTGGCGGTCACGCGCGACGGCGACGTCCTGTCCCGCCACGCGGCCCGCGGCGGCGCACCCGGAGCCGCAGGGTCCCTCGAACTGCGGGCCGCCGCCGAGGACACCGAGGAGAAGCTGGGCCTGGCCGTCGCCGCTGCCGACCGTCTGCGGTTCCGCCTCGCCGCGGCGCGGTCCGCCCGCGAGGCGGCGCAGGACCGCGTCGATGCCGCGCTCGAACGCCTGCACGAATCGGACGCGCGGATGGCGGCGGTCGCCGAGAGGCTCGGCCGGCTGCACGCCGAGCTCCGGTCCGCGGGTGGGGAGGCCGAGCGTCTGACGCTGCTCGTGCGCGCCGCGGAGGACAATCTCGCGCAGGAGGAGACGCGGCTGCAGGAGGCCGTCCAGCGGCTGAAGGACCTCCAGGAGCAGCCCGTGGAGGCCGAGCCCTCGAGCGAGCACCGCGACGCCCTGCGGCGCGCCGCGGTGGACGCCCGACAAGCCGAGCTGGACGCCCGCCTCGCCCTGCGCAGCAGGGAGGAGCAACTCGCCGCGCTCGCGAACCGGGCGGCATCGCTCGAACGCGCGGCGCACTCCGAACGCCGCGCGCGCGAGCAGGCGGCCGAGAAGGCGAGGATCCGCGCGGCCCAGGCCGTCCGCGCCGCCCAGGTCGCCGCGGCGGCGCGGCGGGCGGAGCAGCACGCCGCGCGATCGGTGGCCGTCGCGGCGGAGCAGCGCGATGCCGCCGAGCGGCTGCGCCGGCAGCAGGAGGCCGAGCTCCAGGAGGTGCGGGTGTCCACCGCGGCCCTCGGCGTCGAACTGGCACGGCTGACCGACTCGGTGCACCGGGACGAGCTCGCTCGCACGCAGCAGCGCCTGAGGATCGAGGCCCTGGAGAACCGCTCCATCGAGGAGCTCGGCCTCACCCCGGACCACCTCGTGGACGGGTTCGGCCCACACCTGCCCGTGCCCGGGGACACGGTGGTGGAGGACAAGTGGGCCGCACTGCGCGCTCCGGTCGACGACGACGGCAATCCCGTGCCGCAGGGCATCCCGTTCGTGCGGCAGGAGCAGGAGAAGAGGCTGAAGCGGGCCGAGCGGGACCTCGCCGCCCTCGGCAAGGTGAATCCCCTCGCCCTGGAGGAGTTCGCGGCGCTCGAGGAACGCCACCAGTTCCTCAGCACCCAGCTCGCTGACCTCAAGGCGACCCGGAAGGACCTGCTGGACATCATCCGGGAGGTCGACGAGCGCGTTGAGCAGGTCTTCACCGCCGCGTTCCGGGACACCGCCGACCAGTTCGAGCACGTCTTCGCGACCCTCTTCCCGGGTGGCGAGGGCCGGCTGGTGCTCACGGACCCGACGGACATGCTCGCCAGCGGCATCGAGGTCGAGGCACGGCCCGCCGGCAAGAAGATCAAGCGGCTGTCCCTGCTCTCCGGCGGCGAACGGTCGCTGACTGCCGTCGCCCTCCTGGTCGCGATCTTCAAGGCCCGTCCCTCGCCGTTCTACGTCATGGACGAGGTGGAGGCGGCCCTGGACGACACGAACCTCGGGCGCCTGATCACGATCTTCCAGGAACTGCGGGAGTCGAGCCAGTTGATCATCATCACGCACCAGAAGCGCACGATGGAGGTTGCCGACGCCCTGTACGGCGTGACGATGCGGGGCGACGGTGTGTCCACGGTGATCAGCCAGCGCATCACCGAGCGCGAGGACTCCGTCGGCTAGCTTCCCTGCTCCTCCGCGGCGGGACCGGTGCCGCGGCGGCCCGCCGTGTCGTCGCCGTCGGCTGCCGGCGGGGTGCGCTCCGCCCGGGTCGGCGTCTCCCGGGGCAGGGTCTCCCGGGAGACGGCCCACACGCCGGCGGCGAGGCAGGCCAGGATCCCGGTCACCGTGAAGGCCAGGGCGAAGGAGCCGAAGGACAGCTGGTCGATGATGAGGCCGGCGAGGATCGGACCGAGGATCGCGCCGAGGTCCGAGCTCATCTGGAAGGTCGCCAGGACCCTGCCGCCGCTGCGGTCGGATCCGACGACGTCGGCCACCGCCGCCTGCTGGGCAGGATTCAGCAAACCGGTGCCGATCCCCGCGACGACGCACAGTGCGAGGAACACCACGACATTCCCGGAGAAGCCGAGGGCGATCATCGCGGCCCCGTTCACGATCAGTCCCGTGATGACGAGCGGCCGCCGGCCCAAGGAGTCGGCGAGTCCGCCCGACATCGTCAGGGCGAGGGCCGTTCCCGCGGCGAAGAAGGCCAGGGAGATCCCGGCGATCTCCGTACCAGCCCCGAGGACGGCGTCCGCGAAGAGCGGCACCAGCGCCATCCTGACCCCGAACGAGGACCAGCCGTTCGCGAAGCTGGACGCGAGCGCCGCACGGTACCCGGAGTCCGAGACCGCCTCACGTACCGTCAGGGCCGGTTTCTCGCGTGCCGCCGCGCGATCCGCGAGCGAGGTGTCCTTCAACTGGAAGAAGACGACGGCGGAGGCGACCAGCAGGGCCACCGCGTAGACGAGGAACGGCACCCGCAGGCCGAACCGGGCGAGCAGGCCCCCGAGGAGCGGGCCGCCGATGCTCCCGAGCAGGAACGCGGTCGCGTAGGCCCCGGAGACCCGTCCGCGGATGGCGGGCGGGGCGAGCCGGACGATCAGGCCCATCGCGGAGACCGTGAACATCGTCGAGCCGATCCCGCCGAGGGCGCGGAAGACCAGGAGCTGCCAGTAGTCCGCCGCGAAGGCGCAGGCGGCGGTGGACAGGGCCACGATGAGCAGCCCGACGAGGTAGACCGGCCGCTCGCCGAGCCGCTCCACGAGTCGGCCGCCCGCGGGGGCGAAGACGAGCCGCGTGAACGCGAAGGCGCTCACGATCACCGCCGACGCGGTGACGCCGACGTCGAAGCTCTGCGCGAACTGCGGCAGGATCGGCGCGACGAGGCCGAACCCGATGGCGATGACGAAGGCGGCCGCGATGAGGACCCGGATCTCCCGCGGGATGCGCTGCCGTTCCTCGACGGGCGCGCCTCCGGGCCCCGTCCTTCGTACCGAGCGGGAGATGCGGAAGGAAGGGCGCTTGAGTACGCGAGGGAATCCGGCCATGGTCCTCGCATTCTGTCACCGCCCCGGGGCCGGAGTTCAATCCCGGCGTACAGGACCCATATGAGAAGGTGGATCAGTGAACGAGATCCTGCTGCCTGTCATTTTCGTCCTCCTCTCGATCGCCGTGGTCGGGTCGCTCGCCGTCCTCCTCGTGCGGGGCAGACGGACCCCTCCGGGCCTGTATTCCTCGCCCCGCGACGCCGACGACCAGCTCGAGGACGGGGCACACGGTGCCACGTCCACGGACGTCCTGGAGCGGCCCGACGGCGTTTCGACGGACGTGCTCGTCCCGAACGATCTCAGTGGCCTGGAGGAGGCTCCTGCCGCTCCGCGGCTGGACACCGTCGACCCCGTTCAGGGGCGCCTCGCCCGGCTGCGCGCCCGCCTGGTGCGGTCCAACAACGCTCTCGGGAAGGGGCTCCTCGCCCTTCTGTCCCGGGACCAGATCGACGAGGACGTCTGGGACGAGGTGGAGGAGACCCTCCTCATGGCGGACCTCGGCACCGAGCCCACCATGGAACTCGTGGACGCGCTGCGCGAACGGGTCAAGGTGGCAGGCAGCCGTAACCCGGCCGAGGTCAAGGACATGCTCCGGGAGGAGCTGGTGAAGCTCGTCGATCCCACGATGGACCGGTCCCTCGCCACCCAGCGGCACGCGGACCGTCCCGCCATCGTCATGGTCGTCGGCGTCAACGGGGTGGGCAAGACCACCACGGTCGGCAAGCTCGCCCGCGTGCTCGTCGCCGATGAC
Source organism: Arthrobacter sp. TMS2-4 (assembly GCF_054511075.1). Taxonomy (NCBI): domain Bacteria; kingdom Bacillati; phylum Actinomycetota; class Actinomycetes; order Micrococcales; family Micrococcaceae; genus Arthrobacter; species Arthrobacter sp. TMS2-4. The sequence continues at coordinate 700,152 of NZ_JBTNDI010000001.1, forward strand.
AAGGACGTGCTGCTGGGAGCCGCGGACACGTTCCGCGCGGCCGCCGCCGAGCAGCTGTCCACGTGGGGTGCGCGCGTCGGCGTGCCGACGGTGAAGTCCGACGTCGACGGCGCCGATCCCGCGTCCGTCGCCTTCGAGGCGGTCAAGGTCGGTATCGAGGAGGAGGTCGACGTCGTCCTCATCGACACCGCCGGGCGCCTGCAGAACAAGGTGGGCCTCATGGACGAGCTCGGCAAGGTCAAGCGCGTGATCGAGAAGCAGGGCACCGTGGACGAGGTGCTGCTCGTGCTGGACGCGACGACGGGTCAGAACGGCCTCAACCAGGCCCGCGTGTTCGCCGAGGTCGTGAACATCAGCGGCATCGTGCTCACCAAGCTGGACGGGACCGCGAAGGGCGGCATCGTGGTGGCCATCCAGCGCAGCCTCGGCGTCCCCGTCAAGCTGATCGGACTGGGCGAGGGCGCCGACGATCTTGCGCCGTTCGACGCCGAGGGGTTCGTCGACGCCCTGCTCAGCTAGGGTCCGTAGGAGCGGGCTGCGGCCCGCTGCCCGTCAAGGTCCGGCGTGCCCGGAAACCTGAAGGAAACACGACCGACACGGGCTCTTTACCCGGGCGCTCCGGCTGTAACCTGCGCGCAACGCGATGCCCCCGGGTCCGAAACACTGCCATCGCATTCTGGAGGAGCGGGAAGTCCCCGCCCCTTTGGAAGGATCGTGTTTGATGGATCTGACAGCAGGCCACGTCTGGGTGATGATCTCAGCCGCCCTCGTACTTCTCATGACCCCCGGGCTCGCCTTCTTCTACGGCGGGATGACCCGTGCCAAGGCCGCACTGAACATGATGATGATGAGCTTCATCGCCGTCGGACTCGTGGGGATCGTGTGGGTCCTCTGGGGCTACTCGATGACCGGCGGCGACGGCATCGCCCAGCTCTTCGGCAACCCGTTCACCTCGTTCGGCCTGACCGGGCTCATCGGCACCGAGGACCTCATCGGCGCCGGCTACGGCGCGACGTTCGCCATCATCACCGTGGCCCTGATCAGCGGTGCCATCGCCGACCGTGCGAAGTTCGGCGCCTGGGTGATCTTCGTCCCCATCTGGGTCACCCTCGTCTACTGCCCCCTTGCGTTCATGGTGTGGGGCGGAGGCCTGCTGAGCGGAAAAAGAACCCTCTGCGGTTCTGCTGGTGGAGGAGGTAACCCCTCCGACGGGACCCGTGTCTCAACCCCCCCC